>NZ_CP053660.1:3764004-4391338 GCF_013177455.1 Nocardioides marmotae
TATAGGTGGGATACGACCGCTTCCGGGGCAGGACTACCGCGAGCGGGCGTCGGCGGCGCGGGCGTCGGCGGTGAGGCGGCGGAGGAGCCCGAGGACGCCCTCGGGGCCGTGGACGACGACGTCGGCGCGGTCGACGAGCGCGCTGACCTCGTCGGAGGCCGAGCAGACGAGCAGGGTGGGCATGCCGTCCTTGCCGAGGGCGGTGACGGCGTCGAAGGCCTCGAGGTCGCCGAGGTCGTCGCCGGCGAAGAGGAACCCACCGGCCCCGACCTCGGCGGCGAGGGTGTCGACGGCCTTGCCCTTGTCCATGCCGGGGGCGCGGACCTCGATCACGTTGCGGCCCGGCTCGAGGACCAGCCCGTTGCGGGCGGCGAGGTCGCGCAGCACCGGCAGCAGCCGCTCGAAGGCGCCCTCGGGGTCGGGGAGGCGGCGGGTGTGCACGGCGTGCGCGAGGCCCTTGTCCTCGACCCAGGCGTCGGCGGCGTCGGCGCGACGCAGCGCGCGAGGCAGGTCGCGGAGGAACGTCGCGAGCCCGTGCGGCGGGCGCGGGGAGACGATGCGGCGGCGGGTGGAGGACCACCGCTCGTTGCCGTACTGGCCGAACAGGTAGAGCTCCTTGCCGGCCTCGCCGATCGCGTTGCCGACCTCCTCGAGCCCGCCGAGGTCGAGGGCCTGGCGGGCGGGCCGGCCGGTGACGACCGCGACCGCGGCGACGACCTGGGCGAGGTCGACGAGGACCTCGGGGGCGTCGGGGTGGATGTGCGCCCGCGTGGGGTCGTCGACGATCGGCGAGAGGGTGCCGTCGAAGTCGAGGCCGATCACGGCGCGGTCGGCGGCGCGCACCAGCGCGGCGTACTTCTGCTCTCCCTCGGCGGAGGTGAACTCCATGCCCCCCAGGTTCCCAGACCGAGCCGGCGCCCGCACGTGGGGCCGGTCACGGCCGCGCGCAGGTCAGGCGCAGGTCAGGCGCAGGTCAGTCCAGCGGGCCCGTGAGGATGACGGTGAGCCGGTCGAGCCGCATCGGGTCGACGGCCGGCATCGTGCGGTCGATGCCGAGGTCGAGCGCGAGCAGCTTCGCGGCACGCTCGAGGCGCCGGGGGTAGTAGACGGTCGAGGCGGGGATGGTGCCGACCCAGTTGTCGGAGCCGACGACCTGCCAGCCGGCCTGGCCGGCGCGGTCCGAGACGGTGCCGGCGAGCCCGGTGATGCCGGAGTTGTTGTAGACCTCGACGTAGACCTCCGAGCGCTTGACCGGGGGCTTGGCGGGCTTGGGCTTCTTGGTCGGCCCGGCCGCCGGCGTGCTGGGCGCGGCGCTGGGCGTCTCCTTGGCCGAGATCGTGGTGATCTCGCGCTCGGTCGGCTCGCCGCCGCGGGTGGCGACGAAGGCGATGCCGGCCATCGCCACCGCGATGATGCTGAGCATCACCACCGGCGAGGGGAAGACGAAGCCGCGCTGGTCGCGGTGGCGGGCGGAGAGCCGGGTGGCCATCGCGCTCAGACCTCGAAGCCGAGGCGGCGGGCCGAGCGCTGGCGCTGCCGCTGGGACCGGAGCCGGCGCAGGCGGCGGACGAGCAGCGGGTCGGCCTCGAGCGCCTCGGGACGGTCGATGAGGGCGTTGAGGACCTGGTAGTAGCGCGTCGAGCTCATGTCGAACTTCTCGCGGACCGCGGTCTCCTTCGCGCCGGCGTACTTCCACCACTGGCGCTCGAACTCGAGGATCTCTCGGTCGCGGTCGCTCAGGCTCGGCGTGGCCCCGGCCTCGTGGCCGTCGAGGGCGTTCGCGGCGTCCATGCGCAGTCTCCCGGGAGCTGGTCGTTCGATGGGTGTCCGGACGTCACTGTAGGCGACGAACCACAGCGGTGTCATTCGCATCGCCCGGCCCGTCCACCGGTGTTGTGGGAGTCTCGGCGGCGTGACCGAGCCAGCCGCCGCACCGACCCGCTGGGGCATCCTCGCCACCGGCAAGATCGCCCGCACCTTCGCCCGCGACCTGGCGCTCGTGCCCGACGCCGAGCTGGTCGCGGTCGGGTCCCGGCGGGCGGAGGCCGCAGCGGCGTTCGCCGCCGAGCACGGCGGACGGCCGCACGGCTCCTACGAGGAGCTGGTCGCCGACCCCGACGTCGAGGTCGTGTACGTCGCCAGTCCGCACGCCCTGCACCTCGAGCACGCCCGCCTGGCCTTCGAGGCCGGCAAGCACGTGCTGTGCGAGAAGCCGCTGACCCTCTCGACCGCCGACGCCGAGGAGATGGTCCGCCTCGCCGGGAAGCACGACCGCTTCCTCATGGAGGCGATGTGGACCGCGTGCCACCCGCTCGTCCGCACGGTCGCGGAGCAGGTGCGCGCTGGCCGGTACGGCACGCCCCGCCACCTGCACGCCGAGCTCGGCTTCCGCGTCGACGCCGGACCGGACGACCGGATGCTCGACCCGGCCCTGGGCGCCAGCGCGCTGCTCGACATGGGGATCTACCCGCTGACCTTCGCCCACCTCGTGCTCGGCGAGGCCGAGCAGCTGACCGGCACCGCCGACCTCTCCGACCGCGGCATCGACCTCGACGTCGCGATCAGCGGCCGCTACCCCGGCGGCGCGCTCGCCACCATGACCGCCTCGATCACCTCGTGGTCCTCGCGGGCCGCCGCGATCGCGACCGACCTCGGCCGGATCGACGTCCCCGACTTCCACCACCCCACCCGCGCGACGTTCACGCCGTACGACGGCGGCGACGGCGACGCGGCGCGCGAGCCGGTCGAGATCCTCGCCGAGGACGCGGTCATCGGCCGCGGCTACGGCAACGAGATCGCCGAGGTGGGCCGCTGCCTGCGCGCCGGCCTGCGGGAGAGCCCGTGGGTGCCGCACACGCAGACCCTGACCCTGATGCGGCAGATGGACGCGGTCCGCGCGCAGGTCGGCGTCTCCTTCGGCTGAGCGGCTGAGCGGCTGAGCTGAGCGGCCGGGCGGTCAGCCGGCCGAGCGCAGGTAGCTGATCACCGCGGCGACCCGGCGGTGGGCGGCGCCGTCGTCGGGGGCGAGGCCGAGCTTGGCGAAGATCCGCTGGGTGTGCTTCTCGACCGCGCCGAGGCTGACCACCATCGCCTCGGCGATCGCGCTGTTGGAGCGCCCCTCGGCCATCAGTGCGAGGACCTCGTGCTCGCGCGGGGTGAGCGCGGCGAGCGGGTCGCGGCGCGCGCCCATCAGCCGGCGCACCACCTGCGGGTCGAGCGCGGTGCCGCCGCGGGCGACGGTGTCGAGCGCGGCGGTGAAGTCGTCGAGGTCGGCGACGCGGTCCTTGAGCAGGTAGCCCACCCCGCCCTGGCCGGCGGCCAGCAGGTCGGCGGCGTAGGCGACCTCGACGTACTGGGAGAGCACGAGCAGCCGGGCCTCGGGCCAGGCCCGGCGCACCTCGACGGCGGCGCGCAGCCCCTCGTCGGTGTGGCTGGGCGGCATCCGCACGTCGACGATGCCGACGTCGGGGCGGTGCTCGAGCACGGCCGCGACGAAGGCCGGGCCGTCCGCGACCGAGGCCACGACCTCGTGGCCGGCCTCGGCGAGGAGCAGCTGGAGCCCCTCGCGCAGCAGGAAGGAGTCGTCCGCGACGACGATCCTCATCCCCACCTCACCGCCGCCTCACCGCGCCCCCGTCGGCACCAGCGCCGAGACCACCGTCGGCCCGCCGGCCGGCGACTCCAGGCCCAGCGAGCCGTCGACCGCGAGCAGCCGCTGGCGCAGCCCGGCCAGGCCGTGCCCCTTGGCCTCGTGCGCGCCCCCGGCGCCGTCGTCCTCGACCCGGACCAGCAGCGCGTCGCCCGCGTCGCGCACGTGCACCCGCGCGGAGCTCGCGCCGCTGTGCTTGGCGACGTTGGTGAGCGCCTCGCTCACCACGAAGTACGTCGTGGTCTCCACGTGCGGCGGGAGGCCGGCGGGCACGTCGATGTCGGCCTCGACCGGGACCGCGCTGCGGGCGGCGAGGTCCTCCAGCGCGACCTGGAGGCCGCGGTCGACCAGCAGCGGCGGCGCGATGCCGCGCGAGAGCGAGCGCAGCTCCTCGACGGTCTCCCCCACCTGCGCCAGCGCCTCCTCGATCGTCGCCGCGGCCCGGTCCGGGTCGGACTCGAGCTGGCGCCGGGCGCGCCCGAGGTCCATCCCGAGGCGGACCATCCGCTGCTGCGGGCCGTCGTGGATGTCGCGCTCGAGCCGCCGCAGGGACTCCGCCTCCGCGCTGCGCGCGGCGCTGCGGCCGGTCTCCACGCGACGTACCTCCTGCTGGAGCTCGGCGCGCCCGCTGAGCAGGCTCCAGGCCAGGCCGGCGTGGAGCGCGGCGACCGCCCGGACGGCCCAGGGCAGCGTGAGCAGGGCGACCACGCCGAGAGCGGCGTTGAGCAGCGACTCGGCCACCGCGCCGGAGCCCAGGCCGAGCAGCTCGGCCAGGCCACCGTCGTCCTCGCCGTCGGGGAGCCAGATCTGCCAGAACCAGTACGTCGCCCCCGACCCGATCGCCGCCCACCAGACGACCGTGACGAGGAAGGCGAGCGAGCCGGTGACCAGGCCGACGATCGACCAGGTCAGGTCGAGCCACGACTGCGGGTCGCGCAGCGGGGTGACGGCGCGGCGCAGCAGGCCGTCGCCCTCGCGGGCGCAGAGGTAGGCCGGCGTGGGCGCCTCGCGGCCGAGGAGCGTGCGCTGGCGGTGCCGCTCGAGGCGGGCGAACCCGCGGGCGACCATCGCGGCCAGGGAGAGCACCAGGACGCCGTACACGATCACGACCAGCCCCGCGCCGAGGCTGAGCAGGGTCACCGCGAGCACGAACGCCGGCAGCGCGAGGACGAAGGAGCTGAGCGCGTAGGCGCTGTCGAGGAGGGTGCGCCGCACCAAGCCGTGCGGGAGGGCGGTGGGGGGTCTCATGGTGGTCGTGGTCATGGCTCCGAGCCTGGTCGGCCGAGCGGTCGGGCACGATCCTGCCAGCACGACGACCGGGGTGGGGCCAGCCCGACACCCGGGCCCCACCCGGACCCCACCCGGACCCTGCCCGCGACCGGCCCGCCCCGCCCCCGCTCCGAGCCGTGTGGGGCCGAGGCGGGTTGGGCACTCCCCTAGGGTGAGCACCGTGTCTGCCGACCTCGTGATCGTGGCCAACCGACTACCGGTCGACCGGGTGGAGCAGCCGGACGGGACGATGGGCTGGCGGACGTCGCCCGGCGGCCTGGTCACCGCCATCGAGCCGGTGATGCGCGCCAACGACGGCACCTGGATCGGGTGGCCCGGCGGGACCGACGAGGACCTCGAGCCGTTCGAGGCCGACGGCATGAAGCTCGTGCCGATGTCGATGACCCAGGCCGAGATCGAGGGCCACTACGAGGGCTTCTCCAACGCCACCCTGTGGCCGCTCTACCACGACCTCGTGGCCAAGCCGGAGTTCCACCGGGAGTGGTGGGACTCCTACGTCTCGGTCAACCGCCGCTTCGCCGAGAAGGCCGCCGAGCTGGCCTCCGAGGGCGCGACGGTGTGGGTGCACGACTACCAGATGCAGCTGGTCCCGCTGATGCTGCGCGAGCTGCGCCCGGACCTGCGGATCGGCTTCTACCTCCACATCCCGTTCCCGCCGGCCGAGCTCTTCCAGCAGCTCCCCTGGCGCCGCCAGCTCCTCGAGGGGCTCCTCGGCGCGGACATGATCGGCTTCCAGCTGCCCGGCGGCGCGCAGAACTTCGTGCGCCTGGTCCGCCAGCGCGTCGGCCACAAGACCCACCGCGACCTGGTCTACCTGCCCGACGGCCGCACCGTCCGCGCCGCGGCGTTCCCGATCTCCATCGACGCCGCCGGCTTCGAGGCGATGGCCCGCTCCGAACCCGTCGCCGCCCGCGCCGCGGAGATCCGCGAGGCGCTCGGCAACCCGCGCAAGGTGTTCCTCGGCATCGACCGGCTCGACTACACCAAGGGCATCTACGCCCGGCTGCGCGCCTTCAGCGAGCTCATCGCCGACGGCCACCTCGACGTCGAGGACGCCGTCTTCGTGCAGGTCGCGGTGCCCTCGCGCGAGCAGGTCGAGCAGTACCGCATCCTCCGCGACGACATCGACCGCCTCGTCGGCCGGGTCAACGGCGACCTCGGCCGGATCGGCCGCCCGGCGATCAGCTACCTGCACTCCTCCTACCCCCGCGAGGAGATGGCCGCGCTCTACCGGGCCGCCGACGTCATGGTCGTCACGCCCTACCGCGACGGCATGAACCTCGTCGCCAAGGAGTACGTCGCGTGCCGGCTCGAGGACACCGGCGCGCTGGTGCTCTCGGAGTTCGCCGGCGCCGCGAACGAGCTGCGCCAGGCCTGGCTGGTCAACCCCTACGACATCAACGGCATGAAGTCGGCCCTGCTCGACGCCTACAGCGCCGACGACCGCGAGACCCGTCGGCGGATGAAGGCGATGCGCCGGACCGTCGCCCAGAACGACGTCGCCGCGTGGGCCGACGCGTTCATGAGCGAGCTCGCCGAGGTCCCCGGCTCGCACGGCAAGGCCGTCCGGCCGGCGAAGCGGTCGTAGGGCGCTCGGGGCCTGCCGGGGTCCTGCCGGGGCCTGTCGGGGCCTGTCGGGGTCACCGGTTAACCGGTGACTCCTGCACTTATCGGGGCAGATCTCCCCTGATAAGTGCAGGACTCGCCTGAGAAGTACGCCGCTCAGGCAGGCAGCAGCCCGGCGGCGGCGAGCGCGTCGAGGAGCGGGCGGGGGTCGGGCTGCTCGGCGGTGCCCTGCAGCACGACGGTGTCGGCCCCGGCCTCGCGCAGCTCACCGACCCGCGCGGCGACCCGGGCGGGCAGGTCGGCCTCGGTCGGGTCGACCTCGGCGTAGACGGTGACGACCGCCCGGCCGGGTCGGCCCGAGGCCGAGCGGCCCTCGTCGACCAGGCCGCGGGCGCGGCGGACCGAGGCGGGGTCGCTGCCGGAGTCGTCGAGCAGCACGCCGTCGGCCACCTCGCCGGCCAGCCGGACGGTCCGCGGGCCGCGCGCGCCGACGAGCAGCGGCGGCCGCTGGGCCGGTGGCCGGTCGAGCGCGACGCGGTCGAGGGCGACGTACCGTCCGGAGGCGTCGACGCGGCGGCCGTCGAGGAGGTCGCGGACGGCCTCGGTGTGCTCGCGCAGCAGCGTCAGCGGCGAGCCGACCGCGCCGCCGACCTGAGCCGTCCAGTCCTGGACGCCGTGGCCGAGCACCGGCACGAGCCGGCCCGGCCAGAGCCGGGCGAGGGTGGCGATCTCCATCGCGGCGAGGGCCGGGTTGCGCAGCGGCACGGGCAGCAGGCCGACGCCGACCCGCACCCGCTCGGACCAGGCCAGCGCCGCGGTCGCGGCGGTCAGCCCGCCGTCGAGGAAGCAGTCCTCCCACAGCCACAGCTCCGGCACGCCCGCCTCGTCGGCGGCGCGGACCACCGCGCGCAGGTCCTCGGGCGGCTGCTGGGGGCGGAAGACGATCCCGGTGCTCACCCGGGTCAGCGTGCCACGGCGGGGTGGGGGTCGTCGGGCAGCCGGCCGAGCACGAGGTCCTCGATCGTGGCGGCGAGCTCCGGGCTCGGCAGGCCCCAGCCGGGCTCGTAGCCGTAGGCCTCCCGCAGGCTCGTGGCCGCGCGCGTCCCGTCGACGAGGTCGACGTCGTCGGGCCCGATGAGGGCGGGGTGGACCACGCCCACCGCCTCGGCGATCTTGAGCAGGTCGCGCCGCAACGAGGCGACGTACGTCGCCGCGCGCACCGACTTCAGCGCCGGGTCGAGCCCGCGGGCCAGCCGCGGGTCCTGGGTGGCGACGCCGGTCGGGCAGGTGTCGGCGTGGCACTTCTGCGCCTGGATGCAGCCGATCGCGAGCATCGCCTCCCGGCCGACGCTGATCCCGTCGACGCCCAGCGCCAGCGCGACGACGGCGTTCTCCGTCAGCCCCAGCTTGCCGCCGCCGAGGAAGGTGACCTCGTCCTGGAGCCCCGCGCGGGCGAAGCGCCGGTAGACCTCGGCGAACCCGAGCCGGAAGGGATAGGCGACCGAGTCGGAGAAGACCATCGGCGCCGCGCCGGTCCCACCCTCGCCGCCGTCGATGGTGACGAAGTCGACGCCGCGGTCGCGGCTGCTCATCAAGGTCACCAGCTGGTCCCAGAAGGTCATGTCACCGACCGCGGACTTGATGCCGACCGGCAGCCCGGTCTCTGCGGCCAGCAGCTCGACGAAGTCCAGCATCGAGTCGGTGTCGGAGAAGGCCGTGTGCCGGCTCGGCGAGGCGCAGTCCTGCCCGACGGGGATGCCGCGGATCTCGGCGATCTGCGGGCTCACCTTCGCGCCGGGAAGCATGCCGCCGAGCCCGGGCTTGGCGCCCTGCGACAACTTGATCTCCAGCGCCCGGACCGGCGCGGAGGCGACGAGGTCCCTGAGCCGCGCGAGGTCGAAGCGGCCCTCGGCGTCGCGGCAGCCGAAGTAGGACGTGCCGATCTGGAAGATCAGCTCGCCGCCGTTGCGGTGGTACGGCGAGAGCCCGCCCTCGCCGGTGTTCTGCAGGCAGCCGGCCAGGGCGGCGCCGCGGTTGAGCGCCTCGACGGCGTTGCCCGAGAGCGAGCCGAAGCTCATGCCGGAGATGTTGACGATCGAGCCCGGCCGGAAGGCCTTGGTGCGGCCACGCGGCCCGCCGAGCACCTTGCCCATCGGCAGCGGGACGTTCTCCTCGGCGTGCGGGGCGGTGGCGGCGCCGGGGCCGGCGAAGGTCCGGTGCTTGACCACGGGGTAGCCCGAGCTGTTCTCGATGTCGTTGTCGGTGCCGAACCCGACGTAGGTGTTCTCGCCCTTGGAGGAGGCATAGACCCAGCGGCGCTGGTCGCGGGAGAAGGGGCGCTCCTCGTCGTTGGAGGTGACGATGTACTGCCGCAGCTCGGGGCCGAACCGCTCCAGGGTGTAGCGCAGGTGTCCGACCACGGGGAAGTTGCGCAGGATCGCGTGCTTGCGCTGCGTGAGGTCGTGGGCGGCGACCGCCCCGAGGGCGGCCGCGCCGACGGCGGCGATCTTCGTCCAGCTCATGTCCTGTGCGGTACCCGCATCGCCCGGTACGTTGCGCCCCATGGACCTCGTCCCGAAGCCCGACCAGGTCGTCTCCGCGGCGGGCAACCTGGCCCACAAGCTGCTCTACGGCGGGCTGGCGGACCTGCGCCCCATGCCGCGCACCCTGATCGACGAGGGCACGATGCGCGAGCTGTACCACTACCGGCCGCTCGCGAGCGCCGGTGAGCAGGGCGACCCGGGCGACCCGGTGCTGCTGGTGACCCCGCTGGCCGCGCCCGCGATCTGCTTCGACCTGCGGCGCGGCTGCTCGCTGGTCGAGCACCTGCTCGACACCGGGCGGCCGACGTACCTCGTGGAGTACGGGCAGGTCTCCTTCCGCGACCGCTCGCTCGGCATGGAGCACTGGGTCGAGGACGTCGTGCCGGCGGCGATCCGCGAGGTCTCCCGGCACGCCGGCGGTCGACCCGTCCACGTCGTCGGGTGGTCCCTCGGCGGCATCTTCACGCTGCTCGCCGCGGCCGTCGACGCCGGGCTCCCGGTCGCGTCGCTGACCGCGCTCGGCACGCCGTTCGACGTCTCCCAGGTCCCCCTGGTCGCGCCCCTGCGCCCGCTGCTGAACCTGAACCCCACCGACGGGCGGGGCGCGATCACCCGCGCCTACCAGGCGATGGGCGGCGCGCCGACGCCGCTGGTGCGGTGGGCCTTCCAGCTCAGCTCCTTCCAGAAGCTGGTGACCAAGCCGCTGGCCGTGGCCACCCATCTCGACGACACCGACTTCCTGGCCCAGCTCGAGGCGGTCGACCGGTTCACCGCGAACATGACGGCCTACCCCGGCCGCTCCTTCGGGCAGCTCTACCACCGGTTCGTGAAGGGCAACGTGCTCAAGACCGGCGAGGTCGTGCTCGGGGACCGCACGATCCGGCTGGAGGAGGTCGCCGCGCCGGTGCTGGTCTTCGCCGGCGCCAACGACGGCATCGCGCCCGTCGGCGCGGTCCGCGCGCTGCTGCCGCACCTGAGCTCGTCGGAGGAGGTCCGCTTCGAGATCGTCCCCGGCGGCCACCTCGGCATGCTGACCGGGCGCGGTGCCCGCGGCACCACCTGGGAGGTGCTCGACGAGTGGTTCGAGCAGTGGTCGGGGCGTTCCGCCGCGCGGCCCGATGCCCCGCCGGTGGACGGGCCGGCCGCCGCGAAGGGCGCCGCCAGGAAGGGCACCGTCAAGAAGACCCCGGCCAAGAAGGCGGCGGTGAAGAAGGCGGCGGCGAAGAAGACGGCCGCCAAGAAGACGCCCGCGAAGAAGACGGCAACGAAGAAGACGCCGGCCAAGAAGGCCGCCACCACGAAGACGGCGGCGAAGAAGGCCACCGCGAAGAAGAGCGCGAGCACCAGGACCGCCACCAAGAAGTCCGCCGCCAAGAAGACGACCGCGAGGAAGGCCACGGCGACCCGGACCACGAAGGCCGCCGGCTCGGACGCGATCGGCACGAACCCGACCCGGCGCTACGGCTCCGGCGGCTCCCGGTCGTTGGCGCGCTGAGGTGGCCACGCAGGAGACCTCCCGGGCGGCGGCGTCCGGGCCCCCGGCGGCGCTGCCCCGCGGCGTACGCATCGGCTACGGCTCGGGATCGGTCGCGACCGGCGCCTTCGGCACCGTCCCAGGGCTCATGCTGCTGCCCTTCCTCACCGACTCCCTCGGCATCGCCGCCGTCCTGGCCGGCGTCATCGTGTTCCTGCCCAAGGCATGGGACGTGGTGCTCAACCCGATCGCCGGCCGGATCAGCGACCGGAGCACCGACCCGCGCGGGCCCCGGCGCCCGTTCCTGCTGCGCGCCGGTCTCGTGCTGGCGGCGAGCTTCGCGCTGATCTTCGCCGCGCCGTCGATGGCCACCGGCCTGGAGGCGGCGTGGGTGCTGGTGTGCTTCCTCGGCTGCGCCTCGGCGTACGCGTTCTTCCAGGTCCCCTACGTCGCCATGCCCACCGAGATGACCTCGTCCTACGACGAGCGCACCCGGCTGATGACCTGGCGGGTCGCGATCCTCGCCCTCACGATCCTGGTCGCGGGCGGCACGGCGCCGCTGATCCGCGACGCGGTCGGCGGGCGCGACGGCTACCGCGTCATGGGCGTGGTGATGGCGCTGATCATCCTCGTCGGGGTGGTCTCCTCCTACCTCGGCACGCGCCACGCACCCGTCGGCACCGTCGAGCCCGGCGCCGGCTCGCTGCGCGACCAGCTGCGGATCGTCGCGACCGCGCGGGACTTCCGGCTGCTGCTCACCACCTTCGTGGTCCAGGCGCTGGCGACCGGCGCGATGCTCGCGGGCGTCGACTACCTCGCCGAGGACGTCCTGGCCAGCACCGGCGCCGCGACGGTGCTGTTCCTCTGCTTCGTCGGCCCCGCCCTGCTGCTCACCCCCGCCTGGGCGGCGCTGGGGCAGCGGATCGGCAAGAAGCGCGGGTACGTCGCCTCCTCGGTGCTCCTCGCCGCCGGCGCCGCGCTCGCCGCCTTCTCCGACGTCGCGCCGACCGCGGTGGTCTTCGCCGCGGTCGCCCTCGCCGGCGTGGGGTACGCCGGGTGCCAGGTCTTCCCGATGGCGATGCTCCCCGACGCGGCCGCGGTCGACGCCCGCCGGACCGGCAGCGGCCGCGCCGGCGTCTACACCGGCGTGTGGACCGCCGGCGAGACGCTCGGCCTCGCGCTCGGCCCGGCGGTCTTCGCGCTGGTCCTCGCGCTCGGCGACTACCGCTCCTCCACCGACGGCGCCGCCGCCCAGCCGGACTCGGCGGTCACCGCGATCGTCCTCGGCTTCTCCCTCCTGCCCGCCCTGCTCGTGCTGGTGAGCCTGTGGTGGCTCGCCCGCTACAGCCTCGACGCCGATGAGGTCGACGCATGACCACGACCGACCGCCCCGCCTCCCCCGACGCCGGCGCCACCGCCGGGGAGGTGCTCGACCGGCTCCGCACGCTCCAGCAGGCCGACCTGCCGGTGCACGGCGGCCGCACGCTGGCCTACGTCTACGACTCCGGGCTCGCCGAGGTCGACCGGGTCGGCCGCGAGGCGGTCGCGGCCTATGCCGGCTCCAACGGGCTCGACCCGACCGCGTTCCCCAGCCTGCTGCGGATGGAGAACGACCTGGTCGCCTTCGCCGCCCGCCTGCTCGACGCCCCGGACACCGTGGTCGGGTCGGTCACCTCGGGCGGCACCGAGTCGGTGCTGCTCGCGGTGCAGACCGCCCGCGACGCCCGCCCCGACGTCGCCCGGCCCTCGATGGTCCTGCCCGCCACGGCGCACGCGGCCTTCCACAAGGCCGCCCACTACTTCGGCGTCGAGGCGCGCCTGGTCCCCGTCGGCCCGGACTTCCGCGCCGACGTCGCCGCCACCGCGGCCGCGATCGACGACAGCACCGTGCTGGTGGTCGCCAGCGCGCCGTCGTACGCCCACGGGGTCGTGGATCCCGTCACCGAGCTCGCCGCGCTCGCGAGCAGCCGGGGCATCCGGTGCCACGTCGACGCCTGCATCGGCGGGTGGGTCCTGCCGTACGCCGCGCGGCTGGGCCGCGCCGTGCCGCCGTGGACCTTCGCCGTCGACGGGGTGACGTCGATCAGCGTGGACCTGCACAAGTACGCCTACGCCCCCAAGGGCACCTCCCTCCTGCTGCACCGGACCCCGGCGCTGCGTCGTCCCCAGCTGTTCGCCTCCGCCGCCTGGCCGGGTTACACGATGCTCAACCCGACCATGCAGTCCACCCGCTCGGGCGGCCCCACCGCGGGCGCCTGGGCGGTCGTGCGGACCCTCGGCGACGCCGGCTACGAGCGCCTCACCGCCGACGTCCTCGAGGCCACCGACCAGATCGTGGCAGGGGTCGCCGACATCGACGCGCTGCGCGTGGTGGCGGCCCCCGACTCCACCCTCGTCGCGCTCGCCACCGACGCCACCTGCGACGCCTTCACGGTCTGCGACGAGATGACCGCCCGCGGGTGGTACGTCCAGCCGCAGATGTCCCACGCCGGCCAGCCGCCGACGATCCACCTCTCGGTGAGCGCGGCGACGCTGGCCGGGGTCGGGGACTTCCTCGTGGCGCTGCGCGAGTCCGTCGCGGCCGCCGTCGCCGCCGGCCCCGTGGCGGTCGACGCGGGCGTCGCGGACTACATCCGCTCCCTGGACCCGGCCGCGCTCACCGACGACGACTTCGACGGGCTGCTCGCGGCCTCGGGCCTGGTCGGCGAGGCCGCCGACGGCGGGCTCGCCCTGCCCGAGCGGATGGCCGAGGTCAACGCCATGCTCGACCTGGCCTCCCCCGCGATGCGCGAGGCGCTGCTCGTCACGTTCCTCGACCGGCTCAGCCGGCCGACCTCCGCCTGAGGCCGGGCCTGGAGGGCGGGCGTCGCTTCATCAAGGTATGCAGCCCGACCGGCACTCCCCTGGCGGAGCTGCCCCGGGGAAGTGACGACTCACCTGCATACCTTGATGAACAGCCGCCGGGCGGCAGGACGGCTCAGCGGCGAGGAGCGGTGCGGGCGAACTCGTCGACAGAGGCGAGCGTGTAGGACGCGGCGTCGGTGCCGAGCCCCTGCGCGACCTGGGCGGCGACGGCGCAGCCGAGCTCGGCGGCGCCACGCAGGTCCCGCCCGAGCGCGAGCCCGCGCAGGTAGCCGGCGGAGAACGCGTCGCCGCAGCCGGTCGTGTCGACGACCTCGACGGCGTACGCCGGCACCTCGAAGGTCTCCGCCGCGGTGGCGACGAGCGCGCCCCGGGCGCCCTGGGTGACCGCGACCGTCCCGACGCCGTGGTCGAGCAGGGCCCGGGCGCCGTCGGCCAGCGAGGCGGCCCCGGTCAAGCCGAGCACCTGCTCGTCGTTGGGGAGCAGGTGATCGGTGTGCGGCAGCGCGTCGGCGACCCAGGCCAGCATGTCGGGATCCCCCGGCGCCAGCAGGTCGAGGGAGGTGGTCGCGCCGAGCGAGCGGGCGTGGGCGAGCAGCCGGCCCGCGGCCTCGCCGCCCAGGAACTCCGGGCCGCCGAGGTGGAGGTGGGTGATCCCCTCGAGCGCGCCGAGGTCGAGGTCGTCGAGGGTGAAGGCGCCGTTCGCGCCGATGCAGTGCCACGCGGGGCGCTCGCCGCCCGGCCGGACCGGGATGACCGAGGCGGAGGTCTGGGCCTCGGCCTTGCGGACCAGCCCGGAGACGTCGACGCCCTCGTGCCCGAGCAGCGCGAGCAGGGTCCGCGCGACGGGGTCCTCCCCCACGGCGCCGAAGGCGGAGACCTGCGCCCCGAGCCGGCTGAGCACGACGCCGGTGCCGCCGGCGGTGCCGGCCGGGGACAGCGAGATCCGCTCGACCAGCTGCCCGTCGGAGCGCTCGGGGATCGACTCGACGCCGATCACGTGGGTGTCGAGGACGTGCACCCCGACGGTCGCGACCTTCATGACTCCTCCTGCGGGTCGAGCTCCTGGGGCGTCCCGTAGCGGCGGCGGACGGCGGCCTCGACGACGGCGGCCTGCTGCTGCTCGGTCAGGACGCGCGGCGTGCCGAGGGCCGCGGCCCGGTGGTGCAGCGCGGCCAGCCACTCCAGCAGCTCGGCGTGCTCGACGGCCTTCGCGAGGGTGGGCCCGACCGCGACCGAGCCGTGGTTGGCCAGCAGCGCGGCCTGGCGTCCCTCGAGGGCGGCGGTCACGGCGGCGGCGAGCTCGGGGGTGCCGAAGGTGGCGTACGGCGCGACGCGGACCGCCCCGCCGAGCAGCAGCTGCTGGTAGTGCACCACCGGCAGCTCGTCGAGGACGCAGGCGACCGCTGTCGACCAGGGCGCGTGGGTGTGGACGACCGCGGCGTGGTCGCCGGCGGCGTACGCCCCGAGGTGGAGGTCGAGCTCGGAGGTCGGCCGCAGCCGCCCCTCGACCACGGCGCCGCCGAGGTCGAGGACCGTGACGTCGTCGGGGGTGCAGTCACCGAGCACGACCCCGCTCGCGGTGACCGCCACCCGCTCGCCCGCGCGCAGCGAGACGTTGCCGGCGGTCCCGACGAGCAGGCCCGCCGCGGCGAGGTGGCGCGCGGCGTCCGCGACCGCGCGGCGCATCGCGTCGCTCACGACGCCGCCCGGCTCTCCAGGTACGCCGCCACCATCCAGATCCCCTCCTCGACCGTCTCGGGGTCCCCGTGCAGGTCGTGCTCGAAGGCGAGCTGGAAGACCCGGTCCCCGACCTCGACGGCCAGCTGCGCCATCCGCGGGGTCAGCCCCGCGGCGAGGCCCGACGCGCGGGCCTGCTCGTAGAGGGCCTCGGCGATCTTGGCGTTGTGCTCGCGCCCGAAGCGGTGCACCGCGACGTTGGTGCGGCCCCGCAGGTAGAGCACGACGAAGGCGGCCCGCCGGTGGTAGACCGCGACGAAGGCCTCCATCACGGTGCGCACCAGCGAGGCCAGCGTGACCTCGGCGCCGGACTCCAGCAGCGTGGTGACGTCGCGGGAGACCTGCTCGTCCATCTCCTCCATGTCGCGGGCGGCGAGGGCGACCAGGACGTCGTCCTTGTCGGCGAAGTACTGGTAGAGCGAGGCCACCGGCACGCCCGCCGCCTCGGCGATGTCGCGGGTGGTCAGCGCCTCGACGCCGCGCTCCACGACCAGGCGCGCGGCGGCGTCCAGCATCTTCTCGACCCGCCGCCGGCTCCGCGCCTGCGTCGGCACGCGCCGCGAGGTGGTCGTCACAAGGGGCTCGGCAGGCACGGGAGGAGAGTGTAGGTTACGGACCTGAATCTGACACACCTTCAGGTATCGGAGCGCCCATGCCGCCGTACGACGCCCTCCCGTCGCTCTCCCGCCGCGTCCTGCTGGGGGCCTCGGCCTCCGCGGCGGCCGGCACCGGTCTCGCCACCGCCCTGCCCACGGGCGCGCTCGCGGACCTCGCCGACCCCGCCGGCCGGGTGACCGGGCTCCAGGGCGCGCTCCCCCGCCGGGTGGACGTGGTCGTGGTCGGTGCCGGCATCTCCGGCCTGGTGGCCGCGCGCAAGGTGGCCGCGGGCGGCGCGTCGGTGCTGCTCGTCGAGGCCCGCGACCGGGTCGGCGGCCGGGTGCTCAACCACCGGCTCGAGGCGGGCGGGGTGATCGAGGCCGGCGGCGCGTTCGTCGGCCCGACCCAGGACCACATCCTGCGGCTGGCCAAGGAGCTCGGCGTCCCGACCTTCCGGGAGTACAACACCGGCAGCAGCGTCTACATCTCCTCGCTGACCGGCCGGACGACGTTCACCGGGACCGTCCCGCCGGACCCGACGATCCTCGCCGACGCCGCGGTCCTGCTCTCGCTGATCGACCGGTACGCCGCGGAGATCGACGTCGAGGCGCCCTGGGACCACCCGCGGGCGCGCGAGTGGGACGGGATGAGCCTCGGTGAGTTCATCCGCCGCAGCTCGCTCAACGCCCCCGGCGTCACCAACCTGATCAAGTCCTGGACCCAGCCCGGCTTCGGGGCCGACCCCGACGAGCTGTCCCTGCTCTTCACGCTCTGGTACGTCGCCTGCTCGGGCAACGAGCAGAACGTCGGCACCTTCTCCCGCAACTCCGACACCGCCCAGGGCGCGCAGGAGCGGCGGTTCGTCGGCGGCTCCCAGCTCGTGCCGCTGCGGCTGGCCAAGCGCCTGGGCGACGTCGTGGCGCTGCGCGCACCGGTGCGGCGCATCGAGCAGCGCGACGACCGGGTCCTCGTCCACACCGGCCGCGGCACCGTGCGCGCCCGCCGGGTCGTCGTCGCCGCGCCCCCGCCGCTGGTGCTCGACATCGACTGGTTCCCGCGGCTGCCGGTGCGCCGCACCCAGCTGCTGCGCAGCATGGACATGGGCCGGCTGATGAAGTGCGACGCGGTCTATGAGAAGCCGTTCTGGCGCGAGGCCGGCCTCAACGGCTTCGGCATCAACGACACCGGGGCGGCGCGGGCGGTCTTCGACAACAGCCCCCGCGACGGCAGCCCGGGCGTGCTGCTGGCCTTCGTCGGCGGCTCCACCTGGCGCGAGTACGGCGTGCTGCCGCGCGCCCGCCGCCGCCGGGCCGTGCTCGAGGGTTTCGCCGCGATGTTCGGCGAGCAGGCGCTGCGCCCGATCGAGTACACCGAGCAGGACTGGACCAAGGAGCAGTGGACCCGCGGCGGCCCCACCGCGTTCCACGCGCCCGGCACGCTGGTCGACCACGGCCCGGCGATCCGCCGGCCCTTCGGGCGGGTGCACTGGGCGGGCACCGAGACCTCGACGTACTGGAGCGGCTACATGGACGGCGCGGTCCGCGCCGGCAAGCGCGCCGCGATCGAGGTGCTGGAGAAGCTGTGAACCGGATCGTCGCGCTCCTCGCCGCCCTCGTCCTCGGCCTGCCGCTCCTCGCCACCGCACCCGCCGGCGCCACCGGTGCCACTGGTGCAGCCGGCGCCGCGCCGGCCGCGGCCGAGGTCCCGAAGTGGCGCACCAAGGTCTTCTCGCTGGTGCCCGCGCCGGGCTACCCGGCCTACGTCCACGCCCACACCAACGGCCGGGTCTACGCCGGCACCTACGTCAACGGCTCGGCGACCGGCGTGCCGTCCCGGGTCTTCGAGTGGTCGGCCGGCGGGCAGCTGCTGCGGTCCTGGCCGGTCCCGGGGCAGGTCACCGACGGCAGCCACGGCGTGCAGGTCGCCCAGCAGACCCGCGACGGCCGGCTGGTGGTGCTCGAGACCTCGACCCGGCGCGTGCTCACCCTCGACGTGCGCACCGGTCGGTGGCGACGGGTGGCGACGTTCCCCGAGGGTGCCGTGCCGAACTACGCGGCCTGGGGGCCGCGCGGCGAGCTGTACGTCAGCGACTACGCCCAGCCGATCGTGTGGCGGGTGCCCCCGCGGGGCGGGACGCCGCGCGCGTGGTTCACCGCCCCGGCGCTGGAGGGGACCCAGTTCGGCACGACCGGGCTGGTCTACCGGCCCGGCCGCGGCGACCTGGTGCTCTCCCAGCAGTGGGTCCTCGACGGGTCGCAGCTGCCGACGACCGGCGCGGTCCTCTCGCTCGGCGTCCGCCCGGGCGGCCGGCCCGGGGAGCTGCGCACGCTGTGGCGCTCGGGGCCGATGGAGCTGCCCGACGGGTTCGGCATCGGCCGGTCCGGCCACCTGTACGTCGCCCTGCTGGGCACCAACCAGCTCGTTGAGCTGACCGCCCGCGGCGCCGAGGTGGACCGCTTCCCCGACGTGCCGCTGCTCGGGGAGAACGGCTCGGCGATCCCGTTCGACACTCCCTGCAGCGCGACGTTCCTCGGGACCTCGGTCCTGGTGGCGAACCAGTCGGTCATCACCGGCACGAGCGCGCACCAGGCGATCCTCCGCGTCGAGGTCGGCGAGCGGGGCAAGCGGGTGTTCGTGCCGCAGCGGGCCCGGCTCGGCCGCTGACTCCCTCGACCCGCCCCACGGCGGCGCCGGGCTCCAGCGGCACGAGCCGCGCCCGGGGGCGGCTACCGTCGCCCGCGTGAGCGCGCTCGCCGGACTCGTGGACCAGGGACTCATCGCACCGGACTGGGCGGCAGCCCTCGCGCCGGTGGACGGACGGATCGCGGAGATGGGGCGCTTCCTGCGCGCCGAGGTCGAGGCGGGGCGGGGCTACCTGCCCGCCGGCGAGCACGTCTTCCGCGCGTTCCGCCGACCGCTGTCCGACGTCCGGGTGCTGATCGTGGGGCAGGACCCCTACCCCACGCCCGGCCACCCGATCGGGCTGAGCTTCGCCGTCGACGCCCACGTGCGTCCGATCCCCCGGTCGCTGACCAACATCTACACCGAGCTGCGCAGCGACCTGGGCATCGAGACGCCGGCGCACGGCGACCTCACCGCCTGGGCGGACGCCGGGGTGATGCTGCTCAACCGGGTGCTGACCGTGCAGCCCGGCGCCTCCGCGGCCCACCGCGGCCGCGGCTGGGAGGAGGTCACGGCCTGCGCGATCGAGGCGCTGGTCGCCCGGGGCGGCCCGCTGGCCGCGATCCTGTGGGGCCGCGACGCGCAGTCGCTCAAGCCGATGCTGGGCGCGACGCCGTACGTCGAGTCGGCGCACCCCTCCCCGCTCTCGGCGAGACGCGGCTTCTTCGGGTCGCGGCCGTTCAGCGGCGTCAACGACCTGCTCGCCCGCCAGGGTGCGGACGGAGTGGACTGGCGGCTCCCGCTGGAATAAGGTTGAACTCTCAACCATTGGAGTCGACATGGCCTCTCCCCAGCCGATGCCCGCCCTCTACCTCGGGCACGGCGCTCCCCCGCTCCTCGACGACCCGACCTGGTCGGGCCAGCTCGCCGCCTGGGCGGCCGACCTCCCCCGGCCGACCGCGATCCTGATCGTCAGCGCCCACTGGGAGTCCGCGCCGGTCTCGCTCTCGGCCAGCGGCGCCCCGCTCGTCTACGACTTCGGCGGCTTCGACGCGAAGTACTACCGGATGACCTACGAGACGCCCGACGCGACCGCGCTCGCCCGCCGGGTCGCGGCGATGATGCCGGACGGCGAGCCCGTCCACCAGCACGCCTCCCGCGGGCTCGACCACGGGGCGTGGGTGCCGCTGCGGATCATGTACCCCGACGCCGACATCCCGGTCCTGCAGATGTCGCTGCCCACCCACGACCCCGAGCGCCTGCTCGCCCTGGGCGAGCGGCTGCGGCCGCTGCGCGAGGAGGGCGTGCTGATCATCGGCTCGGGCTTCCTCACCCACGGGCTGCCGTTCCTCACCTCGTGGCGCATCGACGCCGCCGCCCCCGGCTGGTCCTCGGAGTTCGACGCCTGGGCCGGCGAGGCCCTCGCCCGCGGCGACGTGGACACCCTCGCGGCGTACCGCTCGAAGGCGCCCGGCATGCCGTACGCCCACCCCACCGTCGAGCACTACACCCCGCTCTTCGTCACCCTCGGCGCCGCCACCGACCCCGCCACCCCCGGCACCCAGGTCATCGACGGGTTCTGGATGGGGTTGTCGAAGCGGTCGTTGCAGGTGGCGTGAGGGTGGGGCGTGCGTACCACCTATAGGTGGTACGCGACCGCTTCTGGGCCGAAATATTGACCCAGAAGCGGTCGCGATGACCCGGAAGTGACCGCGTGACACCCCATGGAGACACGCGATCGACGCGCGGTCAGCGGATCCGCGTCCGCCGCATCATCTTCAGCCCGGTGAGCATCCCCTTGACGTACTCGTCGTAGTCCTGGCCGGGGCGGGCGCCCATGACCTGCTTCTTCAGCACGGCGAGGTTCTGGACGTCGGTGTACTTCAGCAGGCCCTGGTCGCCGTGGCGGGCGCCGACGCCGGACTGCTTGACGCCGCCGGAGGGGGTGCCCTTGGAGGCATAGGCGGTGGCGAGGGAGTCGTTGACGTTGACGTTGCCGGCGTGGATGCGGCGGGCGACACCGACGGCGCGGTCGACGTCGGCGCCCCACACCGAGGCATTGAGCCCGTAGTCGGTGTCGTTGGCGAGCGCGACCGCCTGGTCGACGCTGCGGTAGGGGTGCAGCGCGACGACCGGCCCGAAGGTCTCCAGGCAGCCGGTGAGCATGTCGCCGGTGACGCCCTCGAGCACGGTCGGCTCGAAGAACGCCGGCCCGATGTCGGGCCGCGGGTTGCCGCCGGTGACGATCGTGGCGCCCTTGGCGACGGCGTCCTGCACGTGGCTGTGCACCCGCCGCATGTGGTCGACCGAGATCAGCGAGCCCAGCTCCGGCTCGAAGTCGTACGCCGCGCCGAGGCGCAGGCTCTCGGCGGCGGCGACGAAGCGGGCCTTCAGCTCGTCGTACCGGCTCTCGGGCAGGTAGATCCGCTCGATGTGCATGCAGATCTGGCCGGTGTTGCCGAAGACGCCGAACAGCGCACCGGTGACCCACTCCTCGGCGTCGACGTCGTCGAGCACGATCATCGGGTTCTTGCCGCCGAGCTCGAGGCAGCAGCCGATGAGGTTGCGGCCGGCGCGCTCGCCGATGACCCGGCCGGTGGCGGTCGAGCCGGTGAACATCACGTAGTTGGCGTTGTCGATGAGCGTCGGCCCGACGTCGGGGCCCTCGCCGCAGACGACCTGGAACAGGCCCTTCGGCAGCCCGGCCTGCTCGAGCAGCGAGATGCCGTAGAGCGGGGAGAGCGCGGTCTTGTTGTCAGGCTTGAGCACGATCGCGTTGCCGGCCATGAGCGCGGGGATCGCGTCGGAGAGGCCGGTGGCGAAGGGGAAGTTCCAGGGCGCGATGATCCCGACGACACCCTTGGGCTGGCGGATCTCGGTGGAGGTCGAGACGACCGGGACGGGGCCACCGCGGGTGACGGGCTTGAGCAGCTTGGGCGCCCGCTTGAGGTAGTGGCTGATCACCATCGGCGGGTCGCAGGTCTCCTCGACGGCCATCCGGCGGTTCTTGCCGCTCTCGGCCTGGATGAGGTCCGCGGTGGTCTGCGCGTTGTCGATGAGCAGCGAGTGCGCCTTCTTGAACACCTTGAGCCGCTTGCGCAGCGGCCAGGAGGCCCACTCCTGCTGCGCGGAGCGGGCGGCGGCGAAGGCGCGCTCGATGTCGGCCGGGGTCGACTGGGGCAGCTGGACCAGCGTCTCACCGGTGTAGACCTCCGTGAGGGCCCACGTCTGCCCGCCCGAGCCGGGCACCCGCGCGACGAGCTCGCGCAGGAAGGAGTCGCTCAGGGTCGCCGGCCGGCGCGGGCGCGCCGGGGCCGCCGGCGTACCCGCGGTGGCCGAGCGGTCCGCGGTGGCGGTCATCTCAGCCCCTCCCGAGGACGAGGTCGGCGCCGCGCTCGCCGATCATGATCGCGGGCGCGTTGGTGTTGCCGCCGGTGATCGACGGCATGATCGAGGCGTCCGCGACGCGGAGCCCCTCGACGCCGCGGACCTTGAGGTCCGGCGTCACGACGGCCAGCTCGTCCACGCCCATCCGGCAGGTGCCGACGCCGTGGTAGACCGAGGTCGCCCGGTTGAGGATCGCCTGGCGCAGCTCGGAGCCGCGCAGGTTGCGGCCGGGGTGGATCTCGTCCTTGATCGCCCCGCCGAACGCCGACGCGCCCATGATCTCCCGGACCGTCTCCGAGCCCTCGGTCAGCAGGTCGAGGTCGGCGGACTCCGCGAGGTACTGCGGGTCGATGAGCGGCGCCGCGGTCGGGTCGGCCGAGGCCAGCCGCAGGGTGCCGCGGCTGCGCGGGTAGATGAGCGTGGTCAGCACCGTCAGGGCCGGCAGCGGGGAGACCTCGTGGCGGATCGGCTCGTCCTGGTTCGGCGTGACGTAGGACCAGGGCAGCAGGTGCAGCTGCAGGTCGGGCACGTTCGTGGCCTGGGAGGACTTCAGGAACGCGAGGATCTCGAAGACGGAGTTGGCCAGGAACGTCGAGCCGGGCCGCGCGACCTCCTTGGCGACGCCCTTGGCGAAGAAGAACGCGTTGCCGCGCATCTTCGAGGTGGTGGCGTGGAAGGTCATCGCGTGGAACATGTGGTCGTGCAGGTTGTCGCCGACCGGGAGGTCCGCGACGACCTGGATGCCGTGGTCCTTGAGGTGCTGGGCGTGACCGACCCCGGAGAGCATGAGGATCTGCGCCGAGCCGACGAAGCCGGCCGAGAGGATGACCTCCTTGCCCGCCCGGATGGTGCGCTGGCTGCCGTCCTTGTCGCGCACCTGGACGCCGGTGGCGCGGCCGTTCTCGATGACGACCTTGGTGACCAGCACCTGGGTCTGCACGTCGAGGGTCGGCGGCGCGAGGTGGTGGATGTAGCCGCGGGAGGCGCTGTAGCGCAGGCCGTCCGCGGCGTTCTGCTGCATCCGCGCGACGCCCTCCTGCGACTCGCCGTTGTAGTCGTCGAGGACCTGGCAGCCGACGGTGTCGGCGGTGGCCTGGAGGAACTGCAGCGACCCCTCCTGCGGGGTCTTGTTGCGGGTGACCTTGATCGGGCCGCCGACGCCGCGGAAGGCGTTCTCCCCGCCCTCGTAGTCCTCCATGCGCTTGTACGCCGCGTTGACCGAGTCGGCGTCCCAGCCCACGCAGCCCTCGGCCGCCCAGGAGTCGTAGTTCGCGCGGTTGCCGCGCACGTAGACCATGCCGTTGACCGAGCTGGAGCCGCCGAGGACCTTGCCGCGCGGGACCGGCATCTTGCGGTCGAGGATGTGCTTCTGCGGGACCGAGTAGTAGCCCCAGTCGTTGAGCCGCTTGATCTTCGGCTCCGCGTGCATCGGGCCGATCATCCCGGGCTTCTTGGTGAGGAACTGGTTGTCGCTCTTGCCCGCCTCCAGCACGATCACGCTGGCACCGGACTCGGCGAGCCGGCCGGCGATCGCCGCTCCGGAGCTGCCGGAGCCGACCACGACGTAGTCGGCTTCGTTCTTCAGGGCTGTCTTGGCCATGTCGTCCCCTGGGGTGATTCGTCGCGCTGGCGGCGGTGCGGCCCGATGAGTTCACATACTCTCGGAATGTGTCGCCGCCCACAGTAGGGCATGACTGGAACTTGTTCTAGTTTGCCGGACCACGGATCGGACGCGAGGATCAACGCCGTGAAGATCCTCTCGATCCAGTCCTCGGTCGCCTACGGGCACGTGGGCAACTCCGCGGCGGTCTTCCCGCTGCAGCGACTGGGCCACGAGGTGTGGCCGGTGCTGACGGTCCACTTCTCCAACCACACCGGGTACGGCGCGTGGCGCGGGCCGCTGCTCGCGCCCGCCGACGTCGCGGACGTGATCGCCGGCATCGAGGACCGCGGCGTGCTCGGCGAGGCCGACGCGGTGCTCTCGGGCTACCAGGGCGACCCGGCCGTCGGCGCGGTCGTGCTCGACGCCGTCGCGAAGGTCAAGGCGGCCAACCCCGACGCGGTCTACTGCTGCGACCCGGTCATGGGCGACGTGGGGCGCGGCATGTTCGTGAAGCCGGGCATCCCCGAGTACATGCGCGACACCGTCGTCCCGCGCGCCGACATCGTCACGCCCAACCACTTCGAGCTCGACTTCCTCGCGGGCCGGGCGACCACCACGCTCGAGGAGGTCCTCGCGGCCGTCGACGTCGTGCGCGACCGCGGGCCGCGCGACGTCCTGGTCACCAGCGTGCTGCACGACGACGTGCCCGCGGGCTCCCTCGACGTCGTCGCCGTCTCCGACGCCGGCGCCTGGGTGGTGACCACCCCGCTGCTGCCCATCGCCCCGAACGGCTGCGGCGACGTCACCGCCGCGCTCTACCTCGCGCACCTGCGCTCGACCGGCTCCCCGGCCGAGGCGCTCTCGCGCACGACCTCGTCGGTCTTCGCGGTGCTCGAGGCGACCATCGCCGCGGGCACCCGCGAGATCCAGCTGGTCGCCGCGCAGGACGCGATCGCCTCGCCGCCGGCATCCTTCGAGGTCCGTCAGGTCCGCTGACCCGGCGGGACCGACCCCTCAGGCGTCGGACCCAGGAGCCGGCCCCGGCGCTTGGCTCAGCCGCCGACCATCATCAGCGCGGCCAGGAAGGCCAGTGCCGGGATGAGCCAGAGCATCCCCAGGGCGATCATCGTGTCGCGGCCCTCCGGGGCCGCGGTGGTGCTCGGTGCAGACGTCTGCGCTGCCATCGTGGAACCACTCCCCTGATCGGTTGCCGAGCCGATACCCGAGGCCCCCGCGAGACATGCCGGTCCCAGCCGATCCGGGCGGATGTCACACGCCGACGAGGGACGCGACGGGGGCAGCGGAGCCGGTGACAGGAGTCGAACCCGCGACATCCTCTTTACAAGAGAGGCGCTCTACCAACTGAGCTACACCGGCGCGGCCGGGGCGACGCGAGGTCGGCCCGGCCGCGCACATGCTAGTCGGCGGGCCGGGGGCGGGGATCAGCCCATGCCGCCGTCGAAGGCGAGGACCGCGCCGGTGATCATCCGGGCGGCGGGCGAGGCGAGGTAGCCGATCGACTCGGCGATCTCCGCCGGGGAGATGGCCGGGCCGGGGAGCATCATGATCAGCCGGTCCGCGACGCGGGGGTCCATGTCGGCGGGCATGATCCCGGCGACGTGGGTGACGATCGGGGTGTCCACGGTGCCGGGGCAGACCGCGTTGACGCGGATGCCCTCCGGGGAGAGCTCGAGCGCCAGCGACCGGGTCAGCTGGGTCAGCCCGCCCTTCGCGGCGGCGTACGCGACGGCGTACGGCTGGGGGATGCGGCCGGCGACCGAGCTGACGTTGACGACGTTGCCGCCGCAGGCGCGCAGGTGCGGCAGCGCGGCCTGGATCATCATGAACGGGCCCTTGAGGTCGATCGCGTGGACGCGGTCCCACTCGGCGTCGGTGATCTGGTCGAAGTGGCCGAACTGCACGACGCCGGCCACGTTGGCGAGCACGTCGATCCGCCCGTGCTGCGCGCACCCGGCGATCGCGGCCTCGACGGACTCGCGGGAGGCGACGTTGCACTCGACGTACGTGACCCCCTCGGGCGCGCCGGGCTGGACGTCGAGGCCGAAGACGGTGGCCCCCTGGTCGCGGAAGAGCTCGGCGGTGGCGCGGCCGATGCCGGAGGCGGCCCCGGTGACGACGACGACGCGCGGCTGGTCGGCGCCGGCGGAGGAGGAGGGGGCGGGAGCGGAGGTCATGCGCGGACCGTACTGGAACACGTTCTATTTCGACCACTGGTCCGGCCGCTCGTCCGTGCCAGGGGCGGGGCGAGTTGGCTCCCCCGGCGCCCGCGGAGGAACCTGGGGCCCGTGAGCCTGCTGCACGAACCGCACCACGACGGGTCCCCGCTCTACCTCGAGCACGAGGCGCCCACGCTGGGCTGGACGGTCAAGGTGCGCGTCCGGACCGCCGCCAGCGACCCGGTCGACCAGGTCTGGCTCCGCACGACGTACGACGCCGAGCCGGTCTTCCACGCCTGCGGGCCGGTCGAGCGCGACGAGCACACGGTCTGGTGGGAGGGCGAGCTGCCCGTGCACAACCCCGTGGCGCACTACCGCTTCCTCCTCGGCACCGCCAGCGGCACCCCCGAGGCCGACCAGCGCTGGCTGACCGCGGCCGGCGTGCACCGCCACGACGTGCCCGACACCTTCGACTTCCGGGTCTCCACCTACGCCCCGGCGCCGGACTGGGGCCGCGACGGCGTCGTCTACCAGGTCTTCCCCGACCGCTTCGCGCGCAGCGCCGCGGCCGCCGAGCGCCCGACCCCGGGCTGGGCGGTGCCCGCGGACTGGGACGACGAGGTCGTCTTCGAGGGCTCCGACCCGCGGACGCCCACCCAGCTCTTCGGCGGCGACCTCGACGGCGTCGTCGAGCACCTCGACCACCTCGCGGAGGTCGGCGTCTCGGTGGTCTACACGACGCCGGTCTTCCCGGGGGAGAGCAACCACCGCTACAACGCCTCCACCTTCGACGGCGTCGACCCGCTGCTCGGCGGCGACGAGGCCTACGCCCGGCTCTCCACCGCCGTCCACGAGCGTGGCTGGCGGCTGCTCGGCGACCTGACCACCAACCACACCGGCGACACCCACGAGTGGTTCCGCGCGGCCGCCGCCGACCCGGCCTCGCCGACCCGCGACTGGTACTACTTCAACCACGACGGCTCCTACGAGTGCTGGATGGGCCACGGCACGCTGCCCAAGCTCAACCTGGCCGACCGCGCGCTGCGCTCGGCGATGGTCGAGGGCCCCGACTCGGTGGTCGCCCGCTGGCTGCGGCCGCCGTTCGCGGTCGACGGGTGGCGCATCGATGTCGCCAACATGACCGGCCGGCTCGGCGCGATCGACGTCAACCACGACGTCGCCCGGGCCGTGCGCCGCACCGCCGAGGCCGAGCGGCCCGACGCGCTGGTCATCGGCGAGCACAACCACGACGCCTCCGGCGACATCGACGGCGACGGCTGGCACGGCACGATGAACTACTCCGGCTTCTCCTGGCCCGTCTGGTCCTGGGTGCGCGACCCCGCCTCCCCCGCGCGGCCCTTCGGCCGCCCGCTGCCGGTGCCGCGCCGTCCCGGACCGCTGGTGCTGCGGTCCTTCCGCGAGTGGCTGGCCCGCTTCGGCTGGCGCGCGGCGAGCCAGTCGTGGAACATCCTCGGCTCCCACGACAGCGCCCGCATCCGCACCGTCGCCGGCTCCCCGGAGGTGCACCGGGTCGCGGCCGGGCTCCAGTTCACGCTGCCCGGCGTGCCGATGCTGTTCGCCGGCGACGAGATCGGCCTCGAGGGCGTGCTCGGCGAGGACTCCCGCCGGCCGATGCCCTGGGACCGCCGCGAGGACTGGGACCACGCCACGCTGGCGACGTACGCCGCCCTGGCCGCCGCGCGCCGCGACCACGACGCGCTGCGCCGCGGCGGGCTCCGGTGGGCGCACGTCGACGACGACGCGCTCGTCTTCGTCCGCGAGCACCCGTCGGGCTCGGTGCTCGTCTGCGCCCGTCGCGCGGGCGGCCCGGCGATCGACCTGGAGGCGGGCCTGCTCGGCTTCGCCGACGGCACGCCGGTGCTGGCCACCGAGGGCGACCTGGCGCCGCTGACCGAGGCCGGCGGCACGGTCACCCTCCCGGCCGCCGAAGGCCCCGGCGTCTGGCTCTGGCGGGTCTAGTCTCGGGGCGTGGCCCTCCACGTCGTCGCCCACCGGCCCGACCCGGCGATCATGCAGCTGCCGTGGTCGGTGCCACTGGAGGAGTGGGACGAGCGGTACGTCGTGCCGCTCCCCCGCGGCCTGTCCCGGCACGTCGTGCGCATCGTGCGCCTGGGCGCCGCGACGTACGCCGTCAAGGAGACCGTCGAGGCGATCGCGTTCCGCGAGTACCGCCTGCTGCGGGACCTCCAGCGCCTCGGCCTGCCCGCGGTGATGCCGCAGGGCGTGGTCACCGGGCGGGTCGACCCCGCCGGGGAGGAGCTGCCCGCCG
Source organism: Nocardioides marmotae (assembly GCF_013177455.1). Classification (NCBI taxonomy): domain Bacteria; kingdom Bacillati; phylum Actinomycetota; class Actinomycetes; order Propionibacteriales; family Nocardioidaceae; genus Nocardioides; species Nocardioides marmotae. Next base: position 3,791,805 of record NZ_CP053660.1, read on the forward strand.
CGCTGCTGACCCAGCACCTGCGGTTCTCGCTTCCGTACCGCAGCCTGTTCAGCCACGGCACGACCGCCGAGGGGCTGCCCTCGCTGGTCGACGCGATGGTCGTGCTGCTCGTGCGGCTGCACCTGGCCGACTTCTTCTGGGGCGACGTCTCGCTCAGCAACGTGCTCTTCCGCCGCGACGCCGGCGGGTTCGCGGCGTACCTCGTCGACGCCGAGACCGGCGAGCTGCGCCCCTCGCTGTCGCGCCAGATGCGCGAGCACGACGTCACCATCGCCACCGAGAACGTCTTCGCCGAGCTGCTCGACCTCCAGGCCAGCCGGCTCGTGCGCGACGAGGTGCCGGCCGATCAGATCGTCGCGCTGCTCCAGCGGCGCTACCACGAGCTCTGGGACGAGCTGACCGGCGCCGAGGAGTTCTCCGCTCGCGAGATGTGGCGCATCGAGCAGCGCATCGAACGGCTCAACAAGCTCGGCTTCGACGTCGAGGAGCTCGACATCGTCACCGACTTCGACGGCGACACCGTGCGGATCCAGCCCCGTGCCGTCGAGCTGGGCCACCACCGCCGCGAGCTGCGCTCGCTGACCGGCCTCGACGTCGAGGACGCCCAGGCCCAGCGACTGCTCAACGACATCGCGCGGTTCACCGCCCACCGCGGCCTGGGCCGCGAGGACCGCGTGCTCGTCGCGAGCCGCTGGCTGACCGAGGTCTTCGAGCCGCTGATGGCGATGGTGCCGCCCGAGGCCCGCGGCAAGCTCGAGCCCGCCGAGATCTTCCACGAGGTGCTGGTGCACCGGTGGTACCTCTCCGAGCGCGCCGGCCACGAGGTCGACCTGTTCGAGACCGCCCGCGACTACATCGAGACGGTCCTCGCCAGCAAGCCCGAGGAAGCACTCACCCCCGAGCCGGACTGAGCGTCCCGCGGTCGCTCGGGTCCGGCGACGGCGCGGGTGTCGGAGTCACCGGTTAACCGGTGACTCCTGCACTTATCGGGGCAGATCTCCCCTGAGAAGTGCAGGACTCGCGTCAACGCCGGGACGGATGGGGCTGGCGGTGCTTTTGGGGCTGGTAGGGCCAGGAGCGAGTGGCTCGGCTACTGACGTCATGCGGATGGAGCAAGCGGGTGCACGCTCCGCATGACGTCCGCCGGATCGAGACCGGCCGGCCCGTGGATCGATGGACACCTCTCCCCCGGCCGCCGCCGCGCCGGAGGTCCGCCCGCAGGACGAGTACGCCGCGCAGGTCGGGGCCGGAGGCGGACGACGGGCGGGCAGGCCCGGTCGTGGTTGGGTCTGGCGGGCCGGAGCGAGGCACGAGCGCAGGCCTGGTAGACCGGGCCTGCTCGTCCGGCGGGAGCCGCAGGCCCCGACCCCCACCCGGCGTACGCCGGCCAGGAGCAGAGCCGCAGAGCGGCGCGGGAGCCACCACCCCGCCCGCCGCAGGCGGAACCGCGTCCCCCAGGCCGCAGTTCGGCTCACCGGGTTTCGACACGCTCGCTGGCGCTCGCTGCTCAACCAGCGGGAGCACCAGCGGGGCGGGTCAGGGCTTGCAGACGCGGCAGGTGGTGAGCTCGGCGGTCCGCCCCTGCGCCTCGGCCTCGCCGAGCGGGTGCAGGTCGCTGCGGTGGGCGACGAGCGCGCAGTCGCGGCGGTGGATGGTGGTGCCCTCGCCGGCGGTGACCGGCAGCGCGGAGGTGTCGACGCCCTGGTCGTTGACCGCCGCGGAGCGCGAGGTCACGTCGGCGAGCACCAGCAGCGTGTCGGCCAGCCGCTTGGAGGACTCCCGGCCGTCGTCGGCGATCCGCGCGAGCCAGGCCCCGAAGTAGAGGAACCCGCCGACGAAGGTCAGGCCGAGGCCGAGCAGGCCGCCGGAGACCAGGTAGGAGAGCTGGTCGTACTGGTAGGGCGTGTTCGCGGCGCCGTACCACCCCAGCACGATCACGACCAGGCCGAGCGGGAGCAGGATCGCCCCGGCCCAGAAGAGCACGACCTGGAGCAGCTGGTAGTTGTTGTTCTTCATCGGCGCAGCGCCGGTGGCGCTGCCGCTGCGGCCGGCGCGCGGGAGGGCGGTGCCGGAGCCCATCCGGGCGCCGGAGGCGGGCGTGGGCATCGTGGTCATCGGGTGCCTTTCGGTGGTGCCGGGCGGGTCAGGCCTTGCGGAGGTCGGGGAGGCCGCTGTCGAGGCCGTGGGGGCAGGCGGCGCCGGCCCCGAGGGCGAGCGCGCCGATCTTGCGGAGGTAGCTGCCCGCGACCGCGGCCAGCGCGATGCCGCCGAAGAGCAGGGCTCCGGGGACGGAGTTCAGCGGCGGGAGGCCGGCGCCCGCGGGCGCCGCGTCGACCAGGTCGCCGTCGGCGGGAGCGGGCTCGCCGCCGCCGGCGTCGCCGCCGCCGAGGTCACCGGGCGCGGCCGGCGCGCCGCTGGTGCCGCCGCCGGTCGAGCCGCCGGCGGTGCCGCCCGAGCCGCCGCCGCTGGTGTCGCCACCCTCACCCTCGGTGTCGGTGTCGGGGACCTCGGGCTCGGGGACGTCGAGCTTGGGCGCGCGCTTGGTCTCGCTGCCGGCGACGCCGAGGTGCAGCACGATCCGCGGGGAGAGCTGGGTGAGCGCGCCGAGCAGGCTCTTGACGATCGCCGCCTCCTCGGGGAACGGGAGCGGCGCGAGGATCTCCCCGAGCGGGATCTGGGACAGGAGCGGCTTGAGGATCGCGAGGTCGACCTGGATGCGCAGCGCCTCGACCTGTGCGCTCGCGGCCTTGCCGCCGCTCTTGAGCTGCGGCTGGGGCAGGGCGATCGAGACGCCGAGCTGCTCGAGGGCCTTGGCCGGGTCGTCGGGGAGCCCGGGGATCGGGCCGCCCTGGCCGACCGCCTCGTAGCCGTCGGGGCCCACGGAGAACTCCTGGCCGACGATCGACACGGTGCCGTACCGGGCCTTGCCGGAGGCCTTCTCCTTCGACCCGTCGCTGCTGGTGACCGCCTTGGCGGTCACGCCCGAGAGGGTCACCAGGCCGCCGAGCAGGCGGACCTCGCCGAGCGCCGAGCGGGTCGTCGTGGTGACGGCGCCCTTCTCGACCAACGTGTGGCTGGTGGAGACCATGCCGCCGACGTCGATGAGCGCGTTGAGCGCGGAGGGGATCTGGCAGGCAGCCTCCTCCGCAGCCGCGGCCTCGGCCTCCTTGGCAGCGGTCTGGCCGGTGATCGCGGCGCCGAAGTCGCTGAGCGGGTTCGCCGTACCCCCGGTCAGCCCGCCGAGGCCGCTGGTCAGGCCGTCGAGCAGCCCGCCCAGGCCGCCCGCAGGCAGGCCCGGAAGGCCCGGAAGGCCCGGCAGCCCGGGAAGACCACCCCCGCCGCTGGCACCGTCGGGCTCCTCGACGTCGCAGTCGGTGGAGAAGCCGGCGGCGGCCCGGACGTCGCCCTCGGCCGCGCTGGTCCGCGACACCGCGCCGGGGAACGGCTCCTGCGCCTCGGACTCGGGGCCGCCGGGGTAGGCGGAGTTCACCTGGACCGGGTAGCCCTGCTCGGCGATCGGGTTGGCGATCTCCGGCGGGAGGCCGAGGTTCTCGATGACGGTCTTGAGGCCCTCGCCGATGGAGTCGCCGGGCCAGAGGTACGCCGCGCGGCCCTTGCCGCCGCTGCTGTCGGCGCTGACCCGGCTGTAGCCGAGGTTGAGCTCGAACTGCGGGGTCGCCGGGATCGGGATGACCGGCTCGAAGATCTCCAGCTTGATCGGCGTCGCCGTCCCCTCGGCGCTGTAGCCGTAGTCGAGGCTGTCCTTCGCGGCGGGCTGGGCGGCCGCCGGGGCGGCCGTCGCGCTGAACGGGAGCACCGCGGCGACGAGGCCGCCGGCGAGCAGGGGCAGAACGGTCCGCTTCACGCGGCACCTCCGAGGATGACGTCGGACATGGTCTCGAGGACCTCGGCGGGTTCGCCCGAGGCCACGATGCGGCCGCCGGACATGACGGCCGCGTAGTCGGAGACCCGCAGCGCGGTGCGGGCGAACTGCTCGATGCACAAGATGGAGACACCGGACGCCGCGATCTGCGCGACGGTGTCGTAGAGCTCGTCGACGATGAGGGGCGCGAGCCCCATCGAGAGCTCGTCGAGCAGCAGCAGCGCCGGGTCGGAGGCGAGCGCCCGCGACATGGCCAGCATCTGCTGCTCCCCGCCGGACATGGTGCCCGCGAGCTGGCGGCGCCGCTCGGAGAGCCGCGGGAAGTAGGAGTAGGCCGTCTCGAGCACCGCGTCGGCCGAGACCCCGGCGTACGACATCAGGCGGAGGTTCTCCTCGACGGTGAGGTTCGGGAAGACCGAGCGGCCCTCGGGCACCGTGCACAACCCGATCCGGGCCAGCTCCTCCGAGCCCGCGCCGCGGACGTTCACGCCGCCGAGGTGGATGTCGCCCGAGGTGGCCTTCTTCTGCCCCGAGATCACCTTGACCAGCGTGGACTTGCCGGCGCCGTTGGGGCCGAGCAGCGCCATCACCGCCCCCTTGGGGACGGCCAGGTCGACGCCGCGCAGCACCTCGATCCGGCCGTACGCCGCGTGGAGGTCGACGACCTCGAGGATGGGGATGCTCATCGCAGCGGCTCCTGGCGCTCGGCGGGCCCGGCCGGGGCGGCGGGGATGACGGGGATGACGGTGGTGACGTCGGCGGCGACGCCCACCGGCTGCAGGTCGGTGCGGGTCTCCTCGACCGCACCCGCGGCCGAGGAGACGAGCTCGGAGGCGGGCACCTCGTCGGAGTAGCCGAGGTAGGCCCGCTGGACCGCGGGGTCGCGGCGGATGTCGGCCGGGGTGCCGGAGGCGATGACCGAGCCGAAGTCGAGGACGTGGATGGTGTCGCACACGCCCATCACCAGGTCCATGTCGTGCTCGACCATGAGGATGCCCCGGCCCTCGGCGGCCAGGTCGCGCAGCAGGTCGCCGAAGTCGTCGGTCTCGGACTCGTCGAGACCCGAGGACGGCTCGTCGAGCAGCAGCAGCTTCGGGTCGCCGGCCAGGCAGCGGGCGAGCTCGAGGAGCCGCGCGGTGCCGGTCGGGATGGAGTCGGCCCGCTCGTCGGCGTACTCGGCGATGCCGACCCGGTCCAGCAGCGCGTCGATGTCCTTGGCGCCGGGGCGCAGCAGCCCGGCCAGGCCGCGGTGGATGTCGTGGGCGACGCGGACGTTGTCGCGCACCGTCAGCGACCCGAACGCCTCCAGGCGCTGGAAGGTGCGGCCCATCCCCTTCTTCGAGCGGCGGTGGACCGGCGCTCCGGTGACGTTGCGGCCGCGGAAGCGGACCTTGCCCCGGGTCGGCTTCTGCAGGCCCGAGATCACGTTGAAGCAGGTCGTCTTGCCGGCGCCGTTGGGGCCGATCAGGCCGGTGACCTGGCCGGCCTCGGCGACGAAGGCGGCCTCGTTGACGGCTGTGACGCCGCCGAACTGGACGACCACGTGGTCGACCTCGAGGAGCGGCACGTGCGCCCCGCCGGCGGGCAGCTGGTCAGACATGGGCGGGCACCTTCCCGGTGCTGTCGGGGGTCTCGGGGATCTCGGGGGTCTCGGGGCTCCCCGGGGAGTCGGGCAGGACGTCGAGGCCGGCGTCCTCGGCCTCGGCGTCGCGGCGGCCGGGCAGCACGGGGAGCCGCTCGCGCAGCTGCGGCAGGAGCAGGGCCCAGATCCGCCGGCCGAGGCCGAAGAGCAGGTTGGACAGGCCGTTGGGGTCGCGGCCCAGCGCCACCGCGCCGAAGCCGAGGACCGCGAAGATCAGCCCGGCGATGGAGGGGTTGTTGGCCTGCATGACCGGCAGCAGCATCAGCCCGATGCCGCCGAGCGTGGCGCCGGTGACCGAGGTGACGCCGAAGACCACGGCCAGCAGCAGCAGCGGGAGGCTGTTGAAGAACTGGAAGTCGGCGGCTCCGATGGTGCCGCGCAGCCCGGCGAAGAGCGCCCCGGCCAGGCCCGCCATGCCGGCGGAGAGGCCGAAGAGGCCGACGCGGAACCACCGCATGTCCAGCCCGAGGGTCCCGCAGGCGGCCGGGCTGTCGCGCATCGCGATGAGCACCCGGCCCAGCGCGCCGCGCCGCAGGAGCAGCAGCGCGATCCCCATGAGCACCAGGAACAGCGTCATCACCAGGACGTAGCCGCCGGTGGACTCGATCGCGTTGCCGAGGATCGAGAGCCGGCTGGCCTGGAGGGTGCCGTTGAACCCGAAGGCGAACTCCGCCTGGAAGATCATCTTGTCCATCAGCACGCCGAAGGCGAGCGTGGAGAGGGCGAGGTAGAGCCCGGTCAGCCGCAGCACCGGGAGCGCCACCAGCGCGCCGACGCCCGCGGCGATCGCGGCGGCGAGGAAGAGCCCGGCGAGGTTCGGCTGCTCGAGCTTGGCGTAGGCCAGCGCACCGACGCCGGCGAAGGTCAACTGGGCCAGCGAGACGTGCCCGCCGTAGCCGGTGAGCAGCACCAGGCTCAGCATGACCATGGCGTACGTCGCCGCGGTCCCCACCAGCAGCAGGTTGGCCGTCGACATCCCGCCGCCGACCAGCAGCGCGACGAGGACGAGCAGCGCGCCGCCCCAGGCGAAGGACTTCGTGATCGAGGGCAGCGGCGCGGACACGATGCCCTTGACCTGGCCGATGCGCAGCTGGGCCTGCGGCATCGAGACGATCACGACGAAGAGGAACAGCGCCGGCACGACCGCGCGCGTCCCCGCCAGGAAGCCGTCGCTGGGCAGGTAGGCCACCGCGAAGGACTGCAGGATGCCCAGCCCCATCGCCCCCACGAAGGTCAGCGGCAGCGACTTGAGCCGGCCGAGCATCGCGGCGGCGTAGGCGTTGATCACCAGCAGGGTCAGGTCGTAGTAGGACAGCCCGATCACGCTGGAGAGCAGGATGCCGCCGAGCGCGGCGAGGCTGGTGCCGATCGCCCACGACAGCGCGGCGACGGTGTCGGGCTTGCCGCCGAAGAGCCGCAGCAGCTCGGGGTTGTCGACCGAGGCGCGCATCGCGGTGCCGATGCGGGTGCGGTTGAGCAGCACGTAGAGCGCCAGCGCGACGCCGATCGAGATGATGATCGTGATGATCTGGTGGGCGGTGATGTAGGTGTCGCCGAGCTGGACGCCGGAGGAGGCCATGAACGGCGGGACGGTGCGCGGCTCGGGCGGCCAGACCTGCTGGGCCAGGCCGATGAGCCCGACGAAGAGGCCGACGGTCACGACCAGCGCGACCGCGACCGGCCCCTCGCCGAGGCCCTTGGTCACGAACCGCTGGATCCCCCAGCCGATGGCCGGCGCGATGACGCCCAGCACGAGGAAGAGGGAGAGGAACAGGTTGAGCCCCTGGCGCTGGGAGAAGTCCCAGAACACGAAGGCCAGCACCATGCCGAACGCGCCGTGGGCGATGTTGAAGACCCGCGTCGTGGTGTAGGTCAGCACCAGGCCGGAGGCGGCGATGGCGTACGCCGCCCCGGTGAACAGCCCCAGGATGGTGAAGGAGAACAGGGAACTCATCGGTCAGCCTCCCAGGCCGGTGTTCGTCATCGAGCCGCAGAGGTACTCGCCCGGCGAGACCTTCTTCCACGTCCCGTTGCGGAGCTGGATGATCGAGGCGCAGTCGGCGGTGGTCTCCGCGCCGACCTGCTGCGGGACGTGGATGCCGTTCCCGGTCCAGTCCTCGACGCGGGCCATCCGCTGGACCAGCGCGTCGCGGGTCAGCCGGCCGCCCAGCGCGATCGCCTGCTCGACGAAGAGCCGCGCCGCGGACCAGGCGAAGACGCCGTAGGTGTTGGGCTGGGCGCCGGGGTCGACCTGCTGCAGCCAGGAGCGGTAGAGCTTCATCTCCGCGACCGAGTAGTCGTCGAAGAGCGGCGTCTGGGAGTAGACGTAGGTGCCCTCGCCGTCCGCGCCGGCCTCGTCGACGTACCGCTGGTCCTGGACGGTGGCGTCCTGGAGGAAGATCTCCGGCTCGAAGCCCTGCTGCTTCATGGCCTGCTGGAGCCGGACGGTGAACTGGTAGGGGCCGGTGTAGTTGACCAGCCGGGCGCCGGCGTCCTTGGCCTGCTGGACGTAGGGCGCGTAGTTGAACTCCGCGGTGTCGATGGCCTCGAAGACCTTCACGTCCCAGCCGTTCTTCTCCCACGCGGCGCGGAAGCTCGCGGCGTTCGCGGGGGCGGCGCCGGCGTTGACGTAGAACATCGCGACGGACTTCACGGCCTCGGGCGCCTTCTTGGCCCAGTACTGCGGCATCGCGTTCGGCACGAGGTCGGGCTGCACGGCGTACGCCGCGAAGCAGGTCGTGCAGGCGGTGCGGTCGCCGTTGACGGAGTAGGACCGGATGTCGGGCAGGCCGCACTCCTCGGCCGTCCTCGCCCCGCCGGAGTCGAAGGCCGACATCGACCCGACCGCGGCGAAGGCCTGCTCGCACGCCCGGGCGTAGGCCTGCTGGTCGGCGCCGGCGTCGGAGCGGCTGTCGAGGTCGAGCACCTTCAGCGAGCGCCCGCAGATGTCGCCGGTGGCGTTGACGTACGCCGCGTAGGCCCGGGTCGCCTGCTGGGCGGACTCGAAGATGCCCGGCACCGGGCCGGAGATGTCCGAGACGTTCGCGACGGTGATCGTGTCGTCGGTGATGCCGACCTGGTTCTCGAACCCGTCGCACGACCCGGCCTTCACCCCGCCGTCGGCGGCGTTCTCCCCCTCGCCCTGGGCGCCGGCGCCCGGGGCCTCCCCGCCGCCTCCGGCGCCCGGCGCGGCGCCGGGGGCGGTGCCGGTGCCCGTTCCGCCCGCGGAGGTCGAGCCGGGACCACCGTCGGAGCCGCCCGCGCCGGCGGAGGCCGGGCCGGTGCCGGAGCCGGGGGTCGCGCCGTCGAGGCCCCCGTCGGTGCCCGGGGCCACGCCCGCCACGCCGCTGCCGCTGCTCCCCGCGATGGTGGCGGGGGCCACCCGCGAGCCGCAGGCGGCCAGCGACGCGGCGGCGACCACGACGAGCAGCACCACGCCCCGGCGCGCCCGTGAGGCGCGGGAGCGGGTGCACAGCGAGGTGGTCATGGAGTCCTCCGCGAGGTGGGACGGGTACCGGTAGAACGAGGGACGGGGGGCAGGGTGACGCCGGTCACAGCCTGCGGATCTCCTTGCACCCACCATCGGGATCGCGTGCCTCGTCGCCGTCGCTCGTCGCAGCCAGGTCAGGCCGTGGTGAGCCCGGCGCACGTGTACTTCGCGCCACCCGTGGGAGCCCAGGTCGACCCCTCGAGCTTGAGGAAGCGCCAGCAGTCACCGGTACGCCGCGGCCCGGGGTACTGCGGCGCGTGCATGCCGTTGGCGGTCCACTCCGAGACCTTGCCGAGGTCGGCGACCAGCGCCTGGCGGCTCAGCTTCCCGCCCAGGGTCACCGCCCGCTCGACGAAGAGCCGGGCGGCCGACCAGGAGAAGACGCCGAAGAACGTCGGCTCGGCTCCGGGGCGGACCTGGTTGAGCCAGCTGACGTAGGTCTGCATCTCCTTGTTGCTGCTGGCCTCGGCGAAGGGCACGAAGTTCAGGAACACCGTCGTGCCGTCGACCGCGGAGCCGCCGCTCTCGACGTACTCGGAGTTGTAGGCCGAGGGGTCGATCATGAACACGTCGGGCTTGAAGCCCTGCTGCTGCATGGCGTCCGCGAGCCGCACGAACTGCGCGGGCTGGGCGATCATCTGGACGTACTTCACGCCCTTGTCCTTCATCTGCTGGACGTAGGGGGCGTAGTTGAACTCGGCGATGTCGATGCCCTGGACCATCGCGAACTTCATCCCGCGCTTGCCCATCGCGGCGGCCTGGATCTTGCCGTTCTCCGAGGCGGCGCCGGCGTTGATGTAGAGCATCGCGGCGTTGGCGGCGGCGTCGGGGAAGTTCTTCTTCACGTAGTCCGGGACGGCGTTCTGGAACTGGTTGGCCACCGTCGACTGGGCGCCGAAGCAGCTCTTGCAGGACGCCCGGTCGCCGGTGACCGCCGCGGAGCGGATGTCGGGCAGGCCGCAGCCGTCGGCCGCCGCAGCGCCGCCGGAGTCGAAGGCCGACATCGAGCCGATCATCGCGAAGACGTTCTCGCAGGCATCGGAGTAGGCCTGCTGGTCGGCGGCGGCGTCGGTGCGGCTGTCGTAGGCCTTGAGCGCGAGCTTGCGGCCGCAGATGTCGGTGGAGGCGTTGAAGTAGGCGACGTAGGCCTTCACCGCGTCCTGGCTGGACTCGAAGATGCCCGGCACCGGGCCGGAGATGTCGGAGGAGTTGCCGATGGTGATGGTGTCGTCGGTGATCCCGACCTGGTTCTTGAACCCGTCGCAGGAGCCGGCCTTGGTGCCGCCGTCGGCGGCGTTCTCGCCGCCGGGCTGGGTCGCCCCGCCACCGCCGCCACCGCCGGCCGCGCCCGCGCCGCCGTCGGCGCCGCCCGCGCTCCCACCGGTCGTGCCGCCGGTGCTGCCGCCGGTCGAGGTCCCGCCCGCGCCGAGGTCGCCGCCCGCCGCGCCGGCGCCGGGCACCTCACCGCCCGTGGCCACGCTGCCGTCGGCGCCGACCACGGTCCCGCCGGCCCCCACCACCTGGTTCGGGTCGAGCTGCGAGCCGCACGCGGCGAGGCTGATCGTGAGCGCGCCGGCCAGGACGCCGAGGGCGGCCGATCCGGCTCGACGGCGGGCGCGGTGACGGCGAAGGCTGGGCAAGGGTCCTCCCGGAACTAGAACAGGTACTAGTTCCTAACGAGGCCTCCCCGGAAAGGTGACGGCGCCCACACGTTTGTCTCGACCGGGCTCAGGGTGCGCCGTTCAGCGCAGCAGGTCGCGCCCGATGACCATCCGCTGGATCTGGTTGGTGCCCTCGAAGATCTGGGTGATCTTGGCGTCGCGGAAGAGCCGCTCGACGGGGTAGTCGCGGGTGTAGCCGTTGCCGCCGAGCACCTGCACCGCGTCGGTGGCCACGCGCATCGCGGCGTCGCTGGCGGTGAGCTTGGCGATGCTGGCCTGGCGGGAGAACGGGCGACCGGCGTCCTTGAGCCGCGCCGCGTGCAGGTACGTCGCCCGCGCCCGTTCCACCTCGGCGCCCATGTCGGCGAGGAGGAACTGCAGCCCCTGGAACTCCCCGATCGCCCGGCCGAACTGCCGGCGCTCGCGGGCGTAGGCGACCGCGTGGTCGAGCGCGGCCTGGGCGATGCCGGTGGCGACCGCGGCGATACCGAGCCGGCCGGCGTCGAGGGCGGAGAGCGCGACCTTCATCCCGGCGCCCTCCGCGCCGATCCGGTTGGCGGCGGGGATCCGAGCGCCGTCGAGGATCACCTGGGTGGTGACGTCGCAGTGCAGGCCGAGCTTCTTCTCCGGAGCGCCGAAGGAGACACCCGGGGTGTCGCCGGGCAGCACGAACGCCGAGAGGCCGCGCTTGGGGTCCTCGCCGGTGCGGGCGAAGAGGATGTAGTAGTCGGCGTGGGAGCCGTTGCTGATCCACTGCTTGGTGCCGGTGACGACGTACTCCCCGTCCTCGGGGGAGCCCTCCAGCACCGCCTTGGTGGCGATGCCGCTGACGTCGGAGCCGGCCTGGGGCTCCGACAGCGCGTACGCGCCGAGCCAGTCGCCGGAGAGCATCTGCGGCAGCCAGGTGGCCCGCTGCTCGGCGGTGGCGTTCGCGGCGACGACCGTCGCGGTCAGGGAGTGCACCGACGCGCCGACCCCGACGCTGGGCCAGGCGGTCGCGATCTCCTCGATCACCTGGAGGTAGATCTCGTAGGGCTGGTCGCCGCCGCCGACGTCCTCGGGGAACGGCAGGCTCAGCAGCCCGGCGCGCCCCAGCAGGGCGTAGGCCTCGGCGGGGAACTCCGCGCGCTCCTCCATCTCCGCGACCTGGGGCGCGAGCTTCTCGGTCGCGATGGAGCGGGCGAGGTCGAGCAGCGCCTCGGCGTCCTCACCCGGCAGGAGCCTGTCCACGTTCGTCGGCATGCGGGCCAGCCTAGGGCGGGCACGCTCGACCCCCGCTGGTTGAGCAGCGAGCGCCAGCGAGCGTGCCGAAGCCCCGTGAGCCGAACGCGACCTCGGCGTGGGGCACACGACCCGGGAGGGGAGGGCGGGCGGCCGGCGCACGTGCGCGACTACTCCTGAGCGCTCCCCCGGGCGCTCCCCCGGGCGGGGGCCGCCTCGACGCGGCCCTCGTCGCCGTAGGTCAGCTCGGCGTAGTCGCGGACGACGAAGACGCCGTTGGTCTGGAGGTCGATCTCCTGCAGCCCGACCGGGCGCCCGTCGCGGTAGGTGATCAGCGTGACCGAGGCGGTGCGCCGGATCTTCGAGCCGATCGCGATGGCGTACGCCGCCCCGCCGGTCGTGCCGGTGGTGAACCGGTAGCCGATCTCACCGTTCTCGCCGACCACCTGCTCGGGCCCGCTGGCGACGTGGGTGTGGCCGCCGACGACGAGGTCGGCGCAGCCGCGGTCGAGGACCTCGCGACCGAGGTTGGCGTCGTGGACGAGCACCGTGGCGACCCGGTCGTCGGCGTCGCACACGACGTCGGCGAGCCGCTCGCCGACCTCGGCGAAGGACAGGCCGCTCTCGTCGCGCCAGGCGCCGAGGCCGCTGGAGCGCGGGTCGTCGAGGCCCATCAGCGGGGCGTCGCCGGGGCCCTCGACGACGTCGCCCTCCGAGCTGTCGACCATCCGCCAGCCGCGGTCGGCGAGGTAGTCGCGGACGAAGGTGCCGTTGTCGTGGTTGCCCGCGACGCCGAACCGGTCGAGGTCCTCGAAGGCGGCGGTGACCGAGTCGAGGGAGAATGCCTCCCACGGCTTGCCGGTGGAGGTGTCGTCCCCGGCGTCGAAGACCGCTGTCGCGCCGCCGGCGTCGCCGATCGCCCGCGCCACGGCGTCCATGCCGATGTTGTCGTGGCGGTCGGAGACCAGCAGCACGACGGTCTCGTCCTCCGCGGGCCGGCGCAGGTCGAGCTCGGCGGCGTCCTCCGCCGCGGCGGCGTACCACTCCTTGCTCTGGGTGTAGGTGCCGACCGCGCTCTCGATGAGCCGCTTGGTCTGGCTGGTGGTCACGTCGCCGCGCACCTCGAGCCCGGCGACCTCGTCGGGCAGCGGGACGGCGGCGCCCAGCCACTCCCCCAGCGGCACCCACTCGCGGGCGGCGTCGACCGGTCGGTCGTCGTCCTGCCAGGGCTCGAGGAGCACCACCACGAGCCCGCCGACGAGGACCACGGCGACCGCGCCGCGCCAGGAGCGGGCGCTGTGCAGCAGGGCGCGGCGCCGCTCCCGCCCGACGGCGGCCCACAGCACGAGCGGGACCAGGGCCAGCACGGCGCCGCGGACGGCGGCGTCGCGGGCCATCGAGCCGACCGCGCCGGTGACCCGGGCCCGCGGCCCCTCGGGCTGGCTGCCGATGTAGGCGTAGCGCTGGACGAGCTCGTCGAGGGTCGTGGCCTCGGTCTTGCCGAGCTGGACGTCCACCCCGATCGGCGAGCCCGCGTCGAGCCGCAGGTCGGGCAGCACCGGCCCGGTCCGGACGACCACCGTGCCGTCGAGGGTCGGGCGCACCTCGGCGTCGTGGCTGGCCAGCGAGATCGAGCGGCTCTCACCGAGGAAGAAGGCGAGGCCGATCGCCACGGCGAGGACGGCCCACACCACCACCGCGACGGTGGTGGTGAGGACGCGACGACGTCCGGGCAGCCGGGGCATCCTCAGGCGCGGGCCTGGGCGATCGCGTAGAGGGTCACCGAGGCCGCGACGCCGGCGTTGAGCGACTCCAGGGTGTTGGCCATCGGGATCGACACGATCTGGTCGCAGGTCTCCGCGACCAGCCGGGACAGCCCGCCGCCCTCGGCGCCGACCACGACGACCAGCGGGCCGTCGGCGAGGTCGAGGTCGGGCAGCGAGACGTCGCCGTCGGCGGCCAGGCCGATCACCATGCAGCCGGCGTCCTGGTAGGCCTTGAGCTGGCGGACCAGGTTGACGGTCTGCGCGACCGGGATCCGGGCGGCCGCGCCCGCGCTGGTCTTCCACGCCGCGGCGGTCATGCTGGCCGCGCGCCGCTCGGGGATGACCACGCCGTGGGCGCCGAAGCCGGCGGCCGAGCGCACGATCGCGCCGAGGTTGCGCGGGTCGGTGATCTGGTCGAGCACCACGATGAGCGGCTTCTCGCCGGCCTCGGCCGCGCGGTCGAGCAGGTCCTCGGGGTGGGCGTACTGGTAGGCGGGGATCTTGGCGACCAGGCCCTGGTGGACCGCGCCGCTGGTGATCCGGTCGAGCTCGCCGCGGGGCACCTCGAGCAGGCCGATGCCCTTCTCCGAGGCCAGCCGGAACGCCTCGCGCAGCCGGCCGTCGCGCTCGGCGCCCTCGGCGACGTGGACGGCCGTCACCGGCACGCCCTCGCGCAGCGCCTCGACGACCGCGTTGCGCCCGGCGATCCACTCGACGTCGCTGGTCTTCTTGCGCGTGCGGACGGGGGCGCGGCGCTCGCTGCGCTGCGCCTCCTTGTAGGCCTTGTGGTAGGGCCGGTCCTTCGCCTTGGGCGTCGGACCCTTGCCCTCGAGGCCGCGCTTGACGCGGCCGCCCGACCCGATCGTGGCGCCCTTGCCGCTCTTGCGGATCGCGCCCTTGCGCTGGCTGTTCCCTGGCATCAGACGGTGCTCCCTGCGTTCAGCGACCATCGCGGGCCGTCGGGGGTGTCCTCGACCTCGATGCCGGCGGCCTTGATCCGGTCGCGGATCGCGTCGGCGGCGGCGAAGTCCTTCTCCGCGCGGGCCTGGGCCCGCTGGTCGAGGAGGCCGCGGACGAGGACGTCCACGGCGGTGGTCAGTGCGTCGGCCTTCTCCGAGCCGCCCGAGGCGCTGCTCCAGGCGGGGTCGGCGGGGTCCAGGCCCAGCACGTCGAGCATGGCGCGCACGGCGCCGGCCTGCTCGCGCGCGCCCGCCGCGTCGCCGGCCTGCAGCAGGCGGTTGCCCTCGCGGACGGCGTCGTAGAGGACGGCCACGGCCGCCGGCGTACCCAGGTCGTCGTCCATGGCGTCGGCGAAGGCCTGCGGCAGCGCGCCCTTCTCGACCTCGGCGGCGCCGCCGACGCGGTCGAGGAAGCCCTCGATGCGGCCGAACCCGGCCGCGGACTCCTCGAGCGCCTCGAAGCTGAACTCCACGTGGGAGCGGTAGTGCGCGGCGACGAGGTAGAAGCGCAGCTCGATGCCGCGGAAGCGCTGGAGCACCGAGGGGATGGTGAGGCTGTTGCCGAGCGACTTGGACATCTTCTCGCCGGCGGTGGTGATCCAGGCGTTGTGCATCCAGTACGACGCGAACGGGTGACCCGCGGCGCGCGACTGGGCCTGCTCGTTCTCGTGGTGGGGGAAGCGCAGGTCGACGCCGCCGCCGTGGATGTCGAAGGCGCTGCCGAGGTACTTGCCGGCCATCGCCGAGCACTCGATGTGCCAGCCGGGCCGGCCGCGGCCCCAGGGGCTGGGCCAGGACGCGGTGAGCGGCTCGGACTCCTTGTGGCCCTTCCACAGCGCGAAGTCGCGCGGGTCGCGCTTGCCGCGCGGGTCGGCGTCCTCGGCGGCCTCCATGTCCTCGATGCGCTGGGAGGTCAGCTCGCCGTACGCCGGCCAGGACCGGACGTCGAAGTAGACGTCGCCGGAGCCGTCCGCGGCGGCGTAGGCGTGGCCCCGCTCGATGAGCGCCTCGATCAGCTCGACCATCTCGGGCACGTGGCCGGTGGCGGCGGGCTCGTAGGTCGGCGGGGCGACGTTGAGGGCGGCGTACGCCGCGTCGAGCTCGCGCTTCATGATCGCGGCGTGGGCGTACCACGGGCGGCCGAGCGCCTCGGCCTTGCCGAGGATCTTGTCATCGATGTCGGTGACGTTGCGGATGAACGTGACGTCGTAGCCGCTGTGCCGCAGCCACCGCTGGAGGACGTCGAAGTTGACCCCCGAGCGGACGTGGCCGACGTGCGGCTCGGACTGGACCGTGAGACCGCAGACGTAGACACTCGCCCGCCCCTCCACGAGGGGGACGAAGTCGCGCACCTCGCGCGTCGCGGTGTCGTAGAGCCTCAGGGTCACCCCGCCAGTCTAGGGACGGTGCCGGGCGCGACCCGCATCCCCGGCTACGTGCCCGCACCCCCGCCCGATCCTGTGACTGGTGGGACGGATGTGACCTACCGTGGGGGTCATGCGGCGGCTCCTCCCCCTTCTTTCCCTCGTGCTCACCGGCTCGTTCCTCGCGGCGGTCCCGGCCCCGGCCTCCGCCGCCCCGGCGCGGCCGATCGCCTACACCCAGTGGGACACCCCGGCCGAGCTGCGCAGCGGCCGGCTCGTCGACACCCGGGTCACCCGCGGGACGATCGTGCAGACCAAGGCGCCCTCCGGCCGCCGGAAGGTCGACGGCACCGCCTACGAGCTCGGCCACTGGCTCTCCCCGTGGACCAAGCCCGGGTTCGCGCTCACCGAGCTGATCGGCTCCTGGTCGGCGACGACCACCGGCGACAGCTGGATCGAGGTGTCGGTGCGCGGCCGCGCCGCCGGCGGCGGGCAGTCGAGCTGGGACGTGCTGGGCCGGTGGACCTCCGGTGACACGTTCACCCGCCGCACCAGCGTCGGCGGCCAGGGCGACGACCTCGCCGACGTCAACGTCGACACCTGGAAGGCCCCGCGGGGCATGGCGTCCTACCAGCTGCGCGTCTCCCTCGCCCGCCGCGCCGGCACCAAGGCCAAGGCCGTCGTCGACACCGTCGGCGCGGTCGCCTCGCGGCTGCCGTCGGGCCCGGTCACCACCTCCAAGCCCGGCGTCGCACGCGGCATCGTGCTCGACGTGCCGCGCTACAGCCAGATGATCCACCAGGGCCACTCCCCCCAGTGGGGCGGCGGCGGCCAGGCGTGGTGCTCGCCGACGTCGACCTCGATGGTGCTCGGCTACTACGGCGCGCTGCCGAAGGCGGCCGACCACGCCTGGGTCGGCGCGGGCCACCAGGACCCCTGGGTCGACCACGCCGCGCGGATGACCTACGACGCGGCGTACCGCGGCACCGGCAACTGGCCCTTCAACACCGCGTACGCCGCCCCGCTGGCCGGCCACGCGTTCGTCACCCGGCTGCGCTCGCTCCGCGAGGCCGAGCGACTGATCAAGGCCGGGATCCCGGTCGTCGCGTCGGTCTCCTTCGGCCGCGGCCAGCTCTCCGGGGCGCCGATCTCCGCGACCAACGGCCACCTGCTGGTGATCGTCGGGTTCACCCAGTCCGGCGACGTCGTCGTCAACGACCCCGCCGCCTCCTCGAGCGCCGGCGTGCGCCGCACCTACGACCGTGCGCAGTTCGAGTCGGTGTGGCTGCCCACCTCCGGCGGCCTGGCCTACGTCATCCACGACGACGCCCACCCGCTGCCGTCCTCGAACGGCACCTGGTAGCCCGGCGGCTCGTTCTCGGGGCGGCTCGCTCCCGAGGCGGTTGTTTCCCCTAGGTATGCAGGCGAACCGTCACTCCCCAGGGTGAGCTCACCGAGGGGAGTGACGCTTCATCAAGGTATGCAGCCGAACCGTCCGTCGGTTCGCCTCGATCCCGCCGCTCCCGCCGACGACCAGTGCGCACCCGGGCCGGCCGGCGAAGTCCCCGGAGAAGTCACCAGCGGGGCCACCCGCAACCTCGCTCACGCCTCGACCGCCCGGAACGACCGCTCGTGCCAGCCGGTCGCGCCATCGGGGACGACGTCGGCCTCGACGCCGGTCTGCACGGCGCCGTCCTTGTCGGTCATCCGCACCCGGACGACGTGGTCGCCCTCGGCCACGTCGGCCTGGGCGACCCACTGCACCCAGGTGTCGTCGGTGCCGGGGTCGGCGACCTCGGCGGGCAGCCACGGCCCGCCGTCGACGGCGACCTCGACCTCCGCGACGCCGGTCGTCTGCGCCCAGGCGACCCCGCCGAACCGCACGGTCCCGGCCGGGACCTCGGCGTCCTGGCGGGGCACGTCGATCCGGGAGGCCATCTTGATCGGGCCGCGCTCGCCCCACCCCTTGGTGGTCCAGTACGCCTCGAAGTCCTCGAACCGGGTGACCTCGAGCTCCCGGACCCACTTGGTCGCCGAGACGTAGCCGTAGAGCCCGGGCACGACCGTGCGCACGGGGAAGCCGTGCTCGACCGGCAGCGGGCGGCCGTTCATCGCCACCGCCAGCATCGCGCCGCGGTCGTCGGTGAGCGCCTCGAGCGGCGTGCCGCAGGTCCAGCCGTCGTCGGAGGTCTGCTTGACCGCGTCGGCCCCCTCCTGCACGCCGGCCTCGGCGAGCAGGTCGGCGATGCGGACGCCGCTCCACCAGGCGTTGCCGACCAGGCCCCCGCCGACCTCGTTGGAGACGCAGGTCAGGGTGACCCAGGACTGGGTGATCTCACGGGCGACAAGCTGGGCGTAGGTGATCTCCAGCGGCCGGTCGACCATCCCGGTGATCCGCAGCGTCCAGTCGGCCGGCTCGATCGCGGGCACCACGAGCGCGGTGTGGATCAGGTAGAAGTCGTCGTTGGGGGTGCGCCACGGGGAGATGCCCTCCAGGTCGACCCGGGCCCCCGGCGGCACCTGGCCCTCGGTGACCCCGTCGAGCTTGAGCAGGCGGCGGCTCTTCTCCACCGCGCGCCGGCCCACGCCGACCGAGCGCCCGAAGACCGCGACCGCCGCCCCCAGCGCGGTCAGCAGGCCCGCGCGCAGCACGAACCCGCGCCGGGTGTGCCGGTGCAGGGAGTCCAGGTCGCCGCCCTCGCCGGCCGGTCGCTCGGCGGCCTCGGCCGCGACGAGCTCGGCGCGGCGCAACGGCTCGGCGAGGACGATCAGCGCGACCACCCAGGTGCCGAGGCCGACGCCGACCGGCAGCAGGTCGACCGGCCCGGCGCCGCGCTGGGCGAGCACCGCGACGGCCCCGATGGCGGCGAGCACGGCGTACACGACCACCGGCCGCCACCACGAGCGGCGGGCCAGCCGGCCGGTCCAGGTGAAGACGGCGACCAGGCCCGCGATGACGCCGAGGATCAGCAGCGGCTTGTCGAGGGGGCCGAAGAGCCGGATCGCCTTCTCGATCACCCCGCCGGGCACCAGCCGGATGATCTGCTCGGCCACCGCGACGACCGGGGAGTCGCGGATGGTCATCACCATCGCGACGCAGTACGACGTCGCCAGACCCGCCGCGCCAGCCACGAGACCGGCGAGCGACCACGCACCGCGAGACGTCCGCACGGGGTGATTCTTGCTCAGGCATGATCGCCGCGTGCCACCGAACCTCGCAGCCCGGATCCGCGTCGGCACGGGCACCGACGTCCACCGCCTCGTCGACGGGGTGCCGATGCACCTGGCGGGGCTGGCCTGGCCCGACGAGCCGCAGGGGCTCGAGGGCCACTCCGACGCCGACGTCGCCGCCCACGCCGCGTGCGACGCCCTGCTCTCCGCGGCGGGCCTGGGCGACCTGGGCACGAACTTCGGCACCGCCGAGCCGGAGTGGGCCGGCGCGTCCGGCGCGGCCCTCCTCGGCGAGACGGCCCGGCGGGTGCGCGCCGCGGGCTGGGAGATCGGCAACGTGGCGGTCCAGGTGATCGGCAACCGGCCCCGGCTCGGCCCGCGCCGCGCCGAGGCCGAGGCGGCGCTGAGCGCCGCCGCGGGCGGCCCGGTCACCGTGTCGGCGACCACCACCGACGGCCTGGGGCTCACCGGCCGCGGCGAGGGCGTGGCCGCGATCGCGACGGCGCTGATCCTGGGAGCGGACGCATGAGGCACACGCTGACCACTCACGACGGGCTGACCCTCCACGTCACGACCCACGGGCGCGCGGACGCCGCGGTCACCGTGCTGCTGGCCCACTGCTGGACCGCCGACGAGGAGGTCTGGCACTACCAGGTGCGCGACCTGCTCGACCAATACGGCGCCGACCTGCGCGTCGTCACCTGGGACGCCCGCGGGCACGGCCGCTCCGAGAAGGCGCCGCTCGAGGCGTGCACCATCGAGAACCTCGCCCGCGACCTCGGCGCCGTCGTCGACGCCCACGCCGCGAACGGCCCGCTCGTGCTGGCCGGGCACTCCATCGGCGGCATGACGCTCATGGCGCTGCCCGAGATCCGCCCCGACCTGGTGCACCGCATCCGCGGCCTGCTGTTCGTCTCGACCTCCTCCGGCGAGTTGGGCAGCGTCACGCTCGGCCTGCCGGACGTCGGCTCGGCCCGCAAGCTCATCCCGCACGTCCTGGCGCTCCGCGCGCGGCTGCTCACCCGGCGCGAGCGGCGGCGCACCCCCTCCATCGAGCGGTACGTCGTCAACCGGCTGCTCTTCGGGGAGCCGCTGCGGCTGCGCGACGCGGGGCTGGCCACCGACCAGCTGATCTGCTGCCCGCCGGCCACGATGGAGGGCTTCTACCGCGACCTGATGGCCCACGAGCGGCTCGCCGGCCTGGCGGCGTACGACGACGTGCCGGCGGTCGTCCTGGTCGGCAGCGCCGACCGGCTCACCCCGCCGCCGCACGCCCGACGGTTGGCCGGCGGCATCCGCGGGGCGCGGCTGCTGGTGGCGCCGGGGGCCGGCCACTACCTGCCGCTGGAGCGGTCCGACCTGGTCAGCGAGCACCTCGTGGCGCTCGTCGAGGGCGCCCGCGCGGAGCGCTCAGGCGGCCACCGACTGCTGGAGGGCGCGGAAGCGGCGGCCCACCAGGTCGGCCACGAAGCGATGGGGACCGATCGGCTCGGCTAGCACCGAAGCCCCGGCCGCGGCGACCCGGTCGCGCAGCTCCTCGGCCTCGGCACCCGGGCCGAGCGCGTAGGTCGAGACGACCGCCCCGCGGCCGACCACGTCCTCCAGTCGCGGGCCGAGGCCGTCGGTCGTCGCCAGCACCACCGGCCCGGTCCAGGTGTCGGCCAGCAGCGCGGCGGCCCGGACCAGCCGCTCCTGGACGACCGGGTCGTCGGTGCCGGCGGCGGCCATCACGACCGGTCGGCCGGGGCGGACGCCGGCGGCGATCAGCCGGGAGGCCTGCGCCGCGGCGAGCAGCGGGTGGGGGCCGAGCGGCGGCCCGAGACCCGCGGCGTCGCTCAGCAGCAGCGGGACGACCACGGCCGACCCGGGCACCCGCTCCAGCACCGCCGGCAGGTCGGCCGCCGCGGTCGCGACCGCCGGGGCACCGAGCCGGATGCCCGCGCGCCGGGTCACCTCCCGGACCACGGGGCAGGAGGTCTCGGCCACGGTCACCAGCGTCCTCACGCCGCCACCGCCTTGCGCTGCCCCACGTGCACCATGCCGTCGACGACCTTGACGTCGTAGGCCGGCACCGCCGCGGCGGGGTCGTCGAGGCACCTCCCGGTGCGCAGGTCGAAGGCGTGGCCGTGCGCCGGCGACCCCACGAACGGGACGTCGCCGCGGCAACCCACGATCCCCTTGGCGATCACCGAGGCCTTCGCGAACGGGTCGTGGTTGCCCAGGGCGAAGACCCGGTCGTCGGCGAGCCGGAAGATCGCGATGGCCTGCCCGTGCACGAGCGCGGTCGCGGCCCGGTCGACCTCGAGCTCGGCGAGGGCGCAGACCGGCTGCCACTCGTCGTGCGCGGGTCGCGGGGTCACGGTCGCAACGTAGGTGCGCCATGTTCGCGCCCGGTTTCGTCGTGCAACAGCCATGTAAATCGTGCCGCGCACCGGTGCCCCGGACCGGGCGGTAACCTGCGCCGCGTGCCAGCCGCCGTCGTCGTCCTCGCCGCGGGCTCCGGCACCCGGGTGGGTGCCGACGTGAACAAGGTGCTCCTCCCCCTCGGGCCGGCCGCCGTGCTGGCCTGGTCGGTGCGCGACGTGCTCGCGCTCGACGACGTGGCCCGGGTGGTCCTCGTCGTGCGCGCCGGGGAGGAGCAGGCCGTCGCCGACGCGGTGGTCCCCCACCTCGGGGACCGCGAGGTCCGCGTCGTCGCCGGCGGCGCGACCCGGCACGCCTCGGAGTGGCAGGCCCTCCGCGCCCTCGCCGAGGACATCGGGTCCGGCGCGATCGACGTGGTCGCGGTCCACGACGGGGCCCGCCCGCTGGCCGGGGCCGACCTCTTCGACCGCACGATCCGGGCCGCCCGCGAGCACGGCGGGGCGATCCCGGTGGTCCCGGTCTCCGGGGTGCTCTCGGTGGCGGGCGACCCGCTGCCGGCCGGGCTGGCCGGCGTGCAGACGCCCCAGGCCTTCCGCGCCGACGCGTTGCTGGCGGCGTACCGCCGCGCCGAGGCCGACGGCTTCGAGGGCACCGACACCGCCAGCTGCCTGGAGCGCTACCCCGACCCCGAGCACCCGGTGCGGATCGCGGCCGTGCCGAGCACCTCGCGCAACCTCAAGATCACCTTCCCCGAGGACGTCGCGCTCGCGCTCGCCCTGGCCGAGGGCCTCTAGCCCGGGGTCGTGAGCGCCTCGAGCAGGCGTACGTCGTCCTCCGAGGCGACCCGGCGGGCCGACGGCGGCGCGTCGGCCAGCTCGACGGGGAACTGCGCCCGCAGGTCCTCCACCAGCTCCACGAAGTCCGTCGACGGCAGCCCGTCGAGCCGGGCGACCACGCTCGCGGGCAGCACGACCGGCGAGGTGACCACGACGAGCCCGGCGCGGTCGACCGTGGCGCCGACGTACCCGCCGGAGGTCTCCTTGACGGTGTCGGTCACCGGGCGGATGCCGACCACGACGGTGTCCCGCTCGACCGCGCGCTCCAGGCAGGCGCGCAGGAAGTCGGCGGGGGTCATCGGGCACAGCGCGTCGTGCAGCACCAGCGGCTCACCGGCCTCCACGAGCGCGGCCCACTCGGTCCCGACGTCGACGAGGGTCACCTCGGCCTCGCCCAGCGCCCAGGACGCCGCCACCACGAGCGCCTCGCCGTGCACCAGCGCGAAGGGCAGCGAGCCGCGGCCGGTCTCCACGACCGTGCCGAGCGCCCGGAGCGCTCCGTCCTCGTCGTCCCAGTCCACGTCCACGCCCCGACCCTAGGCCCCGGACCCACGCCCGGACCCACGCCCGGCCCTCAACCGGCACCGGGCCAGCACCCGCAGCCGGCACCGGGCCGGGACGCGACGAGGCCCCCGGGTGATTCACCCGGGGGCCTCGTGTCACGCGGTGGTGAGGTGCGTCAGGAAGCGAGCACCTCGTCGAGGAGGGCCTCCGCCTTGTCCTCGTTGGTCTTCTCGGCGAGCGCGAGCTCGGAGACCAGGATCTGCCGGGCCTTGGCCAGCATCCGCTTCTCGCCCGCGGACAGACCGCGGTCACGCTCGCGGCGCCACAGGTCGCGCACGACCTCGGCGACCTTCATGACGTCACCGCTGTGCAGCTTCTCCAGGTTGGCCTTGTAGCGACGCGACCAGTTGGTCGGCTCCTCGACGTGCGCGGCACGCAGGACGTCGAACACGCGGTCGAGGCCGGCCTTGTCCACGACGTCGCGCACTCCGACGAGGTCGAGGTTGCACGCGGGGACGCGCACGACCAGGTCCTGCTGGGCGACGATCCGCAGGACGAGGTACTGCCGGTCCTCTCCCTTGATGGTCCGCATCTCGATGTCCTCGATGACAGCGGCCCCGTGGTTCGGATAAACAACCGTTTCGCCGACGGTGAAAGTCATATGTCAGGTACCCCTTCCTAGAGGGCCATCCTAACACGCGTCTGGACCACCTCCCCTTGCGTTCTCGCAGGTCAGAGCCACAATGCGGTCTTGACAGACCGGATTCGGTGTGCAGGAGAGGGCCCCACGGGGTGGCCCCGAAAACACGAAACCGCAGGTGAACCGCGTGGTTTCGCCCGTTCCCGGACGTGACGGAGGCGATACTGCGGACATGGCGATGAGGGAGCGCCTCCGGCGCCGAAGTGGTACGTCCGGGGCGGATGGGACGGAGATCGCGACGCCCGAGGGCGGCGCGACCGCGGTGGCCGTCGAGGAGCGGACGAGGGAGCCCGAGCCGGTGGCCGCGGCGCGGCCCGCACCCGTCGTACGGCGCCGGCGCGGGGTCGGCGACCTCGAGCCCGTGCTGCTGCTCCGGGCCGCCCACCCCAAGCAGGCGGCCGTCACGGCGCTCGGCATCGCCGCGTGCGCAGCGCTCGCGGGCCGGGAGCTGCGCGAGGTCGGCGTCGTGCTGCTGACCGTGCTGGTCGGCCAGACGATCCTGGGCTGGCACAACGACCTCGTCGACCGGGGCCGCGACGCCCGGCACGACCTGCCGGGCAAGCCCGTCGCGCAGGGCCGGCTCGACCCGGGCTCGGTGTGGTTCGCGATCGCCTGCGCCGCGCTGCTGCTGGTCCCGCTGGCCGTCTCGACCGGGATCACGGCCGGCAGCTGCTACCTCCTCGCTGTCGCGATCGGCCTGCTCGCCAATGTCGCGCTCCGCCGCGGCCTGCTCTCCTGGCTGCCCTGGGCGGCGTCGTTCGCGCTCTACCCGGCCTACCTCTCCTACGGCGGCTGGGGCGGCCAGCACGAGGGCAACCCGCCCGAGGTCGCCGTGGTGGTGCTCTTCGCGCTGCTCGGGGTCGGCGTCCACGTGCTGCGCGCGCTGTGGGGGCTGGTGCCGGACAACAAGGACGGCTGGACCTACCTGCCGCTGCGCCTGGGCCTGCGCCTGGGCGCCGCGCGGCTGCTCACCGTCACCTCGGTCTACCTCGGCGTGGTGCTGCTCGCGCTGGCCTTCGCCGGCACCTCGGTCGGGCTGTCCCGCTAGCCACCGCTAGGCTGAGGCCCACCTTCGGCCGCTCACCCTGCGAGGCTCCAGAACATGCTGCTCCGACGCAACACCACGCTCGCCCTCGGCGCGCTCGTGCTGACCGTCCCCGTCCTGTCCTCCTGTGGGTTCAACCCCGCGACGGACCGGGTCAACACGATCTCGATGAGCGGGAACGAACGCTCCGGCTCCGTGGACGTCATCGGCGCGGTGATCGTGTCCGAGCGCGCCGGCTCCGGGACGTTCCTCACGACGTTCTCCAACAACCCCGGCGCCGAGGCCACCGAGATCGAGTCGATCTCCGCCGGCTCCGGCGCGGCCGTCGAGGCCGCCGAGTTCGAGCCCTACGCGCTCGCCGAGGGCGGCCTGGTCTCGCTGCTGCAGGACGGCGGCGTCCGCCTGACCGGCGACTTCGACCCGGGCGACTTCGTGCCGCTGACCATCGGCTTCTCCTCCGGCGAGCAGGTCTCGGTGACCGTCCCGGTCGTCCCCGCGTGCGATGAGTACGACGGCCTCGACGACGCCCCGCAGGCCGCGGGCACCGCCCCGTCGGACGCCGAGCCCTACGACTGCGCCGCCGTCTCGGTCGAGCCGCACGGCACCGAGGGCTCCGAGGCGCCGGAGGCGGAGACCGAGTGACCTCCACCCTGGTGCTGCTCCGCCACGGCGAGAGCGAGTGGAACGCGAAGAACCTCTTCACCGGTTGGGTGGACGTCAACCTGACCGAGAAGGGCCGCGCCGAGGCCGTCCGCGGCGGCGAGCTCATGCGTGAGGCCGGCGTCCTGCCCGACGTCGTCCACACCTCCCTGCAGCGCCGGGCGATCAACACCGCCGGCCTCGCCCTCGACGCCGCCGACCGGCACTGGATCCCGGTGCGCCGGTCCTGGCGGCTCAACGAGCGCCACTACGGCGCCCTCCAGGGCAAGGACAAGAAGCAGACCCTCGCGGAGTTCGGCGAGGAGCAGTTCATGCTCTGGCGCCGCTCCTTCGACGTGCCCCCGCCGCCGCTCGACGACGACGCCGAGTACTCCCAGGTCGGGCTCCCGCAGTACGCCGACCTCGGCGAGGAGATGCCCCGCACCGAGTGTCTCAAGGACGTCATCGGCCGGTTCCTCCCCTACTGGGAGTCCGCGATCGTCCCCGACCTCCGCGCCGGCAACGTCGTGCTCGTCGCCGCGCACGGCAACTCGCTGCGTGCGCTCGTCAAGCACCTCGACCAGATCAGCGACGAGGACATCGCCGGGCTGAACATCCCTACCGGCATGCCGATGGTCTACGAGCTCGACGAGGACATGCGGCCCACCGCCCCCGGTCGCTACCTCGACCCCGAGGCGGCCGCCGCGGCAGCCGCCGCCGTCGCCAACCAGGGTCGCTGAGCAGGAGCGGGCGAGGAACGAGCCCGCTCCGTGGGCTCAGGGAGATCGAGCAAGCCGCGCGACCGAGGAACGAGGTCGCGACCGGCGGGTCGAGATCCGGTGACCTCTGGCTGAGGCCCTGGGCCTCTCGCCGGGCCCCTCGCCGGGCCTCTCGCCGGGCCTCGACACGGTCGGCGCCGGCGCGTCTCCCTGCTCGACCGGCGGGGCAGCCCACCTCAGGCGGTGACCGAGGTGGGGTTGTCTCCGGTGACCACGAAGACGACCCGGTTGGCGACCGAGACGGCGTGGTCGGCGATCCGCTCGTAGTAGCGCCCCAGCAGGGCGATGTCGACGGCCGCCTCCACGCCGTGGCCCCAGTCCTCGGCGAGCAGCTCGGTGAAGCTGCGGCGGCGCAGCTGGTCCATCTCCTCATCGGCGCGGCCCAGCGCGATCGCGGCGGCGACGTCGCGGCGGATGATGATCTCCGCGACCCGGCGGACCATGTCCTCGGCGACGGTCGCCATCTGCTCGATGGTGGGCCGCACCTCCTCGGGGACCGCGATGCCGGGCACGCGCAGGCGGGCGATCTTGGCGACGTGGACCGACAGGTCGCCCATCCGCTCGAGCTCGCTGACCATCCGCAGCGCCGCGACGACGGTGCGCAGGTCGCGGGCGACCGGGGCCTGCAGGGACAGCAGCTGGAAGGCCGACTCCTCGACCTCCTCGCGGGCCCGGTCGATCTCGACGTCGCCGCTGATGACCCGCTCGGCGAGCTCGGCGTCGCCGGTCAGCAGCGCGCGGCTGGCGTCGCCGACGGCCAGCTCGACGCGGCCGCAGATGCCGGCGAGATCGACGAAGACGGACTCGAGCTGCTCATGGAAGACATCGCGCATGGGACGAGGGTCCGCCACGGTGAGCAACGGGCGGCGGGCGCGGGGTGAACGCGGGGTGAACGTTGGTGGACCGGGCCCCCGATCGGCGGGTGGGCCGACCTGGCCGCCGTACGATCGCAGCGTGGACCCGACGATGCAGGCGTTCCTCGCCGCGATCATCGGGGCGCTGGTCGGTAGCGCCGCCGTGCTGGCCTGGGCGGTCAGCGAGCGGCAGCAGCACCGGCTCCCCCCGGCCGAGGAGCCGGTCGTCCCGCCGGGCGTCGCGACCGTGCTGTCGGTGCTCCGCAGCAGCGCGGTGGTCGTCGACGAGTCCGACAC
This sequence comes from Nocardioides marmotae, assembly GCF_013177455.1. Taxonomy (NCBI): domain Bacteria; kingdom Bacillati; phylum Actinomycetota; class Actinomycetes; order Propionibacteriales; family Nocardioidaceae; genus Nocardioides; species Nocardioides marmotae. The sequence goes on from NZ_CP053660.1 coordinate 3,818,980, forward strand.
CGTGCTCAAGGCCAGCGCGCCGGCGTACTCCATGGGCCTGGTCCGCGGCACCGCGTTGACCTCCGAGGAGCTGGCCGACCTGGTGCGCCAGGTGCGCCGCGACGGGCAGATCCGGGAGACCGAGCTGATCATCGCCCGCACCGGCGCCCCCTCGCGCAACGTGACCGCCCGCGTGGCGCCGCTGGGCTCGCGGCTGGTGCTGGTGCTGGTCGAGGACCGCACCCGGGAGCGGCGGGTGGAGGCGGTGCGCCGCGACTTCGTCGCCAACGTCAGCCACGAGCTCAAGACGCCGGTCGGCGCGATCCGGCTGCTCTCCGAGGCCGTCGCCGACGCCGCCGGGGACCCCGAGGCGGTCAAGCGCTTCTCCGCCCGGATGCTGGTGGAGAGCGAGCGGCTCGGGCAGCTGGTCCAGCAGATCCTCGAGCTCTCCCGGCTCCAGGGCGACGACCCGCTCGAAGCGCCGCAGCCGGTGCCGGTCGACGAGGTCATCGAGGTCGCGGTCGACACCAGCGCGATCGACGCCGACGCCAAGCAGATCACCGTCGTCACCGGCGGCACGACCGGGCTCCGCGTCCTCGGCAACGCCGAGCAGGTCACCGCGGCGGTCTCCAACCTGGTCGCCAACGCGGTGTCGTACTCCGACCCCGACTCCACCGTCCTGGTCTCCACCAAGGCCGAGGACGGCATGGTCGAGATCTCGGTGGTCGACCAGGGCATCGGCATCCCCAGCCGGGAGATCGAGCGGATCTTCGAGCGCTTCTACCGCGTCGACCCCGCCCGGCACCGCTCGACCGGCGGCACCGGCCTCGGGCTGTCCATCGTCAAGCACGTCGCCGCCACCCACGGCGGCGAGGTCCGCGTCTGGTCGGTCGAGGGGCAGGGGTCCACGTTCACCCTGACCCTGCCGCAGGCCGCCGACCGCGCCGAACCGCACGTCTCGGACCCCGTCAACCAGGAGGAATGCCCGTGACCCGGGTACTCGTCGTCGAGGATGAGGAGAGCTACAGCGACGCTCTCTCGTACATGCTGCGCAAGGAGGGCTTCGAGGTGGCGATCGCCGCCGACGGCCACGCCGCGCTCGCGGAGTTCGAGCGCCACGGCGCGGACATCGTGCTGCTCGACCTGATGCTCCCCGGCATCCCCGGCACCGAGGTCTGCCGCACCATCCGGCAGACCTCGAACGTCCCGGTGATCATGGTCAGCGCCAAGGACGACGAGGTCGACAAGGTCGTCGGGCTCGAGCTCGGCGCCGACGACTACGTCACCAAGCCCTACTCCCCCCGCGAGCTGGTCGCCCGGATCCGCGCGGTGCTGCGCCGCGGGCAGGAGCCCGCCGACCTCGCGCCCGCCACCTTGGAGGCCGGCCCGGTGCGGATGGACGTCGAGCGGCACGTCGTGACCGTCGACGGCCAGGAGCAGCGGCTGCCGCTGAAGGAGTTCGAGCTGCTCGAGCTGTTCCTGCGCAACCCCGGCCGGGTGCTCACCCGCGGCCAGCTCATCGACCGGGTGTGGGGCTCGGACTACGTCGGGGACACCAAGACCCTCGACGTCCACGTCAAGCGGCTGCGCGCCAAGCTCGAGCCCGACCCCGGCGAGCCGCGCTACCTCGTCACCGTGCGCGGGCTGGGCTACAAGCTCGACCTGTAGCCGGCCGAACCTGGCAGCCGATCGCGCATCCACGTCCGGAAACCGCGTGTCCGGTGTCGGCGCCCGCTCCTAGGCTTGCCCGGTGACGACCGGTACGGCGACCTCCTCCTCGGCCCCCGCTCCCGCCACGCCCGGCCCGGCGTGGCTGCCGGTGGCCGCGGTCGGGGTGACGCTCGTGCTGTGGGCCTCGGCGTTCGTCGCGATCCGCCACCTCGCCGACGACTTCGGCCCCGGGTCGCTGTCGCTGGGGCGGCTCCTGGTCGGCTCGCTCGTCCTCGGCGCGTTCGTCGCGGGCCGGCGGCTCCCGCGGCCCACCGGCCGGCAGTGGGTCTCGCTGGTGACCATCGGCGTGCTCTGGTACGGCGTCTACAACGTCGCGCTCAACGCCGGGGAGCAGCGCGTCGACGCCGGCACGGCGGTGATGCTCATCCAGGTCTCGCCGGTGCTCATCGCGCTGCTGGCGGCGGTGTTCCTCGCCGAGCGGTTCACGCCCTACCTCGCGCTCGGCCTCGCGCTCGCCTTCGCCGGGGTGGCCGTCATCGCGTTCTCCACCTCCGAGGCCGAGGACCGCGACCCGCTCGGCGTCGTGCTGTGCCTGGTCGCGGCGCTCGTCTACTCGATCAGCCTGGTGCTGCAGAAGCCGCTGGTCGCCCGGCTCTCCGCGCTCCACGTCACCTGGCTGGCCTGCACGATCGGCGCGGTCGCCTGCCTGCCGTGGCTCGGCGAGCTGGTCGGCGACGTGCGCGACGCCCCGACCACCTCGGTGCTGTGGGTGGTCTACCTCGGCGTCTTCCCGACGGCGATCGCGTTCACGACGTACGCCTTCGCCCTCCAGCACATGACCGCCTCCAGCCTGGGCATCACCACCTACCTGGTCCCGCCGATCACCATCGTGCTCAGCGTGCTGCTGCTCTCCGAGGCCCCGCCGGCCATGGCGTACGTCGGCGGCGTGCTCGCGCTCGTCGGCGTCGCCGTCGCCCGGCGCAAGCCGCGGACGGTCGCGCAGGAGCCCGCGGCGGCTGCCTGAGGCGCTGGTCGAGCCGCTAGCCGAGGCGGTCGGGGTCGGGGTCGGGCTCCTCGCCCGACTCCAGCCAGCCGCGGAACGCCTCGAGGTTGCGGGTGGACTCCCCGCGCAGCTTGCGCCACTCCCACTCCTTGCGGATGGAGGAGGCGAAGCCGAGCTCGAGGATCGCGTTGAACGACTCGTCGGCGTAGGTCAGCACCGAGCCGAGCAGCCGGTCGAGCTCCTCGGGACCGACCGAGGAGAGCGGCAGCCGGCCGTCGAGGTAGATGTCGCCGGTGCGGTCGACGGCGAAGGAGACGGCGTACATCCGCAGGTTGCGCTCGAGCAGCCAGCGGTAGACCCGCTCGTGGTTCTCGTCGGGGTTGCGGCAGACGAAGGCGTGCACCCCCAGCGCGTGCTCGCCGACGTCGAGGCGGACGGCGGTCTGCAGCTTCTTCTCGCCGGGGAGGGTGAAGGAGATGAGCCCCTCGCGGGTCTCCTCGAACTCGATGTCGTTCTCGGCCAGGTAGGCGCGGACGGTCTCGGCTGCCTCGGCGTTCACGCCGCGACCACGCGCATGCCGGAGCGGGCCTGGCGGTAGACCTCGAGGGTCGCGGCCGCGGTGGCCTCCCAGGAGAACTCCCGGGCCTGGGCGAGCGCGCCGGCGGCCAGCCGGTCGCGCAGGACCGGGTCGGTGACGACCCGCTCGAGCGCGGTGGCCCAGTCGCGGGGGTCGTGGCCCTCGATGAGCATCCCGCTGCGGCCGTCGCGGACGACGGTGGTCAGCCCGCCGACGGCGGCGGCGAGCACGGGGGTGCCGCAGGCCTGGGCCTCAGCGGCGACCAGCCCGAAGGACTCGTTGTACGACGGCACGGCGACGGCCGTGGCGGCGGCGTACCAGCGCGCCAGCGAGGCCTGGTCGACCGGCGGGACGAACCGCACCACGTCGGTGATCCCCAGCTCGGCGGCGAGCGCGGCGAGCGACTCGGGGCGGTCCAGGCCGGAGCCCGAGGGGCCGCCGACGACGGGGACCACGAGCCGCGAGCGCAGGTGCGGGGAGCGGCGGAGCAGCTCGGCCACGGCGCGCAGCAGCACGTCGGGGGCCTTGAGCGGCTGGATCCGGCCGGCGAAGAGCAGGACGGCGGCCTCGCGCGGCAGGTCGAGCGCGGCGCGGGCGGCGGCCTGGTCGGCCGGGCAGAAGACCGACAGGTCGACGCCGGGGTGGACGACGTCCACGCGGGCCGGGTCGGCGTCGTACAGCTCGATGAGCTGCTTGGCCTCGAGGTCGGTGTTGGCGATGAGCCTGTCGGCGGCCTCGACGACCTGCTCCTCGCCGATGATCCGGGCGGCGGGCTCCGGGGCGTCGCCGGCGGCGAGCGCGGCGTTCTTGACCTTGGCCATCGTGTGCATCGAGTGCACCAGCGGCACGCCCCAGCGGTCGCGGGCGAGGGCGCCGACCTGGCCGGAGAGCCAGTAGTGGGAGTGCACGACGTCGTAGTGGCCCACCGGCTGGACCGCCTCCGCGCGGAGCACCTCGCGGGCGAAGACGCACAGCTGGCCGGGCAGCTCGGCCTTGGTCAGCCCCTCGAACGGGCCGGCGTGCACGTTGCGCACCGAGACCCCGTCGTACGCCTCGACGACCGGCGGCAGCGCCGAGCTGGTCGCGCGGGTGAAGATGTCGACCTCGACCCCGTGGCCGGCGAGCCGCTTGGCGACCTCGACGACGTAGACGTTCATGCCGCCGGCGTCACCAGTGCCCGGCTGGTCGAGCGGGGAGGTGTGCAGGCTGATCATCGCCAACCGCCTGATCGGGTCCACGCTCGTCCTTCCGCCGTCCACCGTGCCTCCGGTGGTCAACCCGTGGAGGGCGCGGGTTGTTCCCGTCATCGGGCGTGGCTTCCGGTGCCCGTTCGCCGCTGGCCCGGTCGCTGGTCGGCTCGATGGTCTGGTCGATGGTCTGGACGATGGTCGGCTCGATGGTCCGGTCGATGGTCTGGTCGATGACTCGGTCGCTGGGCCCGGCGCTGGGGCTCGTGCTGCGGCTCCCGCCGTTGCTGCCGGCGGGCGCGGAGCGTGGTGGCGCCCGCGACCAGGAGCGCCACGAGGCCGACGACGCCGCCGAGCGCGAGCCCGTCGCCGCCACCGCGCAGGACCGCCAGCACCGACCCGACCAGCACCGGGAACGCCGCACCGACGACGACCCGGAGCCAGCCGATCTTCACCAGGGACGCGCCGTACGCCGCGAGCGCGACGGCCAGGGCGAGCAGACCTAGCCAGTACGCCGTGTCGCCGGCGGCGCCGCTGCCGAGCGGCCAGCGCGCCAGCCAGGCGAGGCCGCCGAGCAGTCCGGCGGCCCGGGCGAGCACGAGGAGGCGGTGCTGGGACACGGCACGCCAGTGTGCCAGCGGCGACCGACACTCACCACAATGGTCCGCATGAGCGAGCCGACCAGCCCCGAGAGCCCCGCTGCCCCCGCCCGTCGTACCGCCGTCGTCACCGGCGCCAGCAGCGGCATCGGGGCGGCGACCGCCCGCAGCCTGGCCGCGGAGGGCTTCCACGTCGTCTGCGCGGCGCGGCGCGCGGACCGGGTCGAGGCGCTCGCTGCGGAGATCGGCGGCACCGCCGTGGTCTGCGACGTGACCTCGGAGGAGTCGGTGGCGGCCCTGGCCGAGCTGGTCGGCGACCGGCTCGACATACTGGTCAACAACGCGGGCGGGGCCTTCGGGTCCGCGCCGGTGGCGGAGGCCGACAGCGACGAGTGGCGCCGGATGTACGAGGTCAACGTCATCGGCCTGATGCAGGTCACCCGCGCGCTGCTGCCCGCGCTGGTCGCCAGCGGCGCCGGGGTGGTCCTCAACGTCGGCTCGACCGCCGGGCGGATCGCCTACGAGGGCGGCGGCGGGTACGCCGCCGCCAAGCACGGCACCCAGGTCGTCACCGAGACCCTGCGCCTGGAGCTGTGGGACCAGCCGGTCCGCGTCTGCGAGATCGCGCCCGGGATGGTCAAGACCGACGAGTTCTCCCTCGTGCGGTTCGACGGCGACCGGGAGAAGGCGGAGGCGGTGTACGCCGGCGTCGCCGAGCCGCTGACCGCCGAGGACGTCGCCGACGCGATCACCTGGATGGTCACCCGGCCCCCGCACGTCAACATCGACGAGCTGGTCATCCGGCCCCGCGCGCAGGCCGCGCAGCACAAGGTGCACCGCGTCCTGGACTGATCGCCTCTCGCGGGGTCTTCCGCGGGCAGCGCCGGCTTTCCGGCCGCTGTGCCGCGGTGTGGCCCGTTGCACGTCCCCGAGCGGCGCGAACCGTGGAAAGGTGAGCGCCATGCAGACCATCGGACTTCTCGGCGGGCTCGGCTGGAAGAGCAGCGCCGTCTACTACGAGGCCCTCAACCGCGGCGTCGAGGAGCGGCTCGGCGGGCTCCACTCCGCGCGGACCGTGCTCGCGTCGGTGGAGTTCGCCGAGGTGACCGAGCTCGCCGCTGCCGAGCGCTGGGACGACGTCGCCGCCGTGCTGGTGGCCGCCGCGCAGGGCGTGGAGCGGGCCGGGGCGGACTTCCTGCTCATGTGCACGACGGCGTACCACCAGGTCTTCGAGCAGGTCGAGGCCGCCGTCGACGTCCCCGTCCTCCACCTCGCCGACGTCGTCGCCGAGGCGTGCAAGGAGGCCGGGGTCTCCTCGGTGGGCTTCCTCGGCACGAAGTTCTCGATGACCCGGCCGTTCTTCACCGACCGGCTCGCCGGCCACGGCATCACCGTCCACCTGCCGGACGAGAAGCACCACCAGGAGCTCGACGACGTCGTGTACGGCGAGCTCGTCCACGGCCGCGTCCTGGACTCCTCGCGCCGCGGCGTGGTGTCGATCATCGACGAGCTGTGGGACGCCGGCGCCGCCGGTGTCGTCCTCGGCTGCACCGAGCTCGAGCTGCTCGTCAAGCAGGCCGACGCCGACATCCCCGTCTTCCCCTGCACCACCCTGCACGTCGCCGCCGCGCTCGACCGCGCGCTCGCCTGACCCTTCTCTCGGGTCGGCGCTCGTTCGCGGGGCTGATCTTCGGGGCTGATTCTCGGGGTAGTCCGGCACAGGAGCGCCCTTGGCGGGATAGTCCGACACCAGCGCGCCCTTTCCGGTCCGGCCAAGGGCGCAGGCGTGGCGGACTATCCCGGCACGCGGTCGGGAGGGAAGCCGCCGGTGGCGACCGGGCCCCACGAGGTGGGGGTGATCCGGAGCAGCGACTTGCCCTGGGTGCGCATGGCGGCGCGGTACTCCTCCCAGTCGGGGTGCTCGCCGGAGATGCACCGGAAGTACTCCACCAGCCCGTCCTCGGCCTCGGCGGAGGGCATGTCGAGCACCTCGCAGGTGCCGTCGACCTGCACCCAGGCGTCGTTCCACTCATCGGAGAGGACGAGGACCGAGCAGCGGGGGTCGCGGCGGAGGTTCACCGCCTTGGCGCGGTCGGGGTACGTCGAGATGACGATGTGCCCCTCGGCCGAGACGCCGCCGGTGACCGGGGAGACCTGCGGGCGGCCGTCGGCGCGGTGGGTGACCAGCACGAGGTGGTGCCGGGTGCGGGCGAAGTCGAGCAGCTCGGGCAGCTGGACGCGGGTGTTCGTGGCGATCGTGGGCATGCCCACACGGTGCCCGGGGCCACTCCTCGCGATGCGGGCCGATGCCGCTCGCGCCTCTAGACTCGGCGAGGCCCTCTTGCGGCCCTGCACCACCGACTTGACTCCCGACGGAAGCGACGTACCACTCCCATGCCCGGAACCACCGCCCGCACGGACCTGCGCAACGTCGCGATCGTCGCGCACGTCGACCACGGCAAGACCACCCTGGTCGACGCCATGCTCCGCCAGGCCGGCGCCTTCACCGCGCACCAGGCCGAGAGCGTCGCCGAGCGCGTCATGGACTCCGGTGACCTCGAGCGCGAGAAGGGCATCACCATCCTCGCGAAGAACACCGCGGTCCACTACGCCGGCCCGGCCGCCGGCGGCCAGCCGATGACGATCAACATCATCGACACCCCCGGCCACGCCGACTTCGGTGGCGAGGTCGAGCGCGGCCTGTCGATGGTCGACGGCATCGTGCTGCTGGTCGACGCCTCCGAGGGCCCGCTCCCCCAGACCCGCTTCGTGCTGCGCAAGGCGCTCAACGCCGACATGCCGGTGATCCTGGTCGTCAACAAGACCGACCGCGGCGACGCGCGGATCGCCGAGGTCGTCGACGAGACCTACGAGCTGTTCATGGACCTGCTCGACGACAGCCACAGCCAGGAGGCGCTCGACTTCCCGGTCGTCTACGCCTCGGGCCGCGCCGGCGTCGCGGGCCTCGAGCAGCCGGCCAACGGCGAGCTGCCGGACAGCCCCGACCTCGAGCCGCTGTTCAAGACCATCCTGGAGACCATCCCGGCCCCGACGTACGACGAGGGCGCGCCGCTCCAGGCCCACGTCACCAACCTCGACTCCTCGCCGTTCCTCGGCCGCCTCGCGCTGGTGCGCGTGCACCAGGGCGAGCTGAAGAAGGGCCAGCAGGTCGCGTGGATGAAGCGCGACGGCTCGGTCAACCGGGTCAAGATCACCGAGCTCCTCGTCACCGAGGGCCTCGAGCGCAAGCCCGGCGAGTCCGCCGGCCCCGGCGACATCGTCGCGATCGCGGGCATCCCCGACATCACCATCGGCGAGACGCTGGCCGACCCGGAGAACCCGGTCGCGCTGCCGCTCATCCACGTCGACGAGCCGGCGATCTCGATGACGATCGGCACCAACACCAGCCCGCTGGTGGGCCGGGTCAAGGGCTCCAAGGTCACCGCGCGCCTGGTCAAGGACCGCCTCGACTCCGAGCTGATCGGCAACGTCTCGCTGCGCATCCTGCCGACCGAGCGCCCCGACGCCTGGGAGGTCCAGGGCCGCGGCGAGCTGGCGCTGGCGATCCTCGTGGAGCAGATGCGCCGCGAGGGCTTCGAGCTGACTGTCGGCAAGCCGCAGGTGGTCACCCGGGAGATCGACGGCAAGGTCCACGAGCCGGTCGAGCGCCTGACCATCGACGCCCCCGAGGAGCACCTCGGCTCGATCACCGAGCTGCTCGCCACCCGCAAGGGCCGCATGGAGCAGATGACCAACCACGGCACCGGCTGGGTGCGGATGGAGTTCCTGGTCCCGGCGCGCGGCCTCATCGGCTTCCGGACCGAGTTCCTCACCACCACCCGCGGCACCGGCATCGCCCACCACATCTTCGAGAAGTACGAGCCGTGGGCCGGCGAGATCCGCTCGCGGAACAACGGCTCGCTGGTGGCCGACCGCAAGGGCGCCGCGACGGCGTACGCCATGACCTCGCTGCAGGAGCGCGGCGTGATGTTCGTGGAGCCGACCACCGAGGTCTACGAGGGCATGATCGTCGGCGAGAACTCCCGCGCCGACGACATGGACGTCAACATCACCAAGGAGAAGCAGCAGACCAACATCCGGTCCGCCACCTCCGACAACTTCGAGAAGCTCATCCCGCCGAAGAAGCTCTCGCTGGAGCAGTGCCTGGAGTTCTGCCGCGACGACGAGTGCGTCGAGGTCACCCCGGAGATGGTCCGCATCCGCAAGGTCATCCTCGACGCCAACGAGCGCGCGAAGATCGCCAGCCGGGCGCGCAAGTCGAAGTAGCCCTCCGCTCGAGGCCCGCAGCCGCCTCGTGATGCCCAGCGTGCGCTCCGGCGCACGCCCGGCATCACGAGGCGGTCGGCATTTCGGCTCAGGTACGCCGAGTCAGGCCTCGACGCCGATGTCCTCGTTCCACAGGGTCGGCTGGTCGCGGATGAAACCGCCCATCATCGCCACGCACTCGGCGTCGTCGAGCACGACGACCTCGACGCCCCGCGAACGCAGGTAGTCCTCGCCGCCGAGGAAGTTGCGGTTCTCCCCGATCACCACGCGCGGGATGCCGTAGAGCAGGATCGCGCCGGTGCACATGTCGCACGGCGAGAGCGTGGTGACCATCGTCGAGGCGGCGTACACGCTGGCCGGGAGCCGGCCGATGTTCTCCAGGCAGTCGGTCTCGCCGTGGCGGGTCGGGCTGCCCAGCTGCACCCGGCGGTTGCGGCCGGTGCCGAGCACCCGGCCGTCGTGGACGAGGGCGGCGCCGATGGGGATGCCGCCCTCGGCGAGGCCGGTGCGGGCCTCGGCGACGGCGCGGGCGAGGGCGGAGGCGAGCAGGTCGGAGTCGGGCACGGTGGGTCTCCGTTCGAGGGGGGTGCGAGGGGGATGGGTGGGCCGGGACGGCCTCAGGCGCGGCGGTAGGCCTTGAGGTAGGAGCCGGGGTAGCGCACGGTGCGCCCGCCGATGGCGAGGGCGGCGATGACGGCGAGGTACGGCAGCGCGAGCATCAGCTCGCCGGGGACCCCGTCGAAGGCCGAGGTGATCGCCAGCTGCAGCTGCAGGGCGTCGGTCCCGGCGAAGATCAGCGCGCCGAGGACGGCCGGCCAGACCCGCCAGCGGGCGAAGATGACCAGCGCGATGCACACCCAGCCGCGTCCGCTGACGATGTCGAGGGTGAAGCTGCCCAGCACCGCGAGGGTGAGGAACGCCCCGCCGATGGCCATCAGCGCGCTGCCGACCATGAGGGCGACGTACCGCGTGGCGGTCACCGAGATGCCGGCGACGTCGGCGGCCTCGAAGCTCTCCCCCACCGCGTGCAGGCGCATGCCGAGCCCGGTCGAGCGCAGCACCCACCAGGCGGCCGGCGCGAGCACGAGGAAGCCGACGTAGGTCAGCCAGTGCTGGCCGAGCACCTCGTTGCCGCGGAAGAGGACGCGGAACTTGTCGTCCAGGGTCGGCCGGTCGCCGGCGTAGAGCAGCCGGAAGGTGAACTCGCAGATCGCGATGAGCAGCAGCGTCAGGCCGAGGCCGGAGACGTGCTGGTTGAGCCCGAGGGTGACCACGAAGAAGCCCATCAGGGCCCCGGCGAGGACGCCCCCGACGACCGCTGCGAGCAGGCCGATCCACGGCGAGCCGCTGCGGGCGGCGGCGAGGAACCCGATGAACGCGCCGAGGTACATCGTGCCCTCGATGCTCAGGTTGAGCACGCCGCTGCGCTCGGTGATCAGCTCGCCGATGCCCGCCCACACGAGGGGCGTGGCGATGGTGAGCATGGCGCCGATGAGCGCCAGCAGGTTGATGCTCATCGGGAGCCTCCTGATCGCGATCGGGACCGCCACTGGAGCCGGTAGCGGCGCCAGCTCATCGCCGAGAGCACCGCCAGGAGCAGCAGGGCGCTGAACATCGCGCCGAGCTGCGCGGGGACCTGCAGGACCAGCGAGACGTTCTGCGCGCCGACCGAGATGTCGCCGAGCAGCAGCGCGACCAGCACGACGCCGATCGCGGCGAGGCCGCCGAGGGTGGCGACGATGACGCCGGTGTAGCCGTAGCCGTCGCTGATGCCGGCGGTGAGCTGGTGCTGCACGCCCATCACCTGCGAGGCGCCGCCGAGCCCGGCGATGCCGCCGGAGACCAGCGCGCAGCGCCACTGGAGCCGGCCGACGTCCACGCCGCTGAACTCCGCGGCGCGGGGGGACTGCCCGGCGGCCTTGATCCGTACGCCGACCGCGGTGCGGGCCAGCACGACGCCGGCGACCACGATGACGAGGATCGCGACCGCGAAGCCCCAGTGCACCCGGCTGCCCGGGACGAGCGCGGGCAGGTCGAAGCCCGACCCGAGCCGGTCGGAGTCGGTGAACCCGCTGCTGGAGTTGCGCCAGGGGCCGTTGAGCAGGCCCTGGACCACCAGCAGCGCGACCGGGTTGAGCAGCAGCGTGGTGACGACCTCGTCGATGCCGGCGTGGCGCTTGAGCCAGGCCGGGACGACCGCCCACAGCACCCCGCCGGCCATGCCGGCGAGGAAGCCGAGCGGCAGCGCGACGGCCGGGGGCAGGTCGGTGAAGGTGGTGCCGACCCAGGTGGTGCCGATCGCGCCGAGGAGGAACTGCCCCTCCGCGCCGATGTTCCAGTAGCCGGCGCGGAACGCGACCGCCACCGCGATGCCGGTGAACAGCAGCGGGGTCGCGGTCAGCAGCACCTCGTAGAGGCCGTTGGTCGAGGTGAGCGGGGTAACCAGATACCGCTCGTACGCCGCCAGCGGCGCCGCCCCCGCGAGCCGGATCGGCACCGCGGTCAGCGCGAGGGTGACCAGGACGGCGACGAGCACCGCCACCGGGGCCAGCCAGCGCGGCTCGTGGCCGCGCAGCACGAACTTCATGCCGATCCTCCTCCGGCCATCAGGACGCCGAGCCGGTCCGGGGAGGCCTCGGCGACCGGCAGCTCGCCGACCACCTCGCCACCGAACAGCACGACGACGCGGTCGCTGAGCGCGCGCAGCTCGTCGAGGTCCTCGGAGACCAGCAGCACGCCGGCGCCCTCCGAGCGCAGCTCGTCGAGCTGCTGGTGGACGTAGCGGTAGGCGCCGATGTCGAGGCCGCGGGTGGGCTGGGCGACGACGAGCACCCGCGGGCGGCGCGCGAGGGCGCGGGCCAGCAGGACCTTCTGCATGTTGCCGCCCGAGAGCGTCGCGACCGCGTCGATCGGGCGGGCGCGGATGTCGAAGCGCTCGATCATCGCCTCGGCGTGGGCCCGGACCGCCGTGCGGTCGAGCAGGCCGCGGCGGGTGTAGGCGGGGAGGTCCTCGAGGACCAGGTTGTACTCCACGCTCATCTGCGGCACGACGCTGCCGCGGCGGTCCTCGGTGAGCCGGCCGAGCCCGGCGGCCAGCCGCTCCCCGACCCCGGCAGAGGTGACGTCCTGCCCGGCGACCTCGAGGGTGCCGGAGGTGACCGGCAGGGTGGCGCTGAGCACCTCCACCAGCTCGGTCTGGCCGTTGCCGGAGACGCCGGCCAGGCCGACGATCTCGCCGCCGCGGACGGTGAGGTCGATGCCGCGGAGCACGTCGCGGCCACCGCGGCTGACGGTCAGCCCGCTCAGCCGGAGCACCGGCTCGGCAGCGGCGGCCGGGTGGGGACGGCGGGTCGCCGGGGCCGGGCCTCCGGCCATGCCCACAGCCGCCTCGAGCTCGGTGGCCTCGCCGTCGCCGCTCGCGGTGGTGGCCGCGACCTCGTCGGTGCTGCCGCCCATCATCAGCGCGGCCAGCTCCTCGTCGCGCACGGTCGCGGTGGCCCGCTCCCCGACCAGCCGCCCGCGGCGGAGGACGACGACGCGGTCGGAGATCTCAGCGACCTCCCGCAGCTTGTGGGAGACGAGCAGGATGCCCAGGCCCGCGGTCCGCAGGCGACGTACGGTCTCGAAGAGGGCGCGCACGTCCTGCGGGGTGAGCACCGCGGTCGGCTCGTCGAGGATGACCACCCGGCAGTCGTGGAAGAGCGCCTTGACGATCTCCACCCGCTGCCGCTCGCCGATCGAGAGCGAGCCGACGAGCCGGTCGGGGTCGAGGGTGACCCCGACCCGCTCCATCGCCTCGACCACCCGGCGGCGGGTCTCGGCGCGGTCGACCCGGCCGAGCCCGACGCCGGAGAGGGCGATGTTGTCGGTGACGGTCATGGTCTCCACGAGGGAGAACTCCTGGGTGACCATGCCGATGCCGGCGGCCATCGCGTCCTTGGGGGAGGCGATGTCCAGCGGCGTCCCGTCGACGGCGATCGTGCCGGCGTCGGGCCGGACCAGGCCGTAGACGACCTTCATCAGCGTGGACTTGCCGGCGCCGTTCTCCCCGAGCATGGCGACCACCTCACCGGGCGCGACGCGCAGCGAGACGTCGTCGTTGGCGAGCAGGTCGCCGTACCGCTTGGTGATGCCGGTGAGCTCGAGGAGCGGACGGGCCACGGTGTCCGTGGCGCCGCCGGTCACTTCTTCGACACGTCGATCGAGCTGGCGGGCGCGGCCTCGTCCACGGGGGTGGTGAAGCTGCCGTCCATGATCGCGGCCTTGACCTTCTCGACCTTCGCGACGAGCTCGTCCGGCACGCCGCCGACCACGTCGGTGTTGATCTCGGCCAGCTCGGAGCCGCCGACCTTCATGAAGGAGAACTCGCCCAGGTCGACGGCCTGCGGCTCGCCGGTGGCCTGCTCGATGACCGCGTCCACGGTGGGCCGCATGTGCCAGATCAGGGAGGTGATCACGTGCCCGGGCGCCTCGTCGTGCTGGTCGACCATCATGCCGACCACCGGGATGTCGGCCTCCTCGGCGGCGGCGATGACGCCGTCGCGCTCGGCGAAGAGGACGTCGGCACCGGCCGAGATGTGGGCCTGGGCGGCCTGCTTGGCCGCGGCGGGGTCGAAGAAGCTGTTGATGAAGGAGACCTTCACCGTCGCCTTCGGGCTCGTCTCCTTCACGCCGAGCACGAAGGCGTTGACGATGCGGTTGACCTCGGGGATCGGCATGGCGCCGACGATGCCGATGGTGTCGCTCTTGGTCATCCCGCCGGCGAGCATGCCCGAGAGGTACGCCGGGTCCTGGAGCCAGTTGTCGAAGACGCTCATGTTGGGCTCGACCGGCTTCTCGCCGGAGCCGAAGGCGAAGGGGATGTCGGGGAACTCCGCGGCGACCTTGCGGACCGCCTCCTCGGCGGCGAACGCGTCGCCGATGATCGCGTCGGGCTCCTCGTTGGCGGCGATGTCGCGCAGGCCGCGCTCCATCGCGTCGGAGGTGCTGAGGTCGTCGACGTGCTTGTAGCGGATCTCGCCGTCGTCGGCCGCCTCCTGCAGCGCGGCGTGGATCGCGCCGTCCCAGGGCTCCTCGAGCGGGGTGGCGTACACGCCGTAGATCAGCGGCAGGTCCTCGGAGCCGGAGCCCCCGGAGCCGCCGTCGGACTCCTCGCCGGTGGCGCCGCCGCAGGCGGAGAGGGCGAGCGCGCCGACGATCGCGACGGCGGCCCAGGTGCGGCGCAGCGGGGACCGACGGGGTCGGGATGCGGGAGTGACGTTCATGGGGACCACCTCGGATGACCTCGGACGGGGACTGCTCGGCGGGGCCGACGTCGCCAGTCAAGCGGTCCGGCGAGGGGGACGGCAAGGGACACGACGTCGCGTTTCCTAGGGTTTTACCTGACAACCTGTCGCGTGACGCCGGTTTCCGCCAGGATCGGAAACATGGCGTTCACGGTGCAGCACCTGCTCGAAATGCCGCTCCTGCGGCGGGCGCGGCCCGAGGTGCTGGTCGGCGGCGACCTGGGCGCCCGCGAGGTCCGCTGGGTGCACACCTCGGAGATCTACGGGATCTCCCCGCTGCTCAAGGGCGGCGAGGTCCTGCTGACGACCGGGCTCGGCCTGGTCGGCGCGAGCGCCCCCGCGATCGAGTCGTACGTCGCCTCGCTGGCCGGCCAGGGCGTCGCGGCCCTGCTGCTGGAGCTCGGGCGCACCTTCACCACCCCGCCCGAGGGGCTGGTGGCCGCGGCGCGCGCGCACGGGCTGCCGCTGGTCGTGCTGCACGGGGTGGTGCCGTTCATCGAGGTGACCGAGGCGGTCCACCCGCTGCTGATCACCGGCGAGCTCGACGTGCTGCGCCGGGTCGACGAGGTCACCGCCCGGCTCCACGAGGCGCTCGCCGGCGGCACCAGCGGCCCCGAGCTGGTCGCCCTGGTCGCGGAGTGCTGCGCCACCGCGGCCGGGGTCTACTCCCCCGACGGCACACTGCTGCTCGGGGAGGACGTCCGCGCGGGCGGGCCGCTGGGCAGCCCGATGGGCCCGCCCGGAGGCCCGCCGGGGGTGGCCGGCGGCCCGCCTGTGGAGGCCGCGGTCGGCCGCCACCCGTGGGCGGTGCTGGCGCTCGCCGACACCCGCGAGCCGGCGCTGCCTCGGCTGGCGACGCTGTGCGCGGGCGTGGTCGACCTGCGCCTGGGCCCCACCAGCGGGGCCGGGCGGCGCGCCGGCGCCGGGGCCGACCTGGTGCTCGCGCTGGCGGCCGGCCAGCACCTCCCCCGCGCCGACGTGCTGGTGCGCGCCCGGGCGGCCGGGCTGGCGCCGGCGCCGGGCTGCCTCGTGGTCGGCCTGGCCGTCGCGCTGCGGCTGCCCGGGGCGACCCGGCCGGGGCTGGCCGCGACGGCCGAGGCCGCGCAGGCGGTGTTCGGTGCCGCGCTGGTCGCCGAGGTCGACGGCGAGCTGCTCGTGGCGACCACCGTGCGGCCGCTCGCGCTGCGGGGCCGGCTCGCCGACTTCGCCGAGACCCTGGACGCCGAGCTCGACGCGACCGTCGGGGGCGGCGTCGTACGCGTCGCGGCCGGGCCGCTCGTCGAGGACCCCGCCGGCCTGGCCCGCTCGCTGCCCGCCGCCCGCGACGCGCTGCACCTGGCCGCGCGGCTGACCCCGGCCTCGCGCACGGTGCTGGCCAGCGACGTCGGCGTCTACCGCCTGCTCGCGGGCATCGTGGACGACGCCGAGCTGGAGCGGTTCGTGGAGGACCAGCTCGGCGCGCTGCTCGACCACGACGCGCGGCACGGCGCGGACCTGGTGCCGACGCTGGACGCCTACCTGGAGGCCGGGCTGTCGAAGACGGTCGCCGCCCAGGCGCTCGGCGTGCGCCGCCAGACGCTGTATGCGCGGCTGGAGCGGATCGCCCGGCTGCTCGGCGGCCTGGACCTGGAGAACCGCCACGTGCGCACCGCCCTCGACCTCGCGCTCGTCGGCTGGCGGATGCGGTCCTCCGCGGTCACCCGCCGCGGCCGGGGCTGAGCGGCCCTGCTCTCGAGCCCGCGGAGCGCGCCTCGTGATGCTGAGCGTGCGCCCAGGCGCTCGCGGGGCATCACGAGGCGGGGTCGGCCCCGCCCAACCACGCGTGGAAGCGCTTCCACTGCGGCTAGAGTCCCGGCATGACCGGCTCCGAGATCCAGTTCCCGCCGCAGTTCCTCTGGGGCGCGGCCACCGCGGCGTACCAGGTCGAGGGCGCCGCCGCCGAGGACGGCCGCGCCCCGAGCATCTGGGACACGTTCGCGCGGGTGCCGGGCGCGGTCATCGGCGGGCACACCGGCGACGTCGCCTGCGACCACTACCACCGGTACGCCGCGGACGTCGCGCTCATGAAGGAGCTTGACCTCGGCGCCTACCGGTTCTCGGTCTCCTGGCCCCGCGTCCGCCCCGACGCCGGGCCGGTCAACCCCGCGGGCCTGGCGTTCTACGACCGGCTGGTCGACGAGCTGCTCGCCAACGACGTGCTGCCCTGGCTGACGCTCTACCACTGGGACCTCCCCCAGGCCCTCGAGGACGCCGGCGGCTGGACCAACCGCGACACCGCCTACCGGTTCGTCGACCACGCGCTCGCCGTGCACGATGCGCTGGGTGACCGGGTGCCGGCGTGGACGACGCTGAACGAGCCGTGGTGCTCGGCGTTCCTCGGCCACACCGGCGGCCAGCACGCGCCGGGCCGCCAGGAGGGCGCGAACGGCCTGGTCGCCGCCCACCACCTGCTGCTCGGCCACGGCCTGGTCGTCGAGGAGCTGCGCAAGCGCGGGGTCGGCGTCGACCCCGACCGCCCCGGCTCCGGGCTCGGCATCACCCTCAACTTCACCGTCGCCGACCCCCACGACCCGAGCGAGCCCGCCGACGTCGACGCCGCGCGCCGCGTGGACGGGCTGTTCAACCGGGTCTTCCTCGACCCGCTCTTCCGCGGCGGCTACCCCGCCGACGTCGTCGCCGACACCGAGGCCATGCCGGTGCCGGGCCGCGGCAGCTGGACCGACGCGATCCAGGACGGCGACCTGGACATCATCGGCGTCCCCATCGACGTGCTCGGCGTCAACTACTACAACGGCAACGCCGTCGCCCGGGGCCCGCACCCCGACGAGCTGGCCAGCAACGAGAACGAGACCGGCCGCACCACGAGCACCCCCTACGTCGGCTGCGAGGACGTCGTCTTCGTCAGCCGCGGCCTGCCGCGCACGGCGATGGACTGGGAGGTCCAGCCCGAGGGGCTCACCCGGCTGCTGGTCCGACTGCACGAGGAGTACGGCACCCCGCCGCTCTACATCACCGAGAACGGCGCGGCCTACGACGACGTGGTCGCCGCGGACGGGACGGTCGACGACCCCGAGCGGGTCGCGTTCATCGACGCCCACCTGCGCGCGGTGCACGCGGCGATGGAGGCCGGCGTGGACGTGCGCGGCTTCTTCCAGTGGTCCCTGCTGGACAACTTCGAGTGGGCCTTCGGCTACACCAAGCGCTTCGGCATCGTGCACGTCGACTACGACACCCAGGTGCGGACACCGAAGTCCTCGGCCCGCTTCTACGCCGACGTCGCCGCGTCCGGGAGGCTCGGCGCCGCCGAGGCCCGCTAGGTTGCGGCCGTGGACGCCCCCGGTACGCCGACCCTCGACGAGGTCGCCCGGCTCGCCGGGGTGTCCCGGGCCACGGCGTCCCGCGCGATCAACGGCGGCAGCCGGGTCAGCGACCGGGCGCGGGCGGCCGTCGAGGCGGCGGTGCGCAGCCTCGGCTACACGCCGAACCCGGCCGCCCGCACGCTCGCCACGCGTCGTACCGACTCGGTGGCGGTGGTCGTCCCCGAGCCCGACGACCGGGTCTTCTCCGACCCGTTCTTCGGCCGCACGCTGACCGCGGTCAACCGGGTGCTCGCCGAGCGCGACCTGCAGCTCGTGCTGCTGCTCGCGCGGCCCGGCGAGGAGGAGGGCCGCACGCTGCGCTACCTGCGCAACGGGCACGTCGACGGCGCCCTCGTGGTCTCCCACCACCGCAGCGACCACCTGGCCGAGCACCTCGGCGAGCTCGGGCTGCCGTGCGCGTTCGTCGGCCGGCCGATCCTCGGCGCGGACCGGGTGGCCTGGGCCGACACCGACAACGTCGCCGGCGCGCGGCTGGCGACCCAGCTGCTCCTCGAGCGCGGCTGCCGGCGGATCGGGCACGTCGCCGGGCCCTCGGACATGGCTGCCGGGCAGGACCGGCTGGCGGGGTTCCTCGACGCGCTGCCCGACCGGCTCCCCGAGGCTCTACCCGAGGGCGGCGCGCCGGTCGAGCACGGCGACTTCACCGAGGCCAGCGGGGAGGCCGCCTGCGCGCGACTGCTCGCGGCCCACCCCGACCTCGACGGGCTCTTCGTCGCCTCGGACCTGATGGCCCGCGGGGCGCTGCGCGCGCTCGCCGCGGCGGGCCGGTCGGTGCCCGGCGACGTGGCGGTGGTGGGGTACGACGACCTCGGCGCCGACCACTGCACGCCCCCGCTCACCACCGTGGTCAACCCCGCCGGCGAGCTGGCCGAGCGGGCGACCCGCCTGATGCTGGCCCGGCTCGACGGCTCCGCCAGCGGCGGGGACTCGGTGCTGCTCCCGCCGCGGCTGGTGCGGCGGGCCTCCGCCTGACCCTCCGCCGGCCGGGGCCGGCCCGGGGGGCTTCCGGGCGGGATAGTCCGCCACACCTGCGCCCTTGAGCCCGCTGGAAAGGGCGCGTGCGTGGCGGACTATCCACTCGAGGGCGCGTGCGTGGCGGACTATCCCGCCAAGCCTCCCGTCGGGACCGTCGCGATCCTCGCGCTGCCGGGGTCGGCCAAGCGGTCCGGCGCGTCCGGAGGCACTCGACCCCGTTGCTCGCTACGTTCCGCACGTGCTCCTCGACGTCCAGCTCGATGCCCGCCCCGACGGCGCGGCCGACCGCGCCCGCGAGCTGGTCGGCGCGGGCGTCGCCGGGCTGTTCACCTTCGAGGGCCCGCACGACGTCTTCCTCCCGCTGGCCGCGGCGGCCGGCGCGGTGCGGACCGACCTGATGACCAACGTGGCGATCGCGATGCCGCGCAGCCCGATGCACCTCGCGCACACCGCCTGGGACCTCCAGCTGATGTCCGGCGGCCGGTTCCGGCTCGGGCTGGGCTCGCAGATCAAGCCGCACGTCGAGAACCGGTACGGCGCCACCTGGTCGCCCCCGGCGGCCCGGATGCGGGAGATCGTGCTCGCAGTCAAGGCGATCCTCGCCTCCTGGCAGGACGGCACCCGGCTGGACTTCCGCGGCGAGCACACCCGCCACACGCTGATGCCGCCCACCTTCGTGCCCGGCCCGAACCCGTTCAGCCCGCCGCCGGTGCTCCTCGGCGCGCTCGGCCCGCTGATGACCCGCACCGCCGGCGAGGTGGCCGACGGGCTGCTGGTGATGCCGTTCCACAGCCACCGGCACTTCCGCGAGCGCACGCTTCCCGCCCTCGGGACCCCCGCCTCGCCGACCTTCCGCGTGCTGCCCCAGGCGATCGTCGCCATGGGCCGCACCCCGGAGGAGCAGCACGCCGCCGCCCTCGGCGTGCGCGGCCTGCTCGCCTTCTACGGCTCCACGCCGGCGTACCGCCCCGTGCTCGAGGTGGAGGGCTGGGCCGACGTCCAGCCCGAGCTCAACCGGCTCTCCAAGACCGGCGACGTCGGCGCGATGATGGAGCTGGTCACCGACGACATGCTGCACACCCTCGCGGTGGTCGGCACCCCCGAGGAGTGCGCCGCGGAGATCCTGCGCCGCTTCGGCGACGTCGCGGACCGGGTGTGCGCCTACTTCCCGGGGTACGCCGCCCCGCTCGACCAGGTCGGCGCGCTCGCCCGCGCCCTGGCCTGACCACCTCCGGCCGGGGGTCGACGGGATAGTCACGGACGTTTCTGTCCGTCGCGGGGGTAGTCACGGACAGGAACGTCCGTGACTACCCCCCGCAGGGACGTGGCCTCAGTAGCCCGCGAACCCCTGCCGCGAGCGACGGTCGACCCAGACCGCCGCGAGCGCGCCGCCGACCGCACCGAAGAGGTGGCCCTGCCAGGAGACGCCCGGCTGCCCGGGCAGGACGCCGAGGAGCAGGCCGCCGTAGGCGAGGAACAGCACGATGCCGAGGATGATCTCGCCGGCGCTGCGGGTGAAGACGCCGCGCAGCATGAGGTAGACCAGCCAGCCGAAGACGAGCACGCTGGCGCCGAGGTGGATGGAGTACGTCGGCGCGGTCAGCCACACGCCGAGGCCGCCGACCACCCAGATGATCGCGGTGGCCGCGAGGCCGCGGGCGGTGCCGCCGACGAGCACGAGGAAGCCGAGGACCAGCACCGGCAGCGTGTTGCCCGCCAGGTGGTCCCACCCCCCGTGCAGCACCGGCGCGAGCGCGACGCCGACCAGCCCGTCGTCGTCGCGCGGGCGGACGCCGTACGTGTCCAGGTCCTGGGGCGAGATCGCGTCCCAGGCCTCGATGAGCCACAGCAGCGCCACGAACCCGACGCTGATCAGCGCCGCGCGGACCCAGGTGCCGCCGAGGTCGCCGCCGGTCCGGCGGGCGCTCATCCGAGCAGCTCCGCGACGGCCTCGACCTGCGCGACGTCGGACCCGGTGGGGATGAGGTGGACCTCGTCGGCGCCGATGTCCTCGAAGCGGCGCAGCGTCTCCCGCAGCTGCGCGGGCGTGCCCGCGAAGCCGGTGGTCGGCGCCATCGCGTCGACCAGGTGGGTCGGCAGCCAGCTCATGTAGTGGTGCAGGTGGCGGTGGACCTGCTCGCGCGCCGACCCGTCGCCGTCGTCGAGGGCGAACCAGAACGACGTGGTCAGCCGCGGCCGCCGGTCCCGGCCCTCGTCGGCCCAGGCCTGCTCGGCCACGTCGAAGAGGCGGCGTACGCCGTCGGGGTCGACGTCGAGGGTGACCCCCGCGAGGCCGTCGGCCCAGCCGGCCGCGTGCCGCACGGTCAGCGGGCCGGTGGTGCCGACGAGGAGGTCCGGGCCGCCGGGCCGGGTCGGCGGCGGGCCGACGGTCCGGGTCGCGCCGGCGACGGTCTCGCCGCGCCACACCGCGCGCAGCACGGCCGCCCGCTCGGCCAGCTCCCCCATCGTCTGGCCCGCGAGGTCGGCGCCGACGACGGCGTAGTCCTCCTCGCGGCCGCCGATGCCGAGCCCGACGGTGAGCCGGCCGCCGCAGAGCCGGTCGGCGGTGGCCAGCGACTTCGCGAGGAGCACCGGGTCGTGCAGCTGCGGGACGACCACCGTCGTGGCGACCTCCACCCGGCGGGTCCACGCCGCGACCGCGCCGAGCAGGGTCAGCGTCTCGGGGTTGTCGAAGGCGATCCGCTCCCCGAAGCTCAGCGTGCCGAACGGGCCGTCGTCGACCGCCCGCGCCCAGGCCTCCAGAATCGCGGCCCCCTCGTCCCAGAGGTCCGGCTCCATCACGGGCAACGTCATCCCCACTCGCACGTCTGCAACTGTGGCAGACACGGGGCGAGCGACCGGGCTCCGCAGCCCGCCGGCGGACCTCCCGGCCGACCCGCCGCCGGCTGCCCCGCTACTCGGCCGCGGGCGCGGCGGACCGCCGCAGCTCGGGGATGAGCGCGAGCAGCCCGAGCAGCGGCAGGACGGCCAGCACGCCGAGCGCGCCGGGGGTGCCGATGGCGTCGCCGATCCCGCCGACGACGGCCGAGCCGACCGAGCCGCCGACGAGGAAGAACAAGGTGGCGACCCCGAGCGCAACCCCGCGGACGTCGAGCGCGACCGCGTCGCCGACCGAGGCGATCATCGCGGGCTGGCCGAGCCCGTAGCCGATGGTCACCAGGACGACCGCGGAGCCGAGCACGACCGGGGAGGGGGCCGCGGTGCCGACGGCGGCCAGGACCAGCGCGGCCGAGGCGACCAGTCCCGCGAGGGTCAGCGAGGCCGGGCCACCGATCCGGGTGAGCAGCGGGCCGGCGACCCGGGGCACGAGGAGCGCGATGACCGCGCTCGGCACGAGCAGCAGGCCGACCTGCCAGGCGGCCCAGCCGTGGCCGATCAGGACGGCCGGCACCGCGATGAGCAGCCCGAACCACGCCGCCGGCACGGCGGACGCTGCCACCGCGCTGCGCACGACGGTGGCGTTGCGGACCACGGCGAGCGGCAGGAAGCCGTGTGGCCGGCGACGTACCCGCACTGCGACGAGCGGCGCGCCCAGCACCATCAGCAGCACGCCGACCAGGGCGACGACCAGGCCGGTCGAGGGCGACTGCACGAGCAGCACCAGGCCGGCGGCGGTGGCCGCGACGAGGACGGCGCCGAGCACGTCGAGGCTCGCCCCGCTGCCCTCGCCGGTCAGGGCGCGCCACAGGAACGGCACCACGAGCACGCCGAGGATCGGCAGCGCCATCACCGCGCGCCACCCGAAGGCGTGCTCGACCAGGCCGCCGGCGAGGGGGCCGAGGCACGAGACGCACGCGGCCATGCCGGCGAGGCGGCCGAGCGCGAGGCCCTTGATCGCGCCGTCGTACCGCGCGCTCACCGCCGCGACCCCCAGCGTCGGCACCGCCGCCGCGCCGGCGCCCTGGAAGAGCCGGCCGCCGAGGTGGATGCCGTACGTCGGCGCGAACGCCGCCACCAGCGCGCCCGTGGTCATCAATCCGATGCCGACGGCCAGCGGCAGCCGCACCCCGACGAGGTCGGAGATCCGCCCGTAGACCGCGGTGGTCACCGCGAGCATCAGCGCGTAGAGGCTGATCGACCACGTCGCCAGCCCCACGCTCACGCCGAAGTCGTCGCCCATCAGCGGCAGCGCGACCGCCGCGGAGGAGGACCCCATGCCGGCCAGGCCGAAGAGGAGGCCGAGCAGCAGCGACACGCGGCGTGAGTCGTCTGGGGTCATGGCGCAACTCAACACCGAGCGGTCGCTCGGTGTTCCCGCGGCCCGGGCGGGTACCGGCGCGCATGCCCAGCACCGCCGTCGATCCCGTGCCCGTGCCCGCCGAGCCGGGGCCGGCCGAGCCGCGTGGCACCGGCGGGCTGGCGTGGCGGTTCCTCGTCGTCGGCGGGCTGGCGTTCATCGTCGACGTGACCTGCTACAACCTGGCCCGCCAGGTGCTGGAGACCGGGCCGCTGACCTCGAAGACGCTGGCGTTCGTCGTCTCGGCGACCTTCGCCTTCGCGGGCAACCGGCAGTGGACCTTCGAGGGCCGCCACCAGCGGCGGCTCGCGACGGCGTACCTGCTGTTCTTCGCGGTCAACCTCGCCGGCCTCGCGGTCAACCTGGTGCCGCTCGCGATCACCTCCTACGCCCTCGGATGGACCTCCGCGGTCGCCGAGAACGTCTCGGCGAACCTCGTCGGCGTAGCGCTTGCGACGCTGTTTCGCTACTGGGCCTATGGCCGGTGGGTGTTCCCCCCAAAGGTCACTGTGCCGCCTCGCGAGGACGCCCGTACGGTTGCGTCATGAGGTCCCGTCTGGCGGTCGCGGTCGCCCTCACCCTCGGGTGTGGGGGCGCTGTCGTGTACGCCGACGGAGCGCCGCCCAGGACCACCGCCGTCGAGCCGGTGGTCGTGCCGCCGACCTCCCTGCGTGAGCTCCCGAGCTTCCCCGTCCCGGACCTCGCCGCGCCGGAGATGGGGCTCTTCCCGCCGCCGGTCGTCGCGAAGGTGCCGCGGCTGACGGCCGCGCCGCCGCCGCTGATGTTCCCGTCGTCGTACACCCCGCCCTACATCCCGCCGATGACGTCCTACGTCCCGCCGCCGGACTTCGCCTCGGGGCCTTCCGGCGCCCCGTCGGGGTCCTCCGGCGAGCAGTACGGCGCCGACTTCGACTCGGTCAAGCCCTCCCCCGCCCCCACCCCCGGCGCCGACTTCGAGCCGACCACCCCGAGCCCGACGCCGACGCCGACCCCCACTCCCACGCCGACCCCCACGCCGACGCCGACGCCGACCCCCACGCCGAGCCCGACGCCGACGCCCACCCCGACGCCGACGCCCACCCCGACGCCGACCCCGACGCCGACCCCCTCCCCGACGCCGCAGCCGAGCCCCCAGCCCGAGCCCACGCCGGTGGCCGATCCGTGCGCAGACGCGCTGGCGCTGGGCTGGACCTGCCTGGTCGACACCGACGCCGCCCCGACCGACCCCGCGGACGAGGAAACCCTGCTCGCGCTCGTGCCGGACGTCGCCGACGGCGTGGCGTACGAGCTGGTGCTCGACCTGGGCGCGGCCGACGAACCGGTCGTCGTGGTCGGCACCGCCGCCCTGACCCGCGAGGTGCTCGTGGGCTACCTGGCGACCCTCCGGGAGACCTACCCAGGCGCCGTCCTGCTCTCGGTCACCGACCCCGCGGCCCCGCCGGCCGGCTGACCCACCAGCGTCGGCGCGACGGCGGCAGCGAGACGCGGCGGCCTCGGGAACCCCCATGCGCGGGGAGCCGCCGCTGTCCCCGAGACCGCCGCGCCGTCGTTCCTAGGGTGACCACTAGGTCACAAAGTAAAACCTTCGGTCCCGGCGATAGAGCCGCTGCGAGGGATGCGGCACATGAAGCGAGCCGCCACCCTCGCAGCGATCCTGCTGCTCACCGCGAGCGCGCCGGCCGGAGCGACGCTGCCTCCGGAGATGCGGGTCGACGTCCGCGGGACGGCAGGCGAGCCCCTCCTGGTGCGGATGAAGTTCTTTCCCGCGTCCGACGCCGACGCCTCGCCCGCGACGTTCCGGGTCGTCGTCCGGACCGGCGGCCGCGTCGTGTGGGACAAGACCAAGACACCGAACAAGCACCGCGCCGCGCGGTTCCAGCGCGATCTCCCGGCCGGCACCTATCGCCTGGTCGCACGTTTCGTGCCCAACCCCGGGAGCCCAACGCCGCTGCACAAGCAGGTCCGACTCGTCACGGTGGAGTGACCCGGTCACTCGCCCACCAGCGCCACTCAGCGCTCGACGAACCACCGCGCGAGCAGCGTGCCGCGCTCCTCGAGCAGAGCCTCGAGCGACAGCCGTACGTCGGCGGTGGGCCACCCCGGTGAACCATGGCCACCTCGCCGGCGTCCAGCCCCAGCACGGCCGTTGCGCACACTCCCGGCCAGGCGGATGGCCTCCGCGTTCGCCCAGGGCCCACCTACGCCTGCTGGTGCACCTCGCATTCGGGGACGGCTAAACACTAGTCGCTCAATCAGGTCATTCCCGCAAGAAGGCGGCGAGTTTCAGCGCACGCGGAACGAGGCCGCAGCCCAAGATGCGGGCGGCGACCTCGTTGCCGCGCGGGGCGTTACGCCGGCATGAACTCCTCGCGCCAAGCGGCGCACATCATGTCGAGCGCAGACCAGTGGTCGGCAGGGGAGAGGTGGTTCGCGGGCCCGTTCGGCGTGGGGTTGGCGTCCACGACGTAGATCCGGCCGTCGCTGCGATCCCGCAGCACGTCGAGCTCTCCGTAGTCGATGCCCATCGCGGCGCAGAAGGTGAGGATCTGCGCGCGCTCCTCCTCGTCGAACGCCTCCGCCGAGGACAGCAGCTCGGTCCGGGTGTTGACGTTGCTGAACCGGTCAGACACGGGCCGGTACTTCCGGTAGACGAGGACGATCTGGTCGCCCATCACGACGGGCCGTAGGTCGACCACTTCTGTCCCATCGTCGGTCATGTTGTCGACGACCCGCTGGTACACGCGCCCCGGCCGGACGGCGTCGTCACCAAGAGGTGCGAGGAGCTCCCGGCCGTCATGCGTGGCGTTGGCGTCGGACTTCTCGACACACATACCCGCATGGGTCAAGGGGTCGATCGCCAGGCCGTATCCGAACGCCTTGAGACTGGCGGTCTCGACCGCCCTCTTTGAGATGTCGTCACAATCCTGATTCAGCACGCGGCAGGACAGGCGAGAGAGGCTGGCCGGCGCCGGCCTCTCGGTGCTTCCGGAGAAGTGAACGGCAAGTGCCGGCTCGCGACCCGGACTCCCCGTGGTGCTCGTGATCTTGTAGCCATTGAGCGTGCAGATCTTCCATGCTGCGTTCAGCGGGTGCGGTCGCTCGGGGACAAATGCAACTTCGATCCTCGGGCTCCCATCCCTTTGGGTGAGCGCGCGGCGCCGATAGGGCAGGGAGTAGAGCGCGCGGCTCGCGGCGACCAGGCCGGGGAATTTGCGCAGGCGGTCTCTTTGCATCGCCAGACATTAACTCGTCTCGCCTACATTGCGAACCAGTTCGTCCCGTCGTACAGATACATCCTGGTCTGGCCTGGAGTGAGGGTGGTCGGCGTTCCGGTGCCGAGGATCGATCCCGATGACGCGGCGACTGTGATCGTCCCCGAACTGGTGTTGGTCGCGATGACGACCTGCTCGGCGTTGGCTCCACTCGACAGGGTGAGAGTCCAGGTCCCAGAGCACTTGACCCAGAGGTCCGTCGTATTGCTGGTCGCGTAGGCGCTCGTGCGCCCGACAGAGTGCACCTGTAGCCGGTTGTTCAGGCGGACAGCGCCGCCGGCCGTGAAGGCGCTCGTGCCTCCGGTGGAGATCGGCCCGTTGAAGAAGACCTGACCCCGGAAGTCCTTGGAGCCGTAGGTGTTGAAGGGGAAGGCTGCGGCAGCGAACGTTCCAAGGTTGGCGTTGAAGTCAAACAGGCAGCCGGGAGCCTGGGCGCCGATGTAGGCCAGGTAGGGCGCATTCGGGTTCGATCCGTAGAGGTGGGGCTCGAACCGGATCGGCCCGATGTTCTGCTGGTCGTAGATGATGAACGGCGGCGTGGCCGGAGTGCCGTTCGTCCACGTCCAGTAGGACCCGGCGTCGAACGTCATGTTGCCGCCACAGGCAATCCGGACGTGCCCCTTCGAGACGTACTCGATGGGCGATCCGACGAGGTTGAGACTTGCGTAGCCCTGCCCGGTGGTGGAGACATCCTGGAAGATTCCGAACTGGCTGAAACCGTGATGCGAGCCGACCGCGAGCACCTTGGTCACCGAGGCTCCGACGGCGAGCCGCTGCGAGGAGCGGACGTTTCCGGAGAGGAGCGTGTTGATGAACATGAAGTCGTTCTCGTTCGTCGGCAGGTAGCAAACGGAGTCATAGTTCCCGCCGAGCTCGCAGTCGATCGCGGAGAAGTGGTCGGCGACGCCGAACACGAGGCCCTCGCTGAACTGCTCGACCTTGACCTTCGTCATCTTGCATTCATGTGCGTGCTCGCCGGCGGCGCCGTCGAAGATGACGCCATCGGCCCCGAACCACACCGTCGAGCCGGCGAGCGGGGCGGTGTAGGCACCCAGCGTGGTCGCGGCGCCTGGGTTGGCCGTGCTGGCGATCGTCACAGTCCGGAAGTCCGGCACGGCGGCGACGTCCCAGGTTCCGTTCCAGGCGGACGGACTGAAGCCGGTCAGGGTGATGGATGAGCCCGGGGCCAGGTCGTGCGGTCCCTTAAAGGTGATCGTGAGTGCACTGCTTGTCGAGGTGGCGCCGGTGATTGCCGTGCCTGCGCACGCCTTGGAGATCGTGACTCGGTTGGCGCCCGTGTCGACGGAGGACACGGTGGTGCCCGCCGGGACGTAGGGTCCCTCGACGCGCGCACCCACAAAGGCGGGCGTGGCGGTAATGCTGGACAACTGCATGACGGTGCCGTTCACGGTCACTGTCGCTGCCGATTCGCGGGTGGGCTTCCCCACGAGCGCAAGGCCCTCGAAGGTCACGCGAGACTTCGTGACCTTGAACAGCGACGGGGCTGCCAGGTGGGCGGCGGTGGTCGTGAAGCGGAGCACGCTCCCAGTTAGCGGGCCGTTGATGGTCCCGCGACCCCACGACGGGCCAACGAACGAGACGGACTTGTCTACGACGACCTGGCGGCCGAAGCCATACCAGGAGGTGCCTACCGCCGGGAACCAGAAGGCGCTGCCCTCCGGCTTGCCGGCGATGAGCGCTTCGAGTGCGTCGGCGTTGTCGAAGGTCGCACCCTCGGCGCGGAGGCCGTAGTCGGTGACGTCGAAGACGAGGTTCTCGAACTTGGCTCGCGAGCCCACCTCAATCGAGGCGGAAAGCGCGGACGCGTGACGTCAGGGCTCGACGAACCACCGCGCGAGCAACGTGCCGCGCTCCTCGAGCAGCAGCTCGAGCGACATCGGTACGTCGACGGGCGGGCCGGCCGTGATCCGCGGCCCGTCGCCGGCGATGACCCGCGGGACGACCGTCGTACACAGCTCGTCGACCAGGCCGGCGGCCAGCAGGTCGGCCAGCAGGTGGGGGCCGCCCTCGGACAGCAGGCTCTCCCAGCCGCGACCGACGAGCGTCTCTCGCAGGGCGACCAGGTCGACGGACTCCTCGCCCAGGACGAGCACGTGCTCGTCACCGAGGAGCGCCCGCGCCTCCTCGAGGTGCTCGGCGGTGGCACACGTCGCCACGAGCACCCGGCCGGGCTCGTGCCCACGCAGCCCCGACGGCACCTCTGCCCGCCGGCTGACCAGCACCAGCGGGGCGTCGGCCGGCCCGTACTCCTCGGCCCGCGCCGTGCCCGCGCCCACCACGACCGCGTCGGCCTGCGCGCGCAGGACGGCGAAGACCCGCTGGTCAGCGGCGTTGTTGATCGACCCGCTCCGCCCGTCCGGCCCGGTAGCCGCGCCGTCGACCGTTCCGACCATGTTCGCCCGCAGCCACGGCCGCCGCGGCACGGCGTACAGGTCGGCGAGGTCGCCGTTGCGCGGCCCCAGCAGGACCCTCACGAGCCCCACCGCATCACCCAGTAGGCCACGCCGTACGGGTCGTCGTCGTAGTCCACCGTCGCCGGCCCCGCGACCAGGTCGGCCGCGCGACGGATGCCGTCGACGGAGGCCCACAGCTCCTCGGCGAGGGTCCAGTCGACACCGGACAGGTCGCCGGCGACCAGCGCCGCCCGCAGCGCGTCGTCGAAGGCGAAGGCCCGCTCGTCGAGGTGCCCGGGCGCCTTCTCCGAGCGCTTGGCCGAGCCGTTGCCGACGACGAGGTACGCCGCCGCACCGCCGCGAGCCACCCCGGCCTCGGCCAGCAGCGCGTCGGCCACCCGCTCGCCCTGGGCGTCGGCGACCACCTGCACGCCGTCCCCGAGCCACCGCACCGCCTCGACCGCGGCCGCCCGCAGCTCGGCGACGGGGTCGACCTGGGAGGCGTGCTCCGGCAGCAGCGCCAGCACCCCGGGCACCAGCACGACCCGCGTCACTGGAGCCCCCGGATCGCTCGCGCCGGCAGCCGCCGCCCGGCGATGGTGTTGACCATGTCGACGACCTGGCGGGTCTCGACGACCTCGTGCACCCGGAAGATCCGCGCCCCGGCCAGCGCGCACACCGCGGTCGCCGCGAGCGTGCCGACGAGCCGCTCCCCGACGGGCAGGTCGAGCGACTCCCCGACGAAGTCCTTGTTCGACAGCGACACCAGCACCGGCCACCCGGTTGCGACCATCTCGTCGAGCCGCCGGGTGATCTCCAGGGAGTGGAAGGTGTTCTTGCCGAAGTCGTGGGCCGGGTCGATGACCAGCGACTCCCGCGCGACGCCCGCGGCGAGCGCCCGCTCGGCGTAGGCCACCGTGTCGTCGACCGCGGCGCGCACGACGTCGTCGTACTCCACCCGGTAGGGCCGCGTCCGCGGCACCGCGCCGCCGGTGTGGGTGCAGATCAGCGCGACGTCGTGCTTGGCGGCGACGTCGACCAGGCGCGGGTCCGCGCCGCCCCACGCGTCGTTGAGGACGTCCGCGCCGGCCTCGCAGACCGCGTCGCCGACCGAGGCGCGCCAGGTGTCGACGGAGATGACGAGCGAGGGGTACGCCGCCCGCACCCGCGCGACGAAGTCGACGACCCGCCGCTTCTCCTCGACCTCGTCGATCTCCGCGCCGGGGGCGGCCTTGATGCCGCCGATGTCGACCATCTCGGCGCCCTCGTCGACGACCTGGGCGACCCGGTCGAAGGCCGCGTCCTCGGCCCAGGTGGCGCCCTTGTCGTAGAACGAGTCGGGGGTGCGGTTGACGATCGCCATCATGATCGTCGCGTCGTCGGCGAACGCGTGCCGACCGAGTCGAAGGGTCACGCCACGGACCTCGCGGGCGGGCGCTCGGCCACGAGCACGACCCGGTCGGCGGGGGCGATGCCGGCCGGGCCGGGCCGGTACTGACGCAGCGCCACCGAGCCCCCGGGAGCGCCGCTAGCGCCGGCCCCGTCGCGCCGCGACGCCATCGCGGCCAGGATCTGGGTGGCCATCGCGCCGAGGTCGAGCAGCGCCTGGTGGGCGTGGTCGCGCCGGCCGAGGTCGACCTGGGCGATCGCGTCGAGCCCCAGCAGGCCGGCGGTGTCGACAAGAGCGGCCAGCTCCACGGCGTACCCCGTCGGCACCGGCAGCGCCTCGAAGAGCGAGCGGCGCACCGCCCACTCCCCCGCGAGCGGCTGCACCAGCCCGGCCAGCTCGGGGTGCTCCAGCGCGATGAGCGGGCGGGCGACGAGCTCGGTGACCCGGCCGCCGTCGTACGGTCCCTCGGCCCCCGGCCGCTCGTAGAAGCCCTTGACCAGCGCGACCTCCGGCCGGGTCAGCAGCGGGCCGAGCAGGCCGGGCACGAAGTGGGTGTCCCAGTCGAGCAGGTCGGCGTCCATGAAGACCAGCACGTCGCCGGTGGTGACGAACAGCGACTTCCACATCGCCTCGCCCTTGCCGGGGTGCGAGCCGAGGTCGGGGCGCACCTCCGCCGAGCGGTGGACCACGGCGCCCGCGTCACTGGCGACGGCGTACGTCGCGTCGGTGGAGTCGGAGTCGATCACCACGACCTCGTCGACGAGCGCGACGGTCTCGACCAGCGCCGCGCGCACCCGGGAGACGACGTCCCCCACGGTGCCCGCCTCGTTGCGCGCCGGCACGACCAGGCTGACCCGCTGGGAGCCCTTCGCCGCGACCAGGTCGGCCAACGTCCAGTCGTCCCAGTGGTGGGTGCTGCGGGCGAACCAGCCCTCCACCCCGCCCGCCACCACGTCCTCAACCGGGTGCTCCGTCGGCCCTGCCATGGCGCCCAACCTAGTAGCCCACTGGGTGGTTGAATCGTTCGCATGGCGTCCCCCCAGCCCGCGCCGCGCCGCACTCGCGGCCGGCCGCGCACGCCCGGGGCGGAGACGCGGATCCTCGAGGCGGCGCTCGAGGAGTACGGCGAGCGCGGCTGGGCCGGCTTCACCATGGACGCCGTCGCGCGGCGGGCCGGCGTCGGGAAGTCCACGGTCTACCTGCGCTGGCGCGACAAGGACGCCCTCCTCCTCGACGCCGTCGGGGCCCGCGCCGCCGGCATCGAGGACGTCGACACCGGATCGCTGCGCGGCGACCTCGAGCAGCTGGCGACCAACCTGTTCCGCCACTACCTCGACCCGGCCGGCTGGGCGACCGTGCGGATGGCGGTCGACGCCGCGGGCGCGCCGTCCTCGCTGGGCTCGTTCACCGAGAAGGTCGCCCGCCACCACACCGACGCCATCCTCCCCATCCTCCGGCGCGCGGTGGACCGCGGCGAGGTGCCCGCGGACCTCCCGGCGACGACGCTCGTGCTCTGCCTGTACGGCGCGGTCACCATGAACCGGCTGCTGCTGCCTGGCGAGGGCCGCCACCTCAGCGACGAGGAGCTGCGCGCGCAGGTCCAGGCCATCGTGGGCTTCGTCCTCGCGGGAGCAGGGGCCTCTGGGTCGGCCCCGGGGAAGAGAACTGCGCCCTGATCGGCGGCAGCCCTGGCCACCGCCCATCAGCTCCCTCGCCACTGGCCTGGCGAGAGGTCAGTTCAGTGGTAGCCGCTCACGTGCGGGCACGAGGTCCCGTGCTTGATCCGGCACTTCACCCGTCGCCGCCACTTCTTGAGCCCCCGCCGCATGGATCGATCCTGCACCGCCCACGACGACGGCGCAGCCGTATCACGAGCCGTCCAGACCACGCACGCGCCGACGTGAGGCCGCGCACCTTTTCGGCGCGTCATGTGAACTACTCGTTGGTAACGGCGGAACGATGCGATAAGGGCAAAGAACCTGTGCGAGGATGCCGAACGTCTTGCACACCGCGTCCCCCCGGGCGCCGCATGGGGAGAAGCCCTTTATGAAGAAGCTCATCATCGCACTGCTCGCGTCCGTGCTCATGGCCGCCGGTTTCGTCGGCGCGACCGGCACCGCTGCGAACGCGGAGCAGTGCGACCGCTACGGCGTCTGCATCAAGCCCAAGCCCGAGATTGTCAAGGACAAGAACGTCGACCAGGGCGAGCGCCCGAAGGTCAACATCGTCTGGGGCACCCAGGGCGACGCGGTCGTCAAGGGCAAGACCCGGATGATCATCAAGGCCGTCGGCGGCCCGGTCGTCTCGAACAAGGTCAAGAAGATCGACAAGAACGGCGCCGTCACCATCCAGGGCCCGAAGGGCCTGGCCCCCGGCAGGTACAAGGTGACCGTCAAGCTGATCCCGAACAAGAACACCCCGTGGAAGCGGGTCACCCGCACCTACTGGATCACCGTCAGCTGATCAGCAGCCCGACGCTTCACGAGACCCCGGCCCTGCGGCCGGGGTCTCGTGCATTTGGTCGAACCCGCGGGGCTGGCCCGGCCAGCCGACCGGATCGATAGGGTCCCGGCATGCCTCGCCCCCGCCGTCTCGGCACTGTCCTGGCACTCCTCCTCGTCGTCGTGGCCGCAGCTGCGTGGACCGGGTGGACGGCCTACCAGGTCAACAGCTCGCTCAACGCGGTCGTGGACGATGCGGAGGTGGTCCAGGCCGCCGTGCAGGACAACGACGCGGACCGCGCGCGGACCGCACTGGCCGACCTTCGCCAGCACAGCCAGGACGCATCGGACCGCACCTCCGGGATCACCTGGCGGGCCCTCGGCCTTGCACCGGTCGTCGGCGACGACGCCGACGGCATCGCGCTGGTCAGCGATGTGCTGGCCGACCTCAGCCGGGAGGGCATCGACCCGCTCATCGACGTCTCCGACGACCTCGACTCGATCGTCCCGAGGGACGCGCGGGTCGACCTCGACGCCCTCCAGCGGCTCCAGGCCCCGGTCGCGGCAGCGGACGCGGCCTTCGCCGACGCCGACGGCCGGCTCTCGGACGCCGACCCCGACGGGTACGTCGAGCGGCTGGCGACCAGGTTCCGTGAGCTGCGTGAGAAGGTCGGCGACGCCAGCGGGGCGATGAACGCCGCGGCCACCGCGCTGGGGGTCATGCCGGCCATGCTCGGCGCCGAGGGCGAGCGCGACTACCTGCTGGTGCTCCAGAACAACGCCGAGATCCGCGCGACCGGTGGCCTCCCCGGCGCGATCTCGGTCCTGCACACCGAGCAGGGGCGGATCGAGCTGACGCGGCAGGTCGCGGGCAACGAGCTGGGGCGCCGAGACAGGCCGGTCCTCCCCCTCACGGCCGAGGAGCGGTCCCTGTTCAGCTCGAATCTCGGACTCTACGTCCTCGACGCCAACCTCACCCCGGACTGGGCGCGCGCCGCCGAGCTGATCGGCGCCCGGTGGGTCGAGACCCAGCCGGAGGACCCGGCCGGCGTGCTGTCCGTCGACCCGGTGGCCCTCTCCTACCTGCTCGAGGTCACCGGGCCGGTCCAGGTCGACGGCGTCGAGCTGCGCGCCGAGAACGCCGTGGACCAGCTGCTCCACGAGGTCTACGTCCGGCTCCCCGACCCCACCGCGCAGGACGAGTTCTTCCGCGCCGCAGCGCGCGCCGTCTTCGACCGGGTGTCGGCCGGCGGGTCCGCCCCGCAGGACATGCTCGAGGCCCTCACCCGCGGCGCGCGCGAGGGTCGCCTGCTGGTGCACTCCTTCGACGAGGAGGAGCAGGGCTCCCTCCGCGGGACCGCCGTCAGCGGCGACCTCCCGACCGAGGAGACCGAGCGGCCCCAGGTCGGGGTCTACCTCGACGACACCAGCGTCGGGAAGATGTCGTACTTCCTGCGACACGACGTCCGCGCGAAGGCGACCTCGTGCAGCGCGGGACGCCAGCGCATCGACGGCATGCTCCGCCTGGAGTCGGTCGCGGACCCCGCGACGATGGCTTCACTGCCCAACTACGTCACCGGCGGCGGCGGTTACGGCGCCGAGGTCGGCTCGCAGCTCGTCGTGGCCTACCTCTACGGGCCGGTCGAGGGTGCGATCGACGAGGTGGCGTTCAACGGCCGGCCCGTCAAGGTCGAGAAGCTGACGCACGAGGGACGCCCGGTCGCCAGGGTGATCGCCGATCTGCAACCCGGCGAGGTCACCAACGTTGAGTGGCGGATGACGACCCCCGAGGGCCAGACCGGCGCGGTCGACGTGCGGACGACGCCGTCCATCGAGCCGACCGCGTCGCGCGCGACGTACCCGAGCGCCTGCGGCTGAGCCGCCGGTCGCTCGGGACGCGGTCACTCGTAGCCGAGGACCTCCCGGCGCTTCTCACCCCACGCGAGCGCCGAGGCGATCGCGTCGTCGAGCGAGAACTCGGTGGACCAGTCGAGCAGGCGGTGGGCCTTGTCGACGTTGGCGAACGCGCCGACGGCGTCGCCGGGCCGCGGCGGCGCCTCGGTCGTCGGGACCGGGGAGCCGAAGACGTTCTCGAACGACGCGATCAGCTCGCGCACGGTCACGCCCGAGCCGGTGCCGACGTTGATCACGGTGCTGGGTGCGCCCGCGGCCTCGATCACCTCGTCGAACTTCTCCACCGCGCGCACGTGCGCGCGAGCGAGGTCCCACACGTGGATGTAGTCCCGGATGCCCGTGCCGTCGCGGGTCGGGTGGTCGACGCCGGTGATGGTGAAGCTGTCCTTCTGGCCGCGGGCGGCCATCACGAGCTGGCCGAGGACGTGCGAGGGCTCCTTGGCGTAGATGCCCGTCTCCAGGTCCGGGTCGGACCCGATCGGGTTGAAGTAGCGCAGGATGATCGCGCGCAGGCCGGTCGCCGCCGCCATGTCCTGGAGGACCTGCTCCATCATCAGCTTGGTCCGGGCGTACGGCGACTGCGGCGCGAGCGCGTCCTCCTCGGTGACCTCGAAGGAGTCCTTCGTGGCGTACAGGCTGGCCGAGCTCGAGAACAGCACCCGACCGAGCCCCAGCCCGGCCAGCTCGTCGAAGAGCTCGAGCGACTTGGCGACGTTGTCGCGGTAGTACTCATACGGCTTCTCCACCGATTCCGGCACCACGATCCGGGCCGCCATGTGGATGGTGGCGTCGAGGTCGGGGTGCTCCTCGGCGATCCGGCGCACGAGCGCCCGGTCGGCGATGTCGCCCTCGTAGAAGGCGCGGTCCCCGACGAAGACCCGCGGACCGGACAGCAGCGAGTCGAGCACGACCGGCACGTGACCGGCCTCCTCGAGCGCCTTGCACGTGGTCGAACCGATGTAGCCGGCGCCGCCGGTGACGAGGACCTTCATGCCCGGCAGGCTATCGCCCCGCGCAGCCGACCCGGCTGGGCTGGCCGACGCCTTGGGAGCATCTGCACGCGGCGTTTGGCCCCCGGCCGCAGCGGGCACGGGCAGCCAGCGACCAGCAGGAGGCCGGAGATGGGGATCAGCGACCTGAGGGACGAGCGGCTCAGCAAGCCGTACGAGTCCTGGTGCGAGCGACGGGGGCTGCACCCCGAGGTGCCGGGAGCGTTCGACCAGGACGTCTCGACGATCGGCGCGACGCCCACCTGAGGCCGTCCCGCGGCGCTCGGTTCCCCGGACCGACCGCCGAGGGCGGGCTCTCCGGACAAAGCCGGACGTGTCCGCGGTCAC
Organism: Nocardioides marmotae; assembly: GCF_013177455.1. Taxonomy (NCBI): domain Bacteria; kingdom Bacillati; phylum Actinomycetota; class Actinomycetes; order Propionibacteriales; family Nocardioidaceae; genus Nocardioides; species Nocardioides marmotae. Next base: position 3,854,949 of record NZ_CP053660.1, read on the forward strand.
GGGCCTGGCGCGACCGACGGGCTCGAGCCCCTAGATTGTCCTCTGCGAGCCGCGCCGCCGGCCACGACCCCTGACCGATCTGTCGACGCCCTGATGGAGGACGCGTGACCGTTCTCGCCGACCGGCGGCTGCGGCTGCGGCTGCGGCTGAGCGGGCCCTCCCGGTCCCTGCGGTTCCTCCCACCGACCTCCTTCGTCCTGGATCTCGGCATCGTGGTCGGCGCGGTGCTGGTGGCCGCCGAGGGCCGCGAGACCTTCGGGATCTTCCCGAGCCCGGCGAACGTCGCGGACAGCCTGGGCACGGCCGGTCCGCTCGTCGTCCTCGGCTGGATCCTGACCCTGCTCGTCGCCGGGTGCTACAGCCCGAACCTCTTCGGGGCGGGCACGGACGAGTACAAGCGCGTCTTCAACGGCTCCATGGTCGCCGCTGCCCTGGTGGGCGTCGGGTGCTTCTTCGCCGACTACCCGCTGTCCCGGGGCTTCTACTTCCTCGCCTTCGCGATCGGCGTCCCCGCCCTGCTGGTCGGGCGGTACGCCGTGCGCACCGCCCTCCACCAGGCCCGACGGCGTGGAACGCTGCTGCACCGGGTGCTCATCGCCGGGTCACCCGCCCACATCGACGAGATTGCCGCGGTGTTCCGCCGCGAGCGCTGGCTGGGCTACCGCGTGGTCGGCGCGCTGACCCCGGCCCACTACCTGGAGGAGGAGACCCGCTCGGGCATCCCGGTCCTGGGCAACTCCGACGACATCACCTCGGTGGTCCTGGAGTCCGGCGCCGACATCGTCTTCATCGCCGGTGGCGCGCTGGCGTCGGCCAGCCAGATGCGTCGCCTCGCCTGGGACCTCGAGCACGAGCGGGTCCAGCTCGTCGTCGCACCTAGCGTCACGGACGTCTCGGGGGAGCGGATCCGCGTTCGCCCGGTCGGCGGCCTGCCCCTCATGCACATCGACCCGCCGCGGGCGACCGACGCCTCCCGCTGGGGCAAGCGACTCTTCGACATGGTCGGCTCGGCCGGCCTGATCGTCGCCTTCAGCCCGCTGTTCCTGCTCGCTGCCCTCCAGATCAAGCTCCACGACCGCGGCCCGGTGCTCTTCCGGCAGGTCCGCGTGGGACACGACGGCCGGGAGTTCCCCTGCCTGAAGTTCCGCACGATGGTGGTCGACGCCGAGCAGCGGCTCAAGGACCTCCACGCCCAGCAGGGCTACGAGGGCGGCCTGTTCAAGATGAAGGACGACCCGCGCGTCACCCGGCCCGGCCGGTGGCTGCGCCGGCTCTCCCTCGACGAGCTGCCCCAGCTGTTCAACGTCCTGCGCGGCGAGATGAGCCTCGTCGGCCCCCGTCCCCCGTTGCCCCTCGAGGTCGCGCTGTACGAGGGCGACACCGTCCGGCGGCTCCGCGTCCGGCCCGGGATGACCGGTCTCTGGCAGGTCTCCGGCCGCTCGGACCTCTCCTGGTCCGAGGCGGTCCGCCTCGACCTCTACTACGTCGACAACTGGTCGATGATGCAGGACCTCTCGATCCTCGCGAAGACCTTCGGCGCCGTCTTCGGCTCGCGCGGCGCTTACTAGCCGCTACATCGGTCCGCAGCCTGGCGGACCGTCAACGGCACCACGAGGACGCCTCTGCCTCCCCGCTCTGGGACGACATCCACACGGTCCGCGTGCGCGGTCCGTCCAGCCGCTCTCCCGGTCTCGGGTGGGCGCTCGAGCGTCGCGGTGCGGTCGCCCCAACAGGGTCAACCGAAGGCTGCGGGCGCCCGCCCGCCCCGAGACACCACCCGGCGCTCAGGCGCCGGCGGTCTCCGACCGCTTGCCGCGCCTGGACGTGGGGGCCGCCGGGGTCTCGGGCGCGTAGCCGTACCCGTAGCCGTACCCGTAGCCGTACCCGTAGCCGCCGCGCCCCTTGGTCGGCGTCATGTTCAGCACCGTGCCGATCGGCTCGGCGTCGACGGAGGCGAGCCGCTCGACGGCCTGGCCCACCTGGTCCCGGGTCGTCTTGCCGTGGCGGACGACGAGCAGGGCGCCGTCGGCCTGGGCCGCGAGCAGCGCGGCGTCGGTGACCGGCAGCAGCGGCGGGGCGTCGATGATCACGACGTCGTACCGGTTGCGCAGCTCGGCCAGCAGGTCGGCCATCGCGCGGGACTGGAGCAGCTCGGCCGGGTTCGGCGGGATCGCCCCGCTGGGCAGGATGTCGAGGCCGGTCTCGTCGTGGCGCACGATGACGTCGTCGAGCGCGACCTTCCCGAGCAGCAGCGTGGTGACGCCCACGGCGTGGTCGACACCGAGCATCCCCGTGGCCTTGGGCCGGCGGAGGTCCGCCTCGACGAGCAGCGTCTTCGTGCCGGCCTGGGCGAGCGTCACGGCGAGGTTGACCGCGGTCGTGGTCTTGCCCTCCGCCGGGACGGCGGAGGTGACGACGAAGACCTTGCTGGCGACGTCGACGTCGACGAACTGGAGGTTGGTCCGCAGCACGCGGAACGCCTCGACGCGCGGGGCGTGGGAGTCCAGGGTGGTGATGAGCGGGCTGGTGCGGGTCGAGGCGTCGTAGGCGATGGTCCCCAGGAGCGGCGCCTCGGTCGTCGCGCTCAGGTCGTCCAGGCTCGAGATGCTGGTGTCGAGCACCTCGCGCAGCACCGCGAGGCCGACGCCCAGCAGCAGGCCGAGCACCAGACCGAGCCCGAGGTTGCGGACCGGCTGCGGGGACACGGGGCCACCCGGCTCGGAGGCGGAGTCGACGATGGTGGCCTTGACCGCGGCGGTCTTCTGCCCGTCCCCGGTTTCGACCTCGCGCACGAGGTCGGTCATCGCCTCGGCGTAGGTCTGGGCGATCCGCCGCGCCTCGTCGGGGTCGGCGTCGGTCGCGGTCAGCTTGAGGATGACCGTCTCCGGGCTGACCTCGGCCGAGACCTTCTCCGGGAGCGTGTCGGCGTCGACGTCGCCGAGCTCGGCGGCCACCGCGTCGGCGAGGCGCCGGCTCGTCGCGAGCTCGGCGAAGGAGGTGACCTTCTGCTGGGAGAGGAGGCCGCCCTGGTAGGACTCCGAGGTGGACTCGCTGTCGGAGGTGCTGACGTAGAGGCTCGTCGAGGAGGCGTACTGCGGCGTCGCGGTGAACGTCAGCAGCGCCGCGCCCCCGAGGACCAAGGCGGTCACGACGACGATGAGCGCCCATCTCCGTCGCAGGATCCGTGCGTAGTCCCGCAGCTCCACGTGTTCCTCCTGGTCGGGGTGCAGCGTCACCGCATCCTAGGGGGCAAGGAGCGTCCCGCTCGCACGCCCGGGGTATGTCAGTCCAGCAGCCCGAGCAGGTAGTCGCCGTACCCGCTGGCGCGCAGGCCCTCGCCGAGCGCACGGAGCTGGTCGTCGTCGATGTAGCCCATCCGCCAGGCCACCTCCTCCGGCGCGCCGATCTTGGTGCCCTGCCGGTGCTCGATGGCGCGGACGTAGTTGGCGGCGTCGTTCATGGCGTCGAAGGTGCCGGTGTCCAGCCAGGCCGATCCCCGTGGCAGCACCTCGACATGGAGCCGCCCCCGCTCGAGGTAGCGGCGGTTGAGGTCGGTGATCTCCAGCTCGCCACGGGGCGAGGGCCGCAGCTCGCGGGCGTGGTCGACGACGTCGCGGCCGTAGAAGTAGAGACCTGGGACGGCGTACCGGCTGCGGGGGCGGGCCGGCTTCTCCTCGAGCGAGACGGCGCGCCCGGAGGCGTCGAACTCGACGACGCCGTACGCCGAGGGCTCGGAGACCTGGTAGCCGAAGACGGCCGCGCCGTCAATGTCGTGGAAGCGCCGCAGGTGGGTGCCGAGCCCCGTGCCGTAGAAGATGTTGTCGCCGAGGATCAGCCCGACCGTGTCGCCGGCGACGAAGTCGGCGCCGATGAGGAACGCCTGGGCGAGCCCGTCGGGCGAGGGCTGCGCGGCGTAGGTGATCGAGATGCCGAGCGCCGACCCGTCGCCGAGGAGGCGGACGAACTGCTCCTGCTCGTGGGGCGTGGTGATCACCAAGACCTCGCGGATCCCGGCCAGCATCAGGGTCGACAGGGGGTAGCAGACCATCGGCTTGTCGTACACCGGCATGAGCTGCTTGCTGACCGCCCGCGTGATGGGGTGCAGCCGCGAGCCCGTGCCGCCCGCCAGGATGATGCCGCGCATGCGCCGACCCTAGAGGTCCGGCCCCTAGGATTCGCACCGTGCGACGACTACTCGTGACCGGCGGTGCCGGGTTCATCGGCGCCAACTTCGTCCACCACGTCCTCGCCCACACCGACGCCGAGGTGACCGTCCTCGACAAGCTGACGTACGCCGCCAGCCGGGCCGCCCTCGACGGCCTGCCGGCCGACCGGGTCCGGCTCGTGGTCGGCGACGTCGCCGACGCGGCCGTGGTCGAGCCGCTCGTCGCGGCGCACGACACCGTCGTCCACTTCGCCGCCGAGTCGCACAACGACAACTCCCTCGACGACCCGGCCCCCTTCGTGCACACCAACCTGGTCGGGACGTTCACGCTCCTCGAGGCGGTCCGCCGCCACGACGCGCGGCTGCACCACGTGTCGACCGACGAGGTCTACGGCGACCTGGACCTCGACGACCCGAAGCGGTTCACCGAGGACACCCCGTACCGCCCCAGCAGCCCCTACTCCGCCACGAAGGCGGGCTCGGACCACCTGGTCCGCGCGTGGGTGCGCAGCTTCGGGGTCCGGGCGACCATCTCGAACTGCTCGAACAACCACGGGCCCTGGCAGCACGTCGAGAAGTTCATCCCCCGCCAGGTCACCAACGTCCTCGACGGCGGCCGGCCGAAGATCTACGGCGACGGGCTGAACGTGCGCGACTGGATCCACACCGACGACCACTCCTCGGCCGTGCTGGCGATCCTCGAGCGCGGCCGGATCGGCGAGACCTACCTCGTCGGGGCCGACGGCGAGCGGAACAACCTGCAGGTCGTGCGAACGATCCTGCGGCACCTCGGCCGCGACGAGGACGACATCGACTTCGTGACCGACCGGGCCGGCCACGACCGGCGGTACGCGATCGAGTCCGGCAAGCTCCGGGCCGAGCTGGGCTGGACGCCCCGGTTCACCGACGTGGAGTCCGGCCTGGCCGACACGATCGACTGGTACGTCGCCCACGAGGCCTGGTGGCGACCGCAGAAGGCGGCGACCGAGGCGTCGTACGCCGCGAAGGGCCAGTGAGCGTGCACGTCGAGCCCACCGCGATCCCCGGCCTGCTGCTCGTGCACCTCGACGTCCACGAGGACGCGCGCGGCTGGTTCAAGGAGAACTGGCGGCGCCGCAAGCTGGCCGACCTCGGGTTCCCCGACCTCGGCCCGGTCCAGCACAACCTGGCCTTCAACCACCGGCGCGGCACGCTCCGCGGCGTGCACGCCGAGCCGTGGGACAAGCTGATCTCGGTCGTGACCGGCCGGGTCTTCGGCGCCTACGTCGACCTCCGCGCGGGCGACGGCTTCGGCCGCGTGGTGACGGTCGAGGCCGACCCCTCGCTGGCGGTGCTCGTCCCCCGCGGGGTCGGCAACGCCTACCAGACCCTCGAGGACGGCACGTCCTACTCCTACCTGGTCAACGACCACTGGCGCCCGGACGCGACCTACCTGGCGGTCGACCCCGCCGACCCGGCGCTGGCGATCCCGTGGCCAGTGCCGCCCGCTGAGTCGATCCTCTCGGAGAAGGACCGCGCGAACCCGCTGCTGGCCGAGGTCGCGCCGATGCCCGTGCGTCGCCCGCTCGTCCTGGGCGCGGCCGGCCAGGTCGGCCGCGCCCTCGCCGCCGCCTTCCCTGACGCCACGCTGGTGACCCGGGACGACGTCGACCTGATGGACCCCGACGCCGCGGCGGCCCTGCCCTGGCGCGACCACGACGTCGTGCTCAACGCCGCCGCCTACACCGCCGTCGATGCCGCGGAGACCCCGGAGGGCCGCCGGGCCGCCTGGGCGCTGAACGCGACCCTCCCCGCCACGCTCGCCCGCCTGGCGACCGAGCACCGCTCCACGCTCGTGCACTACTCCACGGACTACGTCTTCGACGGCACGGCGGGCGGCCCGGACGGCCACACCGAGGACGAGCCGCTCTCGCCGCTGGGCGTCTACGGCCAGTCCAAGGCCGCCGGTGACCTCGCGGTCGGCACCGCGCCGCGGCACTACGTCCTGCGCACGTCCTGGGTGATCGGCGAGGGCGCCAACTTCGTGCGCACCATGCAGCGCCTCGCGGCCGGCGGGGTCTCCCCCGGCGTCGTCGACGACCAGGTCGGGCGGCTGACCTTCGCCGACGAGCTCGCGCGGGCGACGCGCCACCTGCTGGACACGGGCGCGCCGTACGGCACCTACCACGTCACCAACGCCGGCGAGCCGACCTCCTGGTACGACGTCGCGCGGGCCGTCTTCCGGCTCTCCGGCCGCGCGGAGTCCGACGTGTCGCCGACCAGCACCGCGGCGTACGGCGCCGGCAAGCAGCTCGCCCCGCGCCCGCTCGGCAGCGTGCTGGACCTGGCGAAGCTCCGGGCGACCGGGTTCGAGCCGGAGGACGCGATGGTCGCCCTCGAGCGGTACGTCGCCGCTCAGGCCGACCGGCCGTAGCCGTCCTCGACCGCGCAGACGTCGTCCTCGCCGGTGTAGCGGCCGGTCTGCACCTCGATCAGCACCAGCTCCTCGTCCTCGAGGTTGGTGATCCGGTGCGGCTGGCCGACCGCGACGTCCACCGACTCCCCCGGGCCGGCAAGACGCACCTGACCGTCGACCACGCAGGTCGCCGTGCCCGAGACGACCGCCCAGTGCTCGGCGCGGTGCTCGTGGGTCTCGTAGGCCAGCCGGGACTGCGGGCGGACGGTGATCCGCTTGACCTTGAACCCCTCGCCCACGTCCAGGACCTGCCAGCAGCCCCAGGGCCGGGTCACGCGCTCGCCGATCATGGCTCTCCCCACTCCGCCGAGCCCCCCGCCCCGCGGTCCGGCCGACGCTAGCCACGCCAGATCAAGCAACCCTCAAGGCCGCCCGGTGGTCTTGACCGGTGGGCGCGGGCCTCAGCGGCGTCGCAGGCCGGTCAGCGCGGGCCGGACGTCGGCGAGGTAGACGAACGCCGCGATGGTGAAGGCGAGGTTGAGCAGGCTGATCGGGGAGCCGATGAGCAGCAGCTGGAGGACCAGGCCGAGGCCGAGGATGAGGCACCAGGCGGGCTTGGTCAGCTTGCCGGCGGCGTCGTAGGCCTCCGCGCTGAAGAGCAGGCTGTTGACGAAGGCGAAGATCTTCACCGCGAGCAGCACGAACTCGACGAGCAGCAGGATGCTGCCCTCGATGGCGAAGACGTCGGTCACGCCCTCAGCCTATCGGTGCCGGCCGCCGGGCCCTCAACGCTCGGCGGTGTCCAGGATCAGCGTGATCGGCCCGTCGTTGACCGACGCGACCCGCATGTCCGCCCCGAACCGCCCGCGCTCGACGCGCGCGCCGAGCCGCACGAGCTCCGCACAGACCGCCTCGTACGTCGGCTCGCTGACCGGCCCGGGCGCCGCGGCCTGCCAGGTGGGGCGCCGCCCCTTCCGGGCGTCGCCGTACAGCGTGAACTGGCTGACCACCAGCACCGGCGCCCCGACGTCGCTCGCGGACCGCTCCTCGCGCAGCAGCCGGACGTCCCAGATCTTCCGGGCCGTCCAGGCCACCTCGGCCGGCCCGTCGCCGTGGGTCACGCCAAGGTAGACGAGCAGGCCGGGCCGGTCGATCGCGCCGACGACCTCGCCGTCGACGGTGACCGTGGCCTGCAGGACTCGTTGGACAACGGCACGCACGGGGCCACCTTGCCGCACCCGTGCGTACACGCGACGAGACCCCCGGACCATCAGGTCCGGGGGTCCCGTTCAGAACAGGCTGAGCTGCTCGTCTGCTCTTCAGTCGCCGACCTTCTTGGCCGCGGCGGTGGTGGCCTTGGTGGCCGACGCGGCGGTCTTCTTGGCTGCGGTGGCGGTGCCCTTGGCGCTGCTCTTCGGGGCGGTGCTGGCCTTCTTCGCCGTCCGCTTGGCGGTGGTCGTGGCCTTGCGGGCGGTCGCCTTGGTGGCCTTGGCGGTCTGGGTCCGCGTGGCCTTGGCCTTGCTGACCGTGGTCTTCGCCGCGGTCGTCGTCGCCTTGGTCTCCTCCTGGCGGCGGATGCGGGTGATCAGCTGCTCACCGCGCTGGGCGAGGTCGGCGTAGGTGCCGGAGACGACCTCGACGTTGTCGTTGACAGTCGTCTGCACGCGGGTCGGGAGCGCGCGGGCCTCGCCCTGGAGCTCGGCGACGCGGGACTCGACGGCGGCGCGGCGGGCCTTGGCGTCCTTCGACAGCGCCTCGACCCGCGCGCTGACGGCGACGAGCGCCTGGTCGCGCAGGGCCTTGGGCTCCAGGTCCAGGTCGGCGACAGCCTTCTGGACGGTGGTGGCGTAGTCGCGCACGTAGCCGACGACGAGGTCGGTGGCGCCGACGCCGGCGTACAGCGGCCGCTTGGCGACCGCGGGGATCTCGATGTCGGCCAGGGTCTTGATGTCGAACGTGGTCCGTGCCATGTCCAGCTCCTCTTCTCGGTGGGTCAGTCCTGGGGTTCGGCCTCGGGCTGCCCGGCGTTGAGAGCCAGGAACGAGGCATAGATGTCGAGCAGGGACTGCTTCTGCCGCTCGGTCAGCGCGCTGTCGTTGAGCACCGCGAGCTCGACGGAGCCGCCGACCCCGTCCTCGGGGCTGACGATCCCGGCGCGGACGTAGAGCTGCTCCGCGGAGATCCGCAGCGCCTTGGCGATCTGTTGCAGCACCTCGGCGGACGGCTTGCGGAGCCCCCGCTCGATCTGGCTCAGGTAGGGATTGGAGACGCCCGCCTGCTCGGCGAGCTGACGGAGCGAGAGCGACGCGGCGGTGCGCTGCTCCCGCAGGTAGTCCCCGAGGGACCCGACTGCGGTCCCAACCTTTCCCTTCGCCATGCCCCCAGTGTGCTTGCTCTTGCTAGCGCTTGCAAGTTGCAAGCACGGTGAGGCCGTTCACAACGAGCCAGGACGGCCGCTTGCAGCGCTAGCAGAGCAGGTCGACGCTTGCCGTCTCCTCAGCCGTCTCCTCGGCCGTCTCCTCAGCCGTCTCGCCGGCAGCGAAGGCTCGGCCGACCGCCACGGCGAGCGGGAGGGCCAGCAGGCACCACGCCGTCGCCAGGAGCACCACGATCCACATGCGGGCATGGTTACCGTTCGGCGCACCGAGCACACGGACCTTCGAGACGGGTCTAGACGACTTCCGCCCAGGTCAGGCCGCAGATCGGGAGCGGGTCACAGGGTCGCGCGGACCTCGCCCACGACGCGTCCGCCGCCGTGCAGCTCGACCCGTCCGGTGCGGCGCACGGCGTCGTCGGCGACGCCGGCGCGGTCGAGTGCGGCCGCCAGCACCACGCGGCGGGCCCGGTCGGCGCCGTCCTCGATCTTGAGCGCGAACGCGCGCCCGTCGGGCAGCGCCAGCGCGTGGCAGCCCTCCGCGCCCATCTTGCCGATCGCGCCGGGGAGGGCGAGCAGCACGTCCCGCTCGTCCCGGGTCGTGCCGGAGACCATCTCGGGGTGCCGGCGGATCGCGTCGGCGACGCGGCGCTCGGGCCCCTCCCCGGCGACCGCCAGCGTCCGGAACGCCCGCGCCAGACCGGTGAGCGAGGTCGACAGCAGCGGCGCGCCGCAGCCGTCGGTCGCGGCCACGGCGACCGGCTCACCGGTCAGCTCGACGAAGGTCGCCAGGATCGCGCGCTGGAGCGGGTGCTCGGGGTCGAGGTAGGTGGCGGTGTCCCAGCCGTTGACCACGCAGGTCGCGAGCATCGCCGCATGCTTGCCCGAGCAGTTCATCGCGAGCGGGGCCTTCTCCCCGCCGGCGCGGACGTAGGCCAGCCGGGTCTCCTCGTCCATCGGCCAGTCCGCCGGCGTCCGCAGGGCGGACTCGTCGAGCCCGACGGCCGCCAGGATCCGGCGTACGCCCTCGAGGTGCAGCGGCTCGCCGGAGTGCGACCCGCAGCCCAGCGCCAGCAGGTCCGGCGGCAGGTCCAGGCCGTGACGCACCATCGCCAGCGCCTGGACCGGCTTGTTGCACGAGCGCGGCAGCACGGGCGCGGCGGCGTCGCCGACCGACCACTCCACCGTCCCGTCGGCGGCGAGCGCGACGACGGAGCCGTGGTGGCGGCCCTCGACGAAACCGGACCGGACGACCTCGGCGACGACAGGGGCGGGAGCAGCAGGAGCGGGCATGCGACCCACCCAAGCACGCCGGTTTGCAAGGATGAGCGGGTGCCGACCCCGCCGCAGTACTGCCCCACCCCGCGCGAGCTCGACGACCTCGAGCTGCTGGTCACCGGGGCGCTCGCGCCGCTGACCCGCTTCGACGAGCCGGGCAGCCCCGTGACCCTCACGCTCCCCCCGGAGGTCGCGTCCGCGGCCGCGGAGGCCGGTGCGGTCGAGCTGGTCGACCCCGAGGGCCTGCCGCTGGCCCGGGTCTCCGTCCCGGGCGGGGCGGTCGAGGCGCTGACCCACGTGCAGTACGGCCCGTTCCGCCGTCACTACCTCTCCCCCGCCCAGGTCCGCGGGGCGTACGCCGGTCGCACGTTCGTGCCGGTCACGGACGCGCTCACCGAGGCCCAGGTCGAGGAGGTCCGCGCCCTCGGGCCAGTCGTCCTCCTCGCCTACGTCGGCGCCGGCACGCCCGCGCTGTCCCCCGTCGGCCTCCTCCGCGCCAGCCTCGCCGCCGCCGCGCTGCTGCCGGACGCCGCGGTCGTCGCGGTGCCGCTCGCCGCCCACGGGGACGCCGAGCTCGACCACCGGCTCGGGGTCCAGGTCGCCCGCACGTACGCCGCCGGCGACCCGGTCCACGCGCTCGCCGAGCCCGCGGACGACGACGCGTACCCGCCCTCGATCGCCGTGGTCGTCGACTTCGACCGCCCGGAGCCGGCCGACCAGGGCCTGGTGCTGTTCTTCACCGGCCTCTCCGGCAGCGGCAAGTCGACCCTGGCCCGCGCGCTGATGGACCGGCTGCTCGAGCAGGGCACCCGCACCGTCACCAGCCTCGACGGCGACGTGGTGCGGCGGAACCTCTCGGCCGGGCTGACCTTCTCCAAGGCCGACCGGGAGACCAACATCCGCCGGATCGGCTGGGTGGCCGCCGAGATCTCCCGCCACGGCGGCGTCGCGGTGTGCAGCCCGATCGCGCCGTTCGACGAGACCCGCCAGCAGGTCCGCGCGATGGTCGAGGACGCCGGTGGCGCGTTCTTCCTCGTCCACGTCGCCACGCCGCTGGAGGAGTGCGAGCGCCGCGACCGCAAGGGCCTCTACGCCAAGGCCCGGCGCGGGGAGATCCCCGAGTTCACCGGCATCTCCTCGCCCTACGAGGAGCCCGCCGACGCCGACGTCCGGGTCGATACCACCGGCCGCACCATCGACGACGCCCTCGGCGACGTCGTCGAGGCGCTGCGCGAGGCCGGCTACCTCGACCTCGCCGACCCGGCGGCCACCACGGCGGCCGCGCCCGCCCCGACCCCGGCGCCCACCGTGGCCGACCGCCCCCTGCGGGTGCTCTTCGTCTGCACCGCCAACATCTGCCGCTCCCCGTTCATGGAGCTCCTCGCCCGCCGGCTGGCGGGGACCGACGCGTCGGTGACGTTCGCCAGCGCCGGCACCCACGGCTTCCGCGACCACCCGATGGACGAAGTCATGAGCGCCACGCTGGCCGCCCGCGGAGCCGAGGCCGCGGGCTTCCGCAGCCGCGCGATCACGCGGCAGATGGTCGACGAGGCCGACCTGGTGCTCACCGCGGAGGCGGCCCACCGCAGCTTCATCCTCGACGAGCAGCCCGCGGCGTTCCGGAAGGTCTTCACCCTGGGGCAGTTCGCCGAGGCCGCCCGCGCCGCCGACCCGACGCTGACCGGCCGCGCGCTGATCACCACGATCAGCGGGCGCCGCGGCGCCGCGAGCCCGGAGCTCGACGTCGCCGACCCCTACCGGCTCGGGCCCGAGGCCGCCGAGCGGGCCGCCGCCGGCATCGAGGAGCTGCTCGAGGTGGTCGTCCCGCGGCTCGCCGCGCCCGAGCGCGCAGAGGCGCGGAGCTGATGTTCGTCCTGCGGAACGCGATCCGGGAGTACGCCTGGGGCTCGAGCACGCACCTGCCGCGCTTCCTCGGGACCGAGCCGACCGGTGACCCGCAGGCGGAGCTCTGGATCGGGGCGCACGACGGCGACCCGTCGTACCTCCCCGACGGCCGGGCGCTCAACGACGTCATCGCCGCCGCGCCCCGCGAGCTGCTCGGGCAGGCGGTGCTGGACACGTTCGGCCCGCGCCTGCCGTACCTGATGAAGGTGCTCGCGGTGGCCGAGCCACTCTCTCTCCAGGTGCACCCGAGCACCTCGCGGGCGCGGATCGGCTTCGCCCGTGAGGACGCCGCCGGCGTGCCGCTGGACGCGCCGCACCGCAGCTACCAGGACACCTCGCACAAGCCGGAGCTGATCTACGCCCTCACCCGCTTCGAGGGGATGGCCGGCTTCCGCGACACCGAGAAGTCCGCGCAGATCCTGCGCCTGCTCGACCTGCCCTGGGCCGACGACGTGGCCCACCGATTGGAGTCCGGCCCGGCGTTCCAGACCCTGCGGGCGATCGTGACCGACGTGCTCGCGCGGTCGGGCCCGGACCTCGAGCGGCTGCTCGCCGACGTCCAGCGCGCCGCCCGGCACGCCGAGGAGCGCGGCCACCGCGAGGAGATGCGGGCCAACCCGGTCCGCGTCGACCCCGCGCGGATCAACCGCGAGGCCACCCGGGTCTTCGCGATGGTCGGCAAGCTCATCGACGCCTACCCCGCCGACCCCGGCGTGCTGGTCACGCTGCTGCTCAACCACGTGGTGCTGGCGCCGGGCGAGGCGATGTTCCTCGACGCAGGCGTCATCCACGCCTACGTCTCCGGGCTGGGCGTCGAGATCATGGCGTCCTCCGACAACGTGCTGCGCGCGGGCCTGACCCCCAAGCACAAGGACGTCCCCGAGCTGTTGTCGGTCACGAACTTCACCCCGATGCCCGGGCCGCAGTGGCTGCCGGCGGTCAACGCCCCTCACCACTGCCACCTCGAGCCGCCGGTGCCGGACTTCGCCCTCACGGTCGGCGACGTCCCCGGGGTGACCGCCCCGGCCTCGGGCCCGCGGACGATCGTGGTGCTCGACGGCGAGGTCGAGCTGCTGACCGGCCACGAGACCCTCGCCGCGAGCCGCGGCCAGAGCGTGTTCGTCGGCGACGCCGAGGGCCCGGTCCGCATCGTCGGCGCCGGCCGGGTCGCGATCGGCGGGGTCCAGCTCTAGCGGGTCAGCCCCGCGCCGATCAGCCCCGCGCCGATCAGCCCTGGGCCGATCAGCCCTGGGCCGCTCAGCCCTGCCAGGCGGGCAGGTCGGGCCGGTCGATCCAGTGCCGGCCCTCGTGCTTGAGCAGCTCGATGTCGGCGTCGACCATGATCCGCACGAGCTCGGCGAACCGCACCTGCGGCTTCCAGCCCAGCCGCGCCTCGGCGCGGCTGGCGTCCCCGACGAGCGCGTCGACCTCGACCGGACGCACGTAGCGGCGGTCGAAGCGCACATGCTTCTCCCAGTCCAGCCCCGCGTGGTCGAAGGCCGCCGCCACGAACTCGCGGACGGTCGCACTGTCGCCGGTCGCGAGCACGAGGTCCTCCGGCTCGTCGGCCTGGAGCATGCGCCACATGCCCTCGACGTACTCCGGGGCGTAGCCCCAGTCGCGGACCGCGTCGAGGTTGCCGAGGTAGACGAAGTCGTCGAGGCCCGCCTGGATCCGCGCGACCGCCCGGGTGATCTTGCGGGTCACGAACACCTCGCCGCGGCGCGGCGACTCGTGGTTGAAGAGGATCCCGTTGACCGCGTGCAGGCCGTAGCTCTCCCGGTAGGTCGTGGTCAGCCAGTGCGCGTAGGCCTTCGCGGCGCCGTACGGCGACCGCGGCCGCAGCGGCGTGCCCTCGCTCTGCGGGGGCGGCTCCGCGCCGTACATCTCCGAGCTCCCGGCCTGGTAGAACCGCGCGCCGACCCCGGACATCCGCAGCGCCTCCAGCAGCCGCACCGCGCCGATGCCAGCCGCCTCGCCGGCGTGCTCGGGCTCCTCGAAGCTCGCGCCGACGTAGGACTCCGCCGCGAGGTTGTAGACCTCGTCGGGCCGCACCTGCTGGAGCAGCGCCAGCAGCCGGCCGCCGTCGGAGAGGTCGCCGCGGTGGAGGAAGAAGCGGCAGTCGGGGTCGTGGGTGTCCTCGACCAGGTGCTCGACCCGGGAGGTGTTGACCGAGGAGGTACGCCGCGCGAGCCCGTGGACCTCGTACCCCTTGGCGAGCAGCAGCTCGGCGAGGTAGGAGCCGTCCTGCCCGGTCACCCCGGTGATCAGCGCCCGCTTCGTCATGGGTCCTCCGCTGGTTGAGCTTGTCGAAACCCACACCCTATGCGGCGCGCCCGGTGCCAAATCCTGCCTTTCACGATGACAGGCCTAGGCTCCCACCCCGTGGCCGATCTCCTCACGACCTCCGCCCTGGCCGTCCTGGCCGTCAGCTTCGGTGTCGGCATCGTCGTCGGCCTCACCGGCATGGGCGGCGGCGCCCTGATGACACCCGCCCTGATCTTCCTCGGCATCCCGCCGAGCGCCGCGGTCGCCAACGACCTGGTCGCGGCAGCGGTGAACAAGACCGTGGGCGCCTCGGTCCACTGGCGCACCGGGTCGCCGAACATCAAGCTCGCGACGTACCTCATCGTCGGGTCGGTGCCGTTCGCCCTGGCCGGGGGCTTCATCGTCCAGGAGATCGGCGGCGAGGACGCCGAGGACTTCCTGGTCACCGCGATCGGCATCGCGCTGCTGTTCGCGGCCGCGAGCTACGCCCTGCGGATGTACCTCCAGTTGCGCCTCGTGACCTCCGGCAACCAGGCCCCGGCCGGCGAGCCCGCGATCCGCCCGATCCCCACGCTGCTCGTCGGCGCGGTCGGCGGCCTGCTGGTCGGCATCACCTCGGTCGGCTCCGGCTCGCTGATCATGGTCGCGCTGCTGCTGCTCTACCCGACGCTCTCGGCGCTGAAGCTGGTCGGCACCGACCTGGTCCAGGCCGTCCCGCTGGTCCTCGCCGCCGCCATCGGCCACGTCGTCGTCAACGGCGTCGACTGGGCCGTGCTGATCCCGCTGATCCTCGGCGGCACCCCCGGCACGTTCCTCGGCGCCCGGATGGCCAGCTGGGTCAGCCAGTCGGTCATCCGCCGCGGCATCGTCATCGTGCTGAGCCTCACCGGCCTGAAGATGCTCGGCGTCTCCCCCGAGGTCGTGGGCATCATCGGCGCCGGCCTGCTCCTCCTCGGCCCCCTGGCCTGGGGCTTCATCCGCCAGACCCGCGGCCTGCCGGCCTTCGACAACAACGCCGCCGCCTGGTACCACGACCGCCAGGACCAGAAGCAGACGCAGGACCAGTAGCCGCCGCTGGTCGAGCAGGCGAGCGCCAGGCGCCCACTGCTGGTCGAGCAGGCGAGCGCCAGCGAGCCGAACGTCGAGACCCCCGCACCCGTGCAGGGCCCCACCACAACCGGTCGATCAGGCCCAGCAGCCCCACCGCTGGTCGAGCAGGCGAGCGCCAGCGAGCCGAACGTCGAGACCCCCCGCACCCGCGCAGGACCCCACCACCGCCGATCCCCCAGCCAGCGAGCCCCACCGCTGGTCGAGCAGGCGAGCGCCAGCGAGCCGAACGTCGAGACCCCCCGCACCCGCGCAGGACCCCACCACCGCCGATCCCCCAGCCAGCGAGCCCCACCGCTGGTCGAGCAGGCGAGCGCCAGCGAGCCGAACGTCGAGACCCCCGCACCCGCGCAGGGCCTCACCACGGCCAATCCCCGAGGGCCGGCGCCGACCGGCCTCAGTCGCGCCCGTAGATGTCCCGCGTGTACACCCGGTCCGCGACATCGGCGAGCACGTCGGTCCGCCGGTTCGCCACGATCACGTCGGACCGCTTCTTGAACTCGTCGAGGTCACGCACGACCTCGGAGTTGAAGAACAGCTCATCCTCGAGCGCGGGCTCGTAGACGACGACCTCGACGCCCTTGGCCTTGAGCCGCTTCATCACGCCCTGGATCGAGGACATCCGGAAGTTGTCCGAGCCCGCCTTCATGATCAGGCGATAGATGCCGACCGTCTGCGGGCCCCGCTTGAGGATGTCGGCGGCGATGAAGTCCTTGCGGGTCGTGTTCGCCTCGACGATGGCGCCGATGATGTTCTGCGGGACGTCCTGGTAGTTCGCCTGGAGCTGCTTGGTGTCCTTCGGCAGGCAATAGCCGCCGTACCCGAAGCTTGGGTTGTTGTAGTGGCTCCCGATCCGCGGGTCGAGCCCCACGCCCTCGATGATCTGGGCGCTGTCGAGACCGTGCGTCAGCGCGTAGGTGTCCAGCTCGTTGAAGTACGCGACGCGCAGCGCCAGGTAGGTGTTGGCGAAGAGCTTGATCGCCTCGGCCTCGGTCGAGTCGGTGAGCAGCACGGGCACGTCCTCGTCCTCCGCTCCCTCGACCAGGAGGTCGGCGAAGAGCCGACCTGCCTCCCCGCGGTCCCCCACCACGATCCGTGAGGGATGCAGGTTGTCCCAGAGCGCCCGGCCCTCGCGCAGGAACTCCGGGCTGAAGACGATGGACGCGCCTGGGTGCTGCTCGCGGAGCAAGGCGGTGAACCCGACGGGGACCGTCGACTTGATCACCATCGTCGCGGTCGGCGCGAGCTCAAGCACGTCGGCGACGACTGACTCCACCGAGCGGGTGTTGAAGTAGTTCGTCCGGTCGTCGTAGTCGGTCGGGGTGGCGATGACGACGAGATCGACCCCGTCGTACGCCGCGCGCTTGTCGACCGTCGCCACGAGGTCAAGCTCCCGGTTGGCGAGGTAGTCCTCGAGCTCGGGATCCTCCAACGGCGACTCGCGCCGATTGACCATCGCCACCCGTTCTGGGTCGAGGTCGAGTGCGCGCACCTCGTGGTGCTGAGCAAGGACGACGGCGTTGGAGAGGCCGACGTAGCCGAGTCCGGCGATGGCGATCTTCACCGCAGCAGCCTAAGCCGGAGCCGGACCCCGACGGACCGTGTTCACCCGACGGTCACGGAAGCGCGACCGGTCACGCGCCCTGCATGATGCGCGTCACCGCCATGCGGCACGGCTTCGCCCCCCACGGCTCGCCGTGGCTACGATGACGGCTGCTGTCCCGACGAGAGGTCCCCTGCACGTCATGACCGACACCCACGCCGACTACCGGCTGAGCCAGCTCGACCAGCTGGAGGCCGAGTCGATCCACATCTTCCGCGAGGTCGCTGCGGAGTTCGAGAAGCCCGTCCTGATGTTCTCGGGCGGCAAGGACTCCATCGTCATGCTCCGCCTGGCCGAGAAGGCGTTCTACCCGGCGAAGATCCCCTTCCCCGTGCTCCAGGTGGACACGGGCCTGGACTTCCCCGAGGTGCTCGCCACCCGCGACAACTGGGTCAACCGCCTCGGCGTGAACCTCGTCGTCGCGAGCATCGACGACGCGATCGCCAACGGCGTCGTCGTCGACGACGGCAAGACCAGCCGGAACCGGCTCCAGATCGGCACCCTGCTCAACGCCATCGAGGAGAACGGCTTCACCGCCGCCTTCGGTGGCGGCCGCCGCGACGAGGAGAAGGCCCGCGCCAAGGAGCGCGTCTACTCCCACCGCGACGAGTTCGGCCAGTGGGACCCGAAGAACCAGCGCCCCGAGCTCTGGAGCCTCTACAACGGCCGCCTGCACGCCGGCGAGCACATGCGGATCTTCCCGATCTCCAACTGGACCGAGCTGGACATCTGGGACTACATCGGCCGCGAGGGCATCGAGATCCCGCAGATCTACTTCTCCCACCAGCGCCGCGTCTTCGAGCGCGACGGCATGCTGATGAGCGAGACCCCGCTCAACCCCCTGCGCCCCGGCGAGGTCGTCGAGGAGCGCACCGTGCGGTTCCGCACCTGCGGCGACATCACCCTGACCGGGTGCGTGGAGTCCACCGCGTCGACCGTCGACGAGATCATCGACGAGATCTCGATCGCGACGCTCACCGAACGAGGCGCCACCCGTGGCGACGACCGGTTCTCCGAGGCAGCCATGGAGGACCGGAAGAAGGAAGGCTACTTCTGATGAGCACCGTCAAGAGCAACCAGATGGACCTGCTCCGGTTCGCCACCGCGGGCTCCGTCGACGACGGCAAGTCCACCCTCATCGGACGGCTCCTGCTCGACTCGAAGTCGATCTTCGCCGACCAGCTCGAGGCCGTCGAGTCGACCTCGAGGTCCAAGGGGTACGACTACACCGACCTCGCCCTCCTGACCGACGGGCTGCGCTCCGAGCGCGAGCAGGGCATCACGATCGACGTGGCGTACCGCTACTTCGCGACGCCGAACCGCAAGTTCATCATCGCCGACACCCCGGGCCACGTGCAGTACACCCGGAACATGGTCACCGGCGCCTCCACCGCCGATCTCGGACTGGTGCTCGTCGACGCCCGCCAGGGCCTCACCGAGCAGTCCCGCCGGCACGCGGTGATCCTGTCGCTGCTCCGGGTCCCGCACCTGGTGCTCGCCGTGAACAAGATGGACCTCGTGGACTTCTCCCAGGAGGTCTACGACAAGATCCACAACGAGTTCACCCAGTTCGCCACGAAGCTCAACATCCCGGACCTCGAGGTCATCCCGATCTCGGCGCTCGCCGGGGACAACGTCGTTAACCGCTCCGAGAACATGCCGTGGTACTCCGGTCCCACGCTCATGCACCACCTCGAGAACGTCCACGTCGCCTCCGACCGCGACCTGATCGACGCGCGCTTCCCGGTGCAGTACGTCATCCGGCCGAAGTCCGACGAGTTCCACGACTACCGCGGGTACGGCGGCATGGTCGCCGGCGGTGTGTTCAAGCCCGGCGACGAGGTCGTCGTGCTGCCCAGCGGCATGACCTCGAAGATCTCGAAGATCGACCTCTTCGACAAGGAGATCACCGAGGCGTTCCCGCCGATGTCGGTGACCATCCACCTCGAGGACGATGTCGACGTCTCACGCGGCGACATGATCGCCCGCGTCAAGAACGCCCCGCAGCCCTCCCAGGACATCGACGCGATGGTCTGCTGGATGACCACCACCCCGCTCAAGCCGCGACAGAAACTGGCCATCAAGCACACCACCCGCACCGCGCGGGCCCTGGTGAAGGACATCCAGTACCGCCTGGACGTCAACACGCTGCACCGCGATCAGGAGACCAAGGAGCTCGGCGTCAACGAGATCGGCCGCGTCCAGCTGCGGACGACCGTGCCGCTGCTCTGCGACCCCTACTCACAGAACCGCACCACCGGTTCTTTCATCCTCATTGATGAAGCGACCGGGGTGACGGTGGGCGCAGGAATGATCAACAGCGCCAGCTAAGCGTAGGTTTGGTGCGTGGTGATACTCGAGAAAGTTGGCTGGTTCCGCTCATGCGAAACCCTTGCTAAGGCGGCGCCCCATTAGCAATCAACGCTGGCATTTACCCGCGTTCTCACGAGCAATCGGCGGGACCAAAGCCTTCCGTCCCTCTCATGCCCAGCGCGACCAGCCTCAAGGCCGCAATCCCACCACTGCAGTCGCTCACCTAGATCACTCGCTCGAGGTCGGCGGCGCCGAGCTCGCGCTGGTTCGCATGCTGCAAGAAGGGGTTCCTTGGAAGTACCTGTTGTGCCTGCCGCATCGCGCTCCAGGGAGCCCCGAGGACGTCTTCTCATCTATTGACGACCGCTGCAAGCATCGCGCCTGGGTAACGCATCCCGCTGGCACCTCCAGAGCTGGTGCGCTGGGAACAGTTGGGGCGCTGACACGGATTTTATTTCATGCCAGTCAGTTGCGGCTGGCCAAGCGTTTTCGGGCCGTAGACATCGTCCATGCAAATACTAGTCGCGCCGCACTGATTGCCTGGGCCTCGGTCGTAGGATCAGACCGCCTTCTTGTAATCCACCTCCGAGATAATGTCGACGCGGAGGCCCTTGGGCCGTGGGGTTATCGCGCACTTCGACTAGCGCTCAGTCGCGCAGATGGCGTCATTGCAAACTCAAGGTTCACGCTCGACAGCGCATCCCCAATTCTGAAGGGCAGCGCCAAGCGAGTTGTAGTTTCTTCGCCGATCGGACTCAAGAGTCCGCACAACGAAACACTTGTGCCTCCCACGGTCGAGCGCGTCGGAATCCTGGGACGACTGACCCCTTGGAAAGGGCAGGACATCGCAATCCGCGCCTTTGCGGCGGCCTTTTCCGACAGCCAGGTGGTCCTCGAAATTGCCGGTTCTGCCGCATTCTCCGAATCAATCTACGCACAGGAACTTCGATCCCTTTGTCGCGAACTCCGCATTGAAGATCGAGTTCGCTTCCTGGGCCAAGTCGATGACATCTGGGGCCTAATTGATCAGTGGGACATCTGCATCCACGCTTCTGTGCGCCCCGAGCCCTTGGGTCAGACTGTCTTACAGTATCTCGCGGCCTGCAAGCCGACAATCGCCGCCGCTGCTGGCGGGCCTCTCGAATGGATTACCGATGGGGTGAACGGCTTACTTTTTGAACCCGGTGACGAACTCTCACTCGCCGAGAACTTGATTCGCCTCGCGACCGACCAGGGCGTTCGCCAAGGCATCAGCCGCACTCTCGCATCCGAGCGACTAGTGCCGACCGACCAACAGGTACTCAATCAGTACAAGCACTTCTTCGAAACTTTGGTTCCGGACCTCCCCGACTCAGAGGCAGGTAGCCCATGAAAATCTTGCACATCACTCCGGCCGTATTCAGGGTCGGCCAACGCGGCGGAGGCGAGCGCTACTTCAATGAGTTCGCTCGGGCACTTCATGCGATTAATTCGGATCAGCGGCTGTTCTCCGTTCCGAAGCTCCATCAGGCTTTCGAAGTGGACCCCGGCAGTTTCGACGCGCGTCCTAGTACGATCCGGAGCCTCCACGAGGCCATGCGCGCAGCCGACATCGTCCATATCCACCAGCTGAACACACCAGGGTTTGATCATGCGCTAATCCAGCGCCTGCGGGGTCGCACGCCCATCGTTCTGTCGGACTACGGGGGCGGCCGAGTTACGCCAGGCCGGGCCCTCGGCCGGAGGCGCAACCGTCTCATTAACGGACTCGCAGCGATCAGTAACTGGAGCGTATATGACGTTGATCCCGACAACGTCATACCAGTGTCGAGGGTGATCTACGGCGCTGGGGACCATGTCCTGCGAAACGGAAGTTTGGGAACACTCGCCGACAAAAACGAAGTCGACTTCGTTTTTGTCGGACGGCTACTTCCTCACAAGGGCGCACACGTAGCCATTCAAGCGCTACCCGATGGCGCAACTATGACTATCGCTGGAGAAGTCCGAGATCCGGAGTACTATCACGAACTGCGCACATTGGCCTCCGGCAAAAAGGTCGACTTTGTGGGCTCTCCAGAGGATACCGAACTCCCGAACCTTTACGCTTCAGCACGCTTCTGCGTCCTGCCATCAGTCGAATCCTACGGAGAGCAGAAATTCACGAGGCCGGAACTGCTTGGCCTAGTCGTGCTCGAGGCGCTCGCCTGCGGGACGTCGGCGATCGGGTCTCAAACCGGCGGCCTCGCTGAGATTTTGGAAGTCACCGGCCAATACGCAGCCACCCCTGGTGACATAGCCTCTTGGAACCGCGTAATGACGCACGCGTTGGAGTACCCCGACCCTGCCTGTCTCCACAATTTCACTTGGGCAGAAGTCGCCGAAAGTACCCAGGAAGTCTATTCACAGGTCCTTGCCCAGAAGAAGTGAGGCGATTCATAGCACTTTTCACCACGCGCGGCGGGGCGAGTGTACTCCAGGCCGTCGGGCTCTTCTTGTTTGCTCGCGATGCAGGACCTGAATCTTTCGGGCTAGCCAGCGTGGTCATGGCCATTGCCATCGTCGCGGGGTCCATTACCGAACTGGGAACTGCAACTTACCTATCAAAAGTCTCGGGCACGGGCGATCGCAGTCGGGCATGGGCTATCCTTCGACTCAATCGGCGAACAACTCTTGCCGCTACTACGTGCATCGGCATCGGATGCTTCGTGTCGGGATCGCTAGACAAGCAAATACCAGCACTCGGACTTCTAGCTATAGCCTTCATTCTCGACAAGTACAACGAGGTGCCGCTCAGCATCCCAGTGGCTTACGGACGAATTGGTCCCGTAACCATCTCGTTGGCCCTCCGACGCGGAGTCGCGCTGTTCGTGTACCTGCTCGCGCCCTTTTCAGACCCGACCCTGGCTTTCGCTTCCTCCCTGATGATCGGCCAGGCTTCAGCTGTCGCATATACCAGTATTGCGATCGTCCGTCCGAGCCGGTGCGCGTCGACAACACCGATTACGACCGTCGCCAAGGAATCGACAGCGTACTTCGTCAACACTCTATCCGGCCAGTTGAGGTACCTGGATAGCGCCCTAGTAGGTTTCGCAGCAGGCGCGGTCCAAGCTGGGATGTATTCTGCCGCCGACAAGACGATCAGGCCGTTGCTACTGATCCCGCAAACCCTGACCACGCTCCTCCTGCCCCGCTCGACCCGGTCATCGGCATCAGCAGCGCGCAGTGATGCTCTCCGATTGGCCCTAGCCGGGGCGGTCATACTGGTCGCGTCTATCCCCCTAGCGCTAGCCGCGCCGACACTAGTCCAGCTTACGCTAGGAAGCGATTACGAATCATCGTCAGATGCCCTTCGGTGCCTTTTTCTCGCAGTTCCGTTCATCTCGCTCACAGCACCTCTCGGCGCCCTCCTGCAAGGCCAGAATTTTGCACGGTTCGTAAGCCTAAATAGTGCATTCTATACTGCCTTGACGCTGGCGTTTGTGTTCGGGGGAAGCGTTCTGGGCGGGGCAGTGATTGCGGCCGCGGGCCTGACCGTTGCGTCGATCCTGCGCAGTTTCTCGCTCCTTTTATTCTCTTATCGGAATTTGCGTTAACCGATCCGCACTGATCTGTTATCGCCGAGTTGGGCCAGCTTCGGCGTGCCGCTCGAGGCCAACACAGGGATGGGCTTGCAGGAAGGACGGCTCTAACCGGCTCTTCCTACCTGCGGTGGGTGTGAACGACTCGCGGCGGTGAGCTGACTGGGGAACGCGCCGAGGCCTCCCGAAGATCGCTAGCGACCAAGCTGACCGACCGGAAGGACTCGATAGTGTCCGAGCCTACGGCGTGTGCTCGCGCGCGCTCTTGCACAGATCCCTCCTACTGCGAGCCCTGCGACCTCCTCGTGGGCCTCGGAGGTTTCACATCACCGAGGTCGCCGAACACCGCGGCCGGTTGCGGGTGGTCGGGGAGTCGACGCCGGGGCCGATGGGCTGCCCGGCCTGCGGGGTCATCGCCTTCAGCCGCGGCCGTCGCGGCGTGATCCTGGTCGACGCGCCGTGCTTCGGGCGACCGGTCCAGCTGGTGCAACGCAAGCGGACCTGGCGCTGTGAAGAGGCCAAGTGCGCGACCAAGGCGTTCACCGAACAGCACGACGACCTGGCCCGGCCGCGGGCGTTGTTGACCACCCGCCCGTGTTGGTGGGCCACCGGTCAGTTGCGCCGCGAGCACGCCTCGATCGCCGGCATCGCGCGGCAGCTCGGCACCACGTGGCGCACGGTGTGGCGCTCGATCGAGCCGCTGGTCGCGGCGATGGCCGCCGACGAGGTTCGCACGCGTGCGAGCCCTGGTGGTTGATCAGCACATCTGGCACCGCGTCACGACCAGGCCCATCGAAGACGGTGGACGTGGCCCGAAGGAACTGACCGGGATGGTCGACCTCACCCGCGACCAGCAAGGACGCGTCCGCGCCCGGCTCCTCGACCTCGTGCCCGGCCGATCGGGTGCGGCCTACGGCGACTAGGTCAAGACCCGCAGCCAAGACTTCCTGACGGTGTCGAGGTCGCCACGCTCGACCCGTTCCACGGCTACAAGAACGCCATCGACGCCCAGCTCGAGGACGGCGTCCCGGTCCTCGATTCCTTCCATGTCTGTCGTCAAGCTCGGCATCGCCGCGTCGATGAGTGCCGCCGCCAGGTCCAGCAAGACACCCTGGGTCACCGGGGCTGCAAGGGCGACCCGCTCTACGGCTTCCGCACCATGCTCCGCGCCGGCGTCGAGAAGCTCACCGACCGCCAGTGGACCCGGTTCGAGACCGCCATCGCCGCCAACGAGGCGCACCTGCAGGTCTGGCTCGCCTGGACCTGCGCCAACAGCTCCGCACCGCTTACCGCCACCCCAACCCGGCCGAGGCCAAGAAGATCGCCCCTGATCGGGGGCGGACTCGCCAGCCCACCTCAAGTAAGAAGCGCCGCTAACTGCCGGGTGACGGTGTCGCGGGCAGTGCCTTCGCAGCCGCAGCGGCGGCACCACTGGCCGAGCTCGACAACGCGGCAGGCGAGGAACGCCCGGCCCGGGATCGAGGCGCTGGCGGTGACGACGAGCCCGAGCTCGTCGAGGCGGCAGAAGGTGGACACAATCGGGGTGGGCGAACGCGTCAGGGCGCTCGCCGAGGGTAGCGGGCGGGCACGTCTTCGTCTTCCAGATGGTCAGCGTGAGAACTTCCATCCTCGGGAGACCTCGACGTCTATCCCGGGACCGCCACGCCAGCGCCCGCTACACCCTCATCTGGGAAGAGCCGCCAAACCCTGAATCGCACTGGGTTTCGTTCCTATGCGTTCCCTTGGCCAGCGAGTGCCGGCCGGGGTGATTCTTGGGCAGCGTAGTACGCCGCCTCGACCTCGAGCGGGGTGCGCATGTCGAGCTCCCCGTGCAGGCGCTGGTTGTTCCACCACCACACGTACTCCAAGGTCGCGAGCTCGACCTGCTCGATCGTCCGCCACGGCCCGCGACGCCGGATCAGCTCGGTCTTGTAGAGCCCGTTGACGACCTCGGCGAGCGCGTTATCGAAGGTGTCACCGACGGTCCCGGTCGACGGCTTCGCACCAAGCTCGCCGATGCGGTCGGTGTAGACGATCGAGAGGTGATTCGACCCATGGTCGGCGTGATGGACCAGCCCGGTCAGATCGGCGCCTCGCTCGCGCTTGGCGCCCCAGGCAGCCATGTCGAGTGCCTGCAACGGGAGGATGTCGGCCTTCAACGTCGCAGCGACGTTCCACCCGACGATCCGACGTGAGTAGACGTCGGTCACGAACGCCACGTAGGCGAACCCCGATCAGCTCGCGCCGTAGGCGATGTCAGCGACCCACAGGCGCCGCGGCGCGGGCGCGTGGAAGCGGCGCTGGACCAGGTCTGCCGGCTTCACCGCCGCCGGATCCGGCTTGGTGGTGAACACCTTCTTCGAGCGCTTCACGCCCCGCACGCCCACTACCTTCATCAGCCTCGAGGTCTGGTCGCGGCCGATCTCCCAGCCCTGCCGACGCATCAGGGCGTGCATCTTCCGCACCCCGTAGACGCCGTAGTTCTCCGCGTGCAGCCGGACGATCTCCCGCACGAGCAGCTCGTCCTTCAACGCCCGGGCCGAAGGTGGCCTGGCCTTCGCCGCGCGGTAGCCGCGGGAGGTGATGAACCCACGAACTGCCGGGCGCAAACACCCGGCAGATGGCCTCGACCCCGAACTGATCCTTGTGCTCGTCGACGTAGCGGATCACTTCGTCGTGGGACGGTCGAACTCCTTGGCGAAAAACACTGAAGCGGACCTCAAGATCTCATTCGCCCTGCGGAGCTCGGCAACCTCACGCTTAAGGCGCTTGATCTCCTCGGCGTCCTCCGAGGTCGTCCCCGGACGAACTCCGGCGTCCACCTGAGCGCGGTGAACCCACAAGCCGCAGGGTCTCGACGTTCATCCCCAACAACCCCGCGACGTGCCGCAGAGCGCCCGTCTCGTGCGGATGCTCGGAGCGGACCTCGGCCACCATCCAGACCGCCCGCTCACGCATCTCGTTCGTATACCTAGCC
Organism: Nocardioides marmotae; assembly: GCF_013177455.1. Classification (NCBI taxonomy): domain Bacteria; kingdom Bacillati; phylum Actinomycetota; class Actinomycetes; order Propionibacteriales; family Nocardioidaceae; genus Nocardioides; species Nocardioides marmotae. Next base: position 3,880,891 of record NZ_CP053660.1, read on the forward strand.
ATCGTTCCATCCTGACTGATCAAGCGGAATGAAACCGAGTGCGATTCACCCTCTAGCCAGTTCGTGCAGCACCCCAGCGAGTTCCACGGCTATGTCGGAGACCACGCACTGGCCAAGCACGCGCGGACGTTCCATGCTCGGAATCAGACCGGATATTCCATGGCGGGTCTCCGATTGCTTGAGGACCGTTCAACTAAGGACATATCACCCGTTTGTCTTGACTGGGCATCGACTGGCAGCCCAGAACCTTTGTCCAATTCGATTGGCCTCTGGCGGCCTGAGCGTTGTGACCCGACGCCGCGACCACCTAACACGCGTGCTTATATCGAAAGGGGACGGTCAACCGGGTGCGGTCTGGGTCGGCGTTGAGGACACAGTCGGCGACGCAACCAACGCGGTTTGTGGTCCCGGGACTGCGCCAGCCGAACCTCGGGGCCAGCCATGCCAATCAGTAGGAACACAGTCAGAACAAAGTTCGCACTCGACAAACTGTTGTTGAAGACGGAATCGACCAGGAATACGACCGCCACCACTACGCCGCCAGCCGCGTATCGACCACTCTCGCGAATATTCCGAAGCGGTCGGGCGGTCAGCGCCAGAACGACCGCCACAAAGAGGAGCGCACCGACCATTCCATATCGATACCACTCCTGGAAGAAATTGCTGTGTGGGTGCCCGTATGCAGCGACAGCGAGCCCAACCTGCGATGGCATGACTTCGTTCCAAGGCGTGGCGCCAAGACCATCGAGTAGATGGCCACGCTCCGCCGTCGCGTCGAAGACACCCCGCCACAGCGCAACCCGAGAGAGGCGTGACGTGTCGGTCTGCTCAACTGCAGACAGCATGCGGTCGGTCAGGGGCGAGAACACTCCAGGAACCGCTAGGCCGACCGCCGCCGTGATCAATCCAACTGGGACCACTATCAGGCTCAAGGAGCGCCGGACCTCTGGCGACCTCAAAGCGAGGACCAATGCAGCAATCATGAGCCCAATTACGGCGGCCCGCGTTTCAGCGACAGCCACGCCGGATAGCGTCACAAACCCAGCGGACCACTTACCAAGCTTGGTTGACGCACTCATCGTCACAAAGCCGCCCAACATGGCTAAGTGCGTAGCAAAGGTAGTTGGCCCACTAAATGCCCCGAACGGCCGATAGCCACCCTCCTCGGTTGCGTAGTAGTAGTCCTCACCGGGAACATAACCCGCCGCCTCGAGCCTCGGGAGACCCGCCCATAATTGGTAGGCTTCCAATGCGACGCTTGCAATCAGTGCGAGCGTCACGCCTCGCATGATTGACTCCCTCAACTCAAACGACTGACCAATCCGCAGGGCAGCCAAACACCCGAGCAATAGGCCCACCTCGCGCAGGAGCAGGGCCGGGTCGACCGACTCACCGGAAAGCGGCGCGATCACCAGTAACCGACCCACGGTCCAACAGATTAAGGCAATTAGGGCAACCTCGAGACCAAGTAGCCTACGGCGCGAGAAGAAGAGGCCATTTACCACCGCACATAGAACGAAGGCCCCAAGAATGAACGGCCCGACACTGACTACGCGGCCCGAAGTAATTTCAAGCGGCACAAAGGAGATGGGCAGGACGAGGCAGAGCAGAATTAGTTTCCAGGACTGCCTTTGCTCCCGAACCTCACCGCCAACCTGCGCGGCCGAGCTTCTCAGCAGTTCGCGCCCAATCATCTCTCACCTCTCTCGCCGAGTTAGCTGAGCCCACCAGAAGAAACGAATCGCGCAGTGACAGTCGCGCACTTTTCCGCGGGCAAAGCGCGATACGCTCATAACTTCGGAGCAGCGGGCTCAGATGCAACCGTCACGTGCGCCCGACGGACCGGCTTGCTTGGAACGCTCCCGCCCCTCCCTGCGCTGGCTCCGAACACAGGCGCACTTCACTCGCCGGGTCCCCAGGCGAACAGGACTGAGGGAAGGTGCATCGAACTGCGGTTCACCCGAGAAGGGTAGCGGCGCCTGACGCAGACCTGGCGAGGTGCAACACCATGGCGGAGCCCTCCGACCGGTGCTGCCAGGCGCAACCCTCGGACCACGCCTTGACCTAAGACACATCGTTGACTGGCAGACTCCCTGCCGCTAGGAGGCTGCTCAGATTGACAGCACTTCTTACTCAGACAGGTATCCGGGACTTCCACGCAGGCCACTTTGAGAGGAGTCCGTCGGGGAACCAGGAGTCCTGGGTCTCGCCTCGGTCGATGGCGAGGTCGCGCTGGTGAGCGGAAGCCGACCGTCCTGTCGGCGAAGTGACTTCGAGGGCCTTGGCGCCACTGGTTCCCCCGCCCCGCTTCTGGCGAAGGACCGGACGTCCCCCTCTGCTGCTGTCGGGAGGATCGCTGGAGCGGGCACGTGAGGGCACCTTGGGGCGTCGCCAACCAATCGCTGGTGGGCTTTACCTGTTAGATGGCGACGACGACCTCGGCGACCGTGCCCACGGATGCCACGACCTGCTTGTCCACCGGGTCAGCCTTCGGGGCGAGCGTGCGCAGCGTCCACTCGCCGTCGCCGGCGAAGAAGCGGAAGTGGCCGCTGGCCGAGGTGGGGACCTCGGCGGTGAACTCGCCGGTCCGGTCGAGGAGGCGGACGTAGGCGTTGCCGACCGGCTCGCCGGCCCGCAGGACCTGCCCCTGGACGATGGCTTCCTTGGCGACGTTCACGCCGTCGAGCGGGAGACCGCCTTCGGTGGCACCGCACATGTTCTTACTTCCTTTGCTTTGTTGTTCCTGCAGGCAGGGCCCCGTCGGTGGGACCGGGCCCTGCCTTCGGTTAAGGGGCTTCGACACGCTCACTGCTCAACCAGCGGGAATCGCTGGCGCTCGCTGCTCAACCAGCGGGGTGGCAGGGCCCGGTCAGCGGAACCGGGCCCTGCCTTCGGTTGCGGGGTTTCGACACGCTCGCTGGCGGGACGGGGTGGTGCGGTTGGTCAGGCCTCGCCGGGCTCGTCGCCGAGGGCGACGGGGACGCCGACGAGGGAGCCGTACTCGGTCCAGGAGCCGTCGTAGTTCTTGACGTTCTGGTGGCCCAGGAGCTCCTTGAGGACGAACCAGGTCAGCGAGGAGCGCTCGCCGATCCGGCACAGGGCGATGGTGTCCTTGGAGTCGTCGATGCCGACCTCGGCGTAGAGCGCCTTGAGGTCCTCATCGGACTTGAAGGTGCCGTCGTCGTTGCAGTTCTTGCTCCACGGCACGTTCAGCGAGGTGGGGATGTGGCCGGCGCGCTGGGCCTGCTCCTGCGGGAGGTGGGCCGGGGCGAGGAGGCGGCCGGCGTACTCGTCGGGGCTGCGGACGTCGATGAGGTTCTTGACCCCGATCGCCTCGACGGTCTCGTCGCGGAAGGCGCGGATCGAGAGGTCGGGGTCCTGCGCGGTGTAGGTGGTCGCCTCCCGGGTGGGGACCTCGTCGACGAGCTCGCGGGAGTCGAGCTCCCACTTCTTGCGGCCGCCGTCCATGAGCTTGACGTCCTGGTGACCGTAGAGCTTGAAGTACCAGTAGGCGTAGGCCGCGAACCAGTTGTTGTTGCCGCCGTAGAGCACGACGGTGTCGTCGTTGGCGACACCGCGCTCGGAGAGCAGCTCGGAGAAGCGGTCGCGGTTGACGAAGTCGCGACGGACCTGGTCCTGCAGATCGGTCGTCCAGTCGAGCTTGATGGCGCCACGGATGTGGCCCTTGTCGTAGGACGTGGTGTCCTCGTCGACCTCGATGATGACGACCTTCGGGTCGTCGAGGTGGTCCTCGACCCACTGGGTCGAGACGAGGGAGTTCTCGCGGCTCATGGCTGCTCCTTGCTTGGTTCTTCTCGGGTCAGGGCGGTGGTTGGGTTGGTGCTTGGCTTGCGGGGGTTTCGACCCGCTCGGCGCTGGGGCGCCTCGCTGCTCAACCAGCGGTGCGGCGCTGGGGCGCCTCGCTGCTCAACCAGCGGAGGCGGCTGGGCGGGGTCGCTGGACCAGCAGGTACAACTCGCAGCCGAGGCAGAAGCGGAAGACCGCGTTCAGCAGTGCGGCGGCGAGCGCGAAGCCGGTCGCGATTTGGCCGACGACCGTGGCGCCGGCCAGGAAGCCGACGAAGGCGACGACGGTGAAAGCGAGGCCGACGGCCTGGGCGAACTGCGGCGGACGCGGGTCCTCGAGCTCGGCCGACGGGCTCAGCCGCGGGCGGACGAGCCGGCGGAAGACCCAGGCGTGCGGCGTGCGCTGGACGCCCCCGAGGGCGCCGATGGCGAACAGGACGGCCTGGACGCCGACGAGCAGCGTCGCGGCCGACGCCGGGACGAGGAGCACGGTGGCCAGGACGACGGCCGTGACCGCCGCAGTGAGCTGCGGGCCGCGTGGGTCGACGCCGGACGGCGTAGCCACGCTGGGGGCGGTGCTGACGAACATGCTTCTCCTGCGAGCCGAGGGGGACGGTCGGAGCGTTCCCGGGGTCGGCGGAGCCGTGCAGGCGGGAACGTCAGGAGGTACGACAGAGCGACGAGCGGACGCGGCAGTGGTCGACTGCGCGTCGGCGGGTCAGCAAGGTCGTGGGCACGGAGCCAATGTAGGGGACTTTCTGCCGAAGACTCGGATCGCGGTCTCACGCTATGGGCAGGATGTCCATCTTTCGAGACGCGCGACCCTCGCGCCAACGCGCGATTGAGCAGGCACGGTGCGCGCGCGAGGCGCATCCGCATCGGTCCTCGTCGATGAAACCGTCACGGACCCACGCGCGGCAGGACCCCGGAGCGGGCGAGAACCGGGTGAGTAACGCGCAGCGATGCCCACACTCGGGACACTGCCTCCGAGGCACGGCGCGCGAGATCAACTGCATTCCCTCAGGATGGAAGGCAAGTCTCTCCGAGGCATCCCCAGATTGGGTGACCGGCAACAAATGAATCCTCCGCCTAGCCTCCGGCGAACGGCGGGAGGAACTCGACGTGCGACCCCGGCGCGACCACGACGGTGTCGGGGTCCTCGGAGGCGGTCGGCCGGTCGCCGACGAGGGTCGAGCAGGTGCGCAGGATGTCCGGGAGACGGTCGGCGTCGGGGTGCAGGGCGATCGCCCGGTCACGGACCTCGGCGAGGGTGAGCGGGCCGTCGACCTCGAGGTGGTCCTCCGACGTGCCGGCGGCAGCCTTCGCAGCCGCCCAGTAGCGGACCCGGATGGTGTCGGTCTCATTTGTCTTGGATCGATCCACTGTGTCCGCCATGTTTCGCTATCCTTCCCGGAACTTCACGACCGAGGCCCAATGTTGCGTCCCGGTCCCCTGCCCGCCTACGGGAGGAGACCATTGTGAGCACCTTGTTGCTGCTGACCAGCGCCCTGCAGCCCTCGGCCGAAGTCCTGCCGGGTCTCGCGCTGCTGGGACACCAGGTTCGCATCCTGCCCGCCGAGGGCAGCGCCCTGCTCGAGGCGCCCGACGCCGACCTGCTGCTGGTCGACGGGCGCCAGGAGCTCGCCCAGGCCCGCGATCTGTGCCGGCTAATCCGCACGACCGGCGCGGACGTGCCCGTCCTGCTGATCGCCACCGAGGGTGGCCTCGCGGTCGTGAACCACGACTGGGGCATGGACGACGTCGTGCTGCACACGTGCGGCCCGGCCGAGCTCGAGGCGCGGATCAAGCTGGCGATCGGCCGGCTCACCGCGCAGCGCGACGCCGCCGACCCCGACGCGCACGTGATCCGGTCGGGCGAGGTGGTCGTCGACGACGCGACGTACACCGCGAAGATCGGCGGGCGGACGCTCGACCTGACGTTCAAGGAGTTCGAGCTCCTCAAGTTCCTCGCCCAGCACCCGGGTCGGGTCTTCAGCCGCCAGCAGCTGCTGCAGGAGGTGTGGGGCTACGACTACTTCGGCGGCACCCGCACCGTCGACGTCCACGTGCGGCGGCTGCGCGCCAAGCTCGGCCCCGAGAACGAGACGCTGATCGGCACCGTCCGCAACGTCGGCTACCGCTTCGTGGTGCCTGCCAAGGAGAAGGCGGCCTCCGACGACGCGCGTGCAGTCGCGGACGATCGCGCCGAGCAGGACGCCTGAACCTCGGTTGCCCGGCGCCTGACAGACTCGGGCCGTGGCTGTCGATCTCGAGCTCGTACGACGCATCGCCGACGCGGCCGAGGAGGCCGACGGCGCCGCGCCGCTCGACGAGGCGACCTGGTTGGCGCTCCGCAACCGGCCGGACTCGGTGCGGTCCTGGGTCCGCGACGAGGGCGTCGCGCTGCTCGTCGGCGAGGACCTGACACTCGTCGTCCACCCCTCCGCCCGGGGACGCGGCCTCGGGACCGAGCTCGCGGCCGCCGCCGTGCCCCCGACCGGCCCGGTCGAGGCGTGGTCGCACGGCGACCACCCGGCCGCAGCGCGGCTCGCGGAGCGCCACGGGCTGGCCCGGGCGCGCGAGCTGTGGGTGATGCGGCGGCCGTCCTCGGTGCCGCTGCCGGACCTTCCCGTCCGGGAGGGCGTGACCGTGCGCGGCTACGAGCCGTCCGACGCGGAGGCCGTCGTCGCTGTCAACGCGGCCGCCTTCGCCGCGCACCCCGAGCAGGGGGCGATGGACCTGGCGAACCTGCACGAGCGGATGGCCGAGCCCTGGTTCGACCCCGCCGGCCTGCTGGTCGCCGTCGACTCGACCTCCGGCGAGCTGCTCGGCTTCCACTGGACCAAGCAGCACTCCCCCACCCTCGGCGAGGTGTACGTCGTCGGCATCTCCCCGGCTGCCCAGGGTCGTGGCCTCGGCAAGCTGCTCACGCTCGCCGGCCTGCACCACCTCGTCGGCAAGGGCGTCGACGAGGTGCTGCTCTATGTCGAGTCCGGCAACGCGCCCGCCATCGCCGTCTACGGCGGGCTGGGGTTCGAGCACGCTGCCTCGGACACGCACGTGCAGTACCGGCGTTCGTCACCCCGATGACGTATGCGCCGCCTCTGTCGCGACGAAGTCCCTCACGGTCTGCCCAACGCTGAACTTCGGACGCCAGCCAACTGCCCGTTCCACCGCGGATGCGTCACCCACGATGCGTCGCGGGTCACCGGGCCGCAGCCGTCGCGGATCCACCTCCACCGCGACGTCGCCGACGCCCATGGCCTTTGTCAGTTCTCGGAGCAGGACCCGTCCCGACAACGCCTGGCCGGAGCAGATATTGAACGTCCCGCCCGTGGCATCGTCACTTTCCAGGAGCAGGCGATAGGCGTGGACGACGTCGCGTACATCGGTGTAGTCGCGCTCGGTTTCCAGATCGCCCACCGTCATTGGCTCCCCCGACGCCTGGGAGGCTCGCACCTGTCCGTAGAGGTCCGGAACGAGAAACCCTGGCCGCTGGCCCGGTCCGATGTGGTTGAACGGCCGTACAACGACGAACGGCAATCCCCTGGACGTGTAGTAAGCGGCCTGATGCTCCGTTGCGACCTTGCTCAGCGCATAGGGCGAGGTGAATGCCAGTTTTCCAGACTCACCGATGGGGAGGGGTTGACGTGGGTCGTAGACGGCCCCACTGCTCACCAGCAACACCCGGGCGGGGCTGGAAGCCGCCAGAAGGTACTCGCCGAGATGCGTAACCATCGCGGTGTTCGTCGACAGATAGCGCTGAGGGTCGTCGAACGACGGACCGACCGCGGACAGTGCAGCCAAGTGGACGATGCCGTCGGCGTCCGGGAGGGTCGGCCAGTGATCTGCGAGGTCCACGGAGACGAAGTCCTCCAGCAGGGCCGAGGTCGCTGGTTCCGGCACAGTGCTGCCAAGCCCGACCACGAGGTGACCGGCCGCGCGAAGCTCGCGGATGAGGTGAGACCCGACGAATCCGCTTGCTCCTGTGACGAGGATCCTCATGGGCTGTCCCATGTAGTCACCGCTCCGCGGTGCTCGGCGTGAGCTCGCCCGACCGGAGCGCGATGTCGTGCTCGACCATCAACCGCACCAGCCCGGGAAAGTCCACTTCTCTCTTCCAGCCGAGCACACGTTCGGCCTTGCTCGGGTCGCCGAGCAGAATGTCGACTTCAGCCGGCCTCATGAACTCCGGATCCTGCCGGACGTACGGCCGCCAGTCGTCAATGCCGATCTCAGCGAAAGCAAGCGTGAGGAACTCTTCGATCGAGTGAGTCTCCCCGGTGGCGAGCACGAAGTCGTCCGGCTCGGAGTGCTGCAGCATCTGCCACATCCCGCGGACGTAGTCGCCGGCGTAGCCCCAGTCGCGCTTCGGCCAGAGGTCGCCGAGGACGATCTCCTTCTGCAGGCCCAGATGAATTCCGGCGACGGCGTTCGTGATCTTCCGCGTCACAAATTCCAGACCACGCCGCTCACCCTCGTGATTGAAAAGGATACCGGTCGATACGAACATGCCGTAGCTCTCCCGGTAGTTCCTCGCAATCCAGTGGGCGTAGAGCTTCGCTACACCGTACGGGCTGCGAGGATGGAACAGCGAGTCCTCGCTGTAGCCCGTGCCCGGTCGGTTGTAATCCAAGCCCCCGAACATCTCAGAGGTGGATGCCTGATAAAAACGCGCAGTTTCTTGCTGTCCGGTGATCCGGATGGCCTCGAGCAGGTTGAGCACGCCCTTCGCCGTGATGTCGCTCGTCAGTTGCGGGTTACGGAAGGAGTATCCGACATGACTGATGGCCCCGAGGTTGTACACCTCGTGAGGTTGCGATGTCAGGACCGCATTGATGAGCGAGGTTTGATCGGTCAGATCTGCCTCGATAATGCGTACATAGGGATACTCACGCACAAGCGCCTCGCGCCTCGCGTTGCGCTGGCCGCGGATGAGACCGAAGATCTCGTAGCCCTTGCTGTGGAGCAGTTCAGTCAGGTGCCCACCATCCTGCCCGGTGATTCCCGTAATCAGGGCCCTACGCGTCTCGGTCACTGGCACTTCTCCCTCTCTCCACTTCGCAGATCTGCGACGTGCGACTTCACCCGATCGATGAACCGGGTCTCACTGAACTCCTCGGCGCGGGCACGGAGTATCTCCGTTCGCCATTCGAGGCTCATCAATCTCTGCAAGGCTTCCACGATCGAGGCCGACTCGGGAACGTCGAAGAAGACGCCCGTCTCGTCCTCGACGACCGTATCGAGGAACCCACCCCACCGGAGAACGGCAGACGGTTTGCTGTAGGCCGCCGCCTCGAGCGGCGTGAGCCCGAAGTCCTCGTGACTGGCTGCAACGAGCGCAGTACAGCCATGGTAGGCCTGCGCCATCTCTCCGTCGGAGAGACCTTCGAGGAACGTGACGTTGTCCGTAGCTGCGTCCCGGAGCTCTGCCTTCTGCGGACCCGCCCCGACGACCAGCAGGGTGTGCTCGGGCAATGATGCGAACGCCTGGACGATCGGCATCACGTTCTTGTAAGGCAGCAGACGGGAGACCACCAGGAAATAACCGGGATCGGGGAGCCGAGTCCCCGGCGCGCGAGGGGGGACGTCGCCAGTGTTCACGCTGTGCGGGGCGGGCACGATAGGTGCTTCGAGCCCATAGACACGCCGGATCCGCTCCTGGGTGACCGTTGAGATCGCCAGATAGCGGTCTGCTGTAGAGGCTGCTCGCTGATCCCATCGCCGGAGGGACGGAGTCAGGACCTTCAACGCGGCCGCCACGACCTTCGACGGGTCGGCACCTAGATACCGATCGGGCTCGTAGACCCACCTCGCCGGGGCGTAGCAGTAGACAAGCTTCTTCCCGCTCGACTCGAACCCATGTGCCCAGCCGCTACTACTGGCGATGACCACCTCAGCGTCCACCTTGATCGACCTGCTCGCAGCCGGTAGCAGGGGCAACGCGGCGCGGTGCTGTCGACGCAGGATGCCGACGGCGTTCAGGCGTGACGGCCTCACATCCAGGTTCTTGAACTCCGGATACGTACCTTCGGGATCGAAGAGGGTGGTGTAGATGGGCGCCTCGGGGAACGCGCGTGCAAGCGTCAGGACCACCCGCTCAGCACCGCCGCGCTGAGTCAGATAGTCGTGGGCAATCGCGACTTCGTGTGCTGGCACGGGGTCCACCCAATCAGATCGAGCATGCGGCGACAGGCGTCGCCTACTAGTTGGGCCGGAGCCGAGGGCACTCCGCCTCATCCGGCATCGGGCCTGTCACCCACCGGCGCGCGGCCCCCGGCAAACGCCGGGGGCCGCTGGTCAGGCGGACGTCAGCGCGTGACGCGGACGACCACCTGGGTGGTGCTGCGGACGACGGTGCCGCTGCCGACGTACACGACCTTGACGGGGATCCGACCGGCCTTGGCGAGCGGGGCGAGGCGGAGGGTGGCCTTCCCGTTGCGGAGGGTCGCGGTGCGGACCTTGCCGGCGGCCTTGACGCGGACCGTGCCGGTGGCGGTGATGCCGTTCGCGCCGACGACCGTGACCGTGACCTTCGGGCGGTCGCCTCGCTGGACGACCTTCGGGGCGAGGGTCGCGGTGGTGCGGCTGGCCGCCTTGGCGACCCGGACCGTGGCGGCGGCCGAGGCGGCGGCGTACCGGCTGTCGCCGGAGTACGCTGCGGTCAGGGCGTGCTTGCCGGGGCGGAGCGCCTTCGCGGGCAGCCGGACCTTCGCGACACCGGCCTTCACCGGCGCCTCGGCGAGGAGCCGGCCGCCCTTGCGGAGCGCGACCGTGCCGGTGGCGTCGGCGGAGCCGAGCCGGACCGCGACGGTGGTGGCGCGGCCGAAGGCGACCTTGGTGGCGCCCGGGACGGCCAGGGTGGGCGCGGACCGCTCGGTCAGGGCCGGGGCGGTGTCGGGGGTGACGTGGCCGATGCCGGCCTTCGCGGCGGTCTGCTCGAAGGCGTAGGCGTAGCCGACCAGCTCGGCGTCGGACCAGGCGCGGCCCATGAGCTGGATGCCGACGGGGGCGCCGTGGGCGTCGGTGCCGGCCGGGAACATCAGCGTCGGGACGCCGGAGCCGCCCGAGGGGGTGTCGCGGCGACCGAAGCTCGAGCGGTTGCCGCCGCCGTCGTTCAGCGAGATCTCCGAGAGCAGGCCCGGGTAGACGACGGCGTCGAGGTCGTTCGCGTCCATCCAGGCGTTGATGTTCTCCTGGTACTGCACGCGGTAGCCGCGCCACGCCTCGATCTCGGCGTCGGTCATCCGGCGCTTGCCCTCGCAGAAGGACGGGTCGTAGGTCGTGTAGGGCATCTTCAGCTGCGAGCAGACCACGTCGGCCGGGGAGTCCATGTCGAGCTCGGGGTGGGACTCCAGGTAGCGGGCCCAGCCCTCCCAGTTGACGTCCACGTTCGGCCGAGCCGGGGCGACCGGTCCGTCGGCGACGGAGACCAGCTCGGCGCCGGCGACGGCCAGCTGCTCGCGGGCGGCCACGGAGGCGTCGATGACGGTCGAGGTGCCGTACGGGTCGACCCACGTGGAGGGGACGTAGCCGATCCGCTTGCCCTCGAGCGCGTCGGCGTCGAGCACGGCGCGCCAGTCCTCGGGGCGGTGGGCGTCGGCCTCGGCGGTCTCCGGGTTCTGCGGGTCGGTGCCGGAGACGACGTTGAGGATGTCGGCGAGGTCGGAGACGCTGCGGGTCATCGCGCCGGCGTAGTCCTGGAGCCACGACAGCGGCATGACCCCGCGGTCGGACTGCATGCCGTCGGTGCCGCGCAGGGTGACCAGGCTGGCCGCGGCGGCCGGCGCGTAGAGCGAGTCGCCGGTCTGCGAGCCGAGCGCGGCCGCCGTCATGCTGGTCGCGGTCGCGACGGCCGAGCCGCCGGAGGACGCGAGCGCCGAGCGGGACGGGTCGAAGGCGTTCCAGACGGTGCCGAACGCGTTGTCGGAGTACGACCCGGAGGTGGCGTACTCCTCCATGCTCGCCTTGCCGATGATGATCGCCCCGGCCTCGCGGAGCTTCGCGACCTGGTAGGCGTCCTGCGCCGGGACGAAGTCCTCGAACGTGAGCGAGCCGTTGGTGGTCGGCATGTCGGCGGTGTCGTAGAGGTCCTTGACCGCGATCGGGATGCCGAGCAGCGCGCCGGTGCGGCCCTGGGCGCGGGCGGCGTCGGCGGCTGCGGCCTTCTCCAGGGCGTCGGCGGCGACGGTGGTGAAGGCATTGAAGGCGAACGGGCCCACGTCGTACGCCGCGATCCGGTCGAGGTAGGCCTGGGTGATCTCGACCGACGTGGTCACGCCGGCCTCCATGTCGGCCTGGAGCTCGGCGATGGTCTTGTCGACGACGTCGTACCCGACCGAGGTGGTCGGCGCCGGCTCGACCGCCGCCGGCGGCTGGGCGACCGTCACCGGGGCGTCATCGCCGACGCCGTCGAGGTTGACGATCGAGGCGACCTCGTCCGCGCTGAGGCCGTCGAGGTCCGGCTCGGCGGCGAGCTCGGCGGCCCGCTCGGTGACCGCGGCCAGCTCGGCGTCGGCGGTGGCGGCGGTGACCCGCTCCCCGACGGCGACGAAGCGGACCAGGGAGGCGCTGGCGCCGGGCTCGAGGGTGAGGGTGTTGACGTACGCCGGGTAGTTGGCCGCGTGGCCCTCGGCGGAGTACGGCGCGGTGAAGGTGTCGCGCAGCCAGTCGCCCGTGCGGTGGAAGTCGCCGACCACCGTGGCGGTCGGGCCCTGCCAGGTGGCGCCGGCCGCGCCCGCCCCGGACGCCGAGGCGGTCCACGTGTCGGCCGGGTCGAGGACGTCGTCGCCGGAGGATGTCGCGACCACGCGGCTGGCGTTGGTGCCGGTCGTGCCGAACCCGGTCTGCCCGCCGAAGGCGACCTCCACGCTCAGCGGCTCATCGGTGGTGTTGGTGAGGGTGTCGAGCCAGCGGCCGTGGCCCTCCTCCTCGACCACGTCGACCGTGCGCGTCACGTGGACGCCGCCGAGCGCCACCGAGCGGGTCGACTCGAAGCGGCCGGGGCCGTCCTCGACGAGGCCGAAGCCGCGCAGCAGCGCGCCGTCGAAGCGGTGCCGCGCCGGGCCGTCGACGGTGACCCGGAGGCCGCCGTACCCGTTGAGCATCGTGGAGTACGGCGCCTGGACGCCCGTGCCCTCCTGGGTGGCCCGGATCGAGCCGGTGTCGGCGCCGGGCGAGGCGGAGTCCTGGATGCCCCAGGAGGTGCCCCGGGCGTCGGTGACGTAGGTGAAGGCGTGAGCGGCGCCCAGGGGGAGCACCGCGGTGGTCGCGGCCAGCGAGGCCGTGGCCAGGGTCGCCACCCCGAGGGCGGCGAGACGCGAACGTGTGGGCAAGGGGGGACTTCTTTCCTGCGACTTCATGCGACGTGGCCCGCCCCGGGCGGGGCGGGCCGCGTCAGCCAACAGGCGTCGTGTTGCCGGGCGGTTTCCGCGAGCGCTCGGTGGGATTGCCCCGTCTCAAGGCGCTCCTCTCCTCCAGAGCTCCCCGCAGGCCGCGAGGCCGAGCAACCACAGGCCGAGCACCGGGATGTCGCCGAGGTTGAGCCCGTGGTCCGCGCTCAGCTCGATCAGCACCGGACCCGCCAGCGGGCCGTGACCGGCGATGAGGATCACGCACAGGATCGAGACCACCTCCGCCAGGACGACGGCGAGGAGGCGGAGCGGCACGCGGCGTACGTTAGCGACCGCTCGTGTCGCTGTCGGGCTTGCCGTGGGTCTCGCGGATCTCCCGGGCCTTCGCGACGTCCTCGGCGTGCTTCTCGTCCTGCTTCTCGATGTTGCGGGTGTCGCGCGGCGGGAGCTGCACCTTCTCCTCGGCCGGCATGCCCGCCTGGAGCTCGCGGCCGCGCTCGAGCTCGGAGTCCAGCTCGGCACCGAAGAGCAGCGCGAGGTTGGTGATCCACAGCCACAGCAGGAAGACGATCACACCGGCGAGGGAGCCGTAGGTCTTGGAGTAGGAGGAGAAGTTCGCGACGTAGAAGCCGAACAGGGCCGAGGCGAGGACCCACACGACGATCGCGAGCAGGGCGCCGACCGAGATCCAGCGGAACTTGGGCTGCTTGATGTTCGGGGTGACGTAGTAGAGCAGCGCCACGATGATGACGACCATCAGCAGCAGCACCGGCCACTTGGCGATGTTGAAGACGGTCACGAACGTGCTGCCGAGGCCGATCTGGCTGCCGACGGCGTCCGCGACCGGGCCCGAGACGACCAGGCCGACCAGGACGAGGGCGACCAGCGCCACCAGGACGAGGGTGAGCAGCAGCATGACCGGGCGGAGCTTCCAGAACGGCCGGCCCTCGCGGATCTCATAGATCCGGTTCATCGCCCGGCCGAACGCGCCGACGTACCCGCTCGCCGACCACAGCGCCGTCAGCAGACCGATGATCAGCGCGAGCCCCGCGCCCTGGGACTGCGCCAGCTCGGTGATCGTCGGCTCGAGGGTGTCGGCCTGAGAGCCGGCGCCGATGTCGCGCATGACCTGGAGGATCTGGTCGATCGTCTTCTGCGGGTCCGAGACCAGACCCACGATCGAGGTCAGCGCGATGAGGGCGGGGAAGAGCGCGAGGACGGAGTAGTACGTCAGCGCCGCCGCGACGTCGGTGCACTGGTCCTTGGAGAACTCCCGGGCCGTCTTGCGGGCGACGTACAGCCACGACCGCTTGGTCAGGTCGTCCGGTGAGTCCGGCTTGGCCGGGTGTTCCTTGGGGTCGGTGCTCGTCTCGTGGCGCGCCATGTGCGCCCGGTTGCCGCAGGTGGTCGCCGCAAACCCGGCAGGTCCGCCCGGGGCTCGATCAGGTCGGGGCAGCGGCCGCCCGGGTCAGCGCAGCGGGCGGACGTGCAGGCCGACCTCGGGGTCGACCACGACCTCCTGGGCGGCCGCGATGCCGTCGACGAGCAGCTCGGCGTCGGTGGCGACGTTGCGCTTGAGCAGCGCCAGTGCGATCGGGCCGAGCTCGTGGTGGCGCGCGGAGGTGCCGACGAAGCCGATCGACTTCTCGCCGAGCATCACGTCGGAGCCGCGGACGGGCAGCCGGTTCTCGCTGCCGTCGAGGTGCAGCAGCGTCAGCCGGCGCGGCGGCCGCCCCAGCGTGTGCACCCGCGCGACGGTCTCCTGCCCGCGGTAGCAGCCCTTGTCCAGGTGCACCGCCGGGCCGATCCAGCCGACCTCGTTGGGGATGGTGCGGTGGTCGGTGTCCAGCCCGAGCCGCGGCTCGCCGCGGGCGATGCGCAGCGCCTCGAAGGCCCACAACCCGCACGCCGGCCCGGCGGCCGCGGCGTAGGCGGTGAGCTGGTCGCGCGGGACGAGGTCGAACTTGCCGCGGGGGTCGCCGCCGGCCGGGCGCCACATCGTGGCGAGGTCGGGCACCAGCGAGACCTCGACGCGGGTCATGAACTTCATCCGCTCCAGCCACTCCGCGAGCGCCGGGCCGGCGCCCGGCTCGGTGTGGGCGGTGAACGCCGAGCCGTCGTCGTACCCCTCGAAGGCGTGCTCGACGTGGCCCTGCGGGCTGAGGACGAGCGCCTGGGTCCAGGCGCCGGGGGCGAGATCGAGGAAGTGCTGCGTGGTCAGGTTGTGCAGCCAGGTGAGCCGCTCGGGGCCCTCGACGCGGAGCACGTCGCGGTGGGAGAGGTCGACGAACCCCGCGCCGGACTCCAGCGTGCGCTGCTCGCCGTTGAAGGAGCCGTAGTGCGCCGCGACCGGTGCGTCGATGCCGTTGCCGGCGACCGCGCCGGGGAGGTCGAGCAGGGGGCTGGGGCGGGTCATCGGGGGGTCTCCTCGCAGTCGGTGCAGTGGCCGAAGACCGTCAGGTGGCCCACGTCGGCCACGAAGCCGTCGGCCTCGAGCCGCTCGGTCAGCGGCCGGAGCACGTCGGGATCAACCGAGACGACCTTCTGGCAATTCCGGCAGACCAGGTGGAAGTGCTCGTGGTCGGTGACCGAGTGGTACGTCGGCGCGCGGTCGCTGAGGTGGGCGTGCCGGACCAGGCCGAGCTCCTCGAGCACCTCGAGCGTGCGGTAGATCGTGGAGATGTTGATCGCCGAGGACTGCTCGCGGACCTTGGCCAGCACCTCGTCGGGCGTGGCGTGGTCGAGCTCGTCGACCGCGCGCAGCACCATCTCGCGCTGCGGGGTCAGCCGGTAGCCGCGGGCGCGGAGCCGGTCGCGCCAGTCGACGGCGCCGGGAGCCTCGGGAGTGCTCATCAGGCCCGCTGCAGCCTGGCCCACAGGTGCGGCTGCAGGGGCTGGCCGACGGCCGCCATGTCGTAGGCGTAGAGCAGGTCGCCCTCGACGTTGCCGTAGAGCCGGTGGCCCGCGGTGACCTCCTTGGCCGACTCGGTCCGCGCGACCGCGTCGGTGGTCAGCTCGAGCTTGCCGTTCTCGGCGGCGCCGTACCAGATCTCGACGAAGCCGGTGTTGTGCGTCAGCACCAGCTCGACCTGCCCCTCGGGGCGGCAGCGGAGGAAGCCGGTCTCCTGCGCCGCCTGGCGCACCGTCTGCCCCTCCTCGTCGATGATCCACGAGCGGGAGAAGTAGTGGAGGAAGGGTCGGCCGTCCTGCTGGAAGACCAGCTCCTGGCCGTACTGGAACGGCTCGATCGTCGGGTAGTCGCCGCGCCCGTTGCCCTGCCAGGTGCCGAGCATCCAGGCGACCGGGCCGCAGTCGGGGTGAAGGTTCTCCGGGATCTGGAAAGGCACCTGTCGAGTCTAGGCGGTGGGGGTGGGTCGGGGGATGTGTGGCGGCTGTCGGGTTCCCCGGTGCCCCGGTGTCGGAGTCACCGGTTAACCGGTGACTCCTGCACATATCGGGGCAGATCTCCCCTGATATGTGCAGGACTCCCCTGAGAAGTGCGCCGTACGTCGCATCGCGGGCCTGGCCGCAGAAGGCCGCTCCGGCGGCTGGCGGGCGGCGGGCGGCGGGCGCGCGGGCGCGCGGGCGCGCGGCCTAGGGTCGGGGCATGACACGCCCCCTCGTCGTCAAGGTCACCTGCGGACCGGAGGACCCCGAGCGCTGCAACCAGGCGTTCACCGTGGCTGCCGCCGCCGTCGCGTCCGGCGCCGAGGTGTCGCTGTGGCTGACCGGCGAGGCCGCGTGGTTCGGCGTGCCCGGGCGGGCGGAGGCGTTCACGCTGCCGCTGGCCACCCCCCTGCCCGACCTGCTGGCCGCGGTGGTCGCGGCCGGCACCGTCACCGTGTGCAGCCAGTGCGCCGCCCGGCGGGAGATCACCCCCGAGCAGCTCGTCGAGGGCGTGGCGATCCGCGGGGCGGCGTCGTTCGCCGAGGAGGTCCTGCAGCCGGAGGTCCAGGCGCTGGTCTACTGACCCGCGCCGGTCGCCCGGCCGGACGACCGGACCCACCCGGCCTCGCCAGCCCCTCCCGCGGGGACGGGGCACCCAGCGCGGACCGATACGATTCCGCCCCATGAGCCCGGCCGCGCCACCCCCCGAGGAAGGCCCGACCGCACGCGGATGGCGCCGCCGCCAGCGTCAGGCGACTGCCCCCGTCCCGCCGCTGACCCACGAGGAGGCGCTCGCGCGTCTCGCCGAGCAGACCGCGGCCGCCGACCAGGCCACGTCGCTGCGTCGTGCCGCCGAGCTGGCCGCCGCCGAGCAGGCCGCCGAGCGGCTCGTCGCCGAGGAGGCCGCCCGCGCCGCCGCCACCGAGGCCGAGGACGCCCACCGCCGCGCGGGCGAGCTCGCCTCCGCCGCAGCCGAGGCGCAGGCGGCCGCGGCCGCCCTGTCCGAGCAGGCCGCGGCCGCGCTCGCCGCGGCCGAGGGGCGCGAGGCCGCCGAGGCCAGCCTCGACGAGGCCGTCAGCGCGCGGGCCGCCGCCGAGGAGGCCGCTGCCGAGGCGTCCCGCAGGCACGAGGAGGCGGCGACGTACGCCGCCGAGCAGGCGTCGTACGCCGCGGAGGCCGCCGCGGCGCGGACCGCTGCGGACGCCTCGGCCGCCGAGCAGGCCCGGCTCGCGGCCGAGGCCCACGAGGCCCGGCTCGCGGCGGAGGAGTCCGCGGCCGATGCCGCACGGGAGCTCGCGCTCGCGGAGGCACGCGCCGCCGAGCTGGCGGAGGCCAACCGCGAGGCCACCGACGCCCGTCGCGCCGCCGAGGAGGCGGCCGCCGAGGCCGCGACCGCGCTCGAGGCGGCCGAGGCCCGGGCGACCGAGCTGGCCACCGCGCGGGCCGCCGCCGACGAGGTGGCCGCCGAGCACGCCCGCCTCGCCACCGAGGCCCACGCCGCCCGGGAGATCGCCGAGCAGTCCGCCCGCGAGTTCGCCGAGCAGGCCGCCTCCGCGTCGGCCGAGGCCCGCGACCAGGCAGCTCTCGCCGCCGCCGCAGCGGCCGCCGAGCACACCGCGCTCGTCGCAGCCGAGGAACAGGCGACCGCGGCCGCCGCCGCCCACCGGGGCCGCCAAGAGGCGGACGAGATCGCCACCGCCCGCGCCCGGGAGGCCAGCGAAGCGCTCGACGGCCGCCGCACCGCCGACCAGGCCGCGGCCGAGCACGCCCGCCTCGCCACCGAGGCCCACCAGGCCCGCGAGGCCGCCGAGCAGTCCGCTCGGGACCTCGCCGAGCAGGCCGCCGCAGCCTCCACCGAGGCCCGCGACCAAGCCGCCCTCGCCGCCGCCGCAGCCGCCGCCGAGCACACCGCCCTCGTCGCCGCCGAGGAACAGGCGACCGCGGCCGCCGCCGCCCACCGGGGCCGCGAAGAAGCCGACGAGATCGCCACCGCCCGCGCCCGCGAAGCCAGCGAAGCGCTCGACGGGCGCCGTACCGCCGACGAGGCAGCCGCCGAGCACGCCCGCCTCGCCACCGAGGCCCACCAGGCCCGGGAGATCGCCGAGCAGTCCGCCCGCGACCTCGCCGAGCAAGCAGCAAACGCCTCCACCGAGGCCCGCGACCAGGCAGCCCTCGCCGCCGCAGCAGCCGCCGCCGAGCACACCGCGCTCGTCGCCGCCGAGGACCAGGCAGCCGCGGCCGCCGCCGCCCACCGGGGCCGCGAAGAAGCCGACGAGATCGCCACCGCCCGCGCCCGCGAAGCCAGCGAAGCGCTCGACGGGCGCCGTACCGCCGACGAGGCAGCCGCCGAGCACGCCCGCCTCGCCGCCGAGGCACACGCCGCCCGGGAGATCGCCGAGCAGTCCGCCCGCGACCTCGCCGAGCAAGCAGCAAACGCCTCCACCGAGGCCCGCGACCAGGCAGCCCTCGCCGCCGCAGCAGCCGCCGCCGAGCACACCGCGCTGGTCGCCGCCGAGGAGCAGGCAGCCGCGGCGGCCGCCGCCCTCCGGGGCCGCGAAGAAGCCGACGAGATCGCCACCACCCGCGCCCGCGAAGCCAGCGAGGCCCTCGACGGGCGCCGTACCGCCGACGAAGCAGCCGCCGAGCACGCCCGCCTCGCCACCGAGGCCCACCAGGCCCGCGCAGCCGCCGAGCAGTCCGCCCGCGAGCGGGCCGCCGAGGCGGCGGCCGCGTCGGAGTCGGCGTACGACGCCTCCATGCTCGCGGCGGCGGCCGCCCAGGCCGAGCACGCGGCGCTCGTCGCCGCGGAGGAGCAGGCCGGCGCCGCGCGGATCGCCGCGGCCGCCCGGGAGGTCGCGGAGTCAGCCGCGGCCGAGCAGACCCGGCTCGCGATCGAGGCGCAGGAGGCACGGCTCGCGGCGGAGGAGTCCGCCCGGGCCGCGGTCGAGGCCCGCGAGACCGCCGAGCGCGACGCCGCCGAGCACGCGCGGGTCGCCGCCGAGGCTTCCGCCGCCCGAGCCGAAGCCGAGCAGCGGGTGGCCGCGCTGGCCGCCGAGCTCGCCACCGCCCAGGAGGCCCGCCTGGCCGCGGAGCGCGCGGCCGAGGAGCAGTCGGCGCTGCGGCTCGTCGCCGAGGAGAAGGCCGAGCAGCGGGCCATGGAACGCAGCGCGGTCGAGGCGTCGGTGCGCCACCAGGCCGAGCTGGTCGAGGCCGCGCTCGAGGACCGCCTGGTCGCCGAGCGCCGGGCCGCCGAGCTCGCCGAGCAGCTGGTCGAGGCGCGGGGCGGCGAGCCGGCCGACCGGCCGCTCTCCCAGCCGACCGAGGAGGTCCACACCCCCCTGCCCGTGCCGACGCCCGCGGCCGCCCACACGCCCCCCGTGGCGCTCGAGCCCCGAGGCGGCGGCCTGCCGCGCCTGCTGTGGCTGGTCGCGGCGGCCGTGGCGGCGGGGCTGACGGCGCTCGCGTGGTTCGAGGGGTACGACGACCCGGTGCTGCTGGCGGTCGGCGCGGTGGTGACCGTGGCGTTCCTCGTCCGGTGGGCCACCGCCTCCCCGCAGACCGAGGTCTCGATCACCGACGGCGTGGTCGACGTCCGCGTCGCCGACGCCCACCACACCTTCGACCTGACCAACCCCCGCACCGAGGTCGAGGTCCGCGGCGAACCGGGCCGACGCGGGTGGGCGGTGCTCTTCCACCGCCGCAGCCTGCCGCCGTTCGAGGTCGACGCCTCGATGGTCGACCCGGTCGCGTTCACCGAGGCGCTGCGCCGCTGGCGCCCCGAGGTCTGACCCCGAGGTCTGACCCGGAGGTCTGACCCGCAGGGCGGTCCTCAACCGAGCCGGGCGCGCACCTGGTCGGCGATCTCGTCGACGGCCGCGCGCGAGGTGCGGCCGGCGCCGACGATGTTGAGGAAGCCGTGGATCTGGTCGGGGAACCGGCGCAGCTCCACCTCGACGCCCGCGGCCGCGAGCTTCGCGGCGTACGCCTCGCCCTCGTCGCGCAGCGGGTCGAAGCCGGCGGTGACGACGTACGCCGGCGCGAGCCCGGCCGGCAGGTCGGCGCGCAGCGGGGCGACCCGCGGGTCGGTGCGCGTGCTCTCCTCGGGGGTGTAGGAGGCGACCGCGAGGTCCATGAACTCCTGGGTGAGGAACAGCCCGGAGCCGAACATCTGCTTGCTCGCGGCCTCCCCTGTCACGTCGGTGGCCGGGTAGACCAGCAGCTGCCAGGCCAGCGGCAGCCCGGCCCGCGCCGCCTCGAGGGCCACCCACGCGCTGAGGTTCCCGCCCGCGGAGTCCCCGCCGACGGCGATCCGGTCGCGGTCGGCGCCGAGCTCGGCGGCGTGGTCGAGGACCCAGCGGTACGCCGCGACCGCGTCGTCGTGCGCGGCCGGGAAGGGGTGCTCGGGGCCGAGCCGGTAGTCGACGGCGAGCACCCGCACGCGGCCACGCTCGGCGAGGACCCGGCAGGTCGCGTCGTGGGTCTCCAGATCGCCGAAGAAGAACCCGCCGCCGTGGAAGAACACCAGCAGCGGGCCCGGCGTCTGCACCGCGCCGCGCGCCGCGGAGGGGGTGTAGAGGCGGGCGAGCAGCCCGCCGGCGTCCAGGTCGCGCACCGACCCGACCGGCTGGCGACCGGCGGTGAGCCCGGTCTGCCGCAGGGCCGCCTCGCGTCCCAGCTCGATCTCCAGGGCCTCGATGGCCGGCTCGCGGACCAGCCGCTGGATGCGCAGCATCAGCTGCAGGTCGGCGGCGAGGGTCTGCCCGTCGCGGCGCAGCGGGGGCCCGGCGAGCACCCGCTGGACCGGGGCCGGCAGGCCCATCAGGGCCCGCAGGGCAGCCACCTCGACGACGGTCTTCGCGCTCACGGCCGGGACAGTAGCGGGCCCGCCCCGCAACGACACCCACTGTTCACCGACCGGTGCCACACTGACCAGGTGACCCTGGAGACCGGACCGGCCGAGGACCTCCTGCCCCGCGAGCGGGCGCCCCACGACTCCTTCGACGTGGAGCCGCCCTACGCCCCGGACCACGAGGCGGTCGCCGCCGTCGAGGAGTACGCCGACCGGTTCCTCGACCGCGAGCTGTCCTGGCTGCGGTTCAACCAGCGGGTGCTCGAGCTCGCCGAGGACCCCACGCTGCCGCTGCTCGAGCGGGTGCGGTTCCTGGCGATCTTCACCAGCAACCTCGATGAGTTCTTCATGGTGCGGGTGGCCGGCCTCAAGCGCCGGATCGCCGCCGGACTGGCCGTCCGGGCCGCCTCCGGCCTGATGCCCCGCGAGGTGCTCGAGCAGATCTGGCGCACCAGCCGCGAGCTCAGCGAGCGGCAGGTCCGCCTGTTCCGCGACGAGATCCACCCCGCGCTGCGCGAGGCCGGCATCGA
This sequence comes from Nocardioides marmotae, assembly GCF_013177455.1. NCBI lineage: Bacteria > Bacillati > Actinomycetota > Actinomycetes > Propionibacteriales > Nocardioidaceae > Nocardioides > Nocardioides marmotae. The sequence goes on from NZ_CP053660.1 coordinate 3,902,816, forward strand.
GATCGTCCGGTGGCACGAGCTCGACGAGGCCGAGCAGAAGCACTGCAGGAAGCTGTTCAAGGAGCGGGTCTTCCCCGTCCTCACCCCGCTGGCGGTCGACCCCGCCCACCCATTCCCCTACATCTCCGGGCTCTCGCTCAACCTCGCCGTGGTGCTCCGCGACCCCGAGACGGGCAAGGAGCACTTCGCGCGGGTCAAGGTGCCGCCGATCTTCACCCGGTTCGTGCCGCTGGGGAACCAGCGGTTCGTGCCGCTCGAGGACGTCATGCGCGAGCGGCTCAAGAAGCTCTTCCCCGGCATGGAGGTTCTCGAGGCGCACTCCTTCCGGGTCACCCGCAACGAGGACCTCGAGGTCGAGGAGGACGACGCCGAGAACATCCTCGCGGCGCTGGAGAAGGAGCTGCTGCGGCGCCGGTTCGGCCCGCCGGTGCGCCTGGAGGTCGAGGAGTCGATCACCCCGGCCGTGCTGGACCTGCTGGTCTCCGAGCTCGACGTGGCCGAGGAGGAGGTCGTCCGGCTGCCCGGCCCGCTGGACCTGCGCGGGCTGCACGGCATCGCCGACCTCGACCGCGAGGAGCTGAAGTACCCCGCGTTCGTCCCGACCACCCACCCGCGCCTGGCCGAGGTGGAGTCCGCCGCGCCGGTCGACGTGTTCAAGGCCGCGCGCCGCCAGGACGTGCTGCTGCACCACCCCTACGACTCCTTCGCCACCTCCGTGCAGCGCTTCCTCGAGCAGGCCGCCGCGGACCCGCACGTGCTGGCGATCAAGCAGACGCTCTACCGGACCTCCGGCGACTCCCCGATCATCGACGCGCTCGTCGACGCCGCCGAGGCCGGCAAGCAGGTGCTCGTCATCGTCGAGATCAAGGCCCGCTTCGACGAGGAGGCCAACATCCGCTGGGCCCGCAAGCTCGAGCAGGCCGGCTGCCACGTCGTCTACGGCCTGGTCGGGCTCAAGACCCACTGCAAGCTCTCGATGGTCGTCCGCGAGGAGACCGGCACCGGCGGCGGGATCCGCCGCTACACCCACATCGGCACCGGCAACTACAACCCGAAGACCTCGCGCACCTACGAGGACCTCGGGCTGATCACGACCGACGTCGCGATCGGCGAGGACGTCGCGCACCTGTTCAACAACCTGTCGGGGTGGTCGCGCAACGCGTCGTACGAGCAGCTGCTCGTGGCGCCGGACTCGGTGCGCTCCGGGCTCATCGAGCGGATCCACCGTGAGATCGCCCACCACCGCGAGGGCCGGCCCGCGCGGATCCGGATGAAGGCCAACTCCATCGTCGACGAGGCCGTCGTCGACGCGCTCTACCTGGCCTCGCAGGCCGGCGTGCCGGTGCAGCTGCTCGTCCGCGGCATCTGCGCGCTGCGGCCCGGCGTGCCGGGGCTCTCCGAGACCATCGAGGTGCGCTCGGTGCTCGGCCGGTTCCTCGAGCACAGCCGGATCTTCTGGTTCGAGGGCGGCGGCGAGCCCGAGGCGTGGATCGGCTCGGCCGACATGATGCACCGCAACCTCGACCGCCGCGTCGAGGTGCTGGTGCGGCTGCCCGGCGAGGCCAGCCGCGCCGTGGTCGACGAGCTGCTGACCCGCGCCTTCGACCCCGACACCGACGCGTGGCTGCTCGGCCCCGACGGGGCGTGGGAGCGCTCGCGCGGCCCGGTCCACCTGCAGGAGTGGCTCATCGAGCGGCAGCGCCGGCGGCGTACGACGGGCTGAGGCCGGCCCGGCGGCGTACCCGCCTCTGCGCAGTGGCTCACGGGCGGGGCGGACCACGCCGCCTCACTTGCGTGATCTCGCAAGCGTGCCCCTACTCTGTTTCACGTCGTTTTCACGCCGTTTCACCCGTCGTTCAGGAGCCACTTTCGTGGGTATGCGTTTCCGTCCGGTCGAGGCATCGTTCTACGACCAGTTCACCGAGCTGGCGAACCACCTCGCCACCGGAGCCCGGATCCTCGCCGAGATGCTCGCCGACGGCGCCGACCACGAAGCCGTGGCCCAGCGCATGCGCGACGCCGAGCACGCCGCTGACGAGACCACCCACGCGATCATCCGGAGGGTGAACTCCACGTTCATCACGCCGTTCGACCGCGAGGACATCTACTCGCTGGCCTCCGGCCTCGACGACGTCATGGACATGATGGACGAGGTCGTCGACATGATCCTGCTCTACGAGGTGCGGCACATGCCCGCGGAGATCTCCGGCCAGGTCGAGCTGCTCCAGCGCTGCGCCGACCTGACCTCGGCCGCGATGCCGAACCTGCGGTCGATGCAGTCGCTCGAGGAGTACTGGATCGAGATCAACCGCCTCGAGAACGCCGGCGACAAGAACCACCGCCGGATCCTCGCCAACATCTTCAGCGGCGACTTCAAGACCATCGAGGTCCTCAAGCTCAAGGACATCGTCGAGGCTCTCGAGGACGCCATCGACGCGTTCGAGCGGGTCGCGAACACGGTGGAGCAGATCGCCGTCAAGGAGTCCTGACCCGTGGAGCTCGCGATCATCATCTCGGTGGTCGTGGTCGCCCTCGTGTTCGACTACACGAACGGGTTCCACGACGCCGCCAACGCCATCGCGACCTCGGTCTCGACCCGCGCGCTCACGCCGCGGGTCGCCCTGGGGCTCGCGGCGGTCATGAACTTCATCGGCGCGTTCCTCGGGCAGAAGGTCGCCAAGACCGTCTCCGAGGTGATCTCGTTCCCCGACGACATGCTCACCACGAACGCCAGCCATGCGCTGGTGGTCGTGATGGCCGGTCTGATCGGCGCGATCACCTGGAACATGATCACCTGGTACTACGGCCTGCCGTCCTCCTCCTCGCACGCCCTCATCGGCGGCCTGGTCGGCGCGGCGCTCGCCGCCGGGGTCACCGTCGAGTGGGACACGGTCATGGAGAAGGTCATCCTCCCCATGCTGGTCTCGCCCGTCTTCGCCTTCGGCGTCGGCTTCGCGGTGATGCTCGCGATCATGTGGATCTTCCGCCGGGTCAACCCGCACAAGGCCAACCGCGGCTTCAAGCTCGCCCAGACCGCCTCGGCCGCCGCCATGGCGCTCGGCCACGGCCTCCAGGACGCGCAGAAGACGATGGGCGTCATCTTCCTGGCGCTGCTCGCCGGTGGGTACGTCGGCGCCGGTGACGACCTGCCGCTGTGGGTCATCTTCGCCGCCGCCGCCGCGATCTCGGCCGGCACCTGGGCCGGCGGCTGGCGCATCATGCGCACCCTCGGCCGCCGGATCATCCACCTCGACCCGGCCCGCGGCTTCGCCGCCGAGTCGGTCGCCGCGTCGGTGCTCTACACCACCGCCTACGCCTTCGAGGCCCCCATCTCCACCACCCACACCATCACCTCCGCGGTCATGGGCGTCGGCGCCACCAAGCGCTTCTCCGCCGTCCGCTGGGGCGTCGCCCGCTCGATCGTCGTCGCCTGGGTCTCCACCTTCCCCGCCGCCGGCGCCGTCGCCGCGTTCGTCTACCTCGTCTGCCGGTACGTCTTCCAGCTGCCGTAGGTCGTCTTCTCCCGCTCGCGCGGGCTGCCCGAGGGGGTGGCCGCGGACCCGCCGGTCCGTGGCCACCCCCTCGTTCGTCTCGTTCGTCTCGTTCCTCTCGTTCGTCGTCGGGCGGGGAGTGCGTTCCGCGTCGGCGGCGGGGGCCTGGGGGGATAGTCCGCCACACACGCGCCCTTTCCAGCCGGTGAAAGGGCGCGTACGTGGCGGACTACCCCGCCGAAGGGCCGGATCAGGCCGCGCGCACACGCCGAAGCGACCTGCGCTGCTCGACGGTGTGGGTGGGGACCCAGTCCGCCGGCAGCTCGAGGGTGTACCGGCGCTCGCTCGCCGGGCGCCGGGCGGCCCGCATGCACGCCGAGCGCAGTCGCCAGAAGTAGGCGGCCGGGTCGCGCCGATCACCCGCGACCTGGACCACGAGCTCGAGCCCCGCGGCGCGCAGTCGTTCCTCGCGTCCGAGGTCTCGATGGCGTCTGCGCGCGTCCAGGTGGTCCGCGCCGTCGTACTCGCCCACGATTCCTCGTCCGGGATCGATCAGGTCAGGGGTGGCGAGGTGGTTGCCCTCCAGATCGAACACCGGCCTGTTCGTCAGCGGACGGGCCAGGCCGGCGTCCAGGGTCCACTGCAGTCGCGTGAGCACCTCCTGCGGCGACCACGCGTTCTCGTCGGCCAGGTCCAGCGCCGCCCGGAGCTGCGGTACGCCGGTCCAGCTCGCGAGCCACTCCTCCGCGTAGGCCCGCATCTCGGCGAGCGAGACCAGGTCGGCGTGGCACGCCATGTCCAAGGCGACGACCGCCCGTCGTTCGTCACCGGCGTGGCGGGCCTCGAAGCACACCGAGCGGAGGACGGTCGTCATCGGAAGTCCGTCGCTGACGGTGAGGTCGCCGGGTGCCAGGCGTTCCTTGGTCGGCTTCCGCAACCGGTCAGGCCGCAGGTTGCCGGGGCCGATGGCCAGCGCCACCCTGCGCCGGATCCTCCCGTCGGACGACAGGCCGTCGAACCATCGTGCGCCGAGCCAGTGCAGGGCCGCCCAGCCGGTGACTCCGCCGTACGCCGGGAGGACCGCCGCCGCCTCGGCGATCCGCTGCACGGGGAGGTCCGGATCGACCGACGTCGGCACGTAGAGGCCCGCCGCAGTGGAGCGCCACGCCGGTCCCCGTGCCTGCTTCGGCGTCGGCCCGGTGCGGCCGGCCGGGTCGACGCGGACCGGCGTCACGGCTGCCGGGTGTGCCGGGTGCAGGCGCAGCGGCTGGGGGCGGGATCGGGGCACCTCCCCACCTTCTGAGCAGTCCTCCCGCGATCGGATCCGCCTGGGCGGGCCCTGTGGACGCACGTGCCGAAGAGCCCGGTGTGGGCGCTGGCCGGGCTGCCCTGCCGACCGGGGGGATAGTCCGGCACACCTGCGCCCTTTCGGGTCGCCGAAAGGGCGCAGGTGTGCCGGACTATCGCCAAAGCGGCCGGAAAGGGCGCGTACGTGGCGGACTACCCCGCGCCCCGCCAGCCCCGCGACCCTCAGGACGGCGGAGCGAGCACCTCGGAGGCGACGAGGACCCCACGACGGTGGTGGGCGACGAGGAAGGCGGCGGGGTCGAGCGAGGGGTCGGGGAGGCCGAGGGCGGCGAGCACGTGGGGCAGGACCGGCCGGTGGGTGCACAGGAGCGTCGGGGCGCGGCGGTCGAGCAGGTCGGCGACGACGCGGCGGACGGCGCGCGGGGTGGCGTCCTCCTCGGAGAGGGCCGGCTCCTCGCGCAGCGTCAGCCCTGCGGCGCCGGCGAAGGGCAGGACGGTCTCGACGCAGCGGGTGGAGGGGGAGGTGACGACCGCGGAGACGCCGTACGCCGCGAGGACCGGCACGAGGGCGAGCGCCTCGGCGCGGCCGGCGGGGGCGAGCGGGCGGAGGCGGTCGTCCTCGCGCCACTGCTTGCGCGGGTGGGCCTGGCCGTGGCGGAGCACGACGAGGGGCGCCGTCCCGCGCGGGAGGGCCCGCGCCTCGGCGAGGGTCTCGGCGTCGTGGGGGTAGGACAACCGGGCGGGGGCCTCGGCGAGCGGCACCCAGGCGACCCGGTCGATCTCGGTGCCGTAGGTGTAACCCTCGACCAAGGAAGCGGAAGAGGAGTCCAGCACCCGCCCCACCCAGTAGTGCACGGTCTTCATCCGCCCGCCCGCGACCGGGTAGCGCTGCGGGGCCAGCGGCGGGCCGAGCCGCACCGCGAGCCCGGTCTCCTCGGCCACCTCGCGCACGGCGGCGGTGGTCCGGTGCTCCCCCGGGTCGAGCTTGCCCTTGGGGAAGGACCAGTCGTCGTACTTCGGCCGGTGCACGAGCAGCACCGCGCGCGTCCCCTCGGCGTCGCGCCCCAGCACGACCGCTCCCGCCGATTCGACGTCCATGCCGGTTAGTCTCACACCGTGCCGGCGCGGAGGAAGGTCCTGGGCCCCGTCGTGGCGCTCCTCATCGTGGCGGTCCTGACGCTCGGCGCGGTCGCCGGCTGGCGCTGGTGGACCGGCCGCGACACGACCGACCTCCAGCGGGCGATGGCCCTCGCGCCGGCGGACGGCGAGCGGTTCTCCTTCACCGACTGGGCCGGCGTGCGCGCCGAGCTCGACAGCGACCTGGACGCCGACTCCCCCACCGACGAGGTCGCCGCGATGCTCTCGGAGGCCTTCGACGCCGACCTGGGCGCCACCTCGGCGCTGGTGCAGAGCGCCGAGGTGCTCCAGGCCCGGTTCGGCTTCTCCCCCGCCAGCGTCGAGTGGGAGCTGTTCAGCCAGGGCGCGGCCGGCGCGGTCGTCATCCTGCGCCTGCCCGACGACGCGGTCGAGGGCGTCGCGGACCGCCTGGCCCACCTCGGGTACGACGAGCCGGCCGGCGAGACCGACGTGTGGACCGGCAGCGACACCCTGCTCGCCGGCCTCGGGTCGGTGACCCCCGAGCTGACCCACCTGGCGCTCGACGCCGACCGCGGCCTGGTGCTCGGCAGCGACAACGCCGACTACCTCCGCGGGCTGGTCGAGGGCGACGACCCCGGCCTCGGCCGCCTCGACGACGACGGCCTCGACGCGGCCGTCGACCACGCCGGCGAGCCGGTCGCGGCCGCGGTCTACACCGGCGACCACGCCTGCGGGGCGCTGGCGATGTCGCAGGCCGACCCCGCCGACGCGGCCGAGGCGGACCGGCTGGTCGACGAGGCCGGCGGCGTGCACCCGCTGACCGGGTTCGCCATGGGGCTCCAGCCGGGCGGCGACGTACGCGTCGCGATGGCGCTGGAGGACGGCGACCGCGCCCGCGCGGACGCCGACGCCCGCGCGACGCTCGCGGCGGGGCCCGCGCCCGGGCAGGGCGGGGAGTTCGCCGACCGGTTCGCCCTCGGCCGGGTCGCCGCCGAGGGCGACGTGGTGACCATGGACCTCGAGCCGGCGCCGGGCAGCTACGTGCTCAGCGACCTCTCGACCGGGCCGGTCCTCTTCGCGACCTGCTAGCGGAACCGCCGCAGCCGCAGGCTGTTGCCCACCACGAACACCGACGACAGCGCCATCGCGGCGCCCGCCAGCATCGGGTTGAGCAGCCCGGCCGCGGCCAGCGGCAGCGCGGCGACGTTGTAGCCGAACGCCCACACCAGGTTCGAGCGGATCGTGCCGAGGGTGCGGCGGGAGAGCCGTACGGCGTCCGCGGCGACCCGGAGGTCCCCGCGCACGAGGGTGAGGTCGCTGGCCTCGATGGCCACGTCGGTGCCGGCGCCCATCGCGATGCCGAGGTCGGCCTGCGCGAGCGCCGCCGCGTCGTTGACGCCGTCGCCGACCATGGCCACGACGCGACCCTCGGCCTGGAGCCGGCGCACGTGCTCGACCTTGTCCTCGGGCAGCACGCCCGCGACGACGTCGTCGATGCCGACCTCCCGCGCGACCGCCCGGGCGGCGCGCTCGTTGTCGCCGGTGAGCAGCACCGGCGACAGGCCGAGCGCGCGGAAGCGCCGCACCGCCTCGGCGGAGGTGTCCTTGACCGCGTCGGCCACGACGAGCACGCCGCGGGCCGCGCCGTCCCACCCGACGGCGATCGCGGTGCGACCGGCCGCCTCGGCCGCCTCGACCGCGCCGGCCAGCAGGTCGTCCAGCGGCTGGCCGAGCTCGGCCAGCAGCGCCGGCCGGCCGACCACGACGTCGTGGCCCTCGACGGTGCCGCGCACCCCGCGACCGGGGAGGTTCACGAAGTCGTCGACCGCGCCGGTGTGGCCCTCGGCGACCGCCCGCGCGACCGGGTGCTCCGAGGCCGACTCCAGCACGCCGGCCAGGCGACGTACGTCGGCGGGGTCGGTGCCGTCCGCGGCGATCGCGTCGACGAGCGTCATCCGGCCGGTGGTGACCGTGCCGGTCTTGTCGAGGACGACCGTGTCGACCCGTCGCGTCTGCTCGAGCGCCTCGGGCCCGCGGACCAGGATGCCGAGCTGCGCGCCGCGGCCGGTGCCGACCAGCAGCGCGGTCGGCGTGGCCAGGCCCAGCGCGCACGGGCAGGCGATGATCAGCACCGAGACGGCCGCGGCGAACGCGGCCGAGGTCGACACCCCGGTGCCGAGCCAGAAGCCGAGCGTGCCGACGGCGAGCGCGACCACGACCGGCACGAACACCCCGGAGACGCGGTCGGCGAGCCGCTGGGCGCGGGCCTTGCCGCTCTGGGCGTCCTCGACCAGGCGGGCCATCTGCGCCAGCCGGGTGTCCGCGCCGACCCGGGTCGCCCGGACCACGAGCCGCCCGCCGGCGTTGATCGTCGCGCCGGTGACCGCGTCGCCGGGGCCGACCTCGACCGGCACGGGCTCGCCGGTGAGCATCGAGGCGTCCACCGCCGACGTACCGCTCTCCACGACGCCGTCGGTGGCGATCTTCTCCCCCGGGCGGACGACGAAGACGTCGTCCACGGCGAGGCGGTCGGCCGGCATCGGCGTCTCCACGCCGTTCCGCAGCACCACGACGTCCTTGGCGCCGAGGTCGAGCAGGGCCCGCAGGGCGTCGCCGGCGCGCCGCTTGGAGCGCTTCTCGAAGTACCGCCCGGCCAGCAGGAAGGTGGTCACGCCGGCGGCGGTCTCGAGGTAGATGTTGGACAGCCCGTCGCCGCGGTCGACGCTCAGCTCGAACGCGTGGGTCATCCCCGGCTCGCCCGCGGAGCCCGCGAACAGCGCGACCAGGGACCAGCCGAACGCCGCCAGCACGCCGACCGAGACCAGCGTGTCCATCGTCGTCGCGCCGTGGCGCAGGTTGGTGAACGCGGCCCGGTGGAAGGGCCAGGCACCCCAGACCGCGACCGGCGCGGCCAGGGTCAACGAGAGCCACTGCCAGTGGTCCACCTGGAGCGCGGGCACCATCGCCATCGCGATCACCGGGACGCTGAGCAGGGCGCTGACCAGCAGCCGGGTCCGCAGCCCGTCGAGCTCGGGGTCGCCGGTCCCGGTCCCCCCGCCCGCCTCGTCGGCGGGCGCGTGCCGATCCCGCGGCAGGGTCGCGGAGTAGCCGGCGGCCTCCACCGTGCGGAGCAGGTCCTCGGGCGTGACGGTCTCGGGGAAGCGCACCCGCGCCTTCTCGGTCGCGTAGTTGACGCTCGCCTCGACACCGTCGAGCTTGTTGAGCTTGCGCTCGATCCGGTTCGCGCACGAGGCGCAGGTCATCCCGGAGATCGCGAGCTCCACGTCAGTGGTCGTGGCCGTGGTCATCACCCTCACCCTCACCCTCGTCCTCGCCGTGGCTGTGCGTGCCGTGGTCGTGGCCGGCGCCGTCGACCTGCGCGGTGAAGGCGGCGGTGTGCACGACGCCGTCGTGCTTGAAGTCCAGGAACAGCCGGTAGGTCCCGACCGACGGGAACGCCGTGTGGAACTCCGCCCGGTCCGCGTCCTCCTCGGGGTGCACATGCAGGTAGCCCAGGTCACCGGCGCGCAGGGCCACCAGGTGGCCGGTCGCGCCGAGGTACGGCTCGAGGTCGACGACCTCACCGTCCCGGCTGACCGTCGCGGTCAGGGTCGCCTCGGCGCCTGCGACGAAGCTGCCGCCCAGGTTCACGTCGTAGGTGTCCACGCTCGCGGAGAGGTCCTGCTCCCCCAGCGGCGCGGGCTCGAAGTCGCCCGGCACGAACAGGTCCGCGCCGAGCACGTGCGGCTCGCCGCCCGTGGGCGCGAAGTCCGCCAGCACCCGCCACGGCCCCGGGTCGAGGTCCACCTCGACGCGCCAGGTGCCGTCGGCGTCCATCGTCGGGTGGACGTGCTGGAAGCCGGTCAGGTCGCGGCGGACGACGATGAGGTGCAGCTGCTTCTCGTGCACGACGTCGTACGCCGTCACCGGCCCGTCCTCACCCTCGATCGTGAACGCCAGCTCCTGGCGCCCCGCCGGCAGCGTGGCCTCGGCCAGCGTCAGCGTGTGGCCGTGCTCGCTGACCTGGAGCCCCGCGGCGACCGCCTCCCCGTGACCCGCGGCGGCCCCGTCCGCGCCGGGGCGGCCGGGCTCGGCGTGCTCCCCGTGCTCGCCGGTGTCGGCGGCGACCGAGCCCTCGTCCGGGCCGAGCCAGCGGCCGGCGGCCCAGCCGAGGCCGAGCACGAGGACGAGCACGGCGAGGAAGCCGAGCACGCGGGTCGACGTACGCATCAGACCAGCTCGTAGCCGGCTTCGGTGACGGCGGAGGCCACCGCCGCGCGGTCGAGCGGCTCGGCGCTGGTCACGACGACCTCGCCGGTGGTGTGGTCCGCGGTCACCGACTCCACGCCGGCGAGCTCGCCGATCTCCTCGCGGACGGACGCCTCGCAGTGGGCGCAGGTCATGCCGGTCACGGTCCAGGTGCTGCTGGTGCTCATCTCGTGCCTTCCTCGGGTCCTCGGGGGTGGGTGTGCGGCGGCGGGGTCAGGACTTCACGAGCCGGGTGATCGCGGCCATCGCCTCGTCGACCTTGACCCGGCCCTCCTCGTCGCCGGCGCGCGCGGCGTCGACGACGCAGTGGTTCATGTGCTCCTCGAGCAGGCCGAGCGAGACGGCCTGGAGGGCCTTCGTCATCGCGGAGACCTGGGTGAGGATGTCGATGCAGTACTGCTCCTCCTCGACCATCCGCTGCAGGCCGCGGGCCTGCCCCTCGATGCGGCGCAGCCGCTTGAGGTAGTCGTCCTTGTGGGAGAGGTAGCCGTGCTGGTGCGCGGGGGCTGCGGTCTGGTCGTCCACACCGACCACCATACCCCTAGGGGGTAAGGGAATCCAGGGACGTGTCGCGACCCCGCACGTGCATCGAGCCCGCCGACCTGGCGGTCGGGCGGGCTCGGGAAGTGCTCGGATGCGCGGTGCGCGGGGGCGGCCGTGGACGGCGGTGGGCGCTCAGTCCTGGCGACGCTGCGGGGTGACACCGAGGATGCGATCGATCTCCTCGTCACTGAGGTGCTCGTCGGACTCGCTGGCCGCGATGATCAGGTTGGTGGTGAGCTCGACCTCGCCGAGAAGGTCGGCGTCCTCGAGCGTCACGTCGAACTGATCGTGCACCCTGGCCTCCTTCTGCTCGCCGGCCGCGCGGCTCTCCTCGTTCATCCGCTCCAACCTTCCCCCACCACTCTAGGGCCAAACCTGGTCCGCGACCGTGGCCCGTCCGGGTGGTTCGCGGCACGGCCCGGACGGCCGGGCGGGGGGCGGCGACGCGGGCCGACAAGCGGGCCGAGACGCACACGAGGCCCCATCCCTTGCGGGATGGGGCCTCGTGCGTGAGACCTGGGCAGGTGCTGCCCGGCGCTCCGTTCGTCCTACGAGCTCAGGCTCGAAGGATCAGACGGGGCGGACGTTCTCAGCCTGGGGACCCTTGGGGCCCTGGGTGACGTCGAACTCGACCTTCTGGTTCTCGTCCAGGGACTTGTAGCCCTGGGTCTGGATCGCGGAGTAGTGCACGAAGACGTCGTCGCCGCCGTCCTCCTGCGCAATGAAGCCGAAGCCCTTCTCAGCGTTGAACCACTTCACAGTGCCCTGAGCCATAGTGCTCAATCCTCTTTCGTCGGGGCGAGAGTCGCCACCTCGGCGACCCGCAGCAGATGCGGTGACACGTCGCTCCGACCCGTGATTGGTTGCACCACAGAACGAAAACGCCGTTGGCTCACAAACTCCGCGGGCGTCAGACCAGCTGGAACTTGCACCTGTTGCACGCACGACAGTACCAACCCTGAGCCGGTTGCAAACCTTTCGGCCCGAGTTCTCTGCAACACGTCCCTGAAGGTTCTGCTGAGCACGGGTGCCACCAGGCCCTGTCAGGTCGCCCCGGGCCGCCTCCTGACGCCTCTCCCGGGCGTCCGCCACGGGCCGATCGACCCGGGACTCGACCCGGGAGCGACCCGGCCGGAAGGCCTCCCGACGTACCCGATCTGGACGACGCGCCCCGGGCGCGGCGGCGCCTATCGTCCTGGACAGGCCCGCGACAGAATCGAGCCGAGCCGTGCGGCACCTGGCCGAGGACCCGCCGAACCGCCCCCGGGCGCGGCTGGGCCGCGCCGCCGCCGCGATCGCCGGCAGCGCCCGCAACCCCGACCTGCGGCGCGCGCAGCTCAGCTTCCTCGCGGCGTGGAGCGCCGAGTGGTCCTTCACGGTCGCGCTCGGGATCGTGGCCTACCGCGACGGCGGGCCGACCGCCGTGGGCCTGGTCGGGCTGCTGCGGATGGCGCCGGCGGCGGTGCTCGCGCCCCTGCTCTCGCCGCTGGCCGACCGCGGCCGCCGCGAGCGGGTGCTGGTCGCGGTCTCCCTGGTCCGCGGGATCGCGACCGGCGCGTGCGCCGTCGTGCTCGCGCTCTCCGGCCCCATCCCCCTCGTCTACCTGCTCGCGGTGGTCTCGACGATGGCCGCGACGCTCTACCGGCCGGCGCACTCGGCGCTGCTGCCCTCCCTGTGCCGCACGGGGTACGAGCTCGCCAGCGCCAACGTCGTCCGGGGGCTGCTGGACTCGGCCGCCTCGCTGATCGGCCCGCTCCTGGCCGCCGTCCTGCTCGGCTCGACCGGCGTGACGTCGGTGTTCGTGCTGGCCTCGGTCGCCTCCATCGCCGCGGCGGGGCTGGTCGTCGGCCTGAAGTACGACGCGCCGCCGCGGCCGGCGGCCGAGGCGCCCCCGCCGCTGCTCCGGTCCGCGGTGGTGGGCCTGCGCGCGGTCTCCCGCAGCCCCGACCTCGCGCTGATCATGGGGCTGGCGGTCGTGCAGACCCTGACCCGGGGCGCGCTGACGGTGCTCACCGTGGTCATCGCCATCGACCTGCTGGACACCGGCGAGTCCGGGGTCGGCCTGCTCAACGCCGGCCTCGGCGCCGGCGCCGTGCTGGGCTCGCTGGGGGCCTCGCTGCTCGTCGACACCCGGCGCCTCGGCGGCTGGTTCGCCGTCGGCGTCGCACTGTGGGGGCTCCCGGTCGCGCTCATCGCCGCCGTACCGCAGCAGGCCGCGGCCCTCGCGCTCCTCGCGTTCGTCGGGGTCGGCAACGCCCTGATCGACCTCGGCGGGTTCACCCTGCTCGGGCGGATCGCGCCCGACGACGTCCTGGCCCGTGTCTTCGGCGTGCTGGAGAGCCTCGTCGCGCTGTCGATGGGGGTGGGCGCGCTGGCCGCGTCGTACCTCGTGGAGGGCGCGGGCGTCCGGGTCACCCTCGTGGCCGTCGGGGCGCTGTGCCCGCTGTGCGCGGTGCTGTCCTGGCCGCGGCTGCGGCGCATGGACGGCTCGCTCGACATCCGCGACCGCGACATCGCGACGCTGCGGGAGGTCCCGATGCTCGGCGCACTGCCCCTGCCCTCCATCGAGCAGCTGGCTCGCGGCGCGGGGCGGCTCGAGGTCCCCGCCGGGCAGGTGGTCTTCCGCCAGGGCGACCTGGCCGAGCACTACTACGTCATCGAGTCCGGCCGGGTCGAGGTCGTCGGCGACGGCACGGTGATCACCACCCTCGGCCCGGGCGAGGGGTTCGGCGAGGTCGCCCTGGTGCGGCAGGTCCCCCGCACCGCCACGGTCCGCACCCTCGACGAGGTCCACCTGCAGTCCCTGCAGGCCGACCGGTTCCGCGCCGTCGTCCTCGGCTTCCCGCCGAGCGCCCGGGACGCGGGCACGACGGTCGACTCCATGCTCACCCGCTACGCCCCCCGAGGAGACACCGATGCCTAGATCTCAATCGACGCCCGTCCGGCGGTCCTTGCTGCTCATCGCCGACATCGGCGGCTACACCGACTACATGCGCACCCACCGGCTGAGCCTGGCCCACGCCGAGGTGAACATGGCGAGGCTGCTCGACCGGGTCGTCGACGCGGCGCCCGGCTTCGACCTCGTCGAGATCGAGGGCGACGCCGCCTTCATGTCGCGTCCCGCCGCCGGGATGACCGAGGCCGACCTGGTCCGCGCCACGCTCGAGGTCGCGGCGGCGATGCACCAGGCCTTCCACGTCGAGCGGCGGTACGTCGGCTCGAACCTGTGCCCCTGCCGGGGCTGCACGGAGGTCGACCGGCTGCGGCTGAAGTTCGTCGCCCACGTCGGCGAGGTCGCGACCCAGACGATCCGCCAGCGGCAGAAGCTGGTCGGCATCGACGTCATCCAGGTCCACCGGATGCTCAAGAACGCGGTCGAGATCCCGGAGTACGTCCTGCTCTCCGACGACCTCCACCGGCTCGCCGGCGCCACCTCCCCGCCCCTCGGGACGCCGATCGACCAGGACCTCGAGGGCATCGGCCCGACCCGCGCCTTCGCCGTCGACGTCTCCGACCTCCCGGCCACCGCGGCGCTGCCGTCACCCGACCCGACCCTGCGCTCCCGGCTGCGCCGGACCCTGGCCGTGGCGGGGGCGGGTACGCCGTACCTCGTCGGCCTCCGGCGGCCCCGCGGGGCCGCGCGGTAGCGGCAGCCGCCCCGACCACCCCGCTCGGCAAGCGTCAGGCGCCGTCCTCGGTCAGCGTCGTGGCGGGCAGCCAGTCGGCGCCGAGCAGCTCCGCGAGGTCGGCGAGGCCGGTGGTGTCGCTGCCGACCGTGTCGGAGGCCGCGGCGATCCGCTCGACCATCACCTTGCCGACCTGCTCCTCGACCGTGCCCTCGGCGTAGGCGATGTGCCACGGCGAGACCTGGTGGTCGCGGTGGGTGCGGCCGGTCACCTGCCGCCCGGCGATGCCGGAGAAGCGCGCCTGGTGGAAGACCCCGACCCGCGGGTCGGCGCTCGCCCGGCGGCCGTCGGCGAGGGTCTCCCCGGCGTGCAGGCTGATCGAGGCGACCGTGGTGAAGACGCAGACCTTCGCCTCGCCGGTCTGGAACCGGAGCCGCTCGGCCTCGACGTCGAACCGGTCGCGGCCGTAGATCGTGGCGACCTCGATCCCGGAGTCGCGCAGCCGGTCGGCGATGGGGTCGGCGGCGGTCGCGACGAACTCCACCGAGCACGCCACCTGCCGCTCGGCCTCGACCTGCTGGGCGATCCAGGCGACGGTGGAGTCGACCCGGATCAGCCCGGCCTTCTGCCGGAAGCGCAGCAGCGCGGCCCGGCCCTTCGCGACGTTGCGGCCGCGGCGGGCGATGTCCATCTCGCGGCAGAACTCGCCCCACTCGGCCTCGTAGGCGGTCCGCTCGGCCGGCGTGAGCGCCACCGGCATGCCGGAGATCGGGACCGGCCCCCACGGGGCGGCGCGGTGCAGCATCGCCGGGGGCCGCTCGTCGGCGAGCCAGCCGCGCACGAGCTTGAGGTCCGCGGCCCGTCGGGCGGGGTCGGTGGTCCAGGTGGCGCCGTACCGGCCCTGCTCCACCGCGACGCCGTGGCGCTCCAGCGCGGCGGCGAACGTCGCCCCCGGCTGCGTCGCCGAGGTCCACTCCCGCATCGGCTCGCCGAGGACCTGCGCGTAGGCGGGCGCGAGGTAGGGCAGTTCCAGCGGCGTGTGCCCGGGGGTCGCGGTGGTCGCGATGACGAACGGCGCCTGGTCGTGCGGGCGGCCGTGCCCCGAGATCCGCGCCCACAGCTTCCACCGCTTGGTGGTCGTCCGGCGCAGCGCGTGGGCCTCGTCGGCGATGATCACGTCCCAGGTGTGGTCGGCGACCTTGTCCAGGCGGTCCCAGGTGATGACCACCCACTCCAGCCCGCCGTCGCCGAGCGCGGTGATCGTGCGGCACCAGTGGCCGATGGTGATCGCGGCGGGCCGGTCGGCCACGACGAGCACCCGGCTCGCGCCGCGGAGGTCGCCGACCGCCGTCGCGCCGAGGACCGCGGAGATCGTCTTGCCCACGCCGGGCTCGTCGGCCAGCAGGAACTGCCGTCCGCCCGCCGCGGCGCGCTCCGCGATCGCGTCGGCCGCCTCGAACTGGATCCGCCGCGGCTCGAGCGCGTCGGTCGGCTCCGGGGCGGGTGTGGGGTCGCCGGGGTTGAGGGTGTTCTCGATGAACCGGCCGAGCGTGTGCGGCCCCGGGGCGTACGGCGCGAGGTGCGCGGGCAGCGCTCGCCCGACGTACAGGTGGGTCCGCACCGCGGGGTGCCAGGTGGCGCCGTCGACCTGGGTGCCGTACGGCACGTCGAGCACCCACAGCCGCTCCCCCGGCCCCGCCACCGGCAGCGGCCGCGGCGGCTGCCGCTTACCGCCGCGACGGGATGGGCCGCTGCGCCCACGAGCACCGGTACGACGGGAGCTGGCCACCCCCGGACGCTACCGGCGCCTCCCCCTCGGACCGTGGGATGGTCGCCGGTGTGGCAGGAGGAGCAACCGGGGACGACCGGGTCGTGCTCGAGACCGAGCGCCTGCTGCTCAGGCCGTGGCGGGTGGAGGAGGCCTCGGTCCGGCGGGAGCTGTGGATCGAACGCGATCCCCGCGTGCCACCGCACCGCCGCATCGACGCGGACGGACACCCCACGCTCGCGGAGCTCGAGGAGGCGATCCGCGCCGACGAGCCGTCGTCGCTCCAGCTGCTGGCGGTGGAGCTGAAGGCTGGTAGCGACCCCATCGGCTACTGCGGCCTGGTGCAAGGCGCGCACGGACCGGAGCTGGCCTTCGAGCTCCTGCGTCGGTCCTGGGGACAGGGCTACGCGACCGAGGCGTCCTGGGCGGTGCTGGACCGGGCGAGGTCTGCCGGGCACGAGCGGTTGTGGGCCTCCGTCTGGGACTGGAACACCGCTTCTCGACGCGTCCTGGCGAAGGTGGGATTCATCGAGACGGCCCGTGAGGAGACCGTCCACGGGACCAACCTGGTGATGACGAGACCGCTCTGACCCGTGTCCCGCTCGTGGGTCTGCTGCCCGGGCGGTTGGCATCGGCCTGGGTGGCCACTGGAAGGCACAGGGCAGATGACCTCGGGAGGAACCATGTGCCGGTTGTTCGGGATGCACGCGGGGCGCACGCCGCGACGAGCGACGTTCTGGCTGCTGAGTGCTCCGGACAGCTTGGCCGAGCAGAGCCACCGGATGCCCGACGGCACGGGACTGGGGGTGTTCGGACCCGACGGCCACCCTGTCCTGGACAAGCAGCCGCTGGCCGCCTTCGAGGACCGGGCGTTCGCCACCGAGGCCAAGGACCTCGCCAGCACCACCTTCGTGGCCCACGTGCGCTACGCGACCACCGGCCCTGTCCAGCCTGAGAACACCCATCCCTTCGAGCAGGACGGGCGCCTGTTCGCCCACAACGGCGTGGTGGAGGACCTGGACCGGCTCGAGGACCGCCTGCGGGACCTCGACGCGATGAGCCTGGTCCAGGGGCAGACCGACTCCGAGCGGGTGTTCGCGCTGATCAGCGCGGAGGCGCGCCGCAACGGAGGGGACGTCGGCGCCGCCATCACCGCTGCGCTGAGCTGGATCGCTGCGAACCTGACGCTGTACGCGGTCAACATCATCCTGGTCACCCCCACCGACCTGTGGGCGGTGCGCTACCCCGACACCCACGAGCTCCACGTGCTCGAGGTCTCCGGCCGCGACGGCCTCGACGCGCTCTCGCACGGCACCAGCCGGATCAGCACGCGCAGCGAGGAGCTCGCCGGGCTGCGCAGCGTGGTGATCGCCAGTGAGCCGATGACCGACGACCCCGGCTGGCGGCTGCTGGACTCCGGGGAGGTTCTCCACGTCGGCCCCGACCTGGACGTGCACAGCTCCCGCCCGTTGCCTGCGCATCCCGCCCACCTCAAGGCCATCGACGACCTCGAGCGGGACACGGCGCTCGCCCAGCATCCCGGTGGTCACGAGGGCCTGGCCGCAGGCCACTAGGCCGACGACCGGCGCCTCACCAGCCGATCACCCGCACGATCCCGCGGCCCACCAGGAACAGTCCCACCGCGGCCAGCAGCAGCACCGTCGCCAGTCGACCCCGCTTGTCGATGACGTCGGACAGCGCCTGCAGACCGCGGCGCGCAGGGTCGGGCGCCACCAGCGTCATCGCGATGGGCAGCCACGCCGGCAACGCCATGGCGGCGGCCACGAGGCAGATCACGACCAGGCGCGAGGGAACGTCGAGATGACCGGCGGCGACCTCCTTGGCCACGGGGACCATGACCGCCAGCGTCGTGAAGTTCGTCGCCATCGAGAACACACCGAAGCCCAGCGCTGGGATCGGGCTGAGCCCGTGGTCGCGGGTCTTCTTCGGCTTCGGAGCCCGCGGCCGGCGGTACCGCAGCACGGCAGCGATGAGGACGAGCAGGGACCCCAGGACGATGTCGAGGGAGGCGCTCAGCCTCGGCTCCTCAGGGAGGGCGATGGAGCGGCCGAAGAGGACCAGGAGCGACAGGATCGCCAGCGCCGTTCCGCCGACCCCGATGGCGTAGCACCCCGCGACGCGGCGTCCGTCGCGCCCGGCCAGCAGCACGGTCTGCTCGGTGAGCATGACCGGGCTGACAGCGCCCGCGAGGGCCAGGGGGACCACGAGCGCTAGGACGCTGAGCACCCACGCAACCCTAACGGCGGGGCGTCACGTGAGGACGCACGCCGCGGCGCATCGATGCTCGGCTTCTGGGTGCGCCGGACGGTTCGGGTCGCCGATCACGGATCCGCGCCGAGGGGGCGTGCGGGGCTATATCGTGCCGAGCGTGCGGCAGCGTTCTCTCGAGACGGCGAACCGGTGCATGACACCGGTCTGCCTCCCCGGGGATACCCCGGGGGCCACCGGCATGTTCGGGCACAGCACCGCGCGCGACTCGCTGCGCTTCGCTGCAGGTCTTCGCGCGCACGACGGGACTGGTCGAGCAGCGCTGCCGCACCCTCACCTGATCATCGCGTCGCTGCCCGGGTGAGAGCCGACCTGGCCCGGGCGCTGGCGGCCGGCTTCCTCGCTGGGGAGTGGACGCGGCCCGGGCTCGTGGAGAGCGGGTCGGTGGTCCTCGGCCGTCGCCCCCGCTGGCTGGCTCCCCTCGCGCGGCAGACGATCGACCTCTACCCCCGGCCGCCCCACGACCGGCCTCGAGAGCTGGCCGCCAGCATCAGCGCCCGGCCGGCTGCCGCGAAGGCCGCGGGCGTCCGGCCGCTGGTGCAGCCCGTGTCCCCCACCCGGATGATGACCAACCGCTGGCGGTTGCCGGTGCTCGATGGGCTCGGCGACCTCGCCGACCTCCTGGGCCTCACCTCCTCCGAGCTCGACTGGTTCGCTGACCCCCGACACCTGGCGCGTACGGCTGCGGACGGGCGTCTCCAGCACTACCTGGTCAGCCACCGGGTGGCCGCCAGCGGGGGGATCCGCGTGCTCGAGGCACCCAAGCGGCGTCTCAAGGGCATCCAGCGGGTCCTCCTCGACGAGGTCGCGTCGCTGATCCCGCCCCACGACGCTGCGCGCGGGTTCCGTCCCGGGGGCTCGGTGCGGTCCTATGCCGCGCCACATGCGGGCAGACCCGTCGTGGTGCGCCTCGATCTCGAAGCCTTCTTCGCGAGCGTCACCGTGTCGCGGATCTACGGCCTGTGGCGTTCGGCGGGCTACCCCGAGCCGGTCGCGCACTGCCTGGCCGGGTTGACGACGACTGTCCTGCCGCACGCGGCGTGGCGGGCCGTCCCGCGCCCCGCCGACGACGACCTCCTGGACGCGCACTGGCGGCTGGGACGCCGGCTGGCCGCACCCCACCTGCCCCAGGGCGCCCCGACCTCACCGGCGATGGCGAACCTCGCGGCGTTCGGACTCGACGTACGCCTCACCGCGTTGGCCGAGTCGTGGGGCGGCCGGTACACCCGCTACGCCGACGACCTCGCCTTCTCGGGCGCGAGGAGCTGGGGAACCGGGACGTCGCGGCTGCTCGAGGTCATCGAGGAGATCGTGCGGGACGAGGGGTTCCGGCTCAACACGCGCAAGACCGGCGTCATGCCTCGTGCCGGACGCCAGGCCCTCGGCGGTCTCGTCGTGAACGAACAGCCACGTGTCGCACGCCGTGAGGTCGACCTGCTCCGCGCGATCCTGCACAACTGCCGCCGACACGGACCGAGCACTCAGAACCGCGACGGGGTGCCCGCCTACGAGCAGCACCTGCGCGGGCGGATCGCGTGGGTGGCCCAGCACGACCCCGTCCGCGGCGCCCGGCTGCTAACGGAGCACGAGGCCATCGACTGGACCCGGTGACCGGGGGACGAGCGATGCCGGTGGCGCCGAGACACAGGGCACGACCGCGCCTGTCAAATATTCTTGACACCACCAGGTCAGGTCCCTATCGTCGCCGACGTCAAATATTCTTGACATCACGGAGGGTCGGATGGCGTACGAGGAGAAGCGGGCGTGGGTCATGGCGGTGGTGGCGCTCGTCGCCTACGCGACCTACGCCGTCCAGGTCGGACCACGGCTGGCCGAGGCATCCGCTGCCTCGGTCCCCTACGCGTCGGCCTTGCTGCTGAGCGTCGGCGGCTCGATCGCGGCCACGATCGTGTGGGAGATCCTGACCTCGGGCTTCGCGCGCGACGGCGCCCGCCAGAAGGACCGGCGGGACCGGGAGATCCACCGCACGGGCCAGTACATCGGCCAGTCGTTCGTGATCCTGGGCGCCGTCGCCGCGCTCGCCATGTCCCTGGCCCGGTGGGATGCGTTCTGGGTCGCGAACGTGATCTACCTCGGCTTCACGCTCTCGGCGGTCGTCGCGTCGGTGGCGAAGATCCTTGCGTACCGGCGGGGCTTCCAGACGTGGTGAAGCCCACCAGCATCACCAACTCCATGCGGGACCTGCGGGCTGCCCGGGGAGGGTTGACGCAGGCCGAGCTCGCCCGGCGGGTCGGCGCCACCCGACAGACCATCATCGCCATCGAGCAGGGCCGCTACTCGCCCTCTCTCGAGATGGCCTTCCAGATCGCCGCGGTCCTCGGCGTCCCCATCACCGAGGTCTTCCACCACCCCAGCAACGAGGAGGACCCCCGATGAGAGCGGTCGTCCAGGATCGGTACGGCCCACCGGGAGCCCTGCAGGTGACCTCCCGGGGAGTCCCGGAGCCGCGCGACGACGAGGTCCTGGTCCACGTCGAGGCCGCCGGGGTCGACCCGGGCGTGTGGCACGTCGTCACGGGGTTGCCGTACGGGGTGCGCCTCGGCTTCGGCCTGCGCAGGCCGAGGAACCCCGTGCCAGGTCTCGACCTGGCCGGGGTGGTGGTCTCCGTGGGACGCGGCGTGCGCGACTTCGCCCCCGGCGACGCCGTCTTCGGTACCGGGCGTGGCAGCTACGCCGAGTACGCCGTGGCCGCGGCCGGGAAGCTGGCACCACTGCCGGCGTGCCTGACCTTCGAGGAGGCGGCAGCCGTGCCCATCTCGGGACAGACCGCCCTCGCCGCCATCAGGAAGGCCCGCGGTGTCGCCGGCAAGCGGGTCATGGTGATCGGGGCAGGCGGAGGCGTGGGGACCTTCGCGGTGCAGATCGCCAAGGCCCAGGGCGCACACGTCACCGCGGCCTGCAGCGCCGCCAAGGTCGACTACGTACGGTCCCTCGGGGCCGACGGCGTCATCGACTACACGCGGTCCGACCCCACCTGCGCAGGCGAGTTCGACGTCGTGATCGACACGGCCGGCAACCGGCCACTCACCCGGCTGCGTCGAGCTCTGAGCCCCCGCGGCGTGCTGGTCGTGGTCGGCGGCGAAGCAGGCGACGGCATCCTGCTCCAGGGCTTCGACCGCCAGCTGCGGGCCCTCCTGTGGTCACCCCTGGTCCGTCAACGCCTCGTGCCGCTGATGGCCACGCAGAACAGCGCAGATCTCCGAGTCCTGGCCGGGCTCATCGAGGCCGGCGGCGTCAAGCCTGTGGTGGACCGGGTCTTCCCCCTGCACGAGGTCGCGGCGGCCCTCGAGCACATCAGTGGTGGCCACGCCCGGGCGAAGACCGTCATCAGCCTGACCTAGCGTCCTGGCCAGGCGAGGTCGGCCGACCTGGTGGTGGCAGCAGACCCGTACGGTCGCGTGCGCACCTGTCCCCTTCCGCTGCGGGCGGGCGGGGCGGGCCGCAACGACCGTTCACACGCCTCGGGAGGAACCGTCATCCGGCTCACCATCGCCGTCGCCGCCGTCCTGCTGCTGGTGGCCTGCAGCAGCGGGTCCGAGCCCACGCCGGAGCCGTCGTCGGAACCATCGTCGGGCCCGACCCCGTCGTCGCCGTCGTCCTCCGCGCCCGCCGTGGCCGCGGCTCCGATCGACCGGCGGCTGGCCGCGCTCGAGGAGCGGTACGACGCGCGGGTCGGCGTGAGCCTGCTCGACACGGGCGACGGCGCGGCGTACTCCTATCGCGGCGACCAGCGGTTCGGGTTCGCCTCCAGCGTCAAGGTGCTCGTGGCGGCCGAGCTGCTGCGACGCACGGGTTCGGCCGAGCGCGCCGAGCTGGTGCGGTGGACCCAGGACGACGTCGACGCGGCCGGGTACTCCCCCGTCACGGAGGCCCACGTCGACCGCGGGCTCCCGCTGCTCCGGCTCGCCGAGGCGGCCGTGCGCGAGAGCGACAACACCGCGACCAACCTGGTGCTGGAGCGCCTCGACGGCCCGGCCGGCCTCACCCGGGGGCTGCTTGGCCGCGGCGACACCACGACCGTGCTGGCCGACGACGAGCCGGGCCTCAACGAGGTGTCGCCCGGCAGCCCGGCCAACACCACCACGCCGGACGCCTTCGTCGCCGACCTCCGCGCCCTGCTCGGACCGGAGTGGCTGACCGACGCCGACCGCCGCCTGCTCCTGGGCTGGATGAGCGGCAACCCCGGCGGGGACCCGCTCATCCGGGCCGGCGCCCCCGCCGGCTGGCGGGTCGCGCAGAAGTCCGGCGGCGCCGGCCCCGTCCGGAACGACGTCGCGGTCCTCACGCCACCCGATGGTCGCGCGCCCGTGCTCCTCGCCGTCCTCACCACCCGCCTCGACCCCAGCGCGCCGTACGACGACGCGCTGGTCGCCGACGCCGCCGAGGTTGCGCTGGGAGCGCTCGAGGCGAGCTGAGGCGTCGGCTGGGGGGATAGTCCGCCACACGCGCGCCCTTTCCCGCTGATGAAAGGGCGCGTACGTGGCGGACTACCCCGCCGACCGGCAGGTCCGCGCAAGCACGTCGCGCGGCGGGCGGGCAGGGCAGACTCGCCACGTGACTGACGTGTTCAGTGAGAAGCTGGCGGCCTGGCGCGACTACACCGAGACGCCGTGGGCGCGGATCCGGTACGGCGTCGTCGGCGCTGTCCTGCGCCGACAGACCGAGCACCTCGGTGAGCAGATCCGCGTCCTCGATGTCGGCGGTGGCGACGGCATGGACGCACTGCCGCTCGCGCTGGCGGGGCACGACGTGACCATCGTCGATCCCTCCGCGGAGTGGCTCGCTGAAGCCGATCGTCGAGCAGCAGCCGCGGGCACCAGCGTCGCGACGATCCGAGGTGGCCTCGATGACCTGCCAGCCGGTCAGTGGGACCTGGTGATGTGTCACTTCGTGCTGCGCTACCGCAGTGGCGGCGACGACGACGTCGCCGCCCTCGCGAGTCGCGTCCGTCCCGGCGGGCGGCTCTCGATCATGGACGTCAACCCCGACGGCCGCGTCCTTCGCGAGCTGCTGAACGGAGGCCCCGCTGCAGCACTCGCCGAGCTGCAGGCCGAGCGAGCCACGGTCGAGACGTTCCAGACCGACGCCCGGAAGGTCAGCGTCGACGCCATCGCGAGCGAAGCAACCGAGGCGGGCATGACACCCGTCGGGATCTACGGCAACCGGATCGCGAACGACCTGCTCGTCGACAACACCTCCAAGCACGACCCAGCCTTCTTCGAGGAGCTGCTCGCGCTCGAGCTGGAGCTCTGCGACCGAGAACCCTTCAACCGCGTGGGGTTCGCCTGGCAGCTGGTGCTGCAGCGCTGAGCCGCGCCCCGGTCGGCGCCGAGCGCGCACTAGGCTGCCGACCCGGTATGGCTTGGCCCCAGGTTTCTTCCCACGGAGCGCGCAAGGTCTTTCCATCCCCGGGCCCCTAGCTCAATCGGCAGAGCAGGAGACTTTTAATCTCTTGGTTGTGGGTTCGAGTCCCACGGGGCCCACCGCGTCCGGCCGCCCGCCGCCCTCAGGCGATGACCGGCAGGCCGCCGGTCACGGCGAGCACCTCGCCGGTGACGTACGCCGACTCCTTGCTGGCCAGGTAGACGAACGCCCCCGCGACCTCGACCGGCTGGCCGGCGCGACCCATGGGCGTGTTCTCCCCGAAGCCCTCGACCATCTCCTCGGGCATCGTCGCCCGGACGAGGGGTGTCCAGGTCGGGCCGGGGGCGACCGAGTTCACCCGCACGCCCTGGGAGGCGGCGGACCAGGCGAGCGCGCGGGTGAAGGTCGCGATGCCGGCCTTGGTCGTCGCATAGTCGAGCAGCTCGGGTGAGGGGGACGACGCCTGGACCGAGGAGGTGTTGATGATCGAGGACCCGGCCGGCATGTGGGGCAGGGACATCTTGCAGAGCCAGAACGTGGCGTACAGGTTCGTGCGCATCGTGCGGTCGAACTGCTCGGTCGTGATGTCGGCGATCCCGCCCGGCTGCGCGAGCTGGTAGGCCGCGTTGTTGACCAGCACGTCGATCCGGCCGTGCTCGGCGACGGTCCGGTCGACCATCGCGCGGCAGTTCTCCTCGATCGTCAGGTCGGTCGGCACCAGGGTGATCGTGCGACCCGCGTCCCGGACCAGCCCGGCGGTCACCTGGGCGTCGTCCTCGTCGCTCTCCAGGTAGCAGATGACGAGGTCGGCGCCCTCGCGGGCGAACGCCAGCGCGACCGCCCGGCCGATCCCGGAGTCGCCCCCGGTCACCAGGGCGACCTTGCCGTCCAGCCGACCGTGCCCCCGGTAGCTGTCCTCGCCGTGGTCGGGCTGCTCCTCCATCGAGGAGGTCAGGTGGGCGTCGTTCACAGCCGGTCTCCGTAGGTCTCGATGGCGTTCAGCGCCTTGACGCGGTCCCGCATGCCCTCGGGGAGCGTGGTGAGGACGTGCCGGGGGTCGTCGAAGTCCCAGTGCGGGTAGTCGGAGCTGAACATCAAGGTGCGCTCGGCCTGCGCGATCTCCAGCAGCGTGTGGAGGTGGGCGCGGCGCCGCGGCTCGGGCATCGGCTGGGAGGTGAACCGGACGTGGTCGACGAGGTACTCGCTGGGGAGCCGCTTCATCCACGGGACCTCGTCGCGCAGGCCACGCACGTTCTTGTCCAGGCGCCACATGACGTCGGGGATCCAGCCGAGCCCGCCCTCGGTGATGACGACCTTCAGCCTCGGGAAGCGCTCGAACACCCCGTGGCAGACCAGGCTGATGACGTTGGCCTGGAAGACCTGGCTCAGGCCGGTGTGCCACTCCACGTAGTAGGTCGGGGTGCCGCCGGCCATCGGCGGCGAGGTGCGGAAGATGCCCTCCCCCGAGTTCGGGTGGACGGCGACGGGCAGGCCGAGCTCGGCGGCCGCCTCGTAGATCGGGTAGTAGTGCCGCTGCCCCATGAGGATGTTCGTGAGCGGCAGGAGCACGCCGACGAAGCGCTGGTCCTGCGCCGAGCGCCGGATCTCCTGGGCGGCCAGCTGCGGGTCCTGGGCCCCGACGACGACGTACCCCCGAAAGCGCTCGTCGGCCGAGAGCCAGGTCGCGGCGAGCCAGTCGTTGTACGCCGCCGCGATCATCGCCGCGGCGTCCGGGTCCGGCAGGGCGCCCAGGCCGAGCACCTCGCCGCCGATGAGCACCGCCCGGTCGATGCCGTTGCCGTCGAGCAGCTGGCGCGCCGTGAACGCCGGGTCCGACCCGGGCGAGGAGCCGTCGGGGGCCCGGGCGTCGTCCCGGAGCACCCCGGACGGGTTGACGTAGAGCATGTTGCGCGGGACCGAGACCGCCTCCCGGTGCCCGACGGTCGAGAGGCTGCGGCGGTCGTCGAGGCCCAGCCGGCGCTGCGCCCCACGCGAGAGATGGGGACGCAGGTCGCCCATGCCGCCCCGCATGATCGGGTGCACGTCGCAGTCGACCAGCTCGTAGCGGCCGGGGGCCGTCGCGGCGCCGGCAGGTCGGTCGAGCACGTCGGACATCGCATGACTCCTCGGGGCGAACCGTTGCGGTCGACGCCGACCAGGCGTCAGAGTCATGGATAGCAAATCGTTTGGCATTGCGATAGGGGTGCACACATGGACGTACGCGTGGGGACCGTCGAGGAGGTCCGCCGGGACGGCTGCCGGATCGTCGAGGTCGACGGACGCGCGGTCGGCGTGATCAGCGTCGGCGAGGACTTCTACGCGATCACCGACCGGTGTCCGCACATGGGAGCCTCGATGTGCGCGGGCTCCCTGGGCGGCACGATGCTCGCCTCCCGGCCCCACGAGTACGTCTACGGCCTGGCCGACCGCGTCATCCGATGCCCCTGGCACGGGTGGGAGTTCGACCTCGAGACCGGTCGGTCACTGCTCGAGCCCCGGCGCCGTGCGCTGCGGACCTGGCGGGTGACCCAGCAGGACGGCGACGTCGTCCTGCACACCTGAGCCCGACCGGCGCCGCCGAAGCCTCCGTCGTACGTCGTGCCGCCGGGGGTCTTGCCCCGGCCCGCGCCCGACGCCTACGGTCGACCCAATCGATTTGCGTGACACCCGTCACACCGCCGGAGGTGCCCATGACCGTGTCCGTTCCCCCGCCGCGCACCCTTCCCCCGACCCGGCTCTCCGGGGACCTCCACCTCGACCGCCGGTCGCTGCTGCGCGGCGCCACGGCCGGGGCCATCGGGGTCGCCGCAGCCGGCGCGTCCGGCACCGTCCTGGCCGGCACCGCGGAGGCCGCGGCCGCCGCGAAACCGCCGCCCACCGGCCGGCCGCCGCTGTGGCGACAGGCCGACCGCAAGGGCCTGGTCTTCGGCTCCTCGATCGCGACCTGGCAGCTCGACAGGAACTACCCGAAGCTCCACGCCCGCGAGGCCGGGCTGCTCTTCACCGAGGACGACCTGCTCTGGTACCAGCTCAAGCCCGGGCCCGACGAGCCGCTGAACTTCGAGCCGGGCGACCGCATCATCGACTTCGCCGAGGCCAACGACCAGCGCGTGATCGCCGCGCACCTCGCCTGGGACGAGGGCTTCGGCGAGGGCTGGTCCGAGGACGACCTCTGGGGCCTCTCCCGCGCGGACGCCAAGAAGCTTCTCTACGGCGTCATCCGGCGCGAGGTCCAGCACTACCGGGGCCGCGCCGACGGGTGGATCGTCGCCAACGAGGTCACCGACCCGGAGGAGGCGGACAAGCACGGCTTCCGCACCAACGTGCCGTGGTACCGCACGATCGGCCCCGGCTACATCGCCAGGAGCTTCCACCTCGCCGAGGAGCACGACCCCGGGGCGCTGCGGATCATCAACGAGTTCGGCTTCGAGACGGTCAACGAGTGGGGCGACCGGCCCGAGCCGCGCCGGCGCGCCTACCTCAAGGCCATCGACCGGCTCCTCGACCAGAAGGTGCCGGTGCAGGCCGTGGGGATCCAGGGCCACCTGCTGGCCGACGGCTTCCACCGCACGTTCCGCGACAAGGCCTACCGCGCCTTCCTGCGTGAGGTCGCCGACCGCGGCCTGCCGATCCTCATCACCGAGCTCGACGTCCTCGACGAGGGGCTGCCGAAGGCTCCGCGCCCCCGGGACCGCAAGGTCGCCGACGTCTACCGGCACTACCTGGACGTCACCCTCGACGAGCCGGCCGTCAAGGCGGTCATCGCCTTCGGCCTGACCGACCGCTACACCTGGCTGGAGGAGGACCAACCACGGGAGGACGGCGCCCCGCGCCGACCGCTGGCCTTCGACCGCTCGCTGCGCCCGAAGCCGGCGTACACCGCGATCAGCAACGCCATCCGGCACGCGCCGGTGCGCAAGCGGCTGTGGCGGTCCAAGAAGGGCTGACCGGGAGGGCCGAGCCTCAGCGGGAGGTCGGGATCCTCGGGACCTCGGCGTGCAGGTCGGGCCCGAAGAAGGTGAAGACGACCAGGTCCTCCGCGCCGGTGTTGCAGAGCTCGTGCTCGCGGGTGGCCGCCTCGTGGGTCACCACCAGCTCGTCGCGGCCCGGCTCCCCGCCGCGCACCTCGTGCCCGGCGAGGGTGCCGGTGCCCGACCAGACGAAGACCGAGTAGACCCCCGGCTCACACAGCCGCCGGGCGCCGCCCGGAGGGATCCTCAGCCGCTTCCCGGCGTACTTGGTCGTGTTGTAGAAGACCCAGCTCTCCTCGCCGGCACCCCCGTCGCCGGGGTCGGCGGCGTCAGCAACCGGCTGCGGCGTGAGGTGCCGGTTCTCGTAGAACCACGGGTCGGCGTTGACCTCCCAGTCGACGAACCGGAGGGGGAACCGCTCCCCCTCGGCGACCCGGTCCTCGGGCCGCACGTCCTTGAACAGCAGCTCCTTGGAGATGATCCGGCCCGCGTTCAGCGCCTGGAACATCGAGAGGACGTCGGAGTCCTCCTGCAGCTCCAGGGTCAGTGCGGTGCCCGGAGCGTGGAGCACGCCGGACGGCACGTGGAAGCCCTCCCCGGACACCTGCAGCTCCGCCCGCGCGTGGCGCAGGATCAGGTCGCTGTCCCAGTCCACGAGGTAGGGCAGCAGCACCTCGTGCGCGCCCTGCTCGCCGATCCATGGGTGCACGCCGAAGAACGTCTCGGGGTGCCGGCCGAGGTCGACGCCCGGCAGGAAGTGGTAGGACTCGTCCTTCGCACGGCAGCCGACGAGGGACGCGAGCTCCTGCGGCGGATGGACGTGGTAGGGCAGGCGGTAGGCGTAGTCGAAGATCTTGGCCAGCCGGCCCAGCCCTCCCGGGTGCGTCGCGGCGTACGACGCCCCGAGCACCGCGGCAGGGTCGGCGGCGACGGCGTCGCGGAGCAGCAGGTGCTCGCCGCGGTCTCCCACGACCCGGCTGAGCCCCTCGTCGTCGGGCCCGACGCGGTTGTCGGCCCGGGTGGTCGAGGCCAGCCACCGCTCGCAGATGGAGCCGCGCTCCCCGACGTCGTAGGCGTCCTCGGGCAGCCCGAGCCGGCGACCGGGCGGCAGGAAGTCCCGTGCGACCCAGGCGGGGTCGCAGCGCAACACCCCGTCGCCCTCGGCCAGGAGGCGGTGCAGCAGGTCGCGCTCGGCGCTCACTCCTTGATCCCGGTGACCGCGATGCCGCGGACGAACTGCCGTTGGAAGATGACGAAGACGATGATCATCGGCAGGGTCGCGATCACCGAACCCGCGAAGAGCAGGTTCCAGTCGGTCTTGTTCTGGACGACGAACAGCGCCAGCCCGACCGGGGCGGTCGTCTTGTCCGGGTCCCCGGAGGTGATCAGCAGCGGCCAGAGGAAGTCCTCCCACGCGCCCTGGAAGGTGAAGATCGCGTTCGCGGCCAGGGCCGGCACGCACAGCGGCAGCACGACGTTCCAGAAGATGCGGAACTCCCCCGCGCCGTCGATGCGGGCCGCGTCGAGCAGCGAGTCGGGGATCGAGAGCATGAACTGGCGCAGCAGGAAGATGCCGAAGGCGCTCACCACGCCGGGCATGATCAGTCCCCAGTAGGAGTTCAGCCAGCCGTGGCCGCCCATCCCCATCCAGTCGTTCCCGCCGAAGAACGGGATGTGCTGGACGATGATGTAGTTCGGGATCAGCGTGATCTGGCCGGGCACCATCATCGTGGCCAGGAACAGCACGAAGATGACGTTGCGTCCGGGGAAGCGCCGCTTGGCGAAGGCGTAGGCGCACAGGGCGTTGAAGAAGGTCTGCACCACCGTGATCGTGATCGCGACGAAGGCGCTGTTGGCGAACCAGCGCCAGTCACCGCTGCCCTGCGACTCCTGCGCCTGGGTCAGGGTGCCGAGGTTGAGGAAGCCCTTGTACCCGTCGACCGTCGGGTCGTCGGGAACCCAGGTCGGCGGGTTGGCGAAGATCGTGCTCATCGGCTGGAAGGACGCGCTGATCATCCACACGAACGGCGCGACGAAGAGGATCGCGACGGGTGCCAGCACCAGGTAGGTGCCGACCTTGGCCCGCAGGGTCATGTGCTCCTTGTCCAGCCGGGCGCCCGGCCCGCGCCGCCGGCTGCGCCGCCGCACCCGGCGCGGGACGACCGGCTCGACCTCGCTGACGAACCGGGTGGCCACCGGCTCCCCGGTCAGCCCGGTCACTCCGAGCCCCCGTCACGGAACAGGCGCAGCTGGAAGGCGGTGAAGACCAGCAGCATCGCGAACAGCGCGAACGCCAACGTGCTGGCGTAGCCCATGTCGTAGTACTTGAAGGCCCACAGGTACATGTAATAGACCATCGTCGTCGTCTTGTTGACGGGCCCGCCGCTGGTCATCACGAAGATCTGGGTGAAGACCTGGAGCGAGCCGATGATCCCCATGACCAGCAGGAAGAGCGTGGTCGGTCGCAGCAGCGGGATCGTCACGTGCCGGATCCGCCCCCAGGCGCCGGCACCGTCGAGCTTCGCGGACTCGTAGAGCTCGTAGGGGATCGACTGCAGCCCGGCGAGGTAGACGACCATCGAGAAGCCCACCCCGCTCCACACGCTCATCAGGATCACGGCCGGCATCGCGAGGTCCTTGTCGGAGAGCCACAGCAGGGGCTCGTCGATGATGTGCCCCTTGACCAGGTAGTAGTTGAAGAGACCGAAGTCGCCGTTGTAGAGCCACTTCCACAGCAGCGCGGAGACCACGAACGGCGTGACGACCGGCAGGTAGTAGGCGGTGCGGAAGATCGCGCGGCCCCGCAGCGGCTGGTTGAGCAGCAGGGCGAGGCCCAGGCCGATGAGCATCGTCACCGGGACGGAGGCGCCGGCGAAGTACGCGGTGTTGAGGACGGCCTGGACGAAGCGCTCGTCGTGGACCATGTCCTCGTAGTTCTGCATGCCGACGTAGGGCTTGTCGGGCTCGATGATGCTCCAGCGGTGGAAGGTCAGGTAGAACGCGAAGACCAGCGCCGCCAGCGTGAAGACCGAGAAGATGATCAACCCCGGAGCGATGAAGAGGTAGGCCGACCGCTCGCGCCACAGCCGGCGGAAGAACCTCCGCGTGCGCAGGGACCGCTCCTCGCGCGCCGGTCCCCGGTGCGGGGCCGGCGCCCCGTTCGGCGCCTCGTTGGGCGCCACCGCCGTGGCCATACCTGCTCCTCGCTGTGTGGTCGCTGGAACCGTCCCGTGCGCCCGGGCGGAGGCAGACCGGGCAGACGGGGAAGGACGGACGGGGCGGGTCCTAGCCGCGAGCCAGGATCGCCTCGGCCTGCTGCGCCGTGTTCTCCAGAGCCTCCTCGGCGGTCTGGTCGCCGTACATCGCCTTGCCGAGCTCGTCGTTGAGGATCGTCTCGATGCGGGGCCACTTCGGGTTGGAGGCGGTCGGCGCGACGCCGCACTCCATCAGGTCGATGAAGCCCTTGAGCACCGGCTTCTCCGCGGTGATCTCGTCCCCCTCGAGCAGCGAGGTCAGCGGCGGGAGCAGGGTGCCCTCGGTGCGGTACGTCGTGCGGGCGAGGGTGTCGGGCCGGGAGAGGAACTCCATCCACAACCACGCGGCGTCGGGGCTCTCCGTCTGGTCCATCATCACCAGGGAGTCGCCGGCGATGGTGGTCTTGCACCCGGCCTCGCCCTCCGGAAGCGGCGCGGTGGCCCACTTGCCCTCGATGTCCGGGAACTCCTCGGTCAGCGTCCCGGCGAACCAGGCCCCGGCCATGTACATCCCCACCTGGCCCTCGGCGAAGGCGACCCGGCCGTCCCACGAGTTGGAGTTCAGGTAGTCCTTGGGGGCGTACTGCGCGAGATCGACGTAGTACTCCGCGGCAGCCAGGGCCTCGTCGGTGTCGAAGGCGATCTCGGTGCCGTCGGGGCTCATCAGGTTCCCGCCGGCCTGGTAGAGCCAGGGCTGGAAGTAGTAGGCCGACTCGGGCGCGAAGACCTCGAAGCCGTACTGGTTCGCGGACTCGTCGGTGAGCGCCGCGGCGGTCTCCTCGAACTCCTCCCACGTCGTCGGGGGCCCGTCGATCCCGGCCTCCTCGAAGAGGTCGGTGCGGTAGAACAGGCCGGTCGTCTCCCCGCCCATCGGCAGGCCCCAGAGCTTGTCGTCGTAGGTCACGAACTCGCGGAAGGCCCCGACGTAGTCGTCGGGCTCGACGACCTTGCTGCGCTCCACGTAGTTGACCAGGTCGACCGCCGCGCCGCGCGAGGCGTAGTCCGCGACGTCGCTGGCGTTGACGTACGCGACGTCGGGGGCGTTGTTGCCGGCGATCCGCGTCGAGAGCACCTGCGAGGCCTGCTCGGCCGGCACGTTCTCGAACTTGATCGTGATGTTGGGGTACTCCTCGTGGAACTCCGCCGCCAGCTTCTTCCACTCCGGGCTGTTGCCCAGCCAGGAGAAGAACGTGACGGTGGTCGGCTCGCTGGGCTGCTCCACCGCGCCGGGGCCCTCCCCCTTGGGCTCCGGCTCGTTGCCGCCCGACTCGCCGCCGCACGCGGCCAGCCCCAGCGACGCCAGGGCGACCGTGACGGCCACCGACGCGATCCTGCGGGACGTCTCGACTCTCACTGACTCCACTCCCTTGCCTCGGAACAGCAGCGGTCGGAGACCCGACGAGACCTCATGCAAATCGTTTGGCTCCGTTGGCCGGAAGCATCGTTTCCGGGTGCGGGGTTTGTCAATGGACCGGTGTGCATTGCGTCACAGTCGAGACCGAACCGCCCTCGACGCCCCGACGAACGCGCCTCGCCGGCCGGTCCGGGCCTGGCGGACCGGCCGCCTCAAATCGGTTTGGTCCGCTAGCGTGGCCGCCATGTCGCAGCCCCCGTCGACCGCGAGCACGACCGCGCCCACGCGCGTCACGATCGCGGACGTGGCCGTCCGCGCCGGCGTCAGCCCGACGACGGTGTCCCACGTGCTGTCGGGGAAGCGGGTCGTGGGGCAGGCGACCCGTCGCACCGTGCTGGACGCCATCGACGAGCTGGGCTACCGGCCCAACCACGTGGCCCGGCACCTGCGCACGCGACAGTCGCACATGCTCGCGGTGCTCGTCCCGGACATCACCAACCCGTTCTACGCCGTGCTGACGCGCGGCCTGGCCGACGCGGTTGACGCGGCCGGCTACGGCACCTTCGTGTGCAGCACCGACGGGCAGCACGACCGCGAACGGAAGTTCTTCGAGGACGTCATGGACCGTGGCGTCGACGGGATCGTCTTCGCCTCGGGCGAGATCGCCTCGGAGATCACCTTCGGCCCCGGCGACCGGGCCACCCCGATCGTCTGCATCGGCGACCACCTCGACCACCCCCTGTGCGATGCGGTCATCCCCGACGACGAGTCGGGGTCCCGGGAGGCCGGCGCCTTCCTCGCGGGGCGGGGCTACGAGCGGCTGGCGATGATCCAGGGACCGCCGGGCTACGGCAACGACCGCAGCGCCGGCTTCCGCGACGCGGTGCGGGCCGCCGGCCACCAGCTGCCCGCCGAGCGGATGGTCCGCGGCGACTGGACCCGCCGCGGTGGCTACGCGGCGATGCAGACCCTGATGGCGCTGCCCCGGCGACCGGATGCGGTGTTCTGCGCCAACGACCTGATGGCGATCGGCGCGCTCGACGTCGCCCACGAGCTCGGCCTGGCCGTGCCCGACGACGTGGCGGTCGTCGGCTTCGACGACGTGGACGCCGCCACGATCGTCACCCCGCAGCTCACGACCGTGCGCAACCCGGCGTACGACCTGGGGAGCGCCGCCGGCGACCTCGCACTCAGCCGCCTCTCGGGGCGCTACAGCGGGCCCGGACGCACCGTGGTGCTGCCCTGCCCGCTCGTCGAGCGCGGGACGGCCTGACCCGCCGGCTTCAGGCCTCGGGAAAGGTGACCACCGCCTTCACGAAGCCCTCGGGCTTGTCACGCAGGGCGGCGAAGGCCGCGTCGACGTCCTCG
The DNA here is from genome assembly GCF_013177455.1 of Nocardioides marmotae. Classification (NCBI taxonomy): domain Bacteria; kingdom Bacillati; phylum Actinomycetota; class Actinomycetes; order Propionibacteriales; family Nocardioidaceae; genus Nocardioides; species Nocardioides marmotae. The sequence goes on from NZ_CP053660.1 coordinate 3,936,540, forward strand.
AGGGCGAAGCGGTGCGTGACGAGGCGGTCCAGCGAGAGCATCCCGGCGGCGTGCAGCCGCATGCCGACCGCCATGCCCCGCGAGATCACGTCGATGTCGCGGACGTGGGCGTTGACCAGGTCGAAGGCCATCCAGTTCCACAGGCCGAGGGGCAGGGTCCGCGCCGCGCCCTGGTGGTAGCCCACCACGGCGATCCGCCCGCTCATCCGGGTCACCTCGCCGCAGGTCGTCAAGGCGTCCTGGGTGCCGGTGCACTCGAAGGTGACGTCCGCGCCCCTGCCGTCGGTCAATCCGCGGACGGCGTCCCCCACCGGTCCGAGGTTCACGTCGACGACGGCGCTCGCGCCGAGCTCCGCCGCGCGCGCGAGCGCCTCCGGGCGGGGGTCGGCGACGATGACCCGGCGGGGTCCCCGAAGCGCCGCGAGCTCCTGGACCAGGTTGCCCATGAACCCCGCGCCGAGGACGACGACGTCGTCCCCGAGCCGGACGTCGGCCGCCTCGACCGCGTTGACCGCGCAGGCGAGCGGCTCGGCCAGGGCCACGTCGAGCGGCCCGTCGCCCGCCGGGAAGCAGTACGCCGCCCGCACCGCGACGTACTCCGCGAACCCCCGCTCGGTGACCCAGACCCCCACCCGGTCACCCACCTGCACGCTCGACACGTCCGCGCCCACCTCGACGACGACGCCACTGACCTCGTGGCCCAGGAAGCGCGACTCCCCCGCCGGCGGGCCGACGAGCCAGGGCTCGAGCTCGGAGGCGCACACCCCGCAGACCGCGACCCGGACGAGCACCTCGTCGGGGCGGATCGACGGCAGCGGCACCTCCTCGACCGCGAAGGTCTCCGGCCCGCGCAGGACCGCGATCCTCATGGCAGCTCCCCGTCGTGGAGGACGACGATCCCGTAGACGCCGACCGCGGGCAGCACCAGCACGTGTGCGCCGCCCTCCCGGGCGACCGCGAGGGTCGTGCGGCCTCCGTCGGGGGTGACCAGGGTGGCGCAGGACCGGTCCTCGGGAAGCCGGACCCGCACCTCCACGTCGCGTTGGAGAGGCACGGCGTCGAGCTCCGCGTCGTAGCCGTAGCCGACCAGGTGCAGGGCGTAGGAGCCGTCGGCGAGGTGCTGCAGGTTCGTCGCGAACGACCCGGCGGTCACCACCTGGCGGCCCCGCGGCAGCAGGTCGTCGACGGCCGCGTGACCCGCGACCCGGACCCGCTCGTGGCGCGGCAGCGCGTCGGCGGCGCGGTCCGTGACCACGACGGTGCCGCCGCCGGCGAGGTAGCCCTCGACCGCGGCCACCTGGGCGTCGGTGACCGCGTGGACGTCGGGGAGGACGACCGTGGAGTAGCGCGCCAGCGCCGCGGCCGTCGCCCGGTCCGGCGCGGTGGCGCCGTCGGCCCAGATGACCACGTCGAAGGGGACCGCCGCGTCCGCGAGGGCGCGGGTCGCCACCCGGTAGGGCACGACGACCGACTCGTCCCGGGCGTTGGTCGTGTTGTCGCCGGCGTCGGCCCGGCCGATGAGCTCGCGGGTGCTCGCCACGCTGAAGACGACCGCGACCTCGTTGGCGGTCCGCCGCGTGACCAGGTGCTCGTGGTCGGCCAGGAACGTCTGGATCTCGGCCGCCAGGCCGTGCGGGGCGTAGAAGGAGTCCTCGATGACCGAGCCCATCCAGGAGCCGTAGGGCACCGACATGTTCGCCCCGAACGCCGCGGCCTCGAAGAGCGAGAGCCGGAAGAGGTCGTGGCCCCGGCCCTCGGCGAGCAGCCCGATCAGCTCGGGCACCACGCCGCCGTACGGGTTCTCGACCACGACGACGTCCTTGTCCCCCGCGAACGCCGCCACGTAGCGGTACCACTCGGGCTGGCGGTACGTCGTGTTCCGCATCTCGGTGATCACGAGGTCGACGTCGTCGACCAGCGCGAGGTACATCGGCTCGAGGTTGAAGAAGTTGCCCGAGACGACGATCTCGCGTCCCCGGGAGCGGGCGTAGGTGCGGGCATAGGTGGCCAGCTCGCCGAAGTACGTCGCGATCTGCCGGCACTGGAAGGCGTAGTACTCGCCGAAGAGCGGGGTGGACCCGCGGTCCTGCTTGAAGTCGTGGCCGCGCTCCAGCAGCCAGGCGCCGTAGTGGAACGTCGCGAGGTCGGCCCCGGCCAGCGCACCCCCGGAGACCTCGGCGAGCCGCTCGGGCGGCAGCGCCCGCAGGTGCTCGCGGAACCCCTGCATGCAGTCCCGGCAGAAGCACGCGCCGTACTGGAAGGCGCCCATCGGGAGCTCGGCCTCGTCGAGCTGGATCCCGTCCACGCCGGCGTCGACCTGGATCCGGATCACGGCCTTGAGGTACTCCCGCCACACCGGGTTGTTCCGGTCCATGTAGAAGCACCGGTGCTCGCGGTCGGGGCACTCCACCCAGTGGGCGTGGCAGGGCTGCCCGTGGATGTCGCGGACCACGCACTCCTCGATCAGGTCGGTCACCGGCTCGCCCGCGGAGTTCACCAAGCCGTCGGGGAAGTAGTGCTCGACCGGTCTCCAGAGCCGGGGGTAGCGGTTCGCGGAGAACTCGCGCAGCCCCATCCAGTCGCGCTTGCCCGCGCCGCGCAGCTCGTTGATCGCGAGCACCTCGTCCTCGGCCTCGTTGAGCTCGACGGGGAACTCCCAGCCCTGGGCCTCGAAGACGATCCCGAGGACCTGGATGCCGCGCGCGTGGCAGGCCGCGACGAACTCGCTGTCGTTGACGAAGCCGTAGAAGCGCGAGCGGGCGTCGACCGGGCCGAACGCCTCCTGCTCGAGGTAGGGCAGCGACAGCGACCCGCCCCCCATCGCGGCCCACACGAGCACGGTGGCGCGGAGGTCGACGAGGTCGTCGATCATCCGCAACCGGCGCGGCGGCAGGCTGGGGTGGTAGCAGTGCTGCCGGGGGAACCAGGCGTCGAAGTACACACCGCGGTGCATGGGCGGCCTCTCTGGTCGGCGGGGTGGGGGCTCGTGCGGGGCCGGACGCTCGGCCGGTGATCGGCCGGTGATCAGCCGACGATCAGGGGGGCGAGGGTGCGCTCGGCGACCGTGAGGCCCTGGCACACCCGCTCGCGGGTGCCGCTCCAGACCGGGTCCTCGTGCTCGACGGACACCACGCCGTCGTACCCGGCCTGGTAGAGCGCGTCGACCAGTCGGCGCCAGTCGACCTCGCCCAGGCCGGGCACGCGGTAGCGCCACCAGCCACTCACCCAGGGCTGCCGGTCCAGCACCTGGCCGAAGACCCCGTAGCGGTCGCGCGCGGCCGGGTGCACCTCGACGTCCTTGGCCTGGACGTGGAGCACCCGGTCGACGTGCGCCTCGAGGGCGGCGAGCGGGTCGATGCCGAGCCAGACCAGGTGCGAGGGGTCGTAGTTCAACCACAGCCCCAGGTCGCCCATCCACCCCCACAGCTCGGGTGAGTAGGCGAGGTTGGCCGGGTAGCCGTCGGGGTGCCAGCCCTCCATCGGGCAGTTCTCCACCACCAGGCGTACGCCGCGCGCCGCGGCGTACGCGACCAGCGGCGGGAGCGCCTCCTCGGCCAGGCGGAGGTTCTCCGCCACGGTGCGCGAGACGTCGCGACCGACGAAGGTCCCCACCAGGCCGACGCCCAGCAGGTGGGCCGCGTCGATGCAGCGCCGCAGGTGCTCGTGGGTCGCCTCGCGGACCTGCTCGTCCTCGTGGAGGTTGTTCTCGTAGTAGGCGACCGCCGAGATCTCCAGGTCGTGCTCGGCCAGCAGGTCGCGCACCCGCGCGGCGTCGGCGGCCCCGAACGACTCGACGTCGAGGTGGCTGGCCTCCCAGTCCCGGCCGGGGAGGTCCGGCCAGGCCGCCACCTCCAGCGCGCGGTAGCCGTGGGAGCCCGCCCACGCCGCGACGTCGTCCAGGGACTCGCCGGGCAGGCAGGCGGTCAGCAGGCCGAGCCTCATGCGGTGACCGGCGCGTTGACGTAGTCGTTGCCGGCTCGGTCCTCACCGCGCGCGAGCCAGATCTTCCAGCCCTCGTTCTGCGGGACGTCCTGCATCCGCACCGAGGACGGGAAGTACCGCATCGTGTAGCCGGTGCGCCGGACGTCGCTGGTGTTGGCCCGGGCCCCGTGGACGATCCGCCCGTCGTGCATCGAGAACTGACCGCGCGGGAGCTCGAAGTAGACCGCCTGCTCCTCGTCCACGCCGGCGAGCCCCGCGTGGAAGGTCTGCTCGCGGATGTCGGTGGGCTCGTAGCCCTCGGAGAAGCCGCCGCCGAGGTGCGAGCCGGGGATGACCCGCATGCAGCCGTTCTCGCGGAACGACCCGTCCTCGAGGGCCAGCCAGATGGTGACGATGTTGTCGTAGCTGTCGAAGCGTCCCTCCCAGAAGGCGCTGTCCTCGTGCCAGGGGGTGGCCCGGCCGGTGCGGGGGTCCTTGGAGATGAAGTGGCTCGACCACAGCGCGATGTCGGGCCCGACCAGCGGCTCGATCCAGTCGAGGACCTCGTCGGAGAGCAGGAAGTCCAGCAACCGCTCGTCGCGGTAGTGCGGGGTGTCGAGCTCGTCGGAGAGCTTGTCGCCCTTCTGGGCGAGGTGCTCGTTGAAGATCTGCTCCAGGCGGGTCAGCCTCTCCTCGGTGAGCAGCTGGCGCCCCGGCAGCAGGTAGCCGTTCTCGCGGAAGAACGCGACGTCACTGTCGGTCAGGGTCTCGGTCATCTCACGTGCCTCTCGGGATGTGGGTCCGCTCGACGGGTCGTCAGGAGCGCTCGATCGCGCGGATGATGTCGACGAAGAGGGCCATGTCCTGGACGAAGTCCTCCGGACTGGTCTTCGGGCGGACGCCGGTGGTGACGACGTCGTGGAAGTACTCGAGCTCATAGGTGTAGGGGTCCTTCAGGTGCGGGCGCCGCACGGAGCGCTCGTAGGAGTCGCCGGCCGTGAGCTCGAGCTGGAGCGTGGTCGGGAAGTGGCGCACGTAGGGGGTGTCGTACTGCACCCGCATGGTGCCGGTGGCGCCGTAGACCTCGATGTAGGTGTCGTAGCGCAGCTGCTCGTCCACCCCGGTCTCGTAGGTGACGACGAAATCGCCGTAGTCGAGCAGCGCCACGACGTAGCCGCCGCTGCGCCACATCCTCGCCGCCGAGACGCTCCGGGGGCTCCCGAGGAGCTCCCGCAGGGCGGACAGGTCGTGGCTGCCGAGCCCGCACAGGAGCCCGTAGGTCCACTCCAGCTCCTGCGGGACCTCGCCCAGCGCCTCCTTCACCAGCGCGGAGCGTCGCGCCCACTTCTCCTCGACCGCCTCCTGCGGGACGTCGTCGGGGCGGTCGACGTGGGCGGTCTGGTCGACGATGAGCCGGTTCTCGCCGATGACGTCGTGGACCCGGGCGTAGCGCACCTCGCCGAGCTCGGGGAGGCGCTGGACCGCCTCGGTGAACGCCGGAGCGAACCGACGCATGTAGGCGACCATCACGGTCCTCCCCGACCGGTCCCGAGCCGCGATGATCTCCTCGGCCTCCCGGGGGCTCAGGCACATCGGCTTCTCCACGAGCACGTCGAGGCCGGCGTCGAGCGCCGCGATGGTGCACTCGGCGTGGAACTCGTCGCTGTTGAGGACCAGCACGCAGTCCAGGCCGCCGGCCCGGATCATCTCGTGGACGTCGGTGTAGCCCCGTGGGGCGCGGTGGCGCTCCCCCACCCGCTTGACCAGGCCCGGGGAGATGTCGCAGACGGCGGCGAGCTCGAACCGGTCGGGCAGGGACTCCAGGACGGGCAGGTGGATGACCTGGGCGACCTCGCCCAGCCCGACGACCCCGACCCGGAGCCTGGTCACGGCCGCCTCGCGGTGGTGGCGACCCCGCGGGGGGCTCCGGCGGCCGGAAGGACGGCGGGCTGCCCGGTGGGCCGGGTGACGGGTCGTGGCACGACGTGCTCCTGGGTGGTCCGGCGGGCGGGGACGACTGCGATGCAAATCGGTTTGGTGATGGTGCACGCTAGGCCTTGGCCGCGGCTGGGTCAACGGCTCTCAGGCCGGCCGGTCGAACGGACCCATGCCGAGCTCGGCCGCCCGGGCGAACGACGCCTGCGCCCCCGGCCGCCCGACGGAGAAGGTCCCCGCCCGCACCCCGACGGCGACCGCGTCCAGGAGGTCCGCGCCCCCGCTGAGCGCGGCCGCGAGGGCACCGGTGAACGCGTCGCCGGCGCCGGTGGTGTCGACGACCTCGACCCGCTCTGCGGCCACGTGCTCGACGCGCTCCCCGGTGGCGACGACGGCACCGTGGGGGCCGAGGGTCACGACCACCGACCGGCAGCGGCCGACGAGCTCGACCACGGCTTCTCGCGCCGACGCGACACCCCTCACCGGCCGCCCGAGCAACCCCGCCGCCTCCGACTCGTTGAGGACGAGGGGGTCACAGAGGGCGAGGACGGCGGCGGGCACCGGCCGGTACGGCGCCAGGTTGACCACCGCCCGGCACCCCTGGGCACCGGCCGCGCCCACCGCGGCGTCGAACGCCGCCTCCGGGATCTCCGCCTGCACGACCAGCACCGCGGGCGGGCGAGCGAGCGCCCGCACCGCCCGCGCGGTGGTCGTGGGTTCCAGCAGCTCGTTGGCGCCGGGGGCGACCACGATGGAGTTCTCCCCCGCCGCGTCGACCATCACGAAAGCCAGGCCGGTTCGGGCGCCGGTGGCGAGCACCTCGGTGGTGTCGACCCAGGCTTCGGCGAGGTCCCGGACGAGCGCCCGGCCGTCGTCGTCGCGGCCGACCCGGGCCACGAGCGCGGTCCGTGCACCGAGCAGGCTCGCGGCCACGGCCTGGTTGCCGCCCTTGCCGCCGGACCCGACCCAGGCCTCCCCGCCCAGCACCGTCTCCCCCGGCGCGGGGAGGCGCTCGACCCGGCACACGTGGTCCCGGTTGACCGAGCCGACGACCACGACGTCGACCTCTCGGCTCATGGCAGCGCGGCCATCCGCTCGGCGAACAGCTCGCGGAACGCCTCCGCGTCGACCGCGGTCGCGATCCGGCAGTTCGGCGCCGGTGGGTCGGCCCACATCAACAGGTCCGCCACCGCCACGCCCCGCGTGACCAGGCCGCGAGCCTCCACGGCGACGTACGCCTCGCGCCACGTCACCAGCTCCGGGGTGCCCACGACGGCCACGGCGAGCGGGTCGTGCAGCGCGCAGCTGCCCTGCTCGCGCCGCTCCCCCGGCTTCGCGGACTCCTGGAAGTCGATCCACTCCTCGGCATGCCGCGCGGCCAGCCGACCGAACCTGCCTCCGTCCGCCAGCGCCCGCGCGTCGCGGCGGCTGAGGCGGACCCGCCGAGTGACGTCGAGGCCGACGAGGCGGAGCGGGGCACCGCTGTGCAGCACCGCCTGGGCCGCGTCGGGGTCGCACCAGAAGTTGTACTCACCGGGCATCGCGGCGACGTTGGTCTGCTCGAGGTAGACCCCGCCCATGACGACGACCTCGTGCACCGCGTCGGCGACCCCAGGGGCAAGCTCGAGTGCGCGGGCGATGTTGGTGAGGGGGCCGATCGCCACCACCGTGATCCGGCCGGACTCGGCCAGGACCCGGCGGGCGATCTCCCGGGCGGCGCCGTCGTCGGCGGGTGCACCCTGCACGACCGGCACCTCCTCCCGCCCGAGCAGTGCGAGCAGCTCGCGGGTCAGGCGGGTCGAGGTCGCGACGTCGCTGTTCCCGCCGACCGTGGTGACCAGCTCCAGGCGCAGGCCCGGGTCGGCGACCGCGAGGGCGAGGGCGAACCCGTCGTCGACGTCGGAGCCCGGCGCCCCCATGGCGAGATCGGTGTCGAGGACGATCCGGACCGGCTCGCGATCCCGCCCCCCGCTCCCCGAGGTGCTCACCGGCTCGCCCAGAGCAGGCCTCGCTGCGTCAGCGTGCGTACGTCGGGGTGGTCGAGGTCCTCGAGCTTGTGGCCGATGGTCGAGACGAAGACCCGGCCCGCGCCCCAGCGCCGGGTCCACACGGCGGGGCAGGTGAGCGGCTCGCGCCACGGCGTGCCCTCGGCCGGCTGGAAGGTCGTCGTGGCCAGCACGTCGTTGAGCCCGTCGGTGAGCACCCAGTACTGCTCGGTGTCCAAGGACCAGCGCGGGCGCAGGCCGGCGACCAGCTCGTGGTCGGCCCGCTCGGGCCGCACCTCCACCTCGTGCTCGACGAACCCGCCCGGATGCGCGGCCCACTGGCCACCGGTCAGGTGCAGGTAGTCAGGCGACCCGCGGAAGGAGTCGCACACGCCGCCGTGCCACCCGGCGAGGCCGGTGCCGTTCGCGACGGCCGCCGAGAGACCGAGCACCTGCTCGTCGGTCGCCTCGCCCTGGGTGTAGCACTGCACCACCAGGTCCGTCGCGGCGAGCGTGTCGGCGTCGGCGTACACCTCCGGGCCGTCGCGAACGTCGACCTCGAAGCCGTGCTCGACCAGGAACGGAATGAAGCGCTCGGTGGCCCCGACGGGGCTGTGGCCCTCCCACCCACCGCGGACGACGAGGGCCTGACGGGTACGTGCGTTGTCCATGGCGGTCCTTCCTCGGCACCGGGTGGGAGGCACGCTAGCCAATCGATTTGGCACGCGCCATACCCGTCGTGTGCCGGCACCACCACGACCCGCGGGAACGCCGCGGGAACACGACAGCCACCCGGATCGGGGCTTACCCGACGGGTGGCTGCGTGCTGTTGCTCACCGGCCCGACAGCCGCCTCTCGGCGGAAGGCCGCTCGTAGCGGCAAGGGGTGAGCCCGGGGGCATGGACCGGACCGGCTGAGAAGGTCAACGAACCTTGCCGGGCCCGGATTCCGGGAGCACGCGTGGCCTGCACCACGGTCGCCTCGGCGCTGCAGGAGTGCCACCTCGACCCTGCAGGAGTGCCACCTCGACCCTGCAGGAGTGCCACCTCGGCGCTGCAGGGGTGCCACCTCGGCGTCGATGGGTCGTCGTCAGGTGTCCGCGGCGTACCCCTGGACAGGTCCGCGCGCCGCCAGCAGGGTGACCCGCATGAGCGAAGCAGCCGTCCTCGTCGAGGAGCGCGATCGCGTCCTCGTCGTCACCCTCAACCGACCGCACGCCAAGAACGCGGTCAACGCCGAGGTCTCCGCGGCGGTCGCCGCCGCGATGGACGACCTGGAGGCGCGCGACGACCTCTCGGTCGGCGTCATCACCGGCGCGGGCGGCACGTTCTGCTCCGGGATGGACCTCAAGGCGTTCCTCACCGGCGAGGACGTCACGGCCGGCGGCCGGGGCCTGGCGGGGGTCTGCGAGCGGCCGCCGACCAAGCCGCTCGTCGCGGCGGTCGAGGGCTGGGCGCTCGCCGGCGGCTGCGAGGTCGTGCTGGCCTGCGACGTCGTCGTCGCGTCCCGCGAGGCGAAGCTCGGCATCCCCGAGGTCAAGCGCGGCCTCGTCGCGGGCGCGGGCGGCCTGGTGCGGCTGCCCCGGAAGATCCCGCAGAACCTCGCCAACGAGCTCGCCCTCACCGGTGACCCGATCACCGCCGAGCGCGCCGAGCGGGTAGGCCTCGTCAACGTCCTGACCGAGCCCGGCGGGGCGCTCGACGCCGCGCTGGAGCTGGCCACTCGGATGACCGCGAACGGCCCTCTCGCGATGGCCGCCACCAAGCGGATCCTCGCCGCGCAGGCCGACTGGGCGGCCGACGAGGTCTGGCAGCGCCAGCTGGAGGTGATGGGCCCGGTGTTCGGCTCCGAGGACGCCCAGGAGGGAGCCCGCGCGTTCGCCGAGAAGCGCCCCCCGCAGTGGCGCAACCGCTGACCCGGCCCGGGTCTCCTCCCGCCGTACGGCCACGCGACACCCGTCTCCGCGCGTAGTTTGAGCGCCATGGCGGAGGACAAGCAGCCGGCGGCCGACCTGTTCGACCGGTGGTTGACGCACCGCGAGCAGGGCGGCGGGGCGCGTACGCCGCAGCCCGCCGCCGCGCGCGAGGAGGTGCGGCCGGAGGCGTCGTCCCCGGAACCGCCTGCCGAGCCGGCCGCGGCCGCGACACCGACCGACGACGCGGGGTCCGAGGACCCGCTGTTCGACGACTTGTTCGTGCCGAGTGCGTCGGAGCCGGCCGCGCCACCGCTGTTCGAGGCGACTGCCCCCGATCAGCTGCAGCTCGACTTCGAGCCGGTGATCATTCCCTCCGCGCGCAAGCGGAACGAGAAGTCCGCACGGCTCACCCGACGACGGCCGCGCCGTCCGGAGGCACCCCCGGCCGACCCGTCCGAGCCCGCCCAGGTCGAGGCCGCCGGTCTCGCCGAGCAGGCGCACCGCGAGGCCGAGGCCCGCCTCGCCGCCCAGGTCGAGGCCGCCCGCGCGGCCGAGGAAGCCCGTCAGGCCGAGCAGCGCGCCGAGGCAGACCGCCTCGCCGCGGAAGCCGCCCGGCGCGCCGAGGAGGAGCGACTCGCGGCCGAGGCCGCCCGCGCCGCCGAGCAGGAACGCATCGCCGAGCAGGCGCGCCGCGAGGCCGAGGCCCGCCTCGCCGCCCAGGTCGAGGCCGCCCGCGCGGCCGAGGAAGCCCGTCAGGCCGAGCAGCGCGCCGAGGAAGCCCGCCTCGCCGCGGAAGCCGCCCGGCGCGCCGAGGAGGAGCGAGCCGCAGCCGAGGCCGCCCGCGCCGCCGAGCAGGAACGCATCGCCGAGCAGGAACGCATCGCCGAACAGGCCCGCCGCGAGGCCGCGGCCCGCCTCGCCACCCAGGCCGAGGCCGCCCGCGCGGCCGAGGAGGAGCGGCTCGCCGCTCAGGCCGCGGCCGCCCGCGCCGTACCGACCGACGCTCCGCGCGCAATGGCCGTGGCGCCCCCGGCCCCGCCGGCCACGCCCACGACCGAGGCCGAACCCGCCCAACCCGTGGACACCGCACCGACCGCGTCGACGAACCACGTCTTCAAACCCCGCACCGGCCCGCGGCGCGCGGTGGGGATCCTGCTCCTGGTGGTGCTGGTGGCGACCGCGGGAGCGGCGTACCTCGCCTCGGAGGACCCGACCACCTTCACCCTCGGCCTCGCCGGGACGCTCGGCGCCCTGACCCTGGTCCTCTGGGCGGTCCGGGCGGGATCGGCCGTCACCCGGATGTCGGTGACCGCGGGCCAGCTCGAGGTGCTCCGCGGGGGCGGCCGGTTCGTGTTCGACCTGCGCAGCCGGTACACCCCGATCGAGGTGGTCGGCGAGCCCGGCTCCCGGGGGTGGAAGGTGCTGTTCGTGCGCCGGAGCATGGCGCCGTTCGTGATCGACTCCTCGATGGTCGACCCCGAGGAGTTCATGCAGGTGCTGCACCAGCACCGGCCCGAGCGCGTCGACCAGCACTGAGCAGACGCTGACCGGCCCCGGGCGGCGCGAGCGAGGTCACAGGCCCAGCGGCGCGACACGGGCCGCCGACCGTGGACGCCCTACCTAGACTCCGCGCGTGAGCCTGAACCCCGACCGGCCGCCGGAGATCACCCCCGAGGAGCTCGCCGAGCAGGCAGCGCTCTACGAGCCGTTCACGCAGGCCGTGCGCGAGCTCGTCGACGCGACCATCCGCACCACTGTCGACCCCGCCACCGTGCGCGCGGCCCAGGCCGAGATCGAGGCGATCACCGCCCGGCTGCGCGAGCAGCAGGTCGACGGCCCCCTCGGCGCGCACTTCGGCCACGGCCGCGCGCGGCAGCCGTGGGGCAACACCGTCGTCGGCCTGCGCAACCCGGTGGCGCCGCCGCTGCGGGCGGTGCCGGCCGGAGACCGGCTGGGCGAGGTGCACGCCGAGGTCGCGCTCGGCGCGGCGTACGAGGGACCGCCCGGGCTGGTCCACGGCGGCGTCTCCTCGCTCCTGCTCGACCAGATGCTCGGCAACGCCGCCGCCGCGGCGCGCAAGCCCGGGATGACGGCGTACCTCAACCTCACCTACCGCCAGCCGACCCCGCTGGGCCCGCTGCGGCTCGAGGCGTGGGTCGAGCGCAGCGAGGGCCACAAGACGTACGCCCGCGGGCAGGTCATCGGCCCGGACGGACCGACGGTGGAGGCCGAGGGGCTCTTCGTCCTCCCCCGCTGGGCCCGCGAGCTGCTCGCGGCGCGCGGGGCCACCGAGGTGCCGCCGACCTTCGAGTGACGACGAACGAGCCCGGCCCTCGGGGAGGGCCGGGCTCGACGACGTACCTCCTCAGACGCGCTCGGAGGGGCGGGTGCCGCGCTCGCCGGCGTCGGTGAGGCGGACCTCCTCGGCGGCCTGCGCCTCCAGCTCGTCGCGTCGCGCCTGCTCGCGCTGGGCGTCGTAGTCGCCCGGTTGCGAGACGAGGTCGGTCGCGCCCCGCTCGAGCCGCTGCAGGGCGGACCGGGCGAAGATCTGCTGCTCGGTGGTGGTCCGCTCCGAGCGACCACGGCCGAGGAACGAGACCGCCCAGTGCAGGACGGCGGTGAGCCGGTTCTTGAAGCCGGTGATGTAGACGAGGTGCACCGCGAGCCACATCAGCCAGGCGAGCACGCCGGTCAGGCGCAGCTTGCCGACCATGGCGACCGCGCGGAACCGGCTGATGATCGCCATCGAGCCCTTGTCGAAGTACTTGAACGGCTTCTGCGGCGCCGCGCCCTGGACCCGGCCCTCGATCTCCTTGGCGGCGTACTTCGCGCCCTGGATGGCGACCTGAGCGACGCCGGGGAGGTTGTCGAGGGCGATCATGTCGCCGACGACGAAGACCTCGGGGTGGCCGGGGAGGGTCAGGTCGGGGTTCACGCCGATCCGGCCGGCGCGGTCGAGGGGGGCGCCGGTCTGCTCGGCCAGCTGCTTGCCCAGCGGCGAGGCCTGGACGCCGGCGGCCCAGATCTTGGTCACCGCTTCCATCCGCTCGACCCGGCCGTCCTTGAACTTCATCGACAGGCCGCGCTCGTCGACGTCGGTCACCATCGCGCCGAGGACGACCTCGACGCCGAGGCCCTCGAGCTCCTTCTGGGCCCTGCCGCCGAGCTTCTGCCCGAACGGCGGCAGCACCTGCGGGGCGGCGTCGACGAGGACGACGCGGGCCTGGCGGGTGTTGATGGCGCGGAAGTCGCGACGCAGCGTGCGGTGCGCGAGCTCGGCGATCTGCCCGGCCATCTCCACCCCGGTCGGGCCCGCGCCGACGACGACGAAGGTGAGCAGGTGGTCGACGTCCTCCCCGCGGGAGGCGCCGAGCTCGGCGAGCTCGAACGCGCCGAAGATGCGGCCGCGGAGCTCGAGGGCGTCGTCGATGGACTTCATGCCGGGTGCGAACTCGGCGAACTGGTCGTTGCCGAAGTAGGACTGGCCGGCGCCGGCGGCGACGATGAGGGAGTCGTACGGCGTCACCGTCTCGCGCCCGAGGACGTGCGAGCGGACCGTCTGGGCCTCGAGGTCGATCTCGGTGACCTCGCCCAGCAGCACCTTGGCGTTCTTCTGGCCCGCCAGGATCTCGCGCGTCGGCGGGGCGATCTCGCCCTCGGAGAGGATGCCGGTGGCGACCTGGTAGAGCAGTGGCTGGAACAGGTGGTGGGTCGTCTTCGCGATCATCGTGACGTCGACGTCGGCGCGCCGCAGCGCCTTGGTCCCGAAGAGGCCGCCGAAGCCCGAGCCGATGACCACCACCTGGTGGCGGTCCCCCTGGCCCCGGCCACCCTGGCCGGTCGTCCGGGTCTCGTCGTCGAGGGGCGCGGTCGCTGCCATCATTTCCTCCTGGTGCGAGGGGTGGGGCCGTGCGCGTGACGTGCACCGAGCTCCGCCGAAGTCTGGATCATTGTCCCGCCGCGAACGCCGATCACGAATCCGGTGACCGTTCCGCCCCTGGCCACACGCCTCGGGCGGCGAGCCGTACGACGGCGGGCAGGTCGGGGTTCTGCGAACGGTGAGGACGGGCTACCAGGTGAACAGCGCCACCGCGGAGCCGATTCCATGGAGCAATTTTCAACGACATGGGTTTGGTCACAGCGGTGGCGGGTATGCAGGCCGAGAATGGGGGACGTCCTCGAGCATTCCCCGCACCACCTCTCGGTCGTCCCCCGTCCACCGTCCGTCCCGGAGCCGCACCGTGCCGTTGAACCGGCCCGCACTCTCCCTGGGTCCAGGCCCCCGCGGAGTGCAAGACGCCCGCCGCTGGGTGGTCGCGACGTGCCTGGACATCGGGCGCGAGGACCTCGCGGAGTGCGCCGAGCTCGGCGTCTCGGAGCTGGTGACCAACGCGTTGCTCCACGGCGAGCAGCCGATCCAGGTCCGGGTCCGCGGCACCGTGCAGCACCCCCGCGTGGAGGTGCGGGACGCCTCCCGCGAGCGGCCTGTGCTGCCGACCCCGGCCGAGGACCAGGACGACGACGTGCTGCTCACCTTCGGCCGCGGCCTGTCCATCGTCGCCCGCAGCTCCGATGCCTGGGGGGCGGAGATCGAGGAGGACGGCAAGACGGTGTGGTTCGCGCCGGCCGCGAGCTTCGCCGAGGACGACGGGGCCCCGGGCGTCATCACGGGGGTGGCCGAGGAGACCGTCCTCGCCGGCACCGACGACGAGGACCTCCTCGAGATCGAGGTCCTCTCCGTCCCGCTCCGCAGCTACCTCGGCTTCCAGCGCCACTACCGCGAGCTGCGCCGCGAGGTCCGCCTGCTCGCGCTGGCCCACGAGGCGGACTACCCCCTCGCCAAGAACCTCTCCGACCTCTTCAGCTCCCTCGAGCGGCAGCTGCGCGAGGGCATCGGCTCCGAGCAGATCGAGACCGCGCAGGCCTCCGGCCTCGAGACGGCCGACCTGCGCATCGTGATGCCGCGCCGCGGCGCGCAGACGATCGACCGGTTCCTCGAGCTGCTCGACCTCGCCGACGAGTTCTGCCGCCAGCAGCGGCTGCTGTCGCTGGCGCGGACCCCCGAGCAGCGCGACTTCCAGCGCTGGTTCCTCGGCGAGCTGGTCCGCCAGGCGCACGGCGCCCCGCCGCGCCGGTGGACCGGCGGGCGGGAGACGGACGCCGAGGGCTCCGCGGCCGGGCACCTCGAGGCCGTTGCCGACCCGGGTCGGCAGAGCAGCGTGTCGTGACCCCGCGGCTGCTCGCGGCGGTGGCCGCGGGCGGCGCGACCGGCGCGGCCCTGCGCTGGGCGTGCGGCGAGGCGGTGCCCGACGGCGCCGGCCTGCCCGGCACCACGCTGGCGATCAACGTCGTCGGCAGCCTGCTGCTGGCGCTGCTGCCCGCCCTCGCGGTCGTCCGGCGCTCCCCCGCCCTCTGCGCCGCCGCCGGCCCGGGCCTGCTCGGCGGCTTCACGACGCTCTCGGCCGCCTCGGAGCAGACCCGGGCGCTGCTCGCCGGCGGCCGCCCGGCCCTGGCGCTGGGCTACCTCCTCGGCACGCTGGCCGCCACGCTGGCCGCCGTCGCCCTGGCCGGCCGGTGGACGGCCCGCTCGAGGAGCGCGGCGTGACCCTGCTGCTCGTCGCCGCCGGCGGGGCGCTCGGCTCGCTGCTGCGGTACGTCGCCGCGTCGGCGCTCGACGCCCGCTGGCCCCGCGGCACGCTGGCGGTCAACCTCGCCGGCTCGGCGCTGCTCGGGCTGCTCGTCGGCCGGGACACCGGCGACGCGGCGTACGCGCTCCTCGGCGTGGGGTTCTGCGGCGGGCTGACCACCTGGTCGGCGTTCGCGGTGCAGACCCACGACCTCGGGCCGCGGTCGGGGGCGACGTACGCGGCCGTGACGCTCGGGTCGGCGCTGGCGGCGTGCGCGCTGGGCTTCTGGGTGGGCGCTCAGGCGTAGCCGAGGTCGTGCAGCCGCGCGTCGTCGATGCCGAAGTGGTGGGCGACCTCGTGCACGACGGTGATCCGGACCTCCTCGACGAGCTCCTCCTCGCTCTCGCACAGGTCGAGCAGCGGACCGCGGAAGACGAAGATCCGGTCGGGGAGGTGCGCGCCCTCGGTCCAGCTGGTCCGCTCGGTCAGCGCGACGCCGTCGTAGAGCCCCAGCAGGTCGTCGGGCTCGCCCTCGGGCGGCTCCTCCTCGACCAGGACGACGACGTTGCTGACGAGCCGGGCCAGCTCGTCCGGGATGCCGTCCAGCGCCTGGTCGACGAGCGCGTCGAAGCGGTCGGGTTCCATGTCGATCGGCACGCTGCCAGTGTGCCGGACCCCGGGAACACCCCTCGGAAGGGCCCGGGAAACGACTGAGCGCCCCGGACCTGGTGGTCCGGGGCGCTCGGTGGCGACCCCGACGGGACTCGAACCCGCGGCCTCCGCCGTGACAGGGCGGCGCGCTAACCAACTGCGCTACGGGGCCTCGCTGTACTGCTGATCGTGCTGCGCCTCGCACATCGGCGAAGCGGTGGAACTCTAACCCAGACCCGCCCGGCGGACCCAATCGGGGACGACGGGCGGCGGACGGAGTACCCCCAACGGGATTCGAACCCGTGCTACCGCCGTGAAAGGGCGGGGTCCTGGGCCGCTAGACGATGGGGGCCGGACTGCCCGCACAGCATACGAGATCGCCTGCCCCCGCGGGGTCCGGGCACGCGGGCGTGGGGGCGGCGAGGGGCGGCCCCGCGAGCATGTATGCTGCTGCCCGTCCGGGACGCTGCCGGACGGGACGGCCAGGCCGACCCGTCGGGGCCCGGAGTGGGGCAGGTAGCTCAGTTGGTACGAGCGTCCGCCTGAAAAGTGGAAGGTCGGCGGTTCGACCCCGCCCCTGCCCACCCAGCGAAGCAGGCCCCGGCCTGCGAGAAGGGCCCCGCCGGAACCGGCGGGGCCCTTCTCCGTTCCCGGGTCGCGCCGGCTCAGCGCCGTGGTTTGGCGGACACCCGCAGGGGGTATCGACCCACCGGGAACAGCGCCCGCCCCGGCCGGTGACTCACGCAGCCCGTCCGGGGCGGGCTGCTTCCTGGCGGCCGCGGAGCAGCGGCTCAGCAGCGACTCAGCAGCCGATGTCGGGATAAGGCTGGGTGACGTGCGCCAGCCGCGCGGCGTAGTCCAGCTGCATGCCCAGCGGCTCCTCCCAGTCCCGCTCGAACATCGCGATCCACAGCGTCAGCGTCAGGAACGGGTGGGCGCCCATCTCGAAGAGCGCGACGTGGTCGTGGGTGGCCAGCGCCTGCCGCTCCTCCTCGGTGAACGCGAGCCAGGTCGAGCGCTCCGCCGCGACGCAGTTGAGGATCCGGTTGCCCTCCTCGGCCTCCCACCACGCGACGGTGCCGGCGGGGTCCTCGCGGTAGCGCTCGGTGAGCGCGGCGTCGCGATCGATGGTGAAGAGGAACTTGTTGACCAGGTACTTGCTCATCTCGGGGTCCCCTCGGGATCGTGGAGCGCCAGCGGAGCGATGCCGTGGGGTGAGGTCACGAGAGGGACCCCTTCGAGACGAGCGGGAGGCCCGGGACGAGGCTCGGGTCGGGGTACCAGGTGAAGTAGGCCTCCATGGTGTGGAACAGGTCGAGGTTGTCGGCGTAGTCGGCCTTCTCGTAGCCCGCGATCCCCATCATCAGCATGAAGTCCATGAACCCGTGGGTGGCGTTGCCCGGCGCGTGGAGGCTGTCGAGCGTCACGTTCGCCAGCGCCCCGTCGATGTCGCCGGTCCGGATCCACTCCACGGCCCGGGCGTCGAACTCCGGGTCCGGGCCGTGCGGGCCGAACTGGCGCGGTCCGCCGAGCTCGAGGGAGAGGTGGCCGGTGCCGATCACCGCGACGCGCAGCTCGCTGGGCCAGGCGTCGATGATCTCGCGGATCGTCTGCCCCAGCTTCACGAAGCGCTCGGGCCGGGGCAGCGGCGGCGCGAAGATGTTGGTGTAGATCGGCACGATCGGCAGGTCGTTCTGCGGGCGCACGGTGAAGATCGGGCAGGTGATCGAGTGGTCGACCCGCAGCTCGTGGGAGAAGGCGAGGTCGAAGCCGCGGTCGATGCCCTCCCGCAGCATGTAGGCCGAGAGCTCCTCGTGGCCCTGGAAGAACAGCTTCGGCATGCCGAACTCGCGGACCTCGTTGTCCCAGTTGCCGTCGTAGTACGGCGCCTTGCCGACGAGGAACTGAGGCATGTTGTCGAGCCACATCTGGTGGAAGTGGTCCGAGCCGACCATCACCAACACGTCGGGCCGGGCGCGGGTGAGCGTCTCGCGGTAGGCCTCCACCTTCCGCACCCAGTCCGCCGCGAACGGCGGCGCCTCCTCCGCCGGGAGCCGGCTGGTCTTGTAGAAGAAGGGGTGGTGGGTCGTGGCGAGGATCGCCACCAGCTTCGCCATCAGCGGGTCCTTCCGTACGGCCCGCGCTCGCGGACCGGCTCTCCGAGACGGTGCGTACAGGTGTCCGCGGTGCGGCCGATCCGTGGCTTCAGCCGACCGATGAGCGTCCGCTGTGCGAGCATCGGTCCATGGCAGGACGTGGCACCGGACCCGACTTCGTCGAGGCGCTCGCGCGCGGGCTCGACGTGCTCACCTGCTTCGACGCCGAGCGGCGGGAGATGACGCTCGCCGACGTCGCGGGGGCGACCGGGTTGGCGCGACCGACCGCTCGACGCCTGCTGCTCACCCTCGAGGAGCTCGGCTACGTGCGCACGAGCGAGGGCCGCTTCGCCCTCACCCCGCGCGTCCTGCGCCTGGGTGCGGCGTACGCCGCCTCGCTGGGGCTGTGGGACATGGCCCGGCCGCACCTGGAGTCGCTCGTCGCGCGGACCGGGGAGTCCTCCTCGATGACCCAGCTCGACGGCTCCGACGTGGTGTACGTCGCCCGCGTGGCCGTGCCGAAGATCATCGCGCTCCGCGTCGACATCGGCACCCGCTTCCCGGCCGTGCCGACCTCGCAGGGCAAGGTCCTGCTCGCCGCGCTCGACCCGGCCGCCCGGGCCGCCGCGCTCGCCGAGCCGACCCGGTCGGGCCTGCCCGCCCCGGCCTACGACCCCGAGGAGCTGGAGGCCGACCTGCGGACCGTCCGCGCCCGCGGCTGGGCCCTGGCCGACGAGGAGCTCGCCCGCGGCATCCGCTCGATCGCGGTGCCGGTGCGCGACGGCGACGGCGTGGTCCGCGCGGCCATGAACGTCACCGTGCACGCGGCCGAGACCAGCGTGGAGACCCT
This sequence comes from Nocardioides marmotae, assembly GCF_013177455.1. Classification (NCBI taxonomy): domain Bacteria; kingdom Bacillati; phylum Actinomycetota; class Actinomycetes; order Propionibacteriales; family Nocardioidaceae; genus Nocardioides; species Nocardioides marmotae. The sequence goes on from NZ_CP053660.1 coordinate 3,955,520, forward strand.
GACCGGGGAGTACCTCCCGTGGCTGATGCAGACCGCGAGCGACGTCGCCGCGGACTGGGCGCTGTGGCAGGCCCGCCCGCAGGTCGGCGGCTGAGCACTCCCCTCCCCCACGCATCGCCGGCTCAGCGCTGGTGCGTCGAGGAGTCGGCGTACTCGGTGTAGGTGTAGGGGTTGTCCAGCACCGCCGAGCCGGCCACCACGTCCGGGCTCATCCCGGCCGCCCACGCCTCCGCGCCGAGGGTGTCCTGGAGGTGGGTCACGGTGTCCTCGACGACCCGGCGGGCCTGGGCGAGGTCGACGTCGACGAGCTTGTGGTCGTGCTTGACGACCCGGCCGTCGACCAGGACGGTGTGGACGTCGCCGCGCTGGGCCTGCAGCACCACGTGGCCGTAGGGGTTGAGCACCGGGAACATCACCGGTGAGTCGTCGTTCTTGATCAGCACCACGTCGGCCTTCTTGCCGGCCTCGATGCTGCCGGTGACGTCGTCGAGGCCGAGGGCCCGGGCGCCGCCGCGCGTGGCCCACTCCACGACGTCCGCGGCGCGGACGGCGAGGTGGGTGACGGTCTCGTTCCCGGCGTGCGCCTCGTGGTGCTCGCGGGTGCGGTCGGCGTTGAGCGTGGAGCGCATCGCGGAGAAGATGTCGGCGCTCATCCACACGCTGGTGTCCATCGACAGCGAGATCGGGATGCCGTGGCGGCGCAGCGACCAGCTCGAGGGGTAGCCCTGGCCGCAGCTGGCCTCGCTCTCCGCCGCGACCGAGGCGTGCCCGCCGGTGGCCGCGATCCGCTGGTAGGAGTCGTCGCTGAGCGTGGCGGCGTGGACGTAGACGGTCTCGGGCGTCATGAAGCCGTGCTCGTGCATCAGCCGGATGCCGTTGTCGTTGGTCGCGCCCCACACCCCGGCGTGGGTGGTGACGGGGACGCCGAGGTCGCGGGCGACCTCGAAGGCGGCCCGCTCGGGGAACTCCGGGTCGCCGGTGACGTCGAAGGCCATCTGGAAGCCGAGCATGTCGCTGCGCGTCATCCGGCGCTCGACGAAGTCGCGGAACTCCGGGCTCGCCGACCACTCCCAGGGGCCGGCCTGGATGTTGCCGTAGGCGAAGACGAAGCGCCCCGGCACCTCCTCGAGGGCGTCGACCGCCGCGTCGGCGTGGTCGACGGTGTGCAGGTTGTGCGACCAGTCGACGCTGGTCGTCACCCCCGCCTCGAGCGCCTCGAGACCGCTGAGCAGGTTGCCGGCGTAGATGTCCTGGGGGCGGAACTTCTTGCCGTGCTCGAGGTAGTTCCACACGAAGTACTGGGTCAGCGTCCAGTCCGCGCCGTACCCCCGCACGGCGGTCTGCCACATGTGCCGGTGGGTGTCGACCATGCCGGGCATCACGATGCCGCCGGTGGCGTCGATCTCGACGGTGCCCTCGGGGACCTCCAGCGAGGGGCCGACCGCCTCGATTCGCTGGCCCACGACGAGCACGTCCGCGTCGGTCAGCACGGTGCGGCGATCGTCCATCGTGAGCACGGTGCCGCCGCGCAGGACGACGGCGGGCGCGCCGGCGAGGTCGGTCGCGGGAGTGGCAGGCGTGGGCATCTCGACCTCCGGTGGTCCGGGCCAGCGGACATCTGTCCGTTTCGCGCCAGCCTGGCTGTAACGCCGGTCACACGTCAAGGGTTTGGCGCACCGACTTGCCCGCGGGCATCCCGACCCACAGCGAGCAAGACGGCGGCCGTTGACGCCGCTCCGGCCGATCGGGCACTGTGAGCCGGACAGTTGTCCGCTATACGGATGGAGCCACCGTAGTGAGCACCGATCCCCCGTCCGTGCCCGACCCCCGCGCGGACGGACCGCTGGCCGGCCTCCTGGTCGCCGACTTCTCCCGCGTGCTCGCCGGGCCGTACGCCACGATGCTGCTGGCCGACCTCGGCGCCGAGGTGGTCAAGGTGGAGAGCCCCGCCGGCGACGACACCCGCCACTGGGTGCCCCCGCGCCGCGGCGAGACCGGCACCTACTACCTGGCCATCAACCGCGGCAAGCGCTCGATCGTCCTGGACCTCAAGGACGAGGACGACGTCGAGGTCGCCCACGAGCTGTCGCGCCGCGCCGACGTGTTCATCCACAACTTCAAGCCCGGCGGCCTCGACCGGTTCGGCCTCGGGTACGACGACGTCGCGGCCCGCAACCCCGGCAGCGTCTACTGCTCGATCAGCGGGTTCGGCTCCACCGGCGGCGCGCACCTGCCCGGCTACGACCTGCTCGTCCAGGCGATGTCGGGGTTGATGAGCCTCACCGGCGACCCCGACGGGCCGCCGTACCGCGCCGGCATCTCGGTCTTCGACGTGATGACCGGCCTGCACTCGGTCATCGGCATCCTCGCCGCGCTGCGCCACCGCGACGCCACCGGCGAGGGCCAGCACGTCGAGACCAACCTGCTCGCGACGGCGATGTCCTCCCTGGTCAACCAGACCTCGGCGTACGTCGCCGGCGGGGTCGTCCCCGGACGGATGGGCAACGCCCACCTCAGCCTGTTCCCCTACGAGCCGCTCGCGACGGGCGACGGCGACCTCGTGATCGCCGCGGGCAACGACGGCCAGTTCCGCAAGCTGGTGGAGGCGATGGGGCTGCCCGAGCTCGCCGAGGACGAGCGGTTCCGCAGCGTGGGGCTGCGCAACGACCACCGCGAGGAGCTGCGGCCGCTGCTGCTGGACCGGCTCGCCACCCGCTCGGCGCAGGAGTGGTTCGCCGACCTCAGTGCCGCCGGCATCCCCTGCGGCCCGATCAACGACGTGCGCGGTGGCGTCGAGCTGGCCACCTCCCTCGGCCTGGACCCGGTCGTGGAGGTCGCCGGCGTGCCGACGGTCCGCAACCCGATCCGGCTCAGCGCGACCCCGGCCCGCTACGACCTGCCGCCGCCGGCGCTGGACGGCCACGGCGAGGAGATCCGCCGCTGGCTCGGCTTCGCGCCGCACGCCCACGCCGGCGCCGCCCCCGCCGAGCCGCCCGCGCCCTCCGCCTGACCCGCCTGACCCGCCTGACCCGCACCCCGCCCGCCCGAGAGGACCCGACCATCGCGATGAGCGACCATCCGACGTACCCCACCTCGCTGGGCGTCTCCGACCGGCACACGATCTCGTTGCTGGGCCAGGACCTCTCCACCGACCTGATCGGCAAGGTGAGCTTCGGCCACCTCGCCTACCGGCTGATCACGCTGCGGGAGCCGACCGCCCCGCAGGCCCGCGTCTTCGAGGCCGTCCTGGTCGCGCTGGCCGACCACGGGTTCACCCCCACCGCGATCGCGGCGCGGATGACCTACCTCAGCGCGCCCGAGTCGATCCAGGGCGCCCTGGCCTCGGGGCTGCTCGGCGGCGGGTCGCGGTTCCTCGGGGTCAGCGAGGACACCGGCCGGTTCCTGGCCGACGCGCTCGCGGGAGCCGACGAGCTGCCGACGACGCCCGAGGGCTGGGACGCACTCGCCGCCGACGCCGTCCGCCGCCAGCAAGCGGCCGGCCGGTTCGTCCCCGGCCTGGGCCACCACCTGCACAAGGACGGCGACCCACGCATCCCGGCGCTGTACGACATCGCCCGCGAGGAGGGCCAGCTCGGCCCGCACCTCGCGCTCTTCGAGGCCGTCGGCCGGGTCGCCCCCGAGGTGACCGGCAAGGCGCTGCCGCTCAACGGGGCGGGCGCCTGCGGGGCGGCGCTGGCCGACATCGGCATCCCGCTGGAGCTGCTGCGCGGCGTGGTGCTCCTGGCCCGGTGTGCCGGGCTGCTCGGGCACATCGCCGAGGAGGCCCGCGGCCACCACGTGGCCGCGGACGTCTTCGCCGACGTCGAGCGGCACGCGGTGTACGTCGCCCCCGACCCAGCCCCCGCGACCGGCGGCGAGGACGCCTGATGCGCGCCGCCCGGCTCCACACCTGCGGCGAGCCGCCGCAGGCCATCGACGTCCCCGAGCCGCTCCCGGGCGAGGGCCGGGCGCTGGTCGCGGTCTCCGCCGCGCCGATCACCCCGCTCGACCTGCTCTGCGCGAGCGGCACGTCGTACTTCGGGGAGCCGGCGACGCCGTACGTCCCCGGCGTGCAGGGGGTCGGCACCGTCGTGGCCTCGGCCGTGCACGCCCCGGGGACGCGCGTGTGGTTCCCGACCTCCGCCGGGATGGCGCCCGGGGACGGCGCGATGGCCGAGCGTGCCGTCGTGCCCGACGCCGACCTGGTGCCGCTGACCGGTCGCGTCGACGACGTGCACCTCGCCGCCCTCGGGCTCTCCGCGATCGCCGCGTGGACCGCGCTGACGCTGACCGGCCGGCTCGAGGCGGGTGAGCGGGTGCTCGTGCTGGGCTCCAGCGGCGTGGTCGGCCGGGTGGGGCTGCAGGCCGCCCGGCTCATCGGCGCGGGGGCCGTCTTCGGCGCGGCGCTCGAGCCGACGGCCGACGGCGACGCCGCGGCCCTGGGCGCCGACGGCTTCGTGCCGCTGCGCCGCGAGGACGACGTCGCGGGGCTGGCCGCCCGGATGCGCGAGGTCGTCGGCGAGGTCGACCTGGTGCTCGACCCGCTGTGCGGGGTGCCCGCCTCAGCCGCGCTGCTGTGCCTGGCGCCGCGCGGGCGGCTGGTCAACCTCGGCAGCAGCGCCGGCGAGGTCGCGACGTTCTCCTCCGCCCACCTGCGCAGCGGCACCCGCCAGGTGCTGGGCTACACCAACAACGACCTCACCGCCGAGGAGCGTCGCGCGGCGATGGCCGCCATCGAGGCGCACGCCGCGGCCGGCCGGCTCGCGGTGCCCTACGAGGCGTTCCCGCTCGAGGACGCCGCCGAGGCGTGGACCCGTCAGCAGCGCGGCGAGGTCCACGGCCGGGCGGTCCTCACCATCTGAGCGGGCGCCCGACCGGGACGTGCCAGCCTGGACGGGCCCGGCCTAGACGTGGCCGGCGAGCTGCCCCATCCGGGTCTCGAGCGCGGCCAGGTAGGCGTCGCGCTGCTGCGGGCTGAGCCGGCTGTCCGGCTCGAGCCGGCTGCACGCGGGCAGCACGTCGATCGAGAGCTTCGCCGCCCCGGCGAGGGCGCGCAGCTCGTCGACCCGGTCGCCGAACGGCGTGCCGCTGCCCGGTGAGTAGGAGCGGACGACCTCGTCGACGTCGTCGAGGAAGAGGTCGACCTTGGTCACCACGACGACCAGCCAGGTCGGCCGGGGGCGGCGCACCGCCATCGAGGCGATCCGGTGGGCGGTGACGGTCCAGTCCTCCAGCTCGCGAGCCAGCTGCTCCTCGCGGTCGACGGGCACCGCGCCGGTCGTGCCGGCCGGGCGCCGGCCGGTGGCGTAGCCGTTCGCGACCACGTGCAGCACGCCGTCGACCGGGTCGTCGTGGAAGACCTCGTCGAGCGCGCCCAGCCGGGTCGCGGCGTTCTCCCCCGGCACCACCCGGAACCGGAAGCCGCGCAGCCGCCGGTCCCGGCGGACCCGCCGCTCCATGACCGCCGATCCGGCCTCCGAGGGCTCCTCGCGGCGCGGCCGGCCGGCGAGGTGGTCGACCAGCTCGCTCTTGCCGACGCCGGTCATGCCGGTGACGGCCACGGTCGGGTAGCGGTGCTGGAGCGCGCCGGTCAGGCGGTCGCGGCCGCGCGCGAGGCTGGAGGGTACGGCGCGCAGGCCGCGGCGTGAGTCGCTCATCGTCGTCGAAGGTACCCGAGCCCGCGCCCGTGACCGCCCGCTCGGCAGGATGGTGCGGTGACCTCACTCGCCGACCCGCTCGCGTTCACCCACGGCCCGGCGTGGGCCAACCGGTTCGCCCTCGCCCCGCTCACCAACACCCAGAGCCACGCGGACGGCACGCTGTCCGACGACGAGCACCACTGGCTCGAGGCGCGCGGCCGCGGCGGCTTCGGCCTGGTCATGACGGCGGCGGCGTACGTCGCGCCGGCGGGGCAGGCGTGGGCCGGCCAGCTCGGCATCGCCTCCGACGACCACCTCCCCGGCCTGGCCCGGCTCGCCGAGGCCCTGCGGGCGACCGGCGCCGCGTCCGCGGTGCAGCTGCACCACGGCGGCCGGCGGGCCGACCCCGCGGTCAGCGGCCGACCGAACCAGTGCCCGTGGGACGAGCCCGCCAAGGGCGCGGTCGCGATGACTACCGGCGAGGTCGAGCAGATGGTCGCCGACTTCGTGGCCGCCGCGGTCCGCGCCGAGCGCGCCGGCTTCGACGGCGTCCAGGTGCACGGCGCCCACGGCTACCTGATCGGGCAGTTCCTCGACGGCCGGCACAACCAGCGCACCGACGGGTACGGCGGCTCCTTCGACGACCGCTTCCGCGTCGTGCAGGAGGTGCTCGAGGGCATCCGCGCCGCCACCGGCCCCGACTTCCAGCTGGGGCTGCGGCTGACCCCCGAGGGCAGCGGGATCACGCTGGAGGAGGGCCGCGAGACCGCCCGCCGGGTGATGGCCTCGGGGCTGCTGGACCACCTCGACATGTCGCTGTGGGACGTCTTCATGGGCTCGCGCTTCGGCGCCGAGGGGCTGCTCATCGAGCACTTCACCGACCTGCCCCGCGAGGGCACCCGGCTCGGCGTCGCGGGCAAGGTCGTCTCGGCCACCGACGCCCGCTGGTGCCTGGAGCAGGGCGCCGACTTCGTCTCCGTCGGCACCGGCGCGATCCTGCACCACGACTTCGCGGCGCGGGCCGTGGCCGACCCCGACTTCCGCGTGCGCGAGCGGCCCGTCCCCCGCGAGGTGCTGCGGGAGGAGAAGGTCGGCCCGGCCTTCATCGACTACCTCGCCGCCGGCTGGGACGACCTGGTCGCCTGACCTCGGCCTGCTCCCGCCTGCTCCCGGCGTCGCCCGCGGATGGTCTCCAGCGGCCGGCGCGGGAGCTTGGGCAGCTGCGTCGCGTGCCCGTGCAGGGCCAGCAGCAGCGTGGCCACCGTCGAGTCCTGCTCGGGGGTGCGGTCGAAGGTCGTGAGGTTGAGCGGGGCCTTGAACCGGGTGCGGGTGACCGCCTTGGCGTAGGTGAACTCCCGCAGCCCGTCGGGCCCGTGGATCCGCCCGAAGCCGGAGTCGCCCACGCCACCGAACGGCAGGGTCGGCACGCCCGCGAACGAGATCACCGAGTTGATCGAGGTCATCCCGGTGCGCAGCCGCCGGGCCAGGTCCTCGCCGCGCTTGGCGGTGAAGATCGCCGAGCCCAGGCCGTACTTCCCGGCGTTGGTCAGCTCCACGGCCTCGTCCATGTCGCGGACCCGGCGCACGGTCACCGTCGGCCCGAAGGTCTCCTCGGTGACCGCCTCGCTGTCCTCGGGCACGTCGACCAGCACGGTCGGCTGGACGAACCGGTCCCCCACCGCCTCGTTGCCGCCGACCACCGCGCGCCCGCCGCGGGCGAGCGCGTCCGCGACGTGGCGTCGTACGACGTCGAGCTGGCCGGGCATCGTCATCGGGCCGATCTTGGCGTCGACGTCCGTGCCGGCGTGCACGGCCCGGGCCCGCTCCGCGAGGAGCTCGACGAACCGGTCGTGGACCCGCTCGTGGACGTAGACCCGCTCGACCCCGGCGCAGGTCTGCCCGGCGTTGGCGAAGGCGCCCCAGGCGGCCGCGTCGGCGGCGGCCTCGAGGTCGGCGTCCTCGTCGACGAGCAGCGCGTCCTTGCCGCCGGCCTCGATCACCACCGGGGTCAGGGTCTCGGCGCAGGCGGCCATCACCCGCTTGCCGGTGGCGGTCGAGCCGGTGAAGGCGACCTTGTCGACCCCGGCCCGGCACAGCGCCGCGCCGGTCTCGCCGTACCCGGTCACCACCTGGAGCAGGTCGTGGTCGGGCACGACCTCGCGCAGGCTGTCGGCCAGCCAGGTGCCGACCCCGGGGGTGAGCTCGCTGGGCTTGAAGACGACCGTGTTGCCGGCGGCCAGGGCGTAGGCGATCGAGCCCATCGGGGTGAAGACGGGGTAGTTCCACGGCCCGATGACGCCGACGACCCCGAGCGGGCGGTACTCCACCGACGCCGCCTGGTTGGCCAGCATCAGGCCCGGCGAGACCCGGCGGCGGCCGAGCACCTTCTCGGCGTGGGAGCCGGCCCAGGCGAGGTGGTCGATGGCCAGCGCGCACTCGAGCTGGGCGTCGCCGTGGGGCTTGCCGGTCTCCTGGTGCACGACGTCGCACAGCTGCGCGAGCCGGCGGGTGATCACCCCGCGCCACTGGGTGAGCACCTCGCGGCGGCCGTCGAAGCCGAGCCCGGCCCACCACTCCGCGCTGGCGCGGGCGCGGGCGACCGCCGCGCGGACGTCGGCCTCCTCGTGGACCGGGTGGACCCCGACGACGTCGCCGGTGGCGGGATTGATCGACTCCAGCGTCGGCCGGTCGCCGCCGGGCGCCGCGTCGGAGGGGGCGGTGGTCGTGGTGGTCATCTCAGGCCTTTCCGCGCAGCAGGTCGGCGGCCCGCTCGCCGATCATGATCGTGGGGGCGTTGGTGTTGCCGCGGGTCACCATCGGCATGACGCTGGCGTCGGCGACGCGGAGGCCGTCGACGCCCCGCACCCGCAGCTCGGGGTCGACCACGGAGCGCTCGTCGCCGCCCATCGCGCAGGTGCCGACCGGGTGGTAGAGCGTCTGGGTGTAGGCGCGGACGTGGTCGGCGAGCTGGGCGTCGGTCGGGTCGTCGCCCCACGCCTCCATCGTCGGCAGGCCCGGCCCGGCGACGTGCTCGGCGAGCGGGCCGGTGGCGGTGGTCTCCAGCATCCGGCGCATCCCCGCGACCATCGCGTCGAGGTCGGCGGGGTCGTCGTAGTAGCCGGGGTCGATGTCGGGGTGCCACCGCGGGTCGGTCGAGCGCAGCCGCAGGGTGCCGCGGCTGGCCACCGAGACCAGGGTCGGGGCGAGCGTCACCTTGCGGGCCGTCGCCTCGTGCAGGCCGTTGTCCCAGAAGCCGGTCGGCGCCACGTGGGCCTGGAGGTCGGGGGCCGGCAGGTCGTCCCGGGAGCGCCAGAAGCCGCCGCCCTCCCCGACGTTGGAGACCAGCGGGCCGGTGCCGGTCGCCTTGGCGCGGAGGAGCTGGCCGAGGTTGTTGTGGTCCATCAGGTCGCTCGTCCCGCGGGTGCGGAAGACCAGCGGCACGGCCGGGTGGTCGTGCAGGTTCTGACCCACGCCGGGCAGGTCGACGACCACGTCGACCCCGACCTCGCGCAGGTGCGCGCCGGGCCCGATGCCGGAGAGCATCAGCAGCTGCGGGGAGTTGACCGCGCCGCCCGCGAGCACGACCTCGCCGTCGACGTACGCCGTACGGGTGCCGGCGCCGTGCTGGTAGGCCACGCCCACGGCCCGCCCGCCCTCGACGACGACCCGCTCGACGAGCGCGCCGGTGCGGATCGTGAGGTTCGGGCGGCCCTCGGCCGGCTCGAGGTAGGCCTTCGCGGTCGACCAGCGGCGGCCCTTGCGGCAGGTGACCTGGTAGAGCCCGGCGCCCTCCTGCTCGGCGCCGTTGAAGTCGTCGGTGGGCTTGAAGCCGGCCGCCACGGCCGACTCCACCCACGCGGTCGTCAGCGGATGGGTGTACCGGCGGTCCTCGACGTGGAGTGGGCCGTCCTGCCCGTGGAACGGGCCGCCGAGCCGGGTGTTGCCCTCGGCCCGGACGAACGCCGGGAGCACGTCGTCGTACCCCCACCCGGTGGCGCCGTGGGCGTCGCGCCAGGTGTCGTAGTCGGCCCGGTTCCCGCGGATGTAGATCATCGCGTTCATCGAGGAGCAGCCGCCGAGCGCCTTCATCCGCGGCCAGTAGGCGCGGCGGCTCTCCAGCTGCTTCTGCTCGGTGGTCTGGTAGTTCCAGTCCCACCGGGTCTTGAACAGGTTCGCGAACGCCGCCGGGATGCTCACCTCGTCGGCGTCGGCGGGGCCGCCCGCCTCGAGGAGGAGGACCGAGACCGACGGGTCCTCGGTCAGCCGGGCGGCGACCACCGCGCCGGCGCTGCCGGCCCCGACCACCACGTGGGTGAAGACTTCCCGATCCGGCACGACGTCCTCCTCGGCTCCCCCGTCGGCTCGGCGGAGTGCCGCGACGGGTGCGAGGAACACTAGGTCGGGTGACGGCGATCACCAAGGGGTGTCCGCGTCCTGCCCTCGTGATGCCCGGCGTGCGCCGGGGCGCACGCTGGGCATCACGAGGCGAAGCGGGCTGCGCTCAGATCTCGTCCTCGTCGACGATGTGGACCGCGGCCTCCTCGGCAGCGGCGCCCGCCCCGTCGATGCCGACGTCCTGGGCGATCATGTCCTTCTCGACGTCGGTGTGCGCGCCCTCGTCGGGCTCGACCAGGCGGCCGGCGCGCTGGTCGCCGACCTCCGATCCCCCTCGGATGTCGTCGTTCAGCTCGCCCCGGGCGGCCTCGACCTCGGCCTGCTCGTACGGGTCCGGCTCGGGCACCTCCTGCTGGAGGCGCTGGTCGAGGGTCTCGCCCATCGCCTCCTCCAGCGGGGTGTTGCCGTAGCCCTGGGCGACGGAGTACTTCTCCGGGGGGCTGTAGCCCTCGTCGAGCGGGTCACTGATGTCGGGGTTCCCCTGGACCAGGCTGTCGCCCGAGCTCTGCGGCTGCGTCTCGTCATCGACGCTGTAGCCGTGGTAGCTCTCGTTGTCGCTCGCGTCCTCGGTGCTGTCGACGGCGGGGTCGGTGCCCAGGGCTGCGTTGTCGGAGTCGTTCTCGCTCATGCCGCCCCGGTACCCGCCCCGGCCCGCACTATCGGCGGACCCACCTCACAGACGGGGCCGACCCGGCGCCCGGTCAGGACCGGAGGCTGAGCTCGGCGGTGACCCGGACGCCGTCGTCGGCGAGGTCGACGCCCCACCGGTCACAGACGTGGTCGACGATCGCGAGCCCGCGGCCGCGGGCGGCGAACTCCGAGGGGTCCCCCGGCTTGAACCGCTCGAGGACCTCCTCGCCGAGATCGGTGTCGACGTCGCCGACGACCGTGATCCGGGCGCGGTCGGGGAGGAGGCACCAGGTGGCCTCGACGTGCCCGCAGTCCTGGGGCCGGCCGTGCTCGACGGCGTTGCTGGCCAGCTCGGAGAAGACCAGGACGGCGTCCTCCACGGCTCGCCGGTCCACGCCGCCGGCCTCGAGGTCACGCACGAGGGCCCGTCGGGCATCCGCCACTGCAGTCAGGTCGTGCCAGAGGTGCACCCGGGTGCAGGGCTCCTGGTCGCTGGCGCTCATGGCACACAGGTGAGCCGAGCCCGGCTCGCCCAAACGGGGGGCTCCGGGGCCGGCCTCAGACCTCCTGCTCACCGCGCCACCGCAGGTAGAAGACCGTCACGAAGGCGACGAGCAACGGGCCGAGGGCGAGCAGCAGCACGAGGAAGCCCTCCGCGCCGTGGAGCGCACCCATGTGCAGCGCGACCGGTGGCGCCAGGCCGGCGGCCGTCACGCCGGCACCCGCGGCGTCGTGGTGGCACCGACGTCGGGGCGGGAGGCGCGGGCATACCGGTTGACGCCCCACCCGAGACCGAGCACCAGGGCGATCGAGCAGAGCAGGACGATCGACCCCGCGGCCAGCCACAGCCACCCCGGTACGTCGTCGGAGAGCTCGCGCTGGAGCAGCAGCTTCTCCTCGTCGAAGGGCCGGGTGCCGTCCTCGACCGGGATCTCCGGCTCGCCGAGCGCGGCGTCCTCGGGGAGGTAGACCGGCATCGCGGTCAGCTCCCGCCCGTCGTGGAGCCGGACCATCGTCTTCCACGTCCCGTCGGCCGGGACCGGGGCGGTCGTGCGCCACACCCCGTCGCGGCCCTCCTCGAGGTGGTCGATCGCCAGGCCGTCGGTGCCGGCACCGCCCTGCCAACCGGTCACGGTCAGCCAGGCCGGCTCCCCGGCCACCGGGTCACGGTCGAAGCTGACCTCCAGCTCGACCTGGCCGGAGCCGGCGTCGGAGACCGCGACCGTGCCGTGCAGGTCCTCGGGGTGGGTGGCGATCACGCCGTTGGTCGCGCAGGCCGCGATCGCCACCAGGGCGAGCGCGAAGAGCAGCCGCGGGCGGAGCGCGTCGGGGAGGTTGCGGCGCAGGCCCAGGACGAGCAGGCTGCCGAGCAGACCCGCGGCCGCCCCGGCCACGGTCGCCATCGCGACGCCCTCCACGAGGATGTCGGAGGTCCACGGGAGCGGGAAGGCGATCTGGGTCCAGGCGTGCTCGGCGGCGTACCCCAGGGTGCCGATGAGCACGCCGCTGGTGAGACCGAGCGCGATCGGCCGGTGGGCCAGGCGCAGCGCGACCAGCTCCACGATGACGGCCTCGGCGAGGTAGAGCGGCACGGCCGCCCACAGCTCGCCCAGCCCCGGCCCGACGACGACGCTGACCCCGCCGCGGACCACGAGGTAGAACAGCACCGCGGCGATCGCCGCGCCCCGCCCGATCCACAGCCGCGCCACCACCAGGCTGAACGCCGCGGCCAGCGCGATCAGGAAGGGCTGGAGCACGAGCCGGAACTGCGGGACGCCGAAGTCGAACTCGGCCTGGAAGACGCTCATCCCGATGAGCAGCCCGCCCACCAGGCTCGCCTTGAGCACGTACGTCGCCACCGGGCTGGTCCGCCGGCCGGTGCGCTCGGTGGCGGTGCGGCCCTCCTCGAAGAGGACCGCCATCGCGACGAGCGAGAGACCGGCGCCGCCGATGAGCATCAGGTGGGTCGGCCCCCACAGGGTCACGTCCTGGCCGAAGATGCGGTGCCACACGTCGTCCAGCGGGAAGCCGAGCAGCGCGTAGGTGCCGGCGCCGGTGAGCAGCACGCCGCCGGCGGGCGCGTTCCACCCGGGCGCCAGCCGCACGCCGGACGGACCGACCTCGTCCTGGCGCGGGAGGGCGCAGGCGAGCACGCCGGCCGCGGAGATGCCGAAGAGGCCGAACAGGATCGGGTAGTGCGCCGGGTTCGCCAGCGGCCCCTCGTCGCGGCCGAGCCCGATGTGCAGCGCGATGTCCCAGTACATGCCGAGCAGCGCGGTGATGAGCGAGACCATCGCGACCATCAGGGGCACCTGCGCCCACGGCGCGACCGTGCCGAAGAAGCGGGAACGGTCCATCCGCTCCATCAACCGGGTCAGTGCCGGCAACCGGTCCGAGCGGTGCGCGATCACGACGGCTCCGAGCGCGATGGTCATCGCCAGAGCGAGACCCGAGGCGAGCGCCACCTCGCTGAGCGCAGCGGCGCCCGCGGGGCGGTCCTCAACCGCAGTGGGGGCAGCGGCGACGACGTCCGCGATCCGGTTCGAGAGATGCATAGAAGTATGTAACATTGTTCGGTGTAACCATCGCAAGGGATACGATCGCAGCGTGGTCGAGCACACGTCCCCCCTCGAGGCGGACGATCCGACGGGCCACGGCGCCGACGAGGCCTTCGTCGTCGAGGAGCTCGCGCGTCGGACCGGGGTCTCGGTCCGCTCGCTGCGCAACTACCAGTCCCGCAGGCTCCTCCCCCCGCCGGTCCTCCGCGGGCGCACGGGCTACTACGGCCCCGAGCACATCGAGCGGGTCCGGCTCGTCCAGCAGCTGCGGGCCGCAGGGCTCAAGCTCGACGGGATCGCGCGGATGCTGGACAGCGACACCACCGCGGACGGCCAGCTCCTGGCCTTCACCGAGCACGCGCGGGGCATGTTCACCGCACCCGAGCCGGAGACCACCACGCTCGCCGACCTCGTCGACCGCTTCCGCCTCGACGCGGAGTCCGCCCCGGCCGTGCTGGAGACCGCCCTGCGGCTCGGGCTCGTCCGCGAGGCACCGGACGCCCCCGACGGGGAGCCGCGGGTCGAGGTCGTCGCGCCCGCGCTCCTGGCGGCGGGCGAGGAGGCGATGCGACTGCTGGGCCTCGACGCCCCGGGCGCGCTGGACCTGCTCGAGCGGTTGCGCCGCCACGCGGACGGCGTCGCCAAGCTGTACGTCGAGCTGTTCGTCGACCGGGTCTGGCAGCCGTTCGTGGACGCCGGCAAGCCCGCGGTCGCCTGGCCCGACGTGGAGCAGGCCCTCGACGACCTGCGCCAGCTCGCGACCCGGGCCCTGGAGGCCACCTTCGGCCTCGCCATGGTCCACCGCGTCGAGCGGGTTCTCGGCGAGCGCCCGCACGGCTGACCGCGGGGGCTGGGCGGGCTTCGCTCTCGTCGCGTAGCCGTCTGGCGAACGGCCGGCTCACCGCTGGGGCCGGCTAGGGGGTTCTCGAGAGCCTGGCCAGGATGGTTTGAACGCGGGCGCGCAGGAGCCGCTGCAGCAGCGCCGGGTACAGGTGCACGAGCAGTCCGAGGGCGACCAGCCACACAGCGCCGTGCCATGCCCCTGTCGACAGCATGCCGAGAGCCACAGCCGCGGTGACGACCAGGCAGATGCCGTGGCCGACTTCGGAGCGCCGGGTGTCCTGATCGAGCTCTTCCAGGCCCTCCCGCGTGCCGCTGAAGCCACGTTCCCTGGCTATGACCCGGTTCCATCCGATGGCGTCGAGCAGCTTCCCGAACAGCCGAACCCCGAGTGCCGAGTAGAGCCGCGGCTCCCCATGCCTGACCCGGAACCAATCGAGGTCCGACATCCGTACCTGCGGGCCGACGATCGACGACACCCACGCCATGAGGAGGAGATGGGTGACGAGGGCGAAGGGGAACCCCGACCGGCCGAGGAACACCCACGCCGCCGCCATACCGCCGGCGGCGAGTGCCGTCGTCGACGACGCGACCAGCACGACACGCGCTGACACGGGAGGTCGAGACATCTGCCGAGAATATGACGCCTCTCGCCTCGGCGCTGAAGGTGTCAGCACACGGGACGCGAGCAGCGGACGAGGCCCGCGTGGAAAAGCCTTGTAAATGCGAAGCAGGGCCAACCCACATGGGGTTGGCCCTGCTTGCTAATGGTATGTCCGGCGGCGTCCTACTCTCCCACAACCTCGCGGTTGCAGTACCATCGGCGCTGAAAGGCTTAACTTCCGGGTTCGGGATGGGACCGGGTGTTTCCCTTTCGCTATGGCCGCCGTAACTCTAGCGACACGCACCGCCCGCCCCGACAGCGCTCAAGCGCTGTACCGAGGGGGTCCAGGTGCGCGCCAAGTATCGGCGTGTTCTGGATATATGTGGACGCGAGCACTCGCAAGGACAGTTGTTGTCTTGGTTGAGTGGTTGTGGGACAAGCCCTCGGCCTATTAGTACCGGTCGGCTAGGCATTACTGCTGTACACCTCCGGCCTATCAACCCAGTGTTCTGCTGGGGGCCTTACCCACTTAACGTGGTGGGAAACCTCATCTTGAAACGTGCTTCCCGCTTAGATGCATTCAGCGGTTATCACTTCCGAACGTAGCTAACCAGCCGTGCCCCTGGCGGGACAACTGGCACACCAGAGGTTCGTCCATCCCGGTCCTCTCGTACTAGGGACAGCCTTTCTCAAGTTTCCTGCGCGCGCGGCGGATAGGGACCGAACTGTCTCACGACGTTCTAAACCCAGCTCGCGTGCCGCTTTAATGGGCGAACAGCCCAACCCTTGGGACCTGCTCCAGCCCCAGGATGCGACGAGCCGACATCGAGGTGCCAAACCATCCCGTCGATATGGACTCTTGGGGAAGATCAGCCTGTTATCCCCGGGGTACCTTTTATCCGTTGAGCGACCACGCTTCCACATGCCGTGGCCGGATCACTAGTTCCGACTTTCGTCCCTGCTCGACATGTCTGTCTCACAGTCAAGCTCCCTTGTGCACTTACACTCGCCACCTGATTGCCAACCAGGCTGAGGGAACCTTTGAGCGCCTCCGTTACATTTTAGGAGGCAACCGCCCCAGTTAAACTACCCATCAGGCACTGTCCCTGATCCGGATTACGGACCTAGGTTAGACATCTAGTACGACCAGAGTGGTATTTCAACGATGACTCCACACCCACTGGCGTGAATGCTTCACAGTCTCCCACCTATCCTACACAAGCCGAACCAAACACCAATACCAAACTATAGTAAAGGTCCCGGGGTCTTTCCGTCCTGCCGCGCGTAACGAGCATCTTTACTCGTAGTGCAATTTCGCCGAGTCCACGGTTGAGACAGCGCCCAAGTCGTTACTCCATTCGTGCAGGTCGGAACTTACCCGACAAGGAATTTCGCTACCTTAGGATGGTTATAGTTACCACCGCCGTTTACTGGGGCTTAAGTTCTCCGCTTCGACCCTAAGGCTCTAACAGGTCCCCTTAACCTTCCAGCACCGGGCAGGAGTCAGTCCGTATACATCGTCTTACAACTTCGCACGGACCTGTGTTTTTAGTAAACAGTCGCTTGGGCCTGGTCTCTGCGGCCTCCTCCGCTTCCCCACGCAAGGTGGTTGACGGATCGGGCCCCCCTTCTCCCGAAGTTACGGGGGCATTTTGCCGAGTTCCTTAACCATGGTTCGCTCGATCGCCTTGGTATTCTCTACCTGATCACCTGAGTCGGTTTGGGGTACGGGCGGCGCATAGCTCGCTAGAGGTTTTTCTCGACAGCATAGGATCATCCACTTCCCCATACGGGTCCCCATCAGATCTCAGACTCGTCATCAAAGACAGCCGGACGGATTTGCCTACCCGACGTCCTACATCCTTGGCCACGGACAACCATCGCCGTGGTTGGACTACCTTCCTGCGTCACCCCATCGCTTGACTACTACCAGCTCGGGTCCCACGCTCCGCCACATCCCATCCCCCCGAAGGGTTCAGTAAACGTGGTTTCGGGTGGTTAGCATCACCAGGTTCGTCATGGGCGCTACTTTGCCGGTACGGGAATATCAACCCGTTGTCCATCGACTACGCCTGTCGGCCTCGCCTTAGGTCCCGACTTACCCAGGGCAGATTAGCTTGACCCTGGAACCCTTGATCATTCGGCGCACGTGTTTCTCACACGTGATTCGCTACTCATGCCTGCATTCTCACTCGTGTCGGATCCACCCCTGGGTCACCCCGGAGCTTCACTCCCGACACGACGCTCCCCTACCCATCCACACACCTGAACCACAAGAGCTTAGTTATTGTGTGAATGCCATAGCTTCGGCGGATGACTTGAGCCCCGCTACATTGTCGGCGCGGAATCACTTGACCAGTGAGCTATTACGCACTCTTTCAAGGGTGGCTGCTTCCAAGCCAACCTCCTGGTTGTCAATGCGACTCCACATCCTTTTCCACTTAGTCACCGCTTAGGGGCCTTAGCTGATGGTCTGGGCTGTTTCCCTCTCGACTACGGAGCTTATCCCCCGCAGTCTCACTGCCGCGCTCTCACTTACCGGCATTCGGAGTTTGGCTAACGTCAGTAACCTTGTAGGGCCCATCGGCTATCCAGTGCTCTACCTCCGGCAAGAAACACGCGACGCTGCACCTAAATGCATTTCGGGAGAACCAGCTATCACGAAGTTTGATTGGCCTTTCACCCCTATCCACAGGTCATCCCCTCAGTTTTCAACCTAAGTGGGTTCGGTCCTCCACGCGGTCTTACCCGCGCTTCAACCTGCCCATGGATAGATCACTTCGCTTCGGGTCTTGATCGTGCTACTCAACCGCCCTATTAGGACTCGCTTTCGCTACGGCTTCCCCACACGGGTTAACCTCGCAACACAACGCAAACTCGCAGGCTCATTCTTCAAAAGGCACGCCATCACCCCAACACCCACAAGGGGCAGCCGGGCTCTGACGGATTGTAGGCACACGGTTTCAGGTACTATTTCACTCCCCGCCAGGGTACTTTTCACCTTTCCCTCACGGTACTTGTCCGCTATCGGTCATCAAGGAGTATTTAGGCTTAACGGGTGGTCCCGCCAGATTCACACGGAATTTCAGGGGTTCCGTGTTACTTGGGATACCGTCCCAGAGACGAACGCTTACGCATACGGGGCTATCACCCTCTACGGCGCTGCTTTCCAACAGACTTCGACTTCACGAACGTTTTCTTACTCTGTGTCGATCCGGCAGAATCAACAAGACAGTCCCACGACCCCTCATGCGCAACCCCTGCCGGGTATCACACGCATAAGGTTTAGCCTCTTCCGATTTCGCTCGCCACTACTCTCGGAATCACTTTTGTTTTCTCTTCCTGCCGGTACTGAGATGTTTCACTTCCCGGCGTTCCCTCCACACACCCTATATATTCAGGTGCAGGTAACTGGACATGACTCCAGCTGGGTTCCCCCATTCGGACATCCCCGGATCAACGCTCGGTTGCCAACTCCCCAGGGCTTATCGCAGGCTCCTACGTCCTTCATCGGCTCTTGATGCCAAGGCATCCACCATGTGCCCTTCATAGCTTGTCTCACAAACACTCAACGAAGACAACAACTACAAAAGTTTCTTACAAGATGCTCGCGTCCACTATCCAGTTCACAAACAACAACCCCACCACCAGCCACCACACCGACCAAAGAATCGGAGGGGGTCTGCGGAGGAACAGCACTGAGGGAGTGATCCCCCAGAGCCCAACAGTGTGTCAACCATCCCCAGCTCCACCAGACCCCCAGGTTCCACACCCGATGTCAGCACCCAAACCCCCAAAGGAGCTTGAACACCAGCACGAGCAGTACTGAGAGGACCCGGCACAACCAGGCACAGCATCATCGACGATTCCACTAGTGAGACACCCCCATCGTCACCACACATTCGGTGGTGATCGGGATGTGTGCTCCTTAGAAAGGAGGTGATCCAGCCGCACCTTCCGGTACGGCTACCTTGTTACGACTTCGTCCCAATCGCCAGCCCCACCTTCGACGGCTCCCTCCCACAAGGGGTTAGGCCACCGGCTTCGGGTGCCGACTTTCGTGACGTGACGGGCGGTGTGTACAAGGCCCGGGAACGTATTCACCGCAGCGTTGCTGATCTGCGATTACTAGCGACTCCGACTTCATGGGTCGAGTTGCAGACCCCAATCCGAACTGAGACCGGCTTTTTGGGATTCGCTCCGCCTCGCGGCATCGCAGCCCTTTGTACCGGCCATTGTAGCATGCGTGAAGCCCTGGACATAAGGGGCATGATGACTTGACGTCATCCCCACCTTCCTCCGAGTTGACCCCGGCAGTCTCCTATGAGTCCCCGGCATAACCCGCTGGCAACATAGGACGAGGGTTGCGCTCGTTGCGGGACTTAACCCAACATCTCACGACACGAGCTGACGACAGCCATGCACCACCTGTACACCGACAAAAAGGGGCACCATCTCTGGCGCTTTCCGGCGTATGTCAAACCCAGGTAAGGTTCTTCGCGTTGCATCGAATTAATCCGCATGCTCCGCCGCTTGTGCGGGCCCCCGTCAATTCCTTTGAGTTTTAGCCTTGCGGCCGTACTCCCCAGGCGGGGCGCTTAATGCGTTAGCTGCGGCACGGAACCCATGGAATAGGCCCCACACCTAGCGCCCAACGTTTACGGTGTGGACTACCAGGGTATCTAATCCTGTTCGCTCCCCACACTTTCGCTCCTCAGCGTCAGGACATGCCCAGAGAACCGCCTTCGCCACCGGTGTTCCTCCTGATATCTGCGCATTTCACCGCTACACCAGGAATTCCGTTCTCCCCTGCATGCCTCTAGTCTGCCCGTATCGAAAGCAAGCACCGAGTTAAGCCCGGTGTTTTCACTCCCGACGCGACAAACCGCCTACGAGCCCTTTACGCCCAATAATTCCGGACAACGCTCGCACCCTACGTATTACCGCGGCTGCTGGCACGTAGTTGGCCGGTGCTTCTTCTGCGGGTACCGTCACTTTCGCTTCGTCCCCGCTGAAAGAGGTTTACAACCCGAAGGCCGTCATCCCTCACGCGGCGTTGCTGGATCAGGCTTCCGCCCATTGTCCAATATTCCCCACTGCTGCCTCCCGTAGGAGTCTGGGCCGTGTCTCAGTCCCAGTGTGGCCGGTCACCCTCTCAGGCCGGCTACCCGTCGAAGCCTTGGTAGGCCATTACCCCACCAACAAGCTGATAGGCCGCGAGCACATCCCCCACCGAAAAACTTTCCACACAGATCTCATGCGAAAC
This sequence comes from Nocardioides marmotae, assembly GCF_013177455.1. NCBI lineage: Bacteria > Bacillati > Actinomycetota > Actinomycetes > Propionibacteriales > Nocardioidaceae > Nocardioides > Nocardioides marmotae. The sequence continues at coordinate 3,975,452 of NZ_CP053660.1, forward strand.
TGTGTCGTATCCGGTATTAGACCCCGTTTCCGAGGCTTATCCCGAAGTGGAGGGCAGATTACTCACGTGTTACTCACCCGTTCGCCGCTCGTGTACCCCCGAAAGGGCCTTACCGCTCGACTTGCATGTGTTAAGCACGCCGCCAGCGTTCGTCCTGAGCCAGGATCAAACTCTCCGTTGAAAAACAACACCCAACACCAACCACAAGGACCAGTGCTGAGAAAAAGAGATGCCCTGACAGACGACACTGACAATTACATTGTCAGAATCATTGTCAAAGAAACCATCAACCAACCCAACCACCAAAAGGCAATCAGATCAGCCGACGGGGCATAACAAACTAATTCGTCGACTATGACACACTGTTGAGTTCTCAAGGATCACACGCACCACAAGGCGACACGATCTCTCGCTGCCCTGAAGGCTGGTGCCCATTCCTATCAGAGCCACATCGCTACCGGATAATCCGGAGCTGGTGGCCCGTCTGGGACGAGCGGCGGTCTACCCGGGGCCGGGAGCCCGGCCAGACCGGCCTTGCTCCCCGCCGCTCCCTGGCGACAGAGAAAACATTAGAGGACCCTCCGCGGATGTGCCAAATCGGGGTGGTGCCTGCCGGTCGGAGCCCGTCGTACGGGCGTCTCCGGCCCGCTGCTCAGGCGGGAGGAGCGGCCGCGGTCGCGTCGTGGTCGATGCCCATCAGGCCGAAGACGCGGGCCGGGAGCGTGCCCTCCGCGGCGACGAGCGTCAGCAGCCCGCCCGCGCGCTGGGCCGCCCCCTGCGCGGCGACGAGTGCGCCGATCCCCGCGCTGGGGAGGAAGTCGACCTCGTCGACATCGACCCAGACGACCTGGCCGCGGTGGGTGGCGACGAAGTCGGCCAGCCGGTCCTGGAGCACCGCGACGATGTCCTCATCGACGCTGCCGGTCACGCGCAGCACGGCTCCCTGCGCCCTGAAGGCGAGCGTGCGTCCGTCCACGTCCCGCAGCGTAGGAGGGGGAGGCCGCACGTGCACGGGCCTTCCGGCGACCGGTCAGGTCAGGTCAGGTCAGGCAGTGTCCTGTCGGGCGCCTCGCTCGTGCCGGACCGGCAGACGGGGCACCCCGCCGAGACGGACCGTGTGGCGGACGTGCTCGGCGTGCCGGCCGAGGGCGTCCCACAGCGTGCGGTGCGCCGACCGCGGGAGCGGCTCGTCGCCGTCGTACCAGCTGGGGCCGAAGGAGATCCAGACCGGCGTCCACCCCCGGGCGCAGTCCCAGTCGCCGCGTCGAGCCTCGATCAGCCGCCGGCGGACCTGGAACGCCAGGCGCGGGCCGTCCTCGACGGTGGGGGCGGTGGCCAGCGGCCAGACCCACAGGTCGAGGGCCATCAGGTCCAGCTCGAGCCCGGGCAGCACCGCCGGATCGACCAGCACGGTCGCCACGTTCTCGTGGGGCGGGCGCCTCATGCCGCGACGCTAGCCCGGCCCGGCTCGGCCGGGCCCCACCCCGTCGGGTGGGGACCGGGCCGGTCAGAGACGGGCGAGCGCGCCCTTGAGCGGGTCGAGGCCGAGGGAACCCAGGTCGAGCGCCGCGCGGTGGAAGGCCTTGAGGTCGAAGTCCGCCCCGCCGCGGGCCCGGGCCTCGTCGCGGGCCTCCAGCCAGATCCGCTCGCCGACCTTGTACGACGGCGCCTGGCCGGGCCAGCCGAGGTACCGCTTCACCTCGAACCGGAGCGACGGGTCGTCCATCCGCGAGTGCTGCCGCATGAACGCCAGGCCCAGGTCCGGGGTCCACCGCTCCCCGGGGTGGAAGCCGAACGGGTTGTCCCGCGGGATCTCCAGCTCGAGGTGCATGCCGATGTCGACGACCACCCTCGCGGCGCGGAAGCCCTGCGCGTCGAGCATCCCGAGCCGGTCGGCGGGGTCCGCGAGGTGGCCGAGGTCGTCCATCAGCCGCTCGGCGTACAGCGCCCAGCCCTCGCCGTGGCCGCTGACCCAGCACATCAGCCGCTGCCAACGGTTGAGCAGCTCGGAGCGGTAGGCGGTCTGGGCGACCTGGAGGTGGTGGCCCGGGACGCCCTCGTGGAAGACGGTGGTGACCTCCTTCCACGGCGCGAAGTCGTCGATGCCGTCGGGGACCGACCACCACATGCGGCCCGGGCGGGAGAAGTCCTCCGACGGGCCGGTGTAGTAGATGCCGCCGTCGTTGGTCGGCGCGAGCATGCACTCGATGCGGCGGGCCGGCTCCGGGATGTCGAAGTGCACGCCGTCGAGCTCGGCGACCGTGCGGTCGGCGAGCTCCTGCATCCAGTCGCGGAACGCCTCGCGGCCGTGGATGGTGCGCGCCGGGTCGGCCTCGAGCGCGGCGACGGCCTGGTCGACGGTCGCGCCGGGCAGGACCCGGTCGGCGGTGCGCGCCATGTCCTGGGTGATCCGGTGCAGCTCCTCCCAGCCCCACAGGTAGGTGGCCTCCAGGTCGACCTCGGCGCCGAGGAAGACGCGCGAGGCCAACGCGTACGCCTCGCGGCCGACCGCGTCGCGCTCCCGGCCGCGCGGGGCCATCTCGTCCTCGAGGAACAACCCGGTGTCGGCGAGGGCGCGGCTCGCGGCCGCGGCGTGCTGCTCCAGCCCGGCCTGCAGCGCGCCGGACTGGCCGCTGCGGGCGACCAGCTCGCCGAACACGCCGCCGGTGCCGGGCCGGCCGGTCCACCCGCGCACCTGCTCGGCCACCTCGACGTACTGCCGCGTGGCGCAGACCCGGCCGCGGGCGGCCTCCTCGGCGAGGGTCACCCGGAAGCCCTCGAGCGCGGCGGGGACCGCGGCGAGCCGGGCGTCGACCGCCTCCCAGCCCTCGGTGCTGCCGGTGTCCATGAGGTCGAAGACCTGGCGCAGCTCGTGCAGGCCGCTGGCGATGACCGAGACCTCGCTGCGGACCACGCCGGCGTCGTACCGGTCGACCTCGAGGCCGAGCCGCTCGCGGAAGGCGTCGCGGGCCACCGCCTCGCGCTCGTCGGTCGGCGTCGCGGCGGTGACCTCGGCCAGGGCCCGGCGGGTGAGCTCCTCGCGGGCGTCGTACCCCGCCGGCGAGAGGTCGGTGAGCCGGTGCTCGTGCCCGGCGACGCCGAGGTACGTCGCGCCGACCGGGTCGAGGGCGGCGTACTCCTCGACGTAGCGGTCGGAGGCGGCGTCGACGGGGCGGTCGGTGCGGTCGGTGCGGTCGGTGCGGGGGGTCTCGCTCACGGGAGGCACCCTAGGTGGCGCGGTCGGGGGACCGGTCCGGATAGCCCGGGTGCGACGACTCCATCCGGCGGGATGGTCTTGTCGTCTTTGTCCTCCGCCCGGGGATGGGCGCGCGCCCGAGGGGAGACGGGAGACGGACAACCATCCCCTCCGGAAGGAACCCCTCCCCCATGATCACCGAGACCCAGGCCCAGGACGTCATCGGTTCGACGGCGTACGGCTCCGACGGCCAGAAGATCGGGAAGGTCGGTCAGCTCTTCCTCGACGACCAGACCGGTCGACCGGAGTTCGTCACCGTCCACACCGGCCTCTTCGGCCTCAAGGAGACCTTCGTGCCGGTCGCCCAGGCCGAGCTCTCCGGCTCCGAGCTGCGGCTGCCCTACACCAAGGACATGATCAAGGACGCCCCCCACGTCGACCTCGACGGCAGCCACCTCGACCAGGCCGAGGAGGACCGGCTCTACTCCCACTACGGCATGGGCTCCGCGGGCGTCGCAGGGAGCTACGGCGAGGCGGGCTCGTCCTACGACACCGGCACCTCGTCCGGCACCTCGTCCGGCACCTCGTCCGGCAAGCACGCGGCGCGGAGCACGACCTCGGACACCAGCACCGACTCGAGCACCGACTCGAGCACGCACACGACCTCGGCCTCGAGCACGGCCCCGGCCGGGCACGACACGTCGGGGCCGGACACCGACAGCGCGATGACCCGCTCCGAGGAGCACCTCGACGTCGGCACCAGCAACAAGGAGAGCGGCCGGGCGCGGCTGCGCAAGTACGTCACCACCGAGACCGAGACCGTCACCGTGCCGGTCACCAAGGAGCGCGCGGTGATCGAGAGCGAGCCGGTCAGCGCCGACAACGCCGACCAGGCGCTCGATGGCCCGGACATCTCCGACGAGGAGCACGAGGTCGTCCTCTTCGAGGAGCACGTGGTCGTCGAGACGACCGCCGAGCCGGTCGAGCGGGTGCGGCTGGGCAAGGAGAAGGTCACCGAGGAGGAGACCGTCACCGGCGACGTGCGCAAGGAGCACATCGAGGCCGAGGGCGACGTGGACGACCGCCGCAGCTGACCCGGACCCCTGCACGCGGACGCCCGCGCCCGGACCGGGTGCGGACGTCCGCCTGGGGAAACGCCGCGGGCTCAGCCCGCCGGCGTCGCGGGCTCGGAGAGCTCGGCCTGGAGCCGGTGCACGACGTACCCGCAGTCGGGGTCGGCGACCTCCACGCGGAGCGTCAGACCGCCGTCCGCCTCCGGGACGAGGCTGGTCAGGCAGGTGCAGCGGACGAGAGCCATGCCGCGAGGGTAGGCACGCCCGAACCCGTCCCGGGGCAGGACGTGGCCGAGCCCACGGCCGATGTGAGCGGAGGCTCAGGACCGCTCGTGGTTCAGGCGCTCCGGTCGCGGGGCAGCCGGAGGACGAAGCTCTGGTCCTCGACCTGGTAGGTCGCCTCGCCGCCGTGCGCCTGGGCGAGCGCCCGGACGATGTAGAGCCCCAGGCCGGTGCCGCCGGTCGTCGTGCCGAACCGCTCGAAGAGCCGCCCGCGGACGTCGGCGGACACGCCCGGCCCGGAGTCGCGCACCGAGATCACCACCGCGTCGCCCTCGGAGCGGGCCACGACCGCCACCGGCGCGCGACCGTGGGTGAGCCCGTTGACGACCAGGTTGTCGACCATCTGCGCGAGCCGGCCCGGGTCGGCGAGGACGACCAGGCCTTCCTCGACGTCGAGGAGCACCTGCGCGCCGGGGTGGCTGCTGCGCACCGACGTGACGACCCCGCGCAGCTGGTCCTCGACGCGGATCGGGCCGACCTTGAGGCCCAGGCTGCGCGCGTCGGCGCGGGAGGCGGTGAGCAGGTCGTCGAGGAGCCGCCGCAGCTGGTCGGCGGTGCGGCGCATGCCCTCGGCCAGCTCGGTGCGCTCGGTGTCGTCGAGCTCGGCGTGGTGGCGGGCGAAGGTCTCGGCCGTCCCGGCCAGCACGCCGACCGGGGAGCGCAGCTCGTGGGCGGTGACGGCGAGGAACTCGGCCTGCTCGGCGGCCGAGCGGCGCAGCCGCTCGTTGGCCTTCTGCTGGAGCTCGAGGATCCGCCGCCGCTCGGTGGAGTCGCGGGTGACCTTGGCGAAGCCGACGAGCACCCCGTCGGCGTCGTGGACGGCCGTGATCGTCACGTGTGCCCAGAAGCGGGTGCCGTCCTTGCGCAGGCGCCACCCCTCCTCCTCGTAGCGCCCCTCGCGCCGGGCGATGGCCAGCTCGTGCTCGGGGTGCCGCTCGGCCTGCTTGTCGCCGGGGTAGAAGATCCGGAAGTTCCGCCCGACGATGTCCTCGGCGGTGTAGCCCTTCAACCGCTGGGCGCCGGCGTTCCAGCTGGCGACGTTGCCCTCGGGGTCGAGCATGAAGATCGCGTAGTCCTGCACCGCCTCGACGAGCAGGCGGAAGCGCTGCTCGGTCTCGTGCAGCTCGGCCTCGGCGGCCCGCTGCTCGGTGACGTCCTGGGCCTGGAGCAGGAAGTACAGCGGCCGGTCCTGGGCGTCGAGCACCGCGGACAGGGTGGCGGCGAACCGCCGTCCCGGCTCGTCGGCCAGCCCGTGCTCGAGCCGCACCGCGCCGCCGCCGTCGCGCAGGGTCTGCAGCGCGTCGAGCACGGGCGTGGGGTCGGTGGCCAGGTCGGCGTAGGAGGTGCCGATCAGGGCGTCGGCGTCGTCGCCGAGCAGCCCGACGAGGTGGCGGTTGACCCGCACCACCCGGCCGTCGAGCGTCATCGTCGCCATGCCGATGGCGGCGTCGTCGAAGACCTCGCGGAACCGCTCGAGGTGCTCGGCCAGCACCGGGTCGAGCTCGAGCTCGTTCCCGCCCCGGCCCTGCCCGCCGCCGGTCTCGTCGCCGGCACCGGCCGTCCACCGCGGCTCCTCGGTGCCGGTCGGCGCGGCGATCGCGACCAACCGGTCGACGAGCTCGTCGAGCGGGACCGACTTCTCCACGAAGTCGGCCGCTCCGAGGCGGCGGGTGTGGTCGGCGAGACCGGCCTGGTCGAAGCCGCTGAACATCACGACCCGCGTGGTCGGCGAGGCGTCGCGGACGAGCGGCAGCGCGGCGAGCCCGTCGCGGCCGGGCATGGAGACGTCGAGCAGCATCAGGGCCGGCCGGTGCGCGCGGGCGAGCTCCACGGCGTCGTACCCGTCGGCGCCCTCGCCGACGACCTCCAGACGGCCGGACAGGCGCAGCTGGGTCTTGACCAGCAGGCGGACCTCGGGCGCGTCGTCGACCACGACGATGGTCGGGCTCTCGAGCATGTGCGGAACTTACTGCACCCCCACCCCCGCGCCGGCCGGCCAGGTACATCGGCCCAGGTACATCGGCCCAGGTACATCGGCCCAGGTACATCGGCCAGGTACGTCGGCCAGGTACATCCAGGTACATCGGCCGGGGCCGGCGTGGGTACCGAGTCGCAACCGTCGAGGAAGGAGCCTCCCGTGCGTGGACTCATCGGACTGCTGGTGGTGCTGTGGCTGGTGATCGGCGCCGCAGCGGCGTGGCAGCGGGGCTACTTCGGCGACGACCGCGAGGTCAGCTGCAGCAGCCTCGGCGACACCGCCCTGACCATCGGCGCGGGTCCGCTGAACTACGTCGGGGCCAACCCCGAGGTCGACTGCGAGGTCCCCGAGCCGTCGCAGTGAGGCCGGCTGACGGCAGGTGACGGGGCTCGCTCCGGCGACTTCCGGCGTCCGTCCGCGTGACGGGGCGCGTGCGGCCATCATGAGCACCGGAGGTGGTACCCGTGACCGTGGGTGAGCGACCGCCGGAGCACCTGCTCCGGTTCGTGATCGAGACGACCCCGGACGGCCTGTGCTTCGTCGGGGCCTCGGGAACGATCACCTTCGCCAACGACGCCGTCGCCACCGCGGTCGGTCGGACCGCCGCCGAGCTGGTCGGCCGGCCGCTCTCGGATCTCTTCGTGGTCCCGCCGGGCGAGGCGGCCCCCGCCGCGGCAGGGGCCGTCGAGAACCTCGAGACGCTGCTCGCCCACGCCGACGGCACCGCGGTCCCCGCCCTGGCCTCCGCCCTGCCGCTCCCCACCGACCTCGGCGAGCGGTGGCGCCGACTCGTGCGCGTCACGCCGTACGCCGGGTCCCGGGAGCGGTTCGAGGAGTGGCGGCAGGACGAGCACGCGCTCGCCGACGCCCACGAGATCGCCCGGATCGGCAGCTGGACCTGGGACACCCGGTCGGACGTGGCCGAGTGGTCGCAGGAGATGTTCCACATCGTGGGCCGCGACCCCGCCACCTGGGTGCCCTCGCTGACGTCGTTCCTGGGCCTGGTCCACCCCGATGACCGGGAGAGCGTCGCGACCGCCCTCGGCGCGGTCGTCGAGGGCCGCGGGGCCTTCACCTTTGACGCGCGCATCGTGCGCCCCGACGGCACCGAGCGCTGGATGCGCGGGCTCGGGCACCCCGACGAGACGCCGTCGGGCGGGCGCCTGCTGCGCGGCACCGCCCAGGACGTCACCGACGTCCGGGAGGCCGACGCCGAGCTCGCCCACGCCGGCCGCCGGCTGCGCCTGATGCAGGAGGTGGCGTACGCCGCCAACCAGGCGAGCACCCTGGTCGAGGCGGTCGACGTGGCGGCCCGGGCCATGTCGATCCACACCCGCGGCTGGGAGCCGCTCGGCGTGCACGTGCCCGACGGGGACCGATTGGAGCCGTTCGCCTCCTACGACGGCCCGGTCCCCCTGGACGCCCCGGAGGTCGTCGCCCTGGCCGAGCGGGCCCGCGCGGACGGGGAGATCGCGGCCGGGGCCGCGCCGGGCCCCACCCCGGCCGCCGGGATCGTCGCGGTCCCGGTCACCACCCGCGGGCGGGTCGCGTGCGTGCTCGTGATGTACGCCGCCGACGGCCCCCCGGACGACTCGACGCGCGCCCTGCTCGGGCAGGCGGCCATCCAGCTCGGCGTCGTCGCCGAGCGGGAGCAGCACGCCGCCGAGCTCGCCGAGGCACGGGACGAGGCGATGCGGGCGTCCCGGCTGAAGTCGGAGTTCCTGGCCACGATGAGCCACGAGATCCGCACCCCGATGAACGGCGTCATCGGCCTGACCGAGCTGCTCGACCGCACCGGTCTCGACGACCAGCAGCGGCGCCTCGTCGTCGGCCTCCGCGACGCGGGCCAGACACTGATGGCGATCATCAACGACATCCTCGACCTCTCCAAGATCGAGGCCGGCAAGCTCGAGCTGGAGACGGCCGACTTCGACCCGCGCGCGGTGCTCCACCAGACCGCCGGCGTGCTGGCCGCACCCGCCCACGACAAGGGCCTCGAGCTGGTCGTCGCCTGCGCGCCGGACCTGCCGCCGGTGCTGCGCGGCGACGCCGTGCGCTGGGGGCAGGTCGTCTCCAACCTCACCTCCAACGCGGTGAAGTTCACCGACCGCGGCGAGGTCGTCGTCACCGCCGAGACGGTCACCGAGACGCCGACCGCGGTCGTGCTGCGCGTCACGGTGCGCGACACCGGCGTCGGCATCGCCCCCGAAGGGCGGGCCCGGCTCTTCGACGCCTTCACCCAGGCCGACCCCTCGACCACGCGGCGGCACGGCGGCACCGGCCTGGGCCTGGCGATCAGTCGCCAGCTCGTGCACGCCCTCGGCGGGGAGATCACCGTCGAGAGCGAGCCGGGCGTCGGCAGCACCTTCACCTTCACCGCGCGCCTCGCCCGCGGCGCAGCGCCGGCCGGGACGACCGGCGGCGGGGCGACCAAGGCGGGGGCGACCGACGCCGGAGCGGTGCTCGCCGGGAGGCGCGTGCTGGTCGTCGACGACAACACCACGAACCGGCGGGTCCTCACCGAGCAGCTCTGCGCATGGGGTCTCGACGTCGTCGCCGTCTGCTCCGCGGACGAGGCCCGGCTCGCGCTGCGGACGAGCACCCGCGAGGGACAGGCGTACGACGTCGCGGTGGTCGACCTGCTCATGCCCGGCGAGGACGGCCTGGACCTGGCCCGCCGGCTCCGTGCGGACAGCACCGTGCGCCAGCCGCGGCTCGTGCTGCTCTCCTCCGACCAGGCCGTGGGGGCGGGCGACGCGCGGGCCGCCGGCTTCGAGGCGACCGTCGCCAAGCCGGTGCGCCACGACGAGCTGCGCGAGCTGCTCGCCTCGCTGCTCGGCCCCGCCGCGAACCGAGACGCCCAGCGGCCGGCCGAGCCGGTCGCGCCGGCCGACGAGCTCGGGCTGCGGGTGCTGGTCGTCGAGGACAACCCGGTCAACCAGCTGGTCGCCACCGGGATCCTGGAGAGCCGGGGCTATGCCGTCGACGTCGCCTCCGACGGGGTCGAGGCGCTGGAGCGGCTCCGCGGCGACCACGGGTTCGCCGCCGTCCTCATGGACTGCCGGATGCCGCGGCTCGACGGCTTCGGGACCACCCGCGCCTACCGACGCGGGGAGCCCGAGGGCCGCCGCACGCCGATCATCGCGATGACCGCCTCGGCCCTCGAGGGAGAGCGCGAGCGCTGCCTGGCCTCCGGCATGGACGACTTCCTCACCAAGCCGGTCGACCCCGGCGACCTCGACGCGGTGCTCCGCCGCTGGACCGGGCCGCAGGCCACCGGCTGCGTCGGCGCCGACGGCTCCGGCGACCGGGCCGGCGACGGAGCCGGCGACCGGGCCGGCGACCGGGCCGGCGACGAGGCCGGCCGCTCGCGGCCGACCGGGCCGGTGCTCGACCCCTCCCGGGTGCGGATGCTCGATGAGCTGCGCAAGGACGGGGTGAGCTTCTTCGTCCGCACGGCCGGGTCGTTCACCGGGCGCATCGACGAGCAGGTCGCGGCGATCCGCGAGGCGGTCCGCTCCGGCGATGCCAACCGGACCTTCACCGCGACCCACCTGGTCAAGGGCAGCGCGCTCAACCTCGGGCTGACCCGGGTCGCCGAGGTCGGCCAGCGCATGGAGGACCACGCCGAGCGCGGCAGCACCGCCGGCATGACCGGGCTGCTGGAGGACCTCGACCGCGAGGTGGCCGCGGCGTTGGCCGCGCTGCGCGACGCGGTCGGGCGCTAGTGCTGCCCACGGTCGGGCCGCGGTTCGAGGTCGTCGACCGGCAGCGCCCGATCCGGCTGGTGCGGCCCTTCGACCCGTCACTGCCGGGTCCGGTGGCGCCGTACCTCGCGGTCGAGGGGAGCCCGGGGGCGCCGCTCACGATCGAGGGCGCGGGGCTGCGCGTGGTCGGCACGTACGACGACCACGCCCGGCTCGAGGTCACCACCGGGCGGCGGACCACGCGGCACCGCTCGCGGCGGCACGGCCGCGCCGCCGGCCCGGTCGAGCGGCTGGGGCTGGCGCTGACCGGCACCCACGTCACGCTGCTCACCCGCGAGGCCGGGGCGTGGGTGGCCCGCTGTCGCGTCGACCTGTCCGGGCCGACCGGGCCGACCGGCCGGCGGTGGCCCGGCCCGGACGTCCACGACGAGGCCTGGCTCGCCACGGTGACCGCGACCGGCGGCGAGCTCGGCGGCTTCGGCCAGCTCGGGCTGCGCGACCTGCGGGTGGTCACCACGGCCGACGGTGCGGCGTACCGCCCCGACGGGCGGGTGCACCTGACCGCGACCTCGGCCGGGCCGGGCTTCTTCGACACCGCCCACACCTCGGTGTGGTCGCTGGACCCGGCCACCCTCGACCTGCGGCACACCGCCGACCTGTTCTTCCGCCGCCCCGACCGGCCCGGCGTGCTCGGCGACCACGCGACGCACCTCGTCCGCGACGAGGGCGGCGACAGCGCGCACGGGGCCGGCCGCTGGCTGGTCGCCACCAGCACGTGGGGCGACTTCGACCGTCGACGCCGGACCCGGGTCACGCTGGCCGAGACCACCGCGGACGTCCTGCACGGCGCCCACGTGCTCGACACCCGCGAGCTGCCGCTGCCGACCGGCGACCTGCGCTCGGTCGCGGTCTGGGACCCCCACCTGGTCCGCACCGACGAGGGCTGGCTGGTGGGGTTCGTCAACGCCAGCCGCTACTTCGCCTTCCACCCCGCGCTGGCGGGCGGGCCCGACCTCGACCGGCTGCGGCTGCTCGCCGCCGACCCGGCGCCGCGCGAGTGCGAGGGCACCACGCTGCTGCGCCTCGACGGGGCCTGGCGGGTGCTCGCCAGCGACCGCCACGACCGCACCTGGCCGGTGCACGACCTGGCCCTGCGCCGCACGGGGCGCCTCGACGCGCCGTACCCCTCGAACATCCCGTGGCCCACGCTCGTGCCGCTCGGCGAGGACGAGGGCGGCGGCTGGCTCGCGGTGACCTTCGACGGCACCCGCGCCGGCGGCCGGGTCGCCGGCTACGGCACCCACGGCGACGTCGTCGTGATGCGGGCCGCGGCCCAGGGATCGGGGTCGGGGTCGGTCAGTCGGTGACGCGGAGGAGCGGGCGGACCGCGTTGCGGGCGTTGTGGATGCGCGACTTGACCGTGCCGAGGGGCACGTCGAGCACCCGCGCGATCTCGGCGTAGTCCAGCTCCTGCACGTCGCGCAGCACCAGCGGCTCGACCAGCTCGGGATGCTCGGCCGCGACGACCTCGAGCGCCTCGAGCAGGTCCAGCCGGCTCCCGGCGATGACGCTGGTCGTGCGGGGGTCCGCGACGGCCGGCAGCTCCTCGGTGGGGCGCTCGGCCGAGCGCCGCTTCAAGGTGCGGTACGTCGACCGGGCGCTGTTGGAGGCCACCACGTGCAGCCACGTGGTGAACCGGCTGCGGCCCCCGAACGAGCCGATCCGCGTCGCCACGAGCAGCAGCGCATCCTGGGCGGCCTCCTCGGCGTCCTCGGGGTAGAGCAGCATCCGCCCGCAGATGCGCCGCACCCGCGGCTGGACCGCCGCGAGCAGCTGCTCGAGCGCGTCGCGGTCGCCGGCCGCTGCTCGCAGCGCCAGCGCGTCGAGGTCGTCGGGGGTGGGCTCCTCCACGTTCTGGGACGATACGGCCATGCCCCTCCCCGAGCGTCTCGGCCGCCTCCGGCGCGTCGACCGGCTCGGCGTCGGCGGGTTCTCGACCGTGTGGCTCTACCACGACGGCGAGCTCGACTCCGACGTCGCGGTCAAGGCGCTGGCGGAGAACTGGGCGCAGCGGCTCGACGTCCGCGAGCGCTTCCTGGAGGAGGCCCGGATCCTGCGGCGCGCGGACAGCGACCACGTGGTCCGCGTGCACGACATCGGCGAGGCCGACGGCACGCCGTACTTCGTGATGACCTACGCCGACCTCGGCTCGCTGGCCACCCAGCTCGAGCCGGGCCGCCCGCTGCCGCCGGGGCGGGTGCTCGACCTGGTCGCGCAGGCCGCCGACGGGCTCGGGGTGCTCCACGACCTCGGGGTGGTGCACCGCGACGTCAAGCCGCAGAACCTGCTGCTGCGCACCGCCGGCAGCGCCGGGGAGCGGCTGCTCGTCGCCGACCTCGGCGTGGCCAAGGCGATGCTGCACGCGAGCGGGCTGACCCAGGTGGTCGGCACGCCGGCGTACATGGCACCCGAGCAGGCCCTCGGCACCGGCGTCGACCGCCGCGCGGACGTGCACGCGCTGGCGGCGGTGGCCTACCAGATGCTGACCGGCGAGCTGGCCCGCACCGGCTCGGTCAGCGCGCTGGCGAGCGCCGGGCTGCCGGCCGCGCCCTCGACGCTGGCCGACCTCCCGCCGGCCGTCGACGACGTCCTGCTCTCCGCGCTGGACCCCGACCCCGACCACCGCCCCGACGACGTCGCCGGGCTGGTGTCGGGGCTCCGCGACGCGCTCGAGGCGGGCCCGACCGCGCCACTGCCGGCCCGCCGGTCGCCGGCGCCCGCGAGCGCGAGCGCGCACCCAGCGGGGCGGCCCGCCCGCTCCCCCGTGGTCACCGGTCTGGTCACCGGGCTGGCCACCGGCCTGCTGGCCGTGCTCGTGCTCGTCGTCGCGTTCGCGGCGGCGTACGCCGGCGTGCGCCTGCTCACCTGACGACCCTAGGCTGGGCGTGACCCGCGCCACCCCTGCGGGTCGACCACCGCACCGCCGCACACCCTCGCGGCCGCACAGGAAGCAGGCACACCCATGTCAGCGAGCCCCACCGTCGATGTCTTCGAGCTCGGCTCCGAGCACGAGCAGGTCGTCTTCTGCAACGACCCCGCCACCGGCCTCCGCGCCGTCGTGGCCATCCACTCCACCGCCCTGGGGCCGGCGCTGGGCGGGACCCGGTTCCACCCCTACGCCTCCACCGCCGACGCCGTCTCCGACGTGCTCGACCTCTCCCGCGGGATGAGCTACAAGGCCGCGCTCGCCGGCCTGGACCTCGGCGGCGGCAAGGCCGTCATCCTCGGCGACCCCGCGACGCTGAAGACCGAGGCGCTGCTGCGGGCCTACGGCCGGTTCGTGCAGTCCCTCGGCGGCCGGTACTACACGGCCTGCGACGTCGGCACGTTCAGCGAGGACATGGACCACGTCGCCCGCGAGAGCTCCTACGTCACCGGCCGGACCGTCGCCCACGGCGGCGCCGGCGACAGCTCGGTGCTCACGGCGTACGGCGTGTTCCAGGGCATGCGCGCGGCCGCCGAGCACGCCTGGGGCAGCACGTCGCTGGCCGGCCGCACCGTCGGCGTCGCCGGCGTCGGCAAGGTCGGCCGGCACCTGGTCGGGCACCTCGTCGAGGACGGCGCCCACGTGGTCGTCACCGACGTCCACGCCCCCGCCGTCGAGCGGGTGCTCGCCGAGCACGGGTCTGGTCGCGGTGCCGGCACCGTGCGCGCGGTCGGGTCGACCGCCGCACTGCTCGCCGAGCCGCTCGACGTCTACGCCCCCTGCGCGCTGGGACGCGCGATCACCGACGAGGTCGTCGAGGTGCTCCCCGCCCGCATCGTCTGCGGCGCCGCGAACAACCAGCTCGCCCACCCCGGTGTGGAGAAGGCCCTGCTGGACCGCGGCGTCGTCTACGCGCCCGACTACTGCGTCAACGCCGGTGGCCTGATCCAGGTCGCCGACGAGCTCGACGGGTTCTCCTTCGAGCGCGCGCACCAGCGGGCCACGGGCATCTACGACACCACCCGCGCCGTCCTCGAGACGGCCGCGAGCGAGGAGATCTCACCCGCGGTCGCCGCCGACCGCCTCGCCGAGCGCCGCATGCGCGACGTCGGCCGGCTGCGTGGCCTCTGGCTCGGCCGCGTGCTGGTGGAGCCGCGGACACCGTGAACCGGCCCTCGGTCCCTCACGTGGAGGGGCCGGGGGCCGGGTCTAGCGGTCAGTCGCGGCTGGGCTCCACGACATCGGCCCACTTCTCGAGGATCTCAGGATCGACCTCGGTCTCCTGGGCGGTCTCACCGCCGTGCAGCTCCTGCGCCAGCTTCCCGAAGTCCGTCTCGTGAGTCCGGTACTTCAGGTCGCGTGCGACCTTCGTCTGCTTAGCCTTCGCTCGGCCGCGCCCCATAGGGTCAGCCCCCTCGCAACTTGGCCGGGGCACAGCGGCACCCGGGCGGTCCTTAAGAAATTCTCCGTGACGACAACGCTACCTGTTGCCCGGTTGTTCCCGCACGTCCGGGTACGAACTACCGCTCCTCGCGCCGCTCCGGAGGCCTCTCGGAGGCGTCCGGAGTGCGTCCGAGCGGCGTCCGAGCGGGCTACCAGCCGGGGTGCTGGCCGGTGAGGTGCACGCTGCCACCGGCCTCGCCCTCGACCGCGCGGACCTCGCCGGCGGGCCAGGCGCGGATGCCGTGGGCGTCGAGCACGCGGACCGCCTCGTCGACGTCGTCGGGGGGCAGCAGCGCGACCATGCCGATGCCGCAGTTCAGCGTGGCCTCGAGGTCGGCCTGGGAGACCTCGCCGACGCGGCGGACCAGGTCGAAGACCGGCTGCGGCGCCCAGGTGCGGCGGTCGATGGAGGCGGTGAGCTCGACCGGCATCACCCGCTCCAGGTTCGCCGCCAGCCCGCCGCCGGTGACGTGCGACATCGCGTGCACGTCGGTGCGGTCGGCGAGCTCGAGGCAGGCCCGGGCGTAGATCCGGGTGGGGGTGAGCAGCTCCTCGCCGAGCGCGCGGCCGAGCTCGGGGACGTTGCGGTCCAGGGACCAGCCCGCGCCGCCGTCGTCGGTGGAGCCGAGCAGCACGTGGCGGACCAGCGAGTAGCCGTTGGAGTGCAGGCCGCTGGCCGCCATCGCCAGCACCACGTCGCAGGGGCGGACCCGGCCCGGGCCGAGCAGCCGGTCGGCCTCGACGACGCCGGTGGCGGCGCCCGCGACGTCGTACTCGTCGGGGGCGAGCAGGCCGGGGTGCTCGGCGGTCTCGCCGCCCACGAGGGCGCAGCCGGCGACCTGGCAGGCCTCGGCGATGCCCTTGACGATCGCCGCGATCCGCTCGGGCACGACCCGGCCGGTGGCGATGTAGTCGGTCATGAACAGCGGCTCGGCGCCGCAGACGACGAGGTCGTCGACGACCATGCCGACCAGGTCGAATCCGATCGTGTCGTGGACGTCCATCGCCTGGGCGATGGCGACCTTGGTGCCGACCCCGTCGGTGGAGGTGGCCAGCAGCGGCCGCTCGTACCGGGTCAGCGCGCTGGCGTCGAAGAGGCCGGCGAAGCCCCCCAGGCCGCCGATCACCTCGGGCCGGCTGGCCCGGGCGACGTAGCCCTTCATCAGCTCGATGGCGGTGTCTGCCGCCTCGATGTCGACGCCCGCGCGGGCGTAGGCGTTCTGGCCGTCGGTCACCGGGCGGTCCTTCACGGGTTGTTGAGCACGGGCAGCGCCTTGCCCATGGTCGGGGAGGTCAAGGTGGCCTCGAGCAGGTGCTTGCCGAGCAGCGACTCGTCGGGCAGCGCCACGGGGTACTCGCCGGTGAAGCAGGCCTGGCACAGCGAGGACGCCGGCTGGCCGGTGGCCTCGATCATCCCCTCGAGGGAGATGTAGCCGAGGCTGTCGGCGCCGACGCTGGCGGCGATCTCGTCGCCGTCGAGGCCGTTGGCGATCAGCTCGGCGCGGGTGGCGAAGTCGATGCCGTAGAAGCACGGCCACTTCACCGGCGGGCTGGAGATGCGCACGTGCACCTCGAGCGCGCCGGCCTCGCGCAGCATCCGCACCTGCGCGCGCTGGGTGTTGCCGCGGACGATCGAGTCGTCGACGACCACGATCCGCTTGCCGCGGATCATGTGCTCCAGGGCGTTGAGCTTGAGCCGGATGCCGAGCTGGCGCAGGGTCTGGCTGGGCTGGATGAAGGTGCGCCCGACGTAGGCGTTCTTCACGAAGCCCTGGCCGAAGGGGATGCCGCTCTCCTGGGCGTAGCCCGAGGCGGCCGGGGTGCCCGACTCCGGCACCGGCATGACCAGGTCGGCGTCGACGGGGAACTCGCGGGCCAGCCGGCGGCCCATCTCGACGCGCGCCTCGTGGACGTTGCGGCCGGCGATGGTGGCGTCGGGGCGGGCGAGGTAGACGTACTCGAAGACGCAGCCCTTGCGCTCGGGCTCGGCGAAGCGGTGCGAGCGCAGGCCCTGGGCGTCGATGACGAGCATCTCGCCGGGCTCGACCTCGCGGACCACGCTGGCGCCGATGGTGGCGAGCGCGGCGTCCTCGGAGGCCACGACCCAGCCGCGGTCGAGCCGGCCCAGGACGAGCGGGCGGATGCCCTGCGGGTCGCGGGCGGCGTACAGGGTGTCCTCGTTCATCCACACGAAGCAGAACGCCCCGCGCAGCGTCGGCAGCACCTCGAGCGCGCGCTGCTCCAGCGAGCTGTCGGGGTGGTGGGCCAGCAGCGCGGTGACCAGGCTGGTGTCGTTGGTGGCCTCGCCGGCGGGGCGGGTGTGCAGGTCGAGCTCGTCGTCGGGGCCGGGCAGGTCGTCGACCATGCCGCGCAGCTCGTGGGTGTTGATCAGGTTGCCGTTGTGGCCCAGCGCGATCGAGCCGCCGGCGGTGGGCCGGAAGGTGGGCTGGGCGTTCTCCCACGTGCTCGCGCCGGTCGTGGAGTAGCGGCAGTGACCGATCGCCACGTGCCCCTTGAGCGACTCCAGCGTCGTCTCGTCGAAGACCTGGGAGACCAGCCCCATGTCCTTGTAGACCAGGATCTGGCGGCCGTTGCTGACCGCGATGCCCGCCGACTCCTGGCCGCGGTGCTGCAGGGCGTAGAGCCCGAAGTACGTCAGCTTGGCGACGTCCTCCCCCGGCGCCCACACCCCGAAGACCCCACAGGCGTCCTGTGGTCCGGCCTCCTGCGGGTCGAGCGCGGTCGTGAGCCGACCGTCACCGCCCTTGCGCGAGCTGCCACTGCTGCTGAGGTAGGGCACGGCCCTGATCGTAGCGGCGGCCGGCGGGAGGGTCCGAACCGTGACCGACCTGCGAGGACCCGATCCTGTTCTGCGGACGGCGGTGACCGGGGCTGCGTAAGGTTGCCGCCACCCCGTCCTTCACCTTGGAGCCCGATGTCCTCGCGCGCGATCGCACCGACCCCGCCGGGGGCGGCGGGCCTGTCGCCCGAGGCGCAGGAGTCGCTCCAGCTGATCGCCGAGGGCATCACCGCCATCGCCGGCTTCGGCGTGGCGGCCATCGGCCTCGTGCGCGACGACCACCTCGAGATGGTCGCGGTCGCCGGCAGCCCGCAGGCGCGCCGGGAGCTGGTCGGGCGGCGCACGCCCCTGCACCTGCTCACCACCGAGCTCGAGGTCGCCGACGACTGGGGCCTGCTGAAGTTCGTGCCCCACGAGCGGCTGCGCTCCGACGTCGAGACCTGGGGCTGGGTGCCGACCCTCGAACCGGTCGACTCCCCCGACGCCTGGCACCCCCTCGACATGCTGACCGCGCCCCTGCTCGACGCCGACGGCGCGATGCGCGGCCTGGTCTCCATCGACCTCCCCGACGACGGCCGGCGCCCCGGCCCGGACCGGCGCCGGCTGCTGGAGCGGTACGCCGCGCAGGCCTCCCGCGCGGTGCTGCGCGCGCTGGAGCGCGAGGAGCTCGAGGAGCAGGTCCGGCTGGCCGGCACCGCCCGGCGGGTCGTGCGCCGCGCCTCCCGGCAGCGCACGCTCTCCCGGATCCTCGAGGAGTCCGGCGAAGCGCTGGTCGAGGGCTTCCGGGCGCTGGGAATGTGGATCCAGACCTTCGACGAGGACGGGCTCGGCACGGGCGCCATCCACGCCACCGACGGCACCACGGTCGTGCTCCCCGAGGCCATCGTCCGGATCGCGGAGCGCTCGGCCCGTGAGGCGTGGGAGGCCCAGGAGACGGTCGTGGTCGCCCGCGGGCTGCTGCGGGACCGGCTCAGCGACGCCGAGCGCGAGGAGATCGTCGACCTCCTCGACAGCATCGACGTCGGCTCGATCCTGTTCGTGCCGATCGGCGTCGGGCCCGAGTGCCTGGGCAACCTCGTGCTCACCCGGTCCCACCACGGCGCGTCGTGGACCGACACCGAGGCCAGCGCCGCGCTCGACATCGGCCACGACCTCGGGACGGCGATCCTCAACGTCCGCGCCTTCGAGCGCGAGCACCGCCTGGTCAAGGAGCTCCAGGCCCTCGACCAGTACAAGGGGCAGCTGATCGCGACGCTCGCCCACGAGCTGAAGAACCCGCTGACCTCCATCGTCGGCTACCTGGAGATGCTCGAGGGCGAGGACGTCCACGGCGCGGTCGAGCAGGCCCTCTCGGCGATGGACCGCGGGGCGCGGCGGATGGTGCGGGTCATCGACGACCTGCTGCTGCTGTCCAAGGTCGGCGACCCGGGCAACCCCGTCATCCCCCAGCCCGTCGACCTGGGGGCCGTCGCCGCCGACGTGATCGACCTGACCAGCGTCGCCGCGCAGAAGCGGTCGATCAGCGTGCACGTCGAGGCGCCGGCGTACCCCGTCCTCGCGAGCGGGGACCCTGACGAGCTGGACCGGGTGCTGTCGAACCTGGTGAGCAATGCGGTGAAGTACTCCGACCCCGGTCGCAGCGTCGCCCTCCGGCTCGCCCAGGACGGCGAGGAGGTCGTGGTGGAGTGCTGCGACGAGGGGTTCGGGATCAGCGCGGAGGACCAGGAGAAGCTGTTCACCGAGTTCTTCCGGTCCACCAACCCGGTCGCCGTCGCGCAGCCCGGCACGGGTCTCGGGCTCGCCATCGTCGCGCGGATCGTGGCCCGTCACGGCGGCCGGATCGAGCTGGACTCCGAGCTCGGCCGCGGCAGCACGTTCCGGGTGCGCCTGCCCGCCGCCACGTCCTTCCCCACCGGCGGATGAGGCCGGCGTGACGCCTCAGGTGTCCCGCCGCGCCCTCGTCGCCGGCGGCCTGCTGTCCGCGGGCTCCCTCGCGGCCGGCGCCTCGGCGCTCGCGACCCCGGCGCAGCCCGACGAGCCGGCGTCGTACCCGCCGGAGGCGGCGCCGGGTCCGATCGGGCCGCTCGACCCGCCCCCGGGCGTCTCGGTGCGGCTGCGCTCCTCGGGCCAGGGGCTCGTGGCGACCCTGGAGCCGACCGCGGAGGCGCTGGGTCCGCTGCCGCTGGTGGTCTACCACCACGGGATGGGCCGCGACACCCAGGCGATCCTGCGCCGCCGCTCCACCGCCCCGATCCGCGCGCACCTGCTCGCGACCGCGCTGAGCGGCTACCGGGTCGTCGTCTCGGACTTCGGCGGCTTCTTGTGGGGAAACCCGCGCAACCACCGGGCCATCGACGCGGTCATCGCGACGCACCGGCGCACGGGCGGCGCCCCGGGCCGGGTCGCGCTGATCGGCAGCTCCATGGGCGGCGCCGCGGTGCTGTCGTACGCCGGCACCCACCGCCGCGAGGTGGCCTGCGTCGCCGCGCTCCAGCCGGCCACCGACCTCGTGGCGCTCCAGCGGCAGGGGGTGCCGGTCGACGCGGCGTTCCCCGGCGGCTTCTCCAACGCCCGGCACGGCGACCGCGCGAACCCGACCGCGATCGCCCGCGACCCGCGCTCGCTCTACCGCGGGATCCCGATCCACGTCTGGACCGGCACCCTGGACCACATCGCGACGCCCGAGCGGGTCCGGCGGTTCGCGACGCTGGTGCGCCGGGGCCCGAACCCGCGGATCGCGACCACGATGCTGCGCGGCCTGCCCCACGGCGACCTGCTCGTCGGCGCCGTGCCCACCGAGGACCTCCAGGGGTTCCTGCGCCGGCACCTCCCGCCGGCGCACCTGCTGCCCGGCCCGGACGTCGACGAGCCGGCCGGCGGCACCGACCTCGGCGGCGAGCCTCAGCGCACCCTCGTCACAGCGCGACCGCAGCCATGACCTGGCCAGGCTGCCAGTAGCCGCACTGGGCGACGCACACCCCTCCCCGCCGAGGTGGGAGTGCTGCACGGTCGAGGTGGGAGTGCTGCACGCTCGAAGTGGCGGTGCTGCAGCGCCGAGGTGGCAGTGCTGCAGGCTGGCGCCGTGCAGGAGTGCCTCTTCGACCCTGTAGGAGTGCCACCTCGACCCTGCACGGGTCACCTCGACCCTGCAGGAGTGCCACTTCGACCCTGCACGGGTGCCACCTCGACCCTGCACGGGTGGGGCGACTACGCCTCCAGGTTGCCGAGGCGGTCCAGGAGCAGGGTCTCGGCGAGGACGACCCGCTCGAACTCGGCGAGGTGC
The DNA here is from genome assembly GCF_013177455.1 of Nocardioides marmotae. Classification (NCBI taxonomy): domain Bacteria; kingdom Bacillati; phylum Actinomycetota; class Actinomycetes; order Propionibacteriales; family Nocardioidaceae; genus Nocardioides; species Nocardioides marmotae. The sequence goes on from NZ_CP053660.1 coordinate 3,996,200, forward strand.
AGGCCCTCGTTCGCGCCGTGCGCGCGGGTGTCGGGGTCCTCGACGCCGGTCACCAGCACGCTGGCCTGCGGGAACGCCTCGAGGAACTCCGCGATGAACGGGATCGACCCGCCGACGCCCATGTCGACCGGGGCGGTGCCGTCCCAGGCCTCGGTGAAGGCCTCGCGGGCGGCGTCGTACGCCGGGCCCGTCGCGTCGATCTGGGTGGCCTCGCCGGTGTCGACGACGGTGAAGGTGAGCTCGGCGCCCCACGGGAGGTTCGCCTCGACGTGCTCGCGCAGGCGCGCGACGGCGTTCTCCGTGGTGTCGCCCGGCGCGATGCGGAGGCTGATCTTGGCGCGCGCGGCCGGGACGAGGGTGTTGCTGGCGCCCTCGACCTTGGGCGCGTCGAGGCCGGTGATCGACAGAGCGGGCTTGGTCCACAGCCGCTCGACAACCGAACCGCTGCCGATCCACTGCACGCCGGGGATGGCGCCGGACTCCGCGCGCAGCCGCTCCTCGGGGTAGTCCACGTCGGCAGCCGGCCCGCTGTGCAGGCCCGCGACGGCGACGTCGCCCGCGTCGTCGTGGAGGCTGGCGATGACGCGGGAGAGCGCGATGAGCGCGTCGGGCACGAGCCCGCCCCACATGCCGGAGTGGACGGCGTGGGTGAGCGTGCGGACCTCGATGTCGGCGCGGACCAGACCGCGGAGGCTGGTGGTGAGCGCGGGCTCGCCGATGTCCCAGTTGCCGGAGTCGGCGATGACGATGACGTCGGAGCGCAGCCGCTCCTGGTGCTCGCGCAGCAGCGCGGGGAGCGAGTCGGAGCCGACCTCCTCCTCACCCTCGATGAACATCGTGACGCTCACCGGCAGGTCGTCGCCGAAGACGCGCAGCGCGCCGAGGTGGGCGGCGATGCCGGCCTTGTCGTCGGCGGCGCCGCGCGCGTAGAGCCGGCCGTCGCGCTCGGTGGGCTCGAACGGCGGGGAGTCCCAGTCGGCGTGGTCGTTCTCGGGCTGCACGTCGTGGTGGGCGTAGAGCAGCACCGTCGGCGCGCCCTCCGGGCCGGCCTTGTGCGCGATGACCGCCGGCGCGCCGCCCTCTGCGCTGACGATGTCGACGGTCTGGAAGCCCTCGGCGCGGAACAGGTCGGCGACCGCCTCGGCGCTGCGCTGCACCTCGGCCGCGCGGGCGGGGTCGGCGCTGACCGACTCGATGCGGACGAGGTCCTCCAGGTCCTTCCTCAGACGCGGCAGGACGCCGTCGACCTTGGTGCGCAGCTCGTCGGTGGTGAGGCGGTTCGTCATGCCCTCAACGCTAGGTCAAGACACCGAACGGTGCAGCGGCAGGTACGGCGACAGGTCGGCCCGCTCCCCGCTCGCGCGGACCCGCCCGGCCTGCTCGGCCTCGTGCCAGGTGAGCTCTCCGGTGGCCAGCGCGATGATCGTCGCGGCGTCGGTCTCGACCACCGCCGGCGGCGTGCCGCGGGTGTGCCGGACCCCCGGCACGACCTGGACGGCCGCGTAGGGCGGCACCCGCACCTCCACCGAGTGGCCGGGCGCCCGGGCCTCGAGCAGCGCGAGGTAGTGCTTGACCAGCAGCCGCAGGTCGCCCTTCTCACCCGTGCCGGCCTCGTCCGCGCGGACCCGTGCGAGGGCGGCCGCGACGTCGGCGGGGTCAGCGGGGCGCAGGCGGGCAGGCACCCGCCGAGGATAGTTCCGCCCGCCGACGTTGCTGGTGGTCGGTCGGCGGCTCGGTCCCGGGCGGGGGCTTGGCCGCCCCGGGCGGATGGCGGCGTGCCGGAGAGGCACAGCGTCCACCAGCCGGCGCGTCGGCTGGACCGGTCGCACTGGGGGACCGGGCGGCCGTGCCTGCGGTGCGGCACCCCGTCGAGCTCGTCCCCGAGCTGCCGTACGACCCCGCGAACCGCCGCACCTGGCGGCGCACTGCCAGCCCGGCCCCGGGCCCGAGGCGCGGGATGCGAGCGATGGTGAACCGCTCGCTAGAGCACGACGACCGCGCCCGGCTCGGCGGCGCGGAGGATCGTCAGCACCGCCGACGCCGTGCGGCTCGGGTCGAGGTCGCGCGGCCCCGGCACCAGCACGGGGGCCTCGGCCAGACCCCGCCCGAGGTCGAGCGCGGCCGGCGCGGTCAGCCCGACGGTCACCATCAGGTCGGCGCCGCCGAGGTCGCGCGCCCGCCCCGTGACGAGCTGGTCGTCGCCCGGCTCCCCCGCAGGGTCGGCCTGGAGGCTCCATCCCGACACCCGGCTGCGTCGTACCTCCTCCGCGGTCGCCTCCGCCGCTGCGGCGTCCGGGTCGATGACGAGCACCCCGCAGCCGGACCGGGCCAGCCGCAGGCAGACCTCGTGGCCCGCGCCGCTCCCACCCCCGACCACGACTCCCAGCTTCCAGCGCAGCAGCACCTCCCCAGGCTAGGCAGGCGGCCCGCGCCGCCCCCGCCCGCCAGCCGAGTCGGCAGTTCCGGACGGCCGAATCGGCAGTTCCGGTCGGCCGAGTCGGCAGTTGTGGACGGCACCCGCCAGAACTGCTGACTCGACCCGCAGAAGGTGCCCACTCGGCCCGCCAGAAGTGAGTACTCGGCGGGCGAGAAGTGCCGACTCGGCGAGGTCCGGGGGTCAGGCGAGGGTGTCGAGGATGGCGACGGTCCGGGTCCAGGCCTCGCCGGCGGGGTCGATGACGACGAAGTGGTCGCCCTCGACAGCCACCAGCTCGGCGGTGGCGCCGGCCGCGGTCGCGGCGGCGACGTACTCCTCGGACTGGTTGATCGGGACGATGTCGTCCTCACGGCCGTGCACGCACCACAGAGGTACGTCGAGGGGCAGCTGCTGCTGCGGGTCGTAGGCCGCTTCGACGGCAGCCGGCGCGCTCACCCCGAGCAGGTCCGGCACGGCCGTCTCACCGACCCCCTCGCGCACCGCGCGGCGCAGGTCCAGCACGCCGGCCTGGGAGACGACGCCGGTCAGCTCGACCCCGCCGGCCCACCGCTCGTCACGGGTCCGGGAGGCGGCCCAGGCCGCGAGGTGACCGCCGGCGGAGTGGCCGACAGCGACGACGGTCGAGAGGTCCAGGTCGGTCCCGCGCAGCGCGTCGATCGCCGCGGCGACGTCGTCGAAGGTCTCGGGCGCGCCGCCGCCGGCGCCGACCCGCCGGTACTCGATGTTCCACGCCGCCCACCCGCGCCGCGCGAGGTCGACGGCGAGCGGGGTGCCGAGGGAGAGGTCGTACTGCGCACGCCAGAAGCCGCCGTGCACGACCACCACCACGCCGCGCGGGTCGCCGGCCGGCAGGTGCAGCTCGCCGAGCTGGGCGGGGTCGTCGCCGTACTCGATGCGTCGCTTCGCGGGTGCTCCGGTCACGCCCTCGCTCCTCCTCGTGGTCGTCGCCGGCGGATCCTCGCCGCAGCCGGCCAGCGACCCGATACCCAGCCCGACACCGCCCAGGAGCCCGCGCCGCGACGCCCTCACTCGAACCGGCCCTGCCGCCCGCGCTTGGTCTCCCCGCGCCGCTTCTTGGCCGAGAGCCGCCGCTCCTTCGAGCCGCGGGTCGGCCGGGTCGGCCGCCGGGTCGGCGGGGGCGGGGCGCAGGCGTCGCGGAGCACGGAGGCCATTCGTTCCCGCGCGGCCCGCCGATTGGCCAGCTGCGTGCGGTGCTCGCTCGCGGCGATGGTCAGCACCCCGTCGACCAGCCGGCCCGCGAGCCGCGCGAGCACCCGGTCGCGCAGGTGCGCGGGCACCGAGGAGGAGCCGGCGACGTCGTACGACAGCTCCACCCGCGAGTCGGCGGTGTTCACGCCCTGCCCGCCCGGCCCGGAGGAGCGGGAGAACCGTTCGGACAGCTCGGCGTCGGGGACGGTCCACGTCCCCGTGACGACGAGGTCCTCAGGCAAGAGCCGCCGGCAGCGTGGTCATCCACGCCGACCGCAGCTCGAGGAGCGGCACCTCGAAGCCCCCCTCGACGACGAGCGCGTCGCCGCCGGTGGTCCCCAGCTCGGTGAGGGGTACGCCGTGGCGCGCGGCGAGGTCGCGCAACCGCTCCGCGTCCTCGGCCGCGACGGTGACGACCGCGCGGGCGGCCGACTCCGAGAACAGCCCGACGAAGGTGTCGCCCGGGACGGTGACGCGCACGCCGACCATGTTCCGCATCGCGGCCTCGGCGAGGCTCTGGGCGAGCCCGCCGTCGGCGAGGTCGTGGGCGCTGGTGAGCAGCCCGACGCCCTCGTGCAGCAGCTGCGCGAGGGCCTTCTCCGCGGCCAGGTCGACCCGCGGCGGGAGGCCGCCGAGGTGGCCGTGCACGACGTTGGCCCACTCCGAGCCCGACAGCTCCTCGCGGGTCTCGCCGAGCAGGAAGACGGTCTCGCCGGCGCTCGACCACGCGGACGGGGTCCGCTTCGTGACGTCGTCGACGACGCCGAGCACCGCGACGACCGGGGTCGGCAGGATCGCGGTCTCGCCGGTCTGGTTGTAGAGGCTGACGTTGCCGCCCGTGACCGGGATGCCCAGCTCGGCACAGCCGTCCTTGAGGCCGCGGCAGGCCTCGGCGAACTGCCACATGACCGCCGGGTCCTCCGGCGAGCCGAAGTTGAGGCAGTCGGAGATCGCGAGCGGGACGGCGCCGCCGGTCGCCACGTTGCGGTAGGACTCCGCGAGGGCCAGCTGCGCGCCGGCGTACGGGTCGAGCTTGGCGAAGCGGCCGTTGCAGTCGGTGGAGACCGCGACGCCGAGGTTGGTCTCCTCGTCGACGCGGACCATGCCGCTGTCGGAGGGCTGGGCCAGGACGGTGTTGCCGCGGACGTAGCGGTCGTACTGGTCGGTGATCCAGGACTTGTCGCACAGGTTCGGGCTGGCGACCAGGCGCAGCACCGTCTCGCGCAGCTCCTCGGCGGTCGAGGGGCGCGGCAGGTCCTCGGCGCGGTCGGCCTGGAGCGCGTCCTGCCACGAGGGCCGGGCGAGGGGGCGGTGGTACGTCGGCCCCTCGTGCGCGACCGAGCGCGGCGGCACGTCGACGACGCGCTCGCCGTGCCAGTCGACGTGGAGCCGGCCGGTGTCGGTGACCTCGCCGATGACGGTGGCGTCGACCTCCCACTTCGCGCAGATCGCGAGGAACGCCTCGACGTCGCCGGGCTCGACGACGGCCATCATCCGCTCCTGGGACTCGCTCATGAGGATCTCCTCGGGCGAGAGCGTGGAGTCGCGCAGCGGCACCAGGTCCAGGTCGACGTGCATGCCGCCGTCGCCGGCGGAGGCCAGCTCGGAGGTGGCGCAGGACAGCCCGGCGCCGCCGAGGTCCTGGATGCCGGCGACGAGGCCCGCGGCGAAGATCTCCAGCGTGCACTCGATGAGGAGCTTCTCCATGAACGGGTCGCCGACCTGCACCGCCGGCCGCTTCGCCGGGCCGTCGGCGTCGAAGGTCTCCGAGGCGAGCACCGAGACCCCGCCGATGCCGTCGCCGCCGGTCTTCGCGCCGTACAGCACGACCTTGTTGCCGACGCCGCTCGCCTTGGCCAGGTGCAGGTCCTCGTGGCGCAGCACGCCGACGCACAGCGCGTTGACCAGCGGGTTGCCGAGGTAGCTCGCGTCGAAGACCGCCTCGCCGCCGATGTTGGGCAGGCCCAGGCAGTTGCCGTAGCCGCCGACGCCGGCCACGATCCCGGGCAGCACGCGGTGGGTGTCGTCGGCGTCGAGCGGGCCGAAGCGCAGCGGGTCCATGACCGCGACCGGTCGCGCGCCCATCGCGAGGATGTCGCGGACGATGCCGCCGACGCCGGTCGCGGCGCCCTGGTAGGGCTCGACGTACGACGGGTGGTTGTGGCTCTCGACCTTGAAGGTGACCGCGTAGCCCTGCCCGATGTCGATCACGCCGGCGTTCTCGCCGATGCCGGCCAGGGTCTTGCCGAGCGGGGTCTCCTGCGGCAGCTCGGAGAACTGCTTGAGGTGGACCTTGGAGGACTTGTAGGAGCAGTGCTCGCTCCACATCACCGAGTACATCGCCAGCTCCGAGCTGGTCGGCCGACGCCCGAGGATCTCGCGGATCCGTTCGTACTCGTCGGCCTTGAGGCCGAGGTCGGCCCAGGGCTGGTCGCGGGCAGGGTCCTCGGCGGCTACGGCCACGGTGTCGAGCACGGCGTCAATCTACCGGCGGTACGCCGCGGTCCCGACCGCGGCCGCGGTCGCGAGAACTACAGGTCGGTAGTTCATCCGAACGTCTGTGACTGGTGTGACTGCTGTGGTTATGGTGATTCGCCTTCCCCCACGTCTGGAGTGACCACCCCCATGCGCCGCCGTACCACCGCCGTCCTGTCCGCCCTCCTCGGCGGAGCCCTGCTGCTCGGTCCGCAGGCCGCCGGGGCCGAGGGCCCCGCCACCGCGCCCGCCGGGGCCGCCGGCGCCGCCGCGCCCGCGAGCACGGCGTCCGCGCCGGTGGTGAAGAAGAGCACCAACCCGGTCACGCCCGGCGACTTCACCGGCCACGGCTTCGACCAGTGCCTGGCCCCGGAGCAGTGGAAGATGAACCGCTGGCTCAAGCACTCGCCGTTCCTGGCCGTCGGCATCTACATCTCCGGCGACTCCCGGGCCTGCCGCAGCCAGCCGAACCTCACGCCGGCGTGGGTCACCAAGCAGCTGAAGAAGGGCTGGCGGCTGCTGCCGATCACCCTCGGCCCGCAGGCGTCGTGCCACCCGCGGTTCCCCCGCTACGCCGACGACGTGAAGATCAACCCCAAGCCGGGGAACAACGGCCGCTACTTCCAGGCCCGCCAGCAGGGCTTCGCCGAGGCCGAGAAGGCGGTCGCCGCGGTCACGGCCCTCGGCCTGGCACGCGGCAGCACGCTGTTCTACGACCTCGAGGGCTACGACAGCAGCAACACCCACTGCCGCGAGTCCGCGCTGGCCTTCGTCGGCGCCTGGACCGAGAAGCTGCACGCCCTCGGTTGGGTCTCCGGCGTCTACTCCAGCGCCGGCTCGGGCATCAAGGACCTCGACGACGCCCGGGTGAACCGGCCCGGCACCTACACGCTGCCCGACACCATCTGGATCGCCCGCTGGGACGGCGTCGCGAACACCTCGACGTCCTACATCCGCGAGGACGGGTGGCGCCCGGGTGGCCGCGTGAAGCAGTACCGCGGCGACCACGTCGAGAACTGGGGCGGCGTGAAGATCAACATCGACAGCAACTTCCTCGACGTCGGCCGCGGCTCGGTCGCCGCACCGGAGTCGCGCTGCGGCGGCGTACGGGTCTCCTACCCGGTCTACGCCGCGCTCCGCCCGGCCACCGGCAACCAGAAGCCGTCCGACGCCCGCCAGGTCAAGGCGCTCCAGTGCCTGCTCAAGGAGCAGGACCGGTACGCCGGCGCGCTCACCGGCACGCTCAACGCCCGCACCCTGGACAGCATCCGCGCGTTCCAGGCCGCCCGCGGCTTCCCGGTCCGCGACCGGTTCACCAAGGCGAACTGGATGTCCCTGCACGCCGTCGGCTCCTCGCCGGTCCTCAAGCGCGGGTCGGCCGGCTCGGAGGTGCGCCGGGTCCAGCGAGCGATCAACGCGGCCGACCCGAAGGCCAAGGTCGTCGTCACGGGGGTCTTCGACGCCCGCACCGACACCGCCGTCCGGGCCTGGCAGAAGAAGATCGGCCTGCCGGTCTCCGGCGTGGTCAACCCCGAGTCGTGGGCGGCGCTGCGCTCCGGCGTCCGCTGAGGGCGGCGGCGCGGGGAAGATTCATCGGCCGGCCGACAAAGCTGTCGGCGGGACGATGAAGTTCCATCGGCCAACCGGGAGTTTCATCGGCCGGCCGATGAAACATCCGGCGGCGGGAGACCTCAGCCGACCGGCGGGCCGGCGACGAGCGCGATGCCGAAGAGCGCGACGACGGCCACGAGAGCGGTGACGAGGCCGCGGGCGGGGTTGCGGAGCAGCCAGCCGACGGGGCGCTCGAGGCCGGTCGGCGCGGAGGCCGAGGCCGAGGCCGAGGCCGAGCGCAGGCGCCAGGAGTCCGCGAGCAGGCCGTGCTTGCCGGCGTACCGCTCGAACCAGAGGGTCAGGAACGGCGGCACCGCGGAGGCCAGGCCCCCGAGCAGGCGGCCGGTCGACCAGCGCTGGTCGATCGCGACCACGACGGTGGTCACGCAGTAGGCGATGAAGACCGCGCCGTGGATCGGGCCGAAGACCTGGACGCCGACCTCGGTGGTGTCGGTGCCGTACTTGAGGATCATGCCGCCGATCAGGCCGGCCCAGGTGATGGCCTCGGCCGTGGCGACGGCGCGGAAGAGGCGGTTCGGAGAGGAGATCACGCGAATACCTCCGTGGCCAGGGTGGCGAGTGCGAAGAACCCGAGCCCGTCGGTCCCGGTGCCGCACAGCTCCTCGACCGAGTGCTCGGGGTGGGGCATCAGGCCGACGACGTTCCCGCGCTCGTTGCTGATGCCCGCGATGTCGCGCAGCGAGCCGTTCGGGTTGTCCCCCAGGTAGCGGGCCACGACCTGGCCCTCGCCCTCGAGCCGGTCGAGGGTCTCCTCGTCGGCGACGAAGGACCCCTCGCCGTTCTTCAGCGCGATGACGACCTCCTGGCCCTCGGCGTACGCCGCGGTCCAGGGGGTGCGGGTGCTCTCGATGCGCAACCGCTGGTCGACGCAGAGGAACTTCTGGCGCTGGTTGCGGATGAGCGCGCCGGGCAGCAGGTGGGACTCGCAGAGGATCTGGAACCCGTTGCAGATGCCCAGCACCGGCATGCCGCGCCCGGCGGCCTCGACGACCTCGGTCATCACCGGGGAGAACCGGGAGATCGCGCCGCAGCGCAGGTAGTCGCCGTAGGAGAACCCGCCCGGCAGCACGATCGCGTCCACGCCCCTCAGGTCGTGGTCGCCGTGCCAGAGCGCGACGGCCTCGTGGCCGCCGAGCCGGACGGCGCGCTGGGCGTCGACGTCGTCGAGAGAGCCCGGGAAGGTGACGACGCCGACCTTCATGCGTCCTGCTCCACCCGCACCGCGAAGCTCTCGATGACGGGGTTCGACAGGAGCGTCTCGGCCATGCGGTGCACGTCGGCGAGCACCGCCTCGGTGACCTCGCCCTCGACCTCGAGCTCGAAGCGCTTGCCCTGGCGGACGTCGCTCACCCCGGCGAAGCCGAGGCGGGGCAGTGCGCCGAGGACCGCCTTGCCCTGGGGGTCGAGGATCTCGGGCTTGGGCATGACGTCGACGACGACTCGGGGCATGTCTCCAGTCTAGGTGCGTCGGGCACTGTGGAGGTTATGAGCATCCCCACTGGTACGCCGCTGGGCGGGCCGGGCGGGCCGGGCGGGTCACCTCTCCGCCTCGCCTTCCCGCAGTCACTCGCCGTGTACGACGACTACGCGGCCGCGCAGCGGGCCGTCGACTTCCTCTCCGACCGGAAGTTCCCCGTCGAGCAGTGCATGATCGTCGGCACCGACCTCAAGCGGGTCGAACGGATCACCGGCCGGCTCACCACCGGGAAGGTGGCCCTCGGCGGGCTGCTGTCCGGCGCCTGGTTCGGCCTGTTCATCGGCCTGGTCTTCAGCCTGTTCGTCGAGGGCAGCCTGCTCGCGATCCTGCTCTCGACGGTGTTCTTCGGTGCGCTGTTCGGCGTGATCTGGGCGCTCGTCGGCTACGCCGCGACCCGCGGTCGTCGCGACTTCTCCTCGGTGACCCAGATCGTCGCCACCCGCTACGAGGTGCTCGTCGAGCACAAGTCCGCCGCCCAGGCGCGCCAGCTCCTCGCCGAGCTGCCCGGCGGGCTGCCGAACCCGTTCGCCTGAGCCTGGGGCGCGGCTGCCGGTTCTCCCTGGGACGTCCGCGGGCGGAGCCGGCTAGGACCGGCTGTTCTGCACCACGACGATGACCAGCGCGACGCCGAGCCCGGTGAGGATGGGGCCGGCGAGGCCGGAGCCGCCGCCGATCCACCACAGCCCGCCGGAGATGATCAGGAACCCGGCGAGCACCATCAGCAGGGCCCGCATCAGGCGAGCTCCCGCTTGAGGATCTTGCCGGTGGCGGTCATCGGCAGGGAGTCCACGACCTGGACCACGCGGGGGTACTTGTAGGCCGCGAGCTGCTCCTTGGACCAGCCGACGATCTGCTCGGGGGTGACCGTGGCGCCGTCGTTGAGGATGACGAACGCCTTGATCTCCTCGCCGTGGCTCTCGTGCGGGACGCCGATGACCGCGGCGAGCGAGACGTCGGGGTGGGTCATCAGGACCTCCTCGATCTCGCGGGGGTACACGTTGAAGCCGCCGCGGATGATCATGTCCTTGGACCGGTCGACGATGTAGTACCAGCCGTCCTCGTCCTTGCGCGCGAGGTCACCGGAGCGGAACCACCCGTCCCGGATCGCCTCGGCGGTCGCCTCGGGCCGGTCGTAGTAGCCCTTCATGATGTTGTGGCCCTTGATCGCGATCTCGCCGACCGCGTCGGGTCCGGCGCCGTCGATCTGCTCCCACGACTCGGGCTTGAGCAGCATCATCTCGACGCCGGGCACCGGCACGCCGATGGAGCCGACGCGCGGCGGCTGGCCGTGGGGCGAGAACGAGGCGACCGGGGAGGTCTCGGAGAGGCCGTAGCCCTCGAGGATCGTCACGCCGAAGCGCTTCTCGAAGTCCTTGTGCACCTCGACCGGCAGCGCGGAGCCGCCGGCGGCGGCGACGCGGAGGTTCGCGGCGATCGAGGCGACGTCGACGCCCTCCTCGAGCGCGCCGAGCAGGCCCCAGTACATCGTCGGGACGCCGGCGAAGAACGTCACCTTCTCCTGCAGCATCAGGCCGAGCGCGGCCTGCGCCTCGAAGCGCGGCAGCATCACGACCGTGCCGCCGTAGGCGAACGCGCCGTTCTGGATGACGGTCTGGCCGAAGGAGTGGAACAGCGGCAGTACGCACAGGTAGGTGTCCGGGTTGCCCGCGTCCGCGCCGAAGAGCGACTCACCGAGCAGCGCGTTGTCGCGCATGTTGCGGTGCCGCAGCTCGGCGCCCTTGGGCTGGCCGGTGGTGCCGGAGGTGTAGAGGATGACCGCGGTGTCGTCCTCGTCGGTCTCGACCGAGGTGAACTCCGCCGGCTGGCCGCCCATCGCCTGCGCCATGGTCTCGGTGCCCTCGATGGGGCTCGGCGCGGCGAGGTCGGCGGTGATGACGAAGAAGTGCTCGCAGTCCGGCGCCTCGCCGAACCCGGCGTACCCCTCGGTCGCCATCGGCAGGTCCGGGGTGCCCTGGAAGCAGAAGTACGCCTTCGCGTCGCTGTCCTGGAGGTGGTAGGCGACCTCACGGCCCTTGAGCAGCACGTTGAGCGGGACGACGGTCGCGCCGGCCTTGAGGATGCCGTAGTAGACGACCGAGAAGTACGGCAGGTTCGGGCAGCTCAGCGCGACCTTGTCGCCGGGCTGGATCCCGCGGGAGACCAGCAGGTTCGCGACCATGTTCGCGAAGGAGTCGACCGCGGCGTAGGTCAGCCGGGTCTCGCCGAGGACGACCGCGTCCCGGTCGGCGTACTGCTGCGCGCTGTTCTCCAGCAGGGACGAGAGGTTGTACGTCGACACTTGGGTGGCCTCCATCAGACGGTCCGGGTCGGCCTCAACCTACTCGGCCGTCACCAACCCCGGGAGCCGGCGGGGGCCGCTCCCTGAGGATCCGCGCGGCGCGCCGCAGGTCGGAGCGGACCGCGGCCGGCGCGACCACCTCCAGCGCCCGGGCGAGCAACCCGACCGGGCCGCGGCCGCGGAGCGCGAGCTGCGCCGACACGATGCTCGCCTCACCCGGGGCGGGAGCCACCTCCAACGTCAGGTCGGCCTCGAGGCCGCGCCAGGTGCCGGTCTCGGACCACCGCTCGCCGGGCACCAGCGCGGTGGTGCGCATCCGCGGGCGCAGGCCCGGCACGGTGACGTCGGTCCAGGTCTGGCCCACGCCGACCGGGCCGGCGACGTCCTCGACCCGCGCGAGGCTGGACTGCCACTCCGCGCGGTGGGCCGGGTCCGCCAGGTAGTCGAGGACCACCGACGGGGGCACCGGGAAGAGGACGGTCCGGCTCATCGCTGCCCGGTCATCGGCCCGGTCACCACCGCTCGCCGGTGAGCCGCTCGTAGGCCTCGACGTACCGCGCCCGGGTGCGGTCGACGACCTCCGCGGGCAGCGGGGGCGGCGCCTCGCCGGAGGCGCGGTCCCAGCCGGACTCCGGCGAGGTGAGCCAGTCGCGGACGACCTGCTTGTCGTACGACGGCTGGGCGCGGCCGGGCTGCCACTGCGCGAGCGGCCAGAAGCGGGAGGAATCCGGCGTGAGCACCTCGTCGCCGAGGACCGTGGTCCCGTCGGAGCGGTCCCCGAACTCCAGCTTGGTGTCGGCCAGGATGATCCCCTGCTCCCGGGCGATGGCCTCGGCGCGGGCGTAGACCTCCAGGGTCAGGTCGCGCAGCCGCGCGGCCCCGCCGGGCCCGACGACCTCGGCGACCGCGGCGAGGTCGACGTTCTCGTCGTGCTCCCCCACGGCCGCCTTGGTCGCGGGGGTGAAGATCGGCTCGGGCAGCCGGGAGCCGTCGATGAGGCCCTCGGGGAGCGGGTTGCCGCAGACCGAGCCGGTGGCGCGGTAGTCGCTGAGGCCGGACCCGGTGAGGTAGCCCCGCGCGACGCACTCGACGGGGAACATCGACAGCTTCTCGCAGACCACCGCCCGGCCGCGGACGGCCGCGGGCACGTCGGTGGACAGCACGTGGTGGGGCACGATGTCGGCGAGCCGGTCGAACCACCACAGCGACATCCGGGTGAGGATCTCGCCCTTGTCGGGGATCGTGGCGTCGAGGATGAAGTCGTAGGCCGAGATCCGGTCGCTGGCGACCATGAGCAGCGCCCCGGCGTACGGGCCCTCGGTCAGCTCGTAGAGGTCGCGGACCTTGCCCGAGTGCAGGTGGGTCGCCCCCTCGATGGTCGGGGCCGCGGGGATCTGGACGTCTGCCACGTGGCCAGGCTAGTGCGGTGGCACAGTGTCGCCATGGCCGAGTCCGCCGAGCAGGTCCACGCCCGCGTCCTCCAGCACGCCCCCGACGCCCGGCTGCCGATGCCGCCCCTGGGCGAGTGGGACGTCTTCCCCTGGGAGGTGCGCGACGGGCAGGTCGTCCCGCGCGCGGTGCGCCCACCCGCCCCCGAGCGGCTGCGCGAGGGCGAGGACCCGGCCCGCCCCTGCTCCTCCTGCGCCGGCTTCGACCCCGAGCGGGTCGTCTGGGAGGACGAGCGCTGGGTGCTGACCCGCACCGCGGCGCCGACCGGCCTGCCGCTGGTGCTGATGCTGCACACCCGCGACCACCTCGACATGGGCGACCTCGACGACGACCTCGCCTCCGAGCTCGGCCGGATCACCAACCGCGTGGTGCGGATCGTCAGCGCGCTCGACGGCATCGGCCGCGTCCACGTCAACCGCTGGGGCGACGGCGGCTCGCACTTCCACCAGTGGTTCTTCGCCCGGACCGAGGGGCTGCCCGGCGTGCTCGGCTCGTACGCCGTGGAGTGGGACGCCGTGCTGCCGCCCGGCCCGGAGGACGTCTGGCGCGCCGACCTGCACGCCGTCGCCACCAAGCTCGCCAACTGGGGCGGCACCGCCCGCGCCTGAGGCGGGCCCGGGCTACCTCGCCGCGCGGGCGGCGCGGGTCCACGGCGCGGGCCGCCCGTGCAGCCACCACTCCATGCGGCGGGTCATCCAGGGCAGGGCGACGTACGTCATGACCGGCGTCATCACCAGGACCACCACGAGCACGCGCAGCGGCAGCCAGACGTCGCCGAGGACGGGCGCGGCCAGCCAGTTGACCAGCACGCTCAGCGGGTAGAAGACCAGGAAGATCACCGAGGCCTGCTTCCAGCGCGGCGGGGCGGCCGGGACCGCGCGGAGGTCCTCGACGTCGCGCGCGGCCGGGTCGTCGAACCAGCCCTCGATGCCGGTGCGCCGCTCCCGGCGGGCCTCGACCACCCCGAGGCCGACCGCCGAGGAGCGCCACCACTGCCGCTGGGGCGAGTGCTCCCAGGCCTGGAGCGCCTCGTCGTCGGCGAAGCGGTAGAGCATGTGCCAGGTGTCCGACCCGGCCTCCGGCCGCACCCAGCCGGCCCCGAGGAAGCCGGGGAACTGCTGGGCCAGGGTCGTGCCGGCCTGCAGCCAGCTGAGCATCTCCGCGTCGTGGCCGGGATCGAGCGTGCGGGTGATCGAGACGGTGACGGGCTGGCTCATGGGCGCATGGTCGACGTACGCCGGCGCCGGCCGCAAACCGGGACGCCGACCCGTCTGAGCCCCGCCCCGATGGGGCAACGGGACCCGGTGAGCGAGGAGGTGACCGGCACCCGGGAGGTGCCGGACGGGCAGGACGGGGACTACACCCCCGACCCCCGGCGCTGGCGGATCCTCGGCGTCACCCTCGTCGTCGGGTTCATGTCCCTGCTCGACGTCACCATCGTCAACGTCGCGATCCCCTCGATGCAGGACGGGCTCTCGACGACCACCGGGACGATCCAGTGGGTCGTGTCCGGCTACGCCCTGGCCTTCGGCCTGACCCTCGTCGCGGGCGGCCGCCTCGGCGACGCCTACGGCCGGCGCCGGCTGATGCTCATCGGGCTGACCGGGTTCATCCTCTCCAGCGCGGCGGTCGGCTTCGCGCCCAACATCGAGACCGTCATCGCCGCCCGGCTGGCCCAGGGCGCGACCGCCGGCCTGCTCACCCCGCAGAACTCCGGGCTGATCCAGCAGCTCTTCCGGGGCCCCGAGCGCGGCCGCGCGTTCGGCGCCTTCGGGCTGACCGTCTCCCTCTCCTCGGCCCTCGGGCCGGTGCTCGGCGGCGCGATCATCGCGGTCGCCGGGGAGGAGGACGGCTGGCGCTGGCTCTTCCTCGTCAACGTCCCCATCGGGCTGGCCGCCCTGGTCGCGATCGCGGTGATCGTCCCGGGCCGCGACCGGCGGGACGAGAGCGGCACCTGGATCGACGTCCCGGGCGCCCTGCTGCTGGGCGGCGCCGTGCTCTGCGTGCTCTACCCACTGGTGAGCCTGGAGAGCGGCAGGCTGCTGCCGCTGGTGCTGCTCCTCGGCGCCCCCGCCTTCGGCTGGGGCTTCGTCCGGTGGGAGGCCCGGCTGCGGCGTACCGGCCGCCCGCCGCTGCTCGACGTGAGCCTGCTGCGCACGCTCCCCGGCTACAGCACCGGGATGGCGATCGGCACGCTCTACTTCACCGGGTTCACCGGCATCTTCCTGGTGCTCTCGGTGCACCTGCAGCGCGAGCTCGGCCTCACCCCGCTGATGGCCGGCCTGCTGACCACGCCGTTCGCGGCCGGCGCCGCGGTCACCGCGCCGCTCGCCGGGCGGGTGGTCTCCCGCGCCGGCCGCACCCTGACCGTCGTCGCGCTCGTGACGATGATGACCGGCACCGCGCTGACCGCCTGGCTGGCCCCGCAGTTCGACGACGGGGCGATCTGGATGGCGCTGGTGCCCTGCCTGCTCCTCGCCGGGCTCGGTGGCGGCGGCGTCATCTCCCCGAACTTCACCCTCACCCTGGCCGAGGTGCCGCCGCGGATGGGCGGCGCGGCCGGCGCCGCGCTGCAGACCGGCCAGCGGATCGGGTCCTCCCTGGGCGCGGCGCTGCTCATGACGACGTACGGCGTCGCCCTCGGCCCGTTCGGCGCCGGCGGCGCGCTGCGGGCCGCCCTGCTCGTCTCCCTCGCCGTGCTCTCCACGGCGCTGGCCGCTGCGGTCTGGTCGCGCCGCCACGAATGAGGTGTCATGGGTCATGGCCTCCGAGAACTTCGTCCGCGACCCCGAGCCCTACCCGGCCGTCGCCGCCCTCCTCGACGCCGACCGCGCCGAGCACGGCTTCGTCATGAACCTCACGCGCGTGTGGGCCCACCAGCCCGACGTCCACCGCGCCTACGTCACCTTGGTGACCTCCGCCGCCGACGCCGCCGGCCTCTCCATGCGCGACCGCGGCGTGCTGGTCACGGCGCTCTCCAGCGCGATGGGCGACGGCTACTGCTCGATCGCCTGGGGCGGTCGCCTCGCCGACGAGGCGGGCGACCCGGCCGTGCCGGTCGCGGTGCTCACCGGCACCGACGAGGGGCTCGAGGAGCGGGACCGCGCCCTGGCGGCCTGGGCCCGCGCCGTCGCCCGTGACCCGGCGGGCACGACACCCGAGGACGTCGAGCGCCTGCGGGCCGTCGGGCTCAGCGACGCCGACATCGTCGCCGCCACGGTGTACGTCGCCACCCGGGTCGCCTTCTCCAGCGTCAACGGCGCGCTCGGCGCCCGGCCGGACGCCCACCTGCGCGACGCGGCCCCGCCCGAGGTGCTCGACACCGTCACCTGGGGCCGGCCGATCGAGGAGCCGGACACCCCGGGCGACTGAACCCCGGGTCAGTCCACCGCGGCGAGCGCGCCGAGCACCTGCTCCTTGCGCGGGGCGCCGGCCGCCCGGCTGACCTCGCGGCCGGACGCGTCCAGCACCAGGGTGGTCGGGGTGCGCAGGACGTCGAGGCGGCGCACCACGTCGAGGTGCTGCTCGGCGTCGACCTCGATGTGGACCACGCCGGGGACCAGCTCGGCGACCTCGGTCAGCGTGCGGCGGGTCGCGCGGCACGGGGCGCAGAAGGCGGTCGAGAACTGCACGAGCGTCGCGCGCTCCCCCGGGGCCACGCCGGGCGCGGCGGCCGCGACCTGCTCCCAGGTGGTCGGCCCCGTGGTCGGCCCCGTGGTCGGCCCGGCCTCGGGGCGTCCGGGCTCCTGCGGCACGGCCGCCCTCCTGCTCCCGAAGCGGCCGTCGACGACCGCCCGCCACCCGCCGACGGCCAGGACGAGCACGACGGCGCCGACGAGCACCCACAGTCCCGTGGTCATGGCCGGCTCAACCGCGCGGCTCGTCGGGTTGTTCCGCGGCGCGGGCGCGCAGCCGCGCGTTCGCGTCCCGCAGGCGGCGTACCTCCTCCTCCAGCGCGAGCACCCGGGCGATGCCCGCGAGGTTCAGCCCCTCGGCGAGCAGCTCGCGGATGCGGTGCAGCCGCTCGATGTCGGCCCGGCTGTAGAGCCGGGTGCCGCCGGGCGTGCGGTCGGGGTCCACGAGGCCGCGGCGCTCGTAGACCCGCAGGTTCTGGATCTGCATGGAGACCATCTCGGCCGCCACGGAGATCGCGAAGACGCCGCGGTGCCGCTCTCGTTCCGGACTCACGGGGTTGATTCTCCCGCGTCGGTGGAATATAAGAAACCTGTAACCGTTGATATAGGTAGGGCGGGCCGCGACGCAGACCCGTCGACCGGCCCGTCGACAAGCTCTGAGACCAGGAGGAGAACCCATGTTGCTGCGCACCACCGACCCGTTCCGCGACTTCGACCGCCTGGCCCAGCAGCTGCTGGGCACCGGCACCACCAACCGCCCGGCCGTCATGCCGATGGACGCCTGGCGCGAGGGCGACCGGTTCGTCATCGAGTTCGACCTGCCGGGCGTCGCCCGCGAGAGCATCGACCTCGACGTCGAGCGGAACGTGCTGACCGTCCGCGCCGAGCGGATGCCGAACAACGGCGACTGGCAGATGCTGGCCAGCGAGCGCACCCGCGGCTCCTTCAGCCGCCAGCTCGTCCTCGGCGACAACCTCGACCTCGACCGCATCGAGGCGTCCTACGACGCCGGCGTGCTGCGGCTGGTCGTCCCCGTCGCGGAGAAGGCCAAGCCGCGCAAGATCGAGATCGGCTCCACCTCCCCCGAGGCGCAGCCGGCCGCGATCGAGGGCTGAGGCACCCCGCCTCACCCGCACCCACGCGGAACCACGAGGGCCCGGACACCACGGTGTCCGGGCCCTCGTGCATGGCGCGTCGGCGGGTCAGCAGCCGAGCCCTTCCTTGAAGCCCTCGGGCACCCGCCCGGCCGCGACCTGGTCGGCGTAGTCCCAGATCACCTCGGCGTAGTCGCCCTCGCGCTCCATCTCGAGGAGCACCGGCCACTGCCGCGAGCTCACCAGCACCGCGGCCGCCTCCTCGACGCGTCCCTGGTCACCGGCCCGCCGGGCGTCGCGGAGCTCCTGCAGCCAGGCGCAGGCGACCTTCCCGGCGACGTCGGCCCCCAGGTGGTAGCGGTCGGCCTGGTCGGAGGTGATCGGCGGCTGCTCCTCGCCCGGCGTGCGCTCCTGGCCGCTGGCCGCGGCGATCCCGTCGAGCATCTCCTCGACCACCGCGTCGCGCTCGCTCGCCGTCACGAACTCGTCGGGGAGCGCCTGCTCGAACCCGGCCTCGTCGACGAACCGCAGGTCGCCGAGCAGGTCCTCGAACGCGCTGCGCGGCATCCCGCTGCCGCGGACCTCCAGCGTGAAGCCGTCCTCGACGGGACGGATGACGGTGTGGTCGTCAGCGCTGTAGGGCCACAGCTGGGCGGTGCGGCCGAGCAGCTCCACCGGGTCGCCGTCCGCGGGCGGGTCGACGATGTGGCGGCGGTCCTCGACGTAGTCCTCGTAGAGCGCACCGGGCCGCCAGCTGACCTCGAGGGAGGCCTGCCCGCGCTCGTAGGAGACCTCACCGCCGTTCCCGTCCGCCTCCTCGTAGACGTGGGTGACGCTCCAGCCGGGCACGTCCAGGACGGCGCGGTACGCCGGGGCGTCGGCCGGCGCCTCGGCCCCCGACCGCGCCGCCGGCGCGCCGGGCGCGGCCGCCGGCTCGCCACCGGAGGGCCACCACAGCGGCCCGGTGGCGACCACCGCGACGGCGGCGGCCGCGGCGAGGGGCACCAGCCAGGCGGTGCGGCGGGGCGGCGCGGCCCCGGTGTCGGTCATGGGGTCGGGCGTGCGGTCGGTGACGGGGGTGCTCATGATCTCCTCCAGGAGCTCGGCCCGCCCGGAGGTGATCGGCAGTCGGCCGACCGCGTCGTCGCTGATCTTGGGGTCCATCTACCGCTCCTTCCGGATGAGCTGGGGTGTGCTGGGGAGATGTCCGGCCGAGGCCGGACCGTTGCGCGCTTCCGGCAGGTCCGGCCTGCCCGGCCGTTCCGGCCCCTCGGGGAGCAGCGCCCGCAGGCGGGCCCGCGCCCGCGACAGCCGCGGTCGCACGACGACAGTGGTGAGCCCGAGCACCTCGGCGATCTCCCGCGGCTCGAGCCCTTCCCACAGGTGCAGCTGGAGGACCTCCTGGTCGCGGCCGCTCAGCCGCCGCATGGCCGCGGTGACGTCCGTGCGCTGGACCACGTCGGTGCTGGGGTCGGGCGCCACGGTCGCCAGCTCGCGGCGCAGCCGGTCGCCCAGGGCGCTGCGGCGCCCCTCGCCCCGCCGGTGGTTGGCCAGGACGCGGCGGGCCACGCCGTACAGCCACGGCCGCGTCTCCGGCTCGGCCGGCGCGTGCGCGAGCCGGCGCCACGCGACCAGGAACGTGTCGGCGGCGACGTCGGCGGCATCCTCGGGGCGGTCGACCCGGCGCAGCGCGAAGCCGAGGACGGCGTCGAAGTGCGCGGCGTACAACCGCCGGAACGCGTCCTCGTGCGCACCCTCACCTGCTCCACTGCCCGGGCTCATGCCTGGCTCATGTCCGGCAGCGCCGGGGTCGTTGCACGCCGGTCGGTGCTGGTCTAGAGCGCTGGGTCTAGAGGGCTGGGTCTAGAGGGCTGGGTCTAGAGGATCGCGCCGGGGGCGTACGCCGCGGCCTCGGGGTGCCGCTCGGTCACGGCCGCCACCCGGCGTACGACCTCCTGCACCTGGGCGACCGCGGCGCCGGTGAAGGTGATCGGCTCGGCGACCAGCGAGGCCAGCTGGTCGGCCGAGAGCCCGAGGCGCGGGTCGGCGGCGAGCCGGGCGAAGACGTCGTTCTCGGCCTGGCCGCGACGCATGTCGAGCGCCGTGCCGACCGCGGCCTCCTTGATCGCCTCGTGCGCGGCCTCGCGGCCGACACCGTTGCGGACCGCGGCCATCAGCACCTTGGTGGTGGCGAGGAAGGGCAGGTAGCGGTCGAGCTCGCGCTGGATGACCGCCGGGAACGCGCCGAACTCGTCGAGCACGGTGAGGAAGGTCTGGAAGAGCCCGTCGACGGCGAAGAACGCGTCGGGCAGCGCGACCCGGCGGACGACGGAGTCGGAGACGTCGCCCTCGTTCCACTGGTCGCCGGCGAGCTCGCCGATCATCGAGAGGTAGCCGCGGGTGACGACCGCGAGGCCGTTGACCCGCTCGCAGGAGCGGCTGTTCATCTTGTGCGGCATCGCCGAGGAGCCGACCTGGCCCTCCTTGAACCCCTCGGTCACCAGCTCGTTGCCGGCCATCAGGCGGATCGTCGTCGCGAGGTTCGACGGGCCGGCCACGAGCTGGACGAGCGCGGAGAGCACGTCGAAGTCCAGCGAGCGGGGGTAGACCTGACCCACGCTGGTGAGCACCCGGTCGAACCCGAGGTGGTCGGCGACGCGCTGCTCGAGCTCGGCCAGCCGCGCCTCGTCGCCGTCGAGCAGGTCGAGCATGTCCTGGGCGGTGCCCATCGGGCCCTTGATGCCGCGCAGCGGGTAGCGGCCGAGCAGGTCCTCGACCCGGTCGAGAGCCACCAACATCTCGTCGGCGACGGTCGCGAAGCGCTTGCCCAGCGTCGTCGCCTGCGCCGCGACGTTGTGGCTGCGCCCGGCCATCACGGTCAGCTCGTGCTCGGCGGCGAGCCGGGCCAGCCGCGCGAGCGTCGCGACCGCGCGGTCGCGGATGATGCGGAGCGACTGGCGGACCTGGAGCTGCTCGACGTTCTCGGTCAGGTCGCGCGAGGTCATGCCCTTGTGGACGTGCTCGTGGCCGGCGAGCGCGCAGAACTCCTCGATGCGCGCCTTCACGTCGTGGCGGGTCACCCGCTCGCGGGCCGCGATCGAGGCGAGGTCGACCTGGTCCACGACCGCCTCGTAGGCCTCGACGACCCCGTCGGGCACCTCGATCCCCAGGTCGCGCTGGGCCTTGAGGACGGCGATCCACAGCTGCCGCTCGAGGACGACCTTGTGCTCCGGCGACCAGATGCCGGCGAGGTCGGGAGCGGCGTACCGCGTGGCCAGGACGTTCGGGACGCTCACGCCGCGGATTCTCCCACGGCGCCCACGGCCGGGTCGCCTCAGTCCGCGAGGACCGCGGCGCCCTCGACGACGCCGAGCGGCTCGGCGGCGATGTCGGAGCGGCGCTGCATGCCGGGGAAGGAGATCTCCTCGGCGGCGGAGTACGCCGCGGCGCGGGCCGCCGCCACGTCGGCGCCGGTCGCGCGGACCGCGAGGACGCGGCCGCCGGCCGTGACCAGGGCATCCCCGTCGAGCGCGGTGCCGGCGTGGATCACGTCCACGTCGGCGCGGGCCGCGGCCCGGTCGGCGCCGGTGATGACGTCGCCCTTCGAGGACGACTCGGGGTAGCCGGCCGAGGCGAGCACGACGCTGACCGCCGCGCCGGTGCGGAAGCGGGGCGGGGCGACCTCGTCGAGACGACCCTCCGCGGCGGCGAGGAGCAGCTCGCCGAGCGGGGAGTCGAGCAGCGCGAGCACCGGCTGGACGTCGGGGTCGCCGAAGCGGACGTTGAACTCGATGACCCGCGGGCCGGCGGCGGTCAGCGCGAGCCCGACGTAGAGGCACCCGCGGAAGGGCGCCCCGCGACGGGCCATCTCGTCGAGGGTCGGCTGCACGACGGTGGCGACGACGAGCGCGGCGAGGTCGGGCGGGGCCCACGGGAGCGGCGAGTAGGACCCCATGCCGCCCGTGTTCGGCCCGCGGCCGCCGTCGTGGATCCGCTTGAAGTCCTGGGCCGGCTGCAGCGCCCGGGTGGTGGCGCCGTCGCACACCGCGAACAGCGAGACCTCCGGGCCGTCGAGGAACTCCTCGACGACGACCGTCCCGCACGTGGCGGCATGGGCGAGCGCCTCCGCGCGGTCGGTGGTGACCACGACGCCCTTGCCGGCGGCCAGCGCGTCGTCCTTGACGACGTACGGCGCCCCGAAGGCGTCGAGGGCCTCGGCCACCTCGGCGGGGGTCGAGCACACCCGCGACCGCGCGGTCGGCACGCCGGCCGCGGCCATGACCTCCTTGGCGAACGCCTTGGACCCCTCGAGCCGCGCGGCCGCGCGCGAAGGACCGAAGCAGGCGATCCCGGCCTCGGTCACCGCGTCCGCGACGCCCGCGACGAGCGGGGCCTCCGGACCGACGACGACGAGGTCGACGCCCAGCCCGCTCGCCAGGGCGGCGACGGCGGCCGGGTCGCCCGGGTCGACGTCGTGCAGCGTGGCGACGGCGCCGATGCCGGGGTTGCCCGGAGCGGCGTGCACCTCGCTCACGGCGGGGTCCCGCGACAGGGCGAGCGCGAGCGCGTGCTCCCGGCCGCCGGTGCCGACGACCAGCACGCTCGAGGGGCCGCTCGAGGGGGCCGTCACGGGTTGACGACCACCGTCTGCTCGCGGCCCGGGCCCACCCCGACCGCCCAGATCTTGGTGCCCGACAGCTCCTCGAGCGCCTGGACGTAGCGCTGGGCGTTGACCGGCAGCTCCTCGAAGGAGCGGCAGCCGGAGATGTCGGTGCCCCAGCCGTCGAAGTACTCATAGATCGGCGTGGCGTGGTGGAACTCGGTCTGGGTCATTGGCATCTCCTCGTGCCGGACGCCGTCGATCTCGTAGGCGACACACACCGGGATCCGCTCCCAGGCACCGAGGATGTCGAGCTTGGTGAGGAAGTAGTCGGTGAGCCCGTTGACCCGCGAGGAGTAGCGGGCGACGACCGCGTCGTACCAGCCGCAGCGGCGGGTGCGGCCGGTGGAGACACCGATCTCGCCGCCGAGCTTCTGGAGCTGCACGCCGTCCTCGTCGAAGAGCTCGGTGGGGAACGGCCCGGCCCCGACGCGGGTCGTGTAGGCCTTGATGACGCCGATGACCCGGTCGATGCGCGTGGGGCCGATGCCGGCGCCCGTGCACACCCCGCCCGCGACCGGGCTGGAGGAGGTCACGAACGGGTAGGTGCCGTGGTCGACGTCGAGCATCGTGGCCTGGGCGCCCTCGAAGAGCACCGTCTGGCCGCGGTCGAGCGCCTGGTTGAGCAGCAGGGAGGTGTCGGCGACCATCGGCCGCAACCGGTCGACGTACGCCGTCAGCTCCTCGACCACCGCGTCGACCTCGATGGCGCGACGGTTGTAGATCTTGGTCAGCAGGTGGTTGCGGACGTCGAGCGCGGCCTCGATCTTCTGCCGCAGGATCTTCTCGTCGAACAGGTCGGCGATGCGGACGCCGTAGCGGTTGACCTTGTCGGAGTAGGCCGGGCCGATGCCGCGGCCGGTGGTGCCGATCTGGTTCTTGCCGAGGAAGCGCTCGGTGACCTTGTCGATCGTGGAGTGGTAGGAGGCGATGACGTGGGCGTTGGCGCTCACGACCAGCCCGCCGATCTCCACCCCGCGCTCCAGGAGCCCGTCGAGCTCCCGGAAGAGGGCCTCGGGCGAGACGACGACGCCGTTGGCGATGACCGAGGTGGCGCCCGGCGTCAGGATGCCGCTGGGCAGCAGGTGGGTGGCGTACTTCTCGCCGTTGATGACGATGGTGTGGCCGGCGTTGTGGCCGCCGCTGGTGCGGACGACGTAGTCGATGGGGTCGGTGGTGGCCAGCAGGTCGGTGGCCTTGCCCTTGCCCTCGTCCCCCCACTGGGCTCCGAGCACGACGATCGCGGGCATGCGTGACTCCTCACGTGATGGCTCTCGCGCCATGGAAAAGGCCCCGGGTGCAGCAAGGCTGTCCGGGGCTCTTGCGACGACACGTTACCAAGAACGACCGCAGGTCGGCCTCCTGGCCGCGGCCCGGCGCGGGCACGCGCGCGACCTCGACGTCCTCGGGGACGCCGCGGGGGTCTCGACGCTAGGGTCGCGGCGATGGATCCACTCCTGGTGATCACCAACAGCGACGCCGGCACCGACGACGAGCTGCAGCTCGAGCGAGCGCTGGCGATCCTGCGCGAGCGGACGTCGGTGGAGGTGTGCGCCACCTCCGACCCCGGCGAGCTCGACGGGGTGCTCCACCGGGCGGGGTCCCGCCGCATCGTCGTCGCGGGAGGCGACGGCAGCATGCACGCCGTCGTCGCCGCGCTCCACCGCCGCCGCGAGCTGTCCGAGGCGGTCCTCGGACTGCTGCCGCTCGGCACGGGCAACGACTTCGCCCGCGGCAACGACATCCCCCTCGACGTCGAGGAGGCCGCGAGGGTCGTCCTGCACGGCCGGCCCCGTCAGATGGACCTGATCCTCGACGAGGTCGGCGAGATCGTGGTCAACAGCGTCCACGCCGGCGCGGGCGCGCAGGCCAGCCGGCGCGCGGACCGCTGGAAGGACCGGTTGCACCGGGTGGGCGTGGGCGGGGTGAACCTCGGCAAGCTCGGCTACCCGATCGGCGCGCTGATCGCCTCGGTCAAGCCGCCCTACGTGCGGCTGCGGGTCGAGGTCGACGGCGAGGTCGTCGTCGACTACGACGAGCCGATCCTGATGATCGCGGTCGGCAACGGCTCGTCCGTCGGCGGCGGGACCGAGCTGGTCCCCGAGGCCGACGCGCGCGACGGGCTGATGGACGTGATGATCGCCCGCACGGTCGGCCCGCTGCAACGCGTCGGCTACCTCGCCGCGCTGGTCCGCGGCACCCACCACGAGCGCGACGACGTGCTCTACCTGCGGGGCCGCCAGGTCACCATCGACGGCGAGGAGTTCTACTGCTCGGCCGACGGCGAGGTCTACGGGCCCGAGCGGCGGCGCACGTGGCGCGTCGAGCCCGCGGCGTACTGCCTGGTGCTGCCGTAGGCAGTCGCTGGAGCGGACGTCAGGACCAGCAGTCGGAGTCGGCCGCTAGAGCCAGCCGCGGCGGGCGGCCTCCACTCCGGCCTGGAACCGGGTGTCGGCGCCGAGCTCGGCCAGCAGGTCGGCGACCCGGCGCCGCACGGTCCGCAGGCTGACCCCCAGCCGGCGGGCGATCTGCTCGTCCTGGGCGCCCGCGGCGAGCTGCTGGAGCAGGAAGCGCCGCAGATCGGGCCGGGCGTCGGCGCGCTCGAGCTCGGGGACGGGCAGGGCCCGCTGCCACATCGAGTCGAACCACAGGGTCAGCGCCTGCACCAGCCCGCGCTCGCGGACCAGCGAGCGGGGGTCGTCGGCGGTGCCCAGCGGCTCGGGGACCACGGCGTGGGTCGAGCCGACGATGAGCATCCGGGTCGGCACCTGCGGCAGCACCCGGACCTCCTCCCCGATGGCCACCCGGTGGGCGAGGCCGTCGCGGGCGTCGGCGAGGGTGCGGACGGGATAGATCCCGCGGCACCGCCGGCCCTGCGCGACCGCCTTCGCGACGACCTCGGCGTACGCCGGCTCGGCCGGCCCGCGGAAGGGGTCGGGCCGCAGCCACCGGACCTCGCCGGTGCTGCGCTCGACCAGCGACCGGAGCAGCTCGACGGGGCTGCCGCCGCCGCTCACCTCGCCGTCCAGCGGGCGCACGCCCTCCGGTCCGCCCCCGAGGGGGCGCCCGCGCCTGGTCATCAACGGCACCGCGGCCGCGAGGTCGGTGAGCCGGGCGTGCGCCCGCTCGGCGGTCGCCGCGGTCTCGGCCAGCACCCGCACCACCGCCTCGGTGGGGCTGTCCACGAAGACCCGGTCGTCCTCGACGCGCACGATCCCGTGCTCCATGAACGGCTGGAGGTCGCGCAGCAGCTCCGCGGGGGTGCGCATCAGCGCGGCGGCCACGGAGACGACCTCACGGCCGCTCTGGGCGCGGACCCGCTCGTAGAAGTGGTCGTCGTCGTCGCCGAGGCCCAGGGCCTCGAGCAGGGTCGCGGGTACGCGCGGGCCGGCCATGGCGCCACCGTAGTTGGCATCTTCCGGACACCGGCAGCCACGTGCCCGGACTGGCCTGGAACGGCCAGGCATGCTTGGCGCGTACGTCGACAGGGCCGGCCGCCGGACTCGGGGGAGGCGGCGACCGGCGCGGCCCGCGTCGGGGGACGCGGAGGCCGGTCGGCGTGCCGGAGGGTGTCGGGACCGCCGCAGGGGACGGTTCCGGCGCCCTCCTCCCCCGGCGGTAGCGTGGGTCCTCGTCCCAGGCCGCCCCTCGAGCAGAGGCGGCCCCCACCCGACGTACGTTCAGGAGCGAACCGTGGCCCGAGGCAACCGGTCCGACCAGGGCGCCGACCCCACCGACTGGGTGACCCGTGCGGCCGACGACGCGATCCGGCACGCGGGCATCGGGGAGGGCGAGGACCGCCTGATCACCTGCGCGTCCGGCGCGAGCCCCTCCGGCCCGATCCACCTGGGCAACCTGCGGGAGTTCCTCACCCCGCACCTGGTCGCCGAGGAGATCCGCCGCCGCGGGCTCCGGGTGCGCCACCTGCACAGCTGGGACGACTTCGACCGCTTCCGCAAGGTCCCGGCCGGGGTCCCGGCCTCCTGGGCCGAGCACATCGGCCGCCCGCTGTCGGCCGTGCCGGACCCGTGGGAGTGCCACGAGTCGTGGGCCGAGCACTTCAAGGCGCCCCTGCGCGCCGCCCTCGCCGAGATGGGCGTGGAGATGGAGGAGGTCTCCCAGACCGAGCGGTACCGCGCCGGCGCCTACACCGAGCAGGTCCTGCACGCGATCCGCCACCGCGACACCATCGAGGAGGTGCTCGCCAAGCACCGCACCAAGAAGGCCGAGCCGGTCGCGGAGAACGACCAGGAGGCCGCGGCGCTCGCCGACTCCGTGGCCGAGGCCGACGAGCCCGCCGGCAGCGGGTCGCTCGCCCGGTTCCCCTACAAGCCCTACTGCCGCGAGTGCGGTCGCGACACCGTCGACGTGACGGCCTACGACGACGAGACCACCGACCTGGCCTACACCTGCGCCTCGTGCGGGTTCACCGGCGTGACCAACGTGGCGACCCAGCACGAGGGCAAGCTGGTCTGGAAGGTCGACTGGCCGATGCGCTGGTCGGTCGAGGGCGTCGACTTCGAGCCCGGCGGCCTCGACCACTCCACGCCCGGGTCCTCCTACACCGTCGGCAAGGAGCTGGTGAAGCGCGTCTTCGACTTCCGCGCCCCCTCCTACGTCGCCTACGCCTTCGTCGGCTTCGCCGGCATGCAGAAGATGTCCTCCTCCGCCGGCGGCGTGCCGACCGCCGCGGACGCGCTGAAGGTGCTCGAGGCCCCGATCCTGCGGTGGCTCTACGCCCGGCGGCAGCCCAAGCAGGCCTTCAACATCGACTTCGGCGCCGAGGTCGTCCGGTTGTACGACGAGTGGGACTCCCTGGGCCGCAAGGCCGCCGACCCCGCCAAGCGCGACGCCCAGGTGCTCGCCTTCGAGCGCGCCTCGGCCACCGCCGCCGCCGGCACCCTGCCGACCCCGCCGGTCGTCGTGCCGTTCCGGCTGCTCTCCTCCGTCGCCGACGTGACCGCCGGCAGCGCCGAGCTGATCAGCGGGATCGTCGACCGCGCCGGGTACGCCCACGACTCCGTCGAGGACCTCCAGCCCCGGCTGGGCCGGGCGATGACCTGGACCGCGGAGTTCGTGCCCGCCGAGGACCGCACCACCGTCCGCGAGGAGGCCGACGCCGAGCGGCTCGCCAACCTCTCCGAGGACGAGCAGCGCTGGCTGGCCCAGCTGCTCGACCGGCTGCCGGCCGAGCTCGACGTCGACGACACCACCGCCCTGGTCTACGGCGTGCCGAAGCTGGCCCGCGGGCTCGCCCTCGACGACGCCCCGACCGACGAGGTCAAGGCCGACCAGAAGGCGTTCTTCCGGCTGCTCTACGAGCTCCTCGTCGGCGCCGAGCGCGGCCCGCGACTGCCCACGCTCTTCCTCGCGCTCGGCTCGGACCGGATCCGGCGCCTGCTCACGCCGCCGGCCTGAGGGGTTCGGCCCCCGGTCGTTAGCTGGCGGTCGATGGCCGGTGGCTGGCGGCCGGCGGTCGATGGCCGCCGGGCTCAGCCGACCAGGTAGGCCGCGGGCAGCCCGAGCAGCGCGACGACCGCGGTCGCGACCGCGGCCAGGGCGACCAGCCGGCGCCCGGTCCGCCGCAGGGCGGCGGGGTCGAGCGAGCACCCGAGGGCGAACATCGCGGTGGCCAGCGCCGCGGACTGGACCTGCGCGGCCGCGTCGAGCGCCACGTCCGGCAGCGGCACGAGGGTCCGCAGCGCCACGAGCCCCACGAAGGCGAGCACGAAGCCGGGCACGAGCGGCGGGCGGCGTACGCCCTCGGCGGCGGTGTCGGTGTCCGCCTCCGTCTCTCGGCGGGCGCGCACCGCGACGACCGCGAGGACCGGCGCGAGGAGGAGCACCCGGCCGAGCTTGACCGCGACCGCGACCTGGAGCGCCGCGCTCCCGAGCAGGCCGCCGGCGACGACGACCTGGCCGACCTCGTGCACCGAGGCCCCGGCCCAGGCGCCCGCCGCCACCGGCGAGAGCCCGAGCGCCGAGCCGAGCAGCGGCACGGCGAGCATGGCGGCGCTGCCGCAGACCACGACGAGGGCGACGACCCGGGCGACGTCCTCGGCACGGCCGCGCCGCACGCCGTCGAGGGCCGCGACCGCCGCCGCGCCGCAGATGGAGAAGCCGCAGGCGACGAGGAGCCCCTGCTCGGGAGGTACGCCGAGCAGCCGGGCCGCGAGCAGGGTGCCGGCGATGCCGAGCGCGACGACGCCGACCACGACCGCGACGACCGGCCAGCCCAGACCGAGGACGTCGGCGAGCACCAGCTGGAGCCCGAGCAGCGCGACCCCGACGCGCAGGACGGTGCGCGAGGCCGTCGCCAGCCCGGGGCGCACGGCCTCCGGCAGCCGGCCCGACGCCGCGGCGGCGAACCCGAGCAGCACCGCCACGAGCGTGGAGCCCAGACCCGGCACGAGCGCGTGCACGGCGAGGGCGGCGCCGCCGGCCGCAGCGGCCAGCGCCAGCCCGGGGACACGTCGATCGACCATGCCTCCAGCCTCCGGCCGGGACGGGCCGCACGGTAGCCGTCGATCGAGCGGGGACTCATACGTTCTTGATATGAGCAGTCGGCAACTCATACGCTGGACGCATGAGCACGCCGCTGGACCTGACCGGCCTCGACCTGCTGGTCCGGGTCGCGGAGACCGGGTCGGTCGGGGCCGCCGCCCGTCAGGTCGGGATGGCCCAGCCCAACGCCAGCCGCGTGCTGGCCAAGCTCGAGCGGCAGCTGGGCCTCACCCTGCTCGTCCGCACCACGGCCGGCTCCCGGCTGACCACCGAGGGCGAGGTGGTGGTGGCGTGGGCGCGCGAGGCGCTCACCGCGGTCGACCGGGTGGTGCTCGGGGCCCGCTCGCTGGCGGCCCAGCGCCAGGCCCACCTGACGGTCGCGAGCAGCCTCACCGTCGCCGAGCACCTCGCACCGCGCTGGCTGGCCCGGTTCCGCCGCGACCACCCCGACCTCCACGTCAGCCTGGACGTGGGCAACTCCCACCACGTGCTGGAGCGGGTGGTCTCGGGGCGCGTTCCGCTGGGGTTCGTGGAGTCACCGACGGTGCCGCGGACCGTCGCCTCCACCGCGGTCGCCCGCGACCGGCTGCTCGTGGTCGTCGGGCCGACGCACCCGTGGGCCCGGCGGCGTACGCCGGTGACGGCCGCGGAGCTGGTCGCCTCCGACCTGGTGGTGCGCGAGGCCGGCTCGGGCACCCGCGAGACGCTCGTGCGCGCGCTCGACCTGGCCGGCCACGCGCTCGGCGAGCAGCGCCTGGAGCTGGCCAGCACCGCGGCGGTCAAGGCGGCGGCGGCCGAGGGCGGCGCGCCGGCGGTGCTGAGCGAGCTCGCAGTCGCCGCGGAGCTTGCGACCGGCCAGCTGGTCGACGTACCCGTCGCGGACCTCGACCTCAGCCGCGCGCTGCGGGCGGTCTGGCTGCCCTCGCGGCGGCCGGAGGGCCCGGCCGCCGCGTTGCTGCGTCTGGCCCGGTCGGGTCAGGCGTCGCCGAGGAGCTCGGCGTAGGCCGTCGGGGAGGAGTCGCGCAGGAAGTCGCGGCACCGCTCCCACTCGTCGGTCTCGCCGATCGCGCGCGCGGCCTTGGCGAGCAGGGCCAGGCAGGTGAGGAAGCCGCGGTTGGGCTCGTGCTCCCACGGGACCGGGCCGTGGCCCTTCCAGCCGTTGCGGCGCAGCAGGTCCAGGCTGCGGTGGTAGCCGACGCGAGCGTAGGCGTAGACGGTGACCGGGTCCGCGTCGGCCGCCACCGCCTCCCCGGCGAGCGCGGCCCAGGCGACCGGCGACGCCGGGCTGCGGCGTACGACGTCGACGGGCGTCTCCCCGGCGGCCAGCGCGTCGGTGGCCGGGTCGGCCGGGAGGTGGGTCGGCGGGGGGCCCGCCATCAGGTCGCGTCCGATGGTCATGGGAAGCATTGTCCACGGGGCGGTGTTCACTGAGCTCGTGACCTCGACCGCATCCACGACCGCCGCGCCGGACGCCCCGGAGAAGGACCCCTGGCCGGCCCTCTTCGCCCTGTGCCTGGGCTTCTTCATGATCCTCGTGGACTCCACGATCGTCTCGGTCGCGACCCCGGCGATCATCGAGGACCTGCAGGCCGACGTGAACGCGGTGGTCTGGGTGACCTCGGCCTACCTGCTGGCGTACGCCGTCCCGGTGCTGATCACCGGCCGGCTCGGCGACCGGTTCGGACCCCGGCGGATGTACCTCATCGGGCTCACCGTCTTCACCCTCGCCTCGCTGTGGTGCGGCCTGACCGGGTCGATCGAGGGCCTGGTCGCCGCCCGCGTGGTCCAGGGCCTGGGCGCGGCGATGATCACCCCGCAGACGATGGCGATCATCACCCGGATCTTCCCCGCCGAGCGGCGCGGCAAGGCGATGGGCCTGTGGGGCGCGACGGCGGGCGTGGCCACCCTCGTCGGCCCGATCCTCGGCGGCGTGCTGGTCGACGCGCTGGGCTGGGAGTGGATCTTCTTCATCAACGTCCCGGTCGGGATCGTCGGGTTCGTGCTCGCCCTGCGGCTGGTGCCGGTCCTGCAGACCAACAGCCACCGCTTCGACTGGCTCGGCGTGGCGCTCAGCGGCGTCGGCATGTTCCTGCTGGTCTTCGGCGTGCAGGAGGGCCACCAGCTCGAGTGGAGCGCCCTGGTCTGGTCGATGATCGTCGGCGGCATCGTCTTCCTGGCCCTCTTCGTCGGCTGGCAGGCCCGCAACCGCGCCGAGCCGCTCGTGCCGCTCAGCCTCTTCCGCGACCGCAACTTCTCCCTGGCCAACGTCGCCATCAGCGCGATGGGCTTCGCGATCACCGCGATGGCGATCCCGCTGATGCTCTGGGCGCAGGTGGTCCGCGGCCTCAGCCCCACCCGCGCCGCGCTGCTGCTCGTGCCGATGGCGGTGATGTCCATCGCCCTCGCGCGACCCGTCGGCGGGATGACCGACCGGGTGCACCCGCGGCTGCTGACCGGCTCCGGGCTCGCCGCGATCATCGTCTCGCTGGTGTGGCTGGCGCTGCTGCTGGGCCCCGACGGCTCGGTGCTGTGGCTGGTCCCGCCGATGCTGCTGCTCGGCATCGGCAACGCCTTCGTGTGGGCGCCCAACTCCGCGACCGCCACCCGCAACCTCCCGCTGCAGCGGGCCGGCGCCGGGGCGGGCGTCTACAACGCCACCCGCCAGGTCGGCGCGGTCCTCGGGGCCGCCGCGATCGGCGTGCTGATCGACGCCCGGCTCGCGGCCGAGGGGCTGCCGCCGTACGGCGGGGGCGAGGCCGGCGCCTCGGCCGCCGGCGCGCTCCCTGCCCCGGTCGCCGCGGCCTTCAGCGACGCGATGGGCACCTCCCTGCTCCTCCCGCCGGCCGTCCTCGTGGTCGGCCTGCTCGCCGCGCTGTGCTTCGAGCGGCCCGGGCACGCCGGCTTCGGCGGCGGCTCGGTCGCGCCGGTCCCCGCTGCCGCGGCCGACTGAGCCCCCGCTCCGCCCCGCGCTCGGGCTCGGGCTCGGGCTCGGGCTCGGCGGGGCCGGGCCGGGGTGTCGGTTCATCAAGGTATGCAGCCGAACCGACACTCCCCTCGGTGAGCTCACCGTGGGAAGTGACGGTTCATCAAGGTATGCAGGCGAACCGACGCCGGCCCGCCCGCCGGCTTCCCTGCATACCTTGATGAAACGACAGCGGCGGCGGCCCCGAGAAGGGGACCGCCGCCGCGACGCGGACAGGTGGTGAGGTCAGCCGAGCGTGGCGCCGGCGGAGCGCAGGTGCTCGCAGGCCTCGACGATGCGGGCGGCCATGCCGGCCTCGGCGGCCTTGCCCCAGGCGCGGGGGTCGTAGGTCTTCTTGTTGCCGACCTCGCCGTCGACCTTGAGGACGCCGTCGTAGTTGGTGAACATGTGCGCGGCGACCGGTCGGGTGAAGGCGTACTGGGTGTCGGTGTCGATGTTCATCTTCACGACGCCGTAGTCGACGGCGGCGGCGATGTCCTCGGCCGAGGAGCCCGAGCCGCCGTGGAAGACGAGGTGGAAGGGCTTGGCGCCGGCCTCGAGGCCGAACTCGGAGACGACCGCCTCCTGCGCCTCCTTGAGCACCTCGGGGCGGAGCTTGACGTTGCCGGGCTTGTAGACGCCGTGCACGTTGCCGAAGGTCAGCGCGGTCATGTAGTAGCCCCGCTCGCCGTACCCGAGCGCCTTGGCGGTCGCGATCGCGTCGGCCGGGGTGGAGTAGAGCTTGTCGTTGATCTCGTGGGCGACGCCGTCCTCCTCGCCACCGACGACACCGACCTCGATCTCGAGGATGATCTTGGCCTCGATGCACTTCTCGAGCAGCTCGGTGGCGATGGTGAGGTTCTCCTCCAGCGGCACCGCGGAGCCGTCCCACATGTGCGACTGGAAGAGCGGCGCCTCGCCGCGCTGGACCCGCTCGCGGGAGATCTCGAGCAGCGGGCGGACGAAGCCGTCGAGCTTGTCCTTGGGGCAGTGGTCGGTGTGCAGCGCGATGTTCACCGGGTAGTTCTTGGCGACCTCGGCGGCGTACTGCGCGAAGGCGACGGAGCCGCTGACCATGTTCTTGACCGACGGGCCCGAGAGGTACTCGGCACCACCCGTCGAGACCTGGATGATGCCGTCGGAACCGGCGTCGGCGAAGCCCTTGAGGGCGGCGTTGAGCGTCTGGGAGGACGACACGTTGATGGCCGGGAACGCGTAGGCGTTCTGCTTGGCCGCGTCGAGCATCTCGGCGTACTTCTCGGGGGTCGCGATGGGCACAGCGGGCTCCTCCATGGACGGGCAGGACTCGGACAGGCGCGAGGCCAGGATTCTGCTCGCAGACTAGTGGCTACCTGCGGGTCATGCTCCGCCGCACCTCGCTGCGCACCACCCGCCGCGCCAGCACCGTCCCGCTGCCCGCCCAGCACGCCTGGGCCGTCGTCGCGTGCGGCCTGGCAGGCCCGCGGTGGTACGTCGACGCCGGACCGCTCGTCGTCCGGGGGCTCATCGACCGGCTGGCCGGCGGGGGCGGGCGCCGCTGGCCGGTGCCGGACCGGCCCGAGCTCCTCCGCGGCGACACGGCCGGCTTCTGGCGGGTCTGGGAGGTCCAGGACGACCCGGGGGCGGGCCCCCGCCGGCTGGTCCTCGTCGCCGACGTCCGCTCGCCGGGCCGGGTCACCCTGACCACGACGGTCACGCCGACCGGCGCCGTCACCTGCCGGATCGAGCAGCAGGTGCGGCTCGACCCCGACGGGCTCCTCGGCGCGGCGTACCTCCTCGTCGACCTGCCCGCCCGGGAGACCGTCGCCGAGCTGGTCCACCGCCGCCTGCTGCACGACGTGCTCCGGGACCGGTGAGGGACGCGGTGACGGCCCCGGAGATGGACGCAGCCGGGCACGGCCGGTACGTCGCCGTCGTCGGGCCCGCGGACAGCGCCACCGCGGGGCAGCTGGCCGCGGCGACCGAGGTCGGGCGGCTGCTCGCCGAGGCGGGCGCCGTCGTGCTGACCGGCGGCCTGCACGGCGTGATGCGCGCCGCGGCCACGGGCGCCCGGGACGCCGGCGGCACCGCGATCGGGCTGCTGCCGGGCCGCGATCGAGCTGCCGGGTCACCGGAGCACACGTTCCTGCTGCCGACCGGGCTCGGCGAGCTGCGCAACGGGTTGCTGGTCCGTGCGGCCGACGCCGTCGTCGCGGTCGGCGGCAGCTGGGGGACGCTCAGCGAGATCGCGCTCGCCCGCCGTACCGGCGTCCCGCTCGTGCTGCTCGACCCCTGGGACCTGCCCGACGACGTCGGCACCGTGGTCGGCTCGCCCGCCGAGGCCCTGACCGCACTGGGGCGTGCCCTCGGGGCGTGAAGCTCGCTGGTCAGTGCAGCTGGTCAGTGCAGCCGGTCGAGGAACTCCAGGACCCGGTCGGCCACCAGGCCGGCGGCGTCCTGGTCGTAGCCCGGCAGCCCGCTGTCGGCGAAGAGGTGCACGTCGCCGGGGTAGGTGAACAGCTCCACCTCGGCCACCCCGGAGCCGGCGAACTCCCGCGCGGCGTCGAGGTCGCCCTCCTGGGCGAAGAACGGGTCGGCGTCCATCCCGTGCACCTGGGCGGGGACGCCCGCGGGCCAGCTGCCGAACTCCGACGGCGGCACGAACGACTCCATCAGCACCGCCCCGCGCGCGCCGGGACGGGTCTGCGCGAGCTGCTGGGCCGGCAGCACGCCGAGGGAGAACCCGGCGTAGACCAGGCCCTCGGGCAGCCCGTCGACGGCCGCGCGGGCGCGGTCGAGGACGGTGGCGAAGCCGACCTCCTGCGCGTGGGCGACGCCCGCCTCGATGGTCTCGAAGCGCGCGCCGTCGAAGAGGTCGGGGGTCTCCACGGTGTGCCCCGCGGCCCGGATCCGGTCCGCGAACGCGCGGACGCCGTCGGTGAGACCCAGGGCGTGGTGGAAGAGGACGAGGTCGGCCATCCACCCATGGTGGACCCGACCACCGACATCGGTCGAGGGTCGGGCGGGGGCAGGTCGAGAGCCGAGCGCTCAGCCGCGCCAGGCGCTCTCGTCGGAGAGGTCGGCGTGGGCGCGCACCCAGGAGTGCATCGCGATCGCGGCGGCGGCGCTGGCGTTGATCGAGCGGGTCGAGCCGAACTGCGCGATCGAGAAGGTCCCGTCGCACGCCGCCCGCGCGCCCTCGCTCAGCCCGGGCCCCTCCTGCCCGAAGAGGAAGCAGACCCGCCGCGGCACCTCCATCGTCTCCAGGTGCGCCGAGCCCGGCAGGTTGTCGATGCCCAGCAGCGGCACCGGCCCGCCCGGCAGGTCGCGGAGGTACGCCGCCAGGTCGGCGACCGTCGGGTGGTGCCGCACGTGCTGGTAGCGGTCGGTGACCATCGCCCCGCGCCGGTTCCACCGCCGGTTGCCGACGATGTGGACCTCCGCGGCGAGGAAGGCGTTCGCCGAGCGCACGATGGTGCCGATGTTGAAGTCGTGCTGCCAGTTCTCGATCGCCACGTGGAAGTCGTGGCGGCGGGTGTCGAGGTCGGCCACGATCGCCTCGACCGTCCAGTAACGGTACCGGTCCACGACGTTGCGGCGGTCGCCCTCGGCCAGCAGCGCGGCGTCGTACTGCTCCCCCGTCGGCCAGGGACCCTCCCAGGGGCCGACGCCCACCTCGACCGGGCCGTGCGGCATGGGGTCGTACGGCGCCCGGCGGTCCTCGTCCACGGGCCGTAAGACTAGGCGGGCGACCGGCCGCGCCCGTGACCCGGCCGATACGCTGGCACGGTGAGCGCGCTCGTGGGAGGCCTCGTCCTCCCCTCGCCGATGATGCTCGGCCTCGACTTCCTGGACCCGCAGTGGCTCCTCTCCCAGTTCGGGGCGGAGCTGTTCTGGATCAGCCTGATCATCGTCTTCGTCGAGTGCGGCCTGTTCTTCCCGTTCCTGCCCGGCGACAGCCTGCTCTTCGCGCTGGGGATCTTCATCGCCACCGGCCAGATCGACCTGTTCCCGGGCACCCGGCTGGTCGAGCTGGGCATCGCGATGGTGCTGATGGTGCTCGCCGCGTGGCTGGGGAACGTCACCGGCTACGAGATCGGCCGACGGATCGGTCCATCGCTGCGCGATCGCGACGGGCGGGTGCTCAAGCAGAAGTACTTCGACCAGACCGAGGTGTTCTTCGACCGGCACGGCAACAAGGCGCTGGTCATCGGCCGCTTCGTCGCCTTCGTGCGGACCTACATCACCGTCGTCGCCGGCATCACCGGCATGCCGCGGCGGCGCTTCTACACCTGGAGCCTGGTCGGCGGGATCTGCTGGGTCATCGGGGTCACCTGCCTGGGCTACTTCCTCGGCCACACCGTCCCGTGGCTGGAGAGCAACATCGACCTGATCTTCCTGGTCATCCTCGCCTTCACCGCCGTGCCGATCGCCTACGAGTGGTGGCGCCACCGCCGCACCGACAGCCCGCTCGCCGACGACAACGACCACGACGGCCGCCCCGACCGCGACATCACCGGCGCCTCCGTCCCGCCGCGGCACGGCTCCTGAGCCTCGGGGCGGCGTTGTAACGCAACGTTCGCCGCTGTAACGCAACGTTCGCCGCTCTTCCTGCACGCTGCAGCGTGCATCAAGAGCGGCGAACTGTGCGTTACATGGCCGGCGCCGACCCCGAGGACGGCGCGGAACGGGAGGCGCCGGGACGCCGGCGGGGTCAGGTGGAGCGGCGCTCGTGGCGGATGGCGCGGACGCGGACGACCAGCCACCAGCAGACGGCGGCGAGGACGGTGCCGATGACGATCCATTGGAAGACGCCGACGTACTCCTCGACGCGGTGCCACTGCTCGCCGAGCCAGTAGCCGGCCAGCACGAAGACGGTGTTCCAGATCGCCGAGCCGGCGAGGGTGAGCAGCAGGAACTGGCCGAACGGCATCCGCTCCAGCCCGGCGGGCACCGAGATCAGGCTGCGGAAGATCGGGATCATCCGGCCGAAGAACACCGCCTTGCGACCGTGCCGGCCGAACCACGCCTCGGTCTTCTCCAGGTCCTCGACCTTGACCAGCGGGAGACGCTCCCAGACCCAGTAGATCCGCCGGCGGCCGATGAGCACGCCGAGCACGTAGAGCAGCATCGCGCCGACCACCGAGCCGGCGGTGGTCCAGCCGATCGCCTCGGCGAGGGTGAAGCTGCCCCGGCTGGCGGTGAAGCCGGCCAGGGGCAGGATCAGCTCGCTGGGCAGCGGCGGGAAGAGGTTCTCCAGCGCGATGGCCAGCCCGGCGCCGGGCGCGCCGAGCCGCTCCATCAGGTCCACGGCCCAGCCGGCGACCCCGTCGAGGTCCTGGGAGTCCCCGGAGGAGGACGCGGCCAGGACCGCGCTGGTCAGGACGGCGGCGGCGGTCACGCGGTACCGGCGGCGTCGGTGGCGGTGGCGGTGGCCGCGGCGCGGGCGGCGTCGAGGTCGGCCTTGGTCAGCACCGCGCGGATCTCCAGCCCGAGGTCGGCGAGCGGCTGCTCCCCCGCCGGGCTGCGGTCGATCGCGCAGACGACGACCTCGACCAGGGCGCCGGCCTCGCGCAGCGCGAGCGTGGCGTCGCGGACGGCCCCGCCGGTGGTGATGACGTCCTCGATCAGCGTCACCCGGCGGCCCGCGACGGCGGGCCCCTCGGCGAGCTTGCAGGTGCCGTACTCCTTGGCCTTCTTGCGCACGAACAGCGCCGGCGTGCCGGTCATCCCGCTCACCGACGTCGCCAGCGGCACCCCGCCGAGCTCGAGCCCGCCCACCAGCTCGGTGTCGTGCGGGAGCAGCTGCACCATCTCCCGGGCCACCCGCTGGAGCAGGATCGGGTCGGCCTCGAAGAGGTACTTGTCGAAGTACTCCGGGGCCACCTGCCCGGACCGGAGCGTGAAGGTCCCGGTCAGGCGGCAGCAGGCGTCGATGTCGGCGGCGAGCGAGTCGTCGGTCGTGGTCACGGCCGCCATTGTCGCGCACGCCCCCACAGGCTCGGGCTGCGTACCCTGGCCGGCGTGGTGACTCCCCGCACGGCCGCCCGCACGGCCGCCCGCACGGCCGCCCGCACGGCCGCCCGCCTGCACGGCATCCCGCCGACGATCTTCACCGAGATGTCGGCGCTCGCGCTGCGGACCGGGTCGGTCAACCTCGGCCAGGGCTTCCCCGACGCCGACGGCCCCGCCTCGGTGCGCGAGGCGGCGGTGGCCGCGCTGCGCGAGGGGCACAACCAGTACGCCCCGGGCCCCGGCGTCCCCGCACTGCGGCAGGCCGTCGCCCGCCACCAGCAGCGCCACTACGGCCTCGAGCTCGACCCCGACACCGAGGTCGTGGTCACCACCGGCGCCACCGAGGGGATCGCCGCGGCGCTCCTCGGCCTGGTCGACCCGGGCGATGAGGTGGTGGTGCTCGAGCCCTACTACGACTCCTACACCGCGATGATCCAGATGGCCGGAGGGGTACGCCGCCCGGTCACGCTCCGCGCGCCGGACTTCCGCCTCGACCCCGACGAGCTCCGCGCCGCGGTCGGCCCGCGCACGAAGCTGATCCTGCTGAACTCCCCGCACAACCCGACCGGGACGGTGCTGACCCGCGCGGAGCTCGCCGCGGTCGCGGAGGTGGCCGTCGAGCACGACCTGGTCGTCGTCACCGACGAGGTCTACGAGCACCTCACCTTCGGCCACGAGCACGTGCCGCTGGCCACCCTGCCCGGCATGCGCGAGCGCACCCTGACCCTCTCCAGCGTCGGCAAGTCCTGGTCGCTGACCGGCTGGAAGGTCGGCTGGGCCACCGGCCCGCGCGAGCTCGTGGGCGCGCTGCTGGGCGCCAAGCAGTGGCTGACGTTCACCTCCGGCGCGCCGCTGCAGCCGGCGGTCGCCCGGGCGCTCGACGAGGAGGCGGAGTGGCCGCTGGAGCTGGCCCGCGACCTGCGCGAGCGGCGGGACCTGCTCTGCGCGGGGCTGGCCGAGGTGGGGATGGACGTGCGGGTGCCGGAGGGCACCTACTTCGCGATCGCCGACGTGGCGGCGTACGGCTGGGAGGACGGGCGGGCCTTCTGCCTCGCGCTCCCCGAGCGGGCCGGGGTGGTGGCGATCCCGGCGGTGGCCTTCCACGACGACGTCGAGGCGGGCCGGCACCTGGTGCGGTGGGCGTTCTGCAAGGACGCCTCGGTGATCGAGGACGGCCTCGCGCGGTTGCGCGAGGCCGACCTCGGGGCCTGATCCGGCCTGATCTCGGGAGATCAGCCCCAGGGCTGGGAGGTGCCGGGGGGCAGCTGCTCCTGCTGCTGCTGCCCGCGGCGGGCGAACCAGTCGCCGGCGCCGCCGACGAAGAGCAGCACGATCACCGCGATCGAGGCGATCAGCGGCACCGCCGAGACGACCGAGACGATGCCGACCAGGCTGAACAGCGCGGTGATGGCAGCGCTGATGACGAGCAGGATGCGGGCGACGTTCGAGCGGCGCATCGCGAGCACCGCGAGCACGCACGCGATCACCGACCAGAGGCACAGCACGATCATGATGACGATGAGGAACCCGGTGAGCTCGTCGCCGGTCGGCATGTTGGTGCCGTCGAAGGCCGGGTCGTCCTCGATCGTGCGTCGCAGGTCATCGGCGAGGGAGTCGCGCGCGACGATCAGCGCCACCGCGACCAGCCCGTAGAGCAGGGCCGAGAGGCCGGCCGTGATCAAGGTGATGACCGCGGCCGCGGTCACGGTGCCGGGGCGCTCGTCGGGGTCGCGGGGGGCGGTGCCGTACGCCGCGCCGTAGGGCTGGCCGTACGGCTGCTGGCCGGCGGGCGGCTGGCCGTAGGGGGCCTGGCCGTACGGCGCCTGGCCCGGGGCCGGCTGCTGCCCGGCGGGCGACTGGCCGTAGGAGTCCTGGCCGTAGGGGTTCTGGCCGGAGGAGTTCGGGCCGTAGGGGTTCGGGGCCTGGTCCGGGGCGGAGGGCTGCTGCGCGGGGTCCGACTGGTCCGCGGGTCGCTGACCGTAGGGGTCCTCGTCCGGCGGGGGCGATCCGTAGGGGCTGCTCATGCCCACCAGTCTCCCAGAACTCCCCGCAGAACCCGCGGCGTCAGCGTCGGGGCGCGGTGGCGAACCACCGGCGCGCCTCGGGGCGCGCGAGCAGGAGGAGCGCGGCCACGCAGATGGCGAGCGGCGCGAGCGCGAGCGGGTCGCCCAGCAGCACGCTGGCCAGGCACAGCACCGAGGCGAGGGAGGCGGAGACCACGAGGACGATCCGGGCCCAGGGGGCGCCGCGCCACGCGAAGGCCGCCGCGACGGCGGCCAGCACCGACCAGACGATCACCAGGATCCCGGTCACCAGGACCGCGTCGCGGATCGCCGAGCTCGACAGGTCGCCCTGCTGGAGGTCTCCGCTGCGGCGCACCTGCTCGGTCACGAACTCCGGCGCGGCGAGCACCGCCAGGACCGCCATGCCCATCCCGAGCGCGGCCAGACCGGTGCCCACCCAGGTGAGCACGCAGGCCCAGACCACGCCTGGGGGACGGGCGCGGTCCTGCGCGGCGGGCGGCCCGGCCGGCGGCCACGGCTGGCCCTGATGCTGGTAGTGCTGGCCGGGCTGCTGGCCGGGCTGCTGGGCCGGCTGCCCGGCGGCGGAGGTGCCGAACCCCTGCCAGGCGCGCGGCTCGGCCGCGGGCCGCTGGGCCGGGGCGTCCGCGGCGCGGTCGAGATTGCGGTCGACCCGCTCGGCCGGCTCGGCCCGGTCGGCCCGCTCGGGACGGCCGCCCCGCTCGGGGCGCTCGGGGCGGGCGGGCGGCTCGGTCCCGTCGAACCAGGAGCGGGTCGGCTGCATCCACAGCACGACCACCGCCGCGGCCACGACCGAGGAGACGAACCCGCCGACGGCCATGCCGGTCACGAAGAGCGGCACGGCCAGCAGCGAGAGCGCCACCCGGGAGCTGCGGGAGCGCTGGAGGACGTAGAAGCCGAGCACGGCCATCGCTGCGGCGCAGGCGCCGGCGGTCATCGACAGCACCCGGAGGACGTCGAGGACCTCGCCGGTCTCCAGCCCCAGGCCGTCGCCGGGCGGGACCGCGAGGAACTCCTCGACGCCCTCGCGGGTCTCGAGGCTGGTGAGCCCCGAGACCCGCTCGAAGACCGAGAGCACCACGAACAGCGAGCCGCCCATGATCATCCAGGCCGACATGGTCGCCTGGCGGGGACGGACGGGCTGATCACTCATGGCGCCAGTCTCCCAGGTCAGTCGGCCCGCAGCGCCAGACCCTCCTCGCCGAGGTCGACCGAGACCGAGCCGCCGTCGGTGACCTCGCCCGCGATGAGCATCCGGGCGAGCGGATCGCCGATGGCCGACTGGATGAGCCGGCGCAGCGGCCGGGCGCCGTACGCCGGGTCCCAGCCCTTCTCGGCGAGCCAGGTCCTGGCGGCGTCGCTGACGTGGATCGTGATGCGCCGCACCGCCAGCCGCTGCTCGAGCAGCGCGAGCTGGAGGTCGACGATCTTGGTCAGGTCGGCCAGCGAGAGCGCGTCGAAGGTGACGATCTCGTCGAGCCGGTTGAGGAACTCGGGCTTGAAGGAGGACCGGACCACCGCCATCACCGACTCCTTCTTCTTCTCCGGCTCCAGCGTCGGGTCGACCAGGTAGGTCGAGCCGAGGTTGCTGGTCAGGATGAGGATGGTGTTGCGGAAGTCGACCGTGCGGCCCTGGCCGTCGGTCAGCCGGCCGTCGTCGAGGACCTGGAGCAGGATGTCGAAGACCTCCGGGTGCGCCTTCTCCACCTCGTCGAGCAGGACGACGGAGTACGGCCGGCGGCGGACCGCCTCGGTGAGCTGGCCGCCCTCGTCGTAGCCGACGTAGCCCGGAGGCGCACCGACCAGCCGGGAGACCGAGTGCTTCTCGGAGTACTCGCTCATGTCGATGCGGACGATCGCCCGCTCGTCGTCGAAGAGGAAGTCGGCCAGCGCCTTGGCCAGCTCGGTCTTGCCGGTGCCGGTGGGGCCGAGGAAGAGGAAGGATCCGGTCGGCCGGTTGGGGTCGGCGATGCCGGCCCGCGAGCGGCGTACGGCGTCGCTGACCGCGGTCACGGCCTCGCGCTGCCCGATCAGCCGCTCGCCGATGACCTCCTCCATCCGCAGCAGCTTGGCGGTCTCGCCCTCGAGCATCCGGCCGGTCGGGATGCCGGTCCAGGCCTCGACGACCTCGGCCACCTGCTCGGCGCCGACCTCCTCGCCCACCAGCGGCTCGAGGGTGGACGTGGACGTCGTGGAGGCGGTCTCGATCTGCGCCTCGAGCTCGGGGATGCGGCCGTAGAGGATCTCGCTGGCCTTGCCGAGGTCGCCCTCGCGCTGGAGCCGTTCGGCCTCGATCCGCAGCTGGTCGAGCCGGCGGCGCAGCTCGCCCTCGCCCTCGAGGGACTGCTTCTCGGTCTCCCAGCGGGCCTCGAGCGCGCGCAGCTCCTCCTCGCGGTCGGCGAGGTCGGCGCGCAGCCGCTCGAGCCGGTCGACGGAGGCCTCGTCGCTCTCCTTCTCCAGCGCGAACTCCTCCATCTTCAGCCGCTCGACGCGGCGGCGCAGCTCGTCGATCTCCTCCGGGGAGGACTCGATCTCCATCCGCAGCCGGCTCGCGGCCTCATCGATCAGGTCGATGGCCTTGTCGGGCAGCTGGCGGCCCGGGATGTAGCGGTCGCTCAGGGTCGCGGCGGCGACCAGGGCGGCGTCGGTGATCCGCACGCCGTGGTGGGCCTCGTACTTCTCCTGGATGCCGCGCAGGATCTGGACGGTGTCCTCGACGCTCGGCTCGCCGACGAAGACCTGCTGGAAGCGGCGCTCCAGCGCGGGGTCCTTCTCGATCCGCTCGCGGTACTCATCGAGCGTGGTCGCGCCGATCATGTGCAGCTCACCGCGCGCGAGCATCGGCTTGAGCATGTTGCCCGCGTCCATCGCGGAGTCGCCGCCGGCGCCGGCCCCGACGACGGTGTGCAGCTCGTCGATGAAGGTGATGATCTGGCCGCCGGCGTCCTTGATCTCCTCCAGGACCGCCTTGAGCCGCTCCTCGAACTCACCGCGGTACTTCGCGCCGGCCACCATCGCGGCGAGGTCCAGGCTCAGCACGCGCCGGCCCTTGAGGGAGTCGGGCACGTCCCCGGCGACGACCCGCTGGGCGAGCCCCTCGACGACGGCGGTCTTGCCGACGCCGGGCTCGCCGATGAGGACCGGGTTGTTCTTGGTGCGCCGGGAGAGCACCTGGACCACCCGGCGGATCTCGGCGTCGCGGCCGATGACCGGGTCGAGCCGGCCCTCCTCGGCGGCCAAGGTCAGGTCGACGGAGTACTTCTCGAGCGCCTCGTAGGTCGACTCGGCGTCCTCGCTGGTCACCCGGCGGTTGCCGCGGACGGCGGTCAGCGACTCGCGCATCCCCTCGGCGGTCAGTCCGGCGTCGGTCAGCACGGTGCGGGCGCTGCTCTCGACGGTGGCCAGCGCGATCAGCAGGTGCTCGCTGGCGACGTAGTCGTCCTTCATCGAGGACGCGAGGTCGAGCGCGCTGGCGAGCACGCGGGTCAGCGCGGCCGAGGCGGTGGGCTGCTGCACCGTCGCGCCCGACGCCTTCGGCAACCGGTCGCGCTCGGCGGCGGCGACACGGACCAGGCCGGCCACGTCGACCCCGGCCTTGGCGACCAGGTTGGCGGCCGTGCCGCCCTCCTGGAGGAGCAGGGCCACCAGGAGGTGGATCGGCTCGGTGTGGCTGTTGCCGGCGGTCGTGGCGGAGAGCTGGGCAGCCTCGATGGCCTCGCGACTGCGGGTGGTGAACTTCTCGGCGCCGAACTGGCTCATGGGCGTCTCCTGTTGCGTGCGGGGGACCAGTGTGGTCGTCATCGGTACCAACGCGCCAGAAGTTGAGTCTGTTCCGCTCAACTTCCTTCAGTTCCCGCAGGTGGCGCCGGGGGCCCGTCCAGGGTCGAAGGTCGCGACCGGGGGTGGCCGATCGGCCGGGGTCCCCGCCTCCTGCCTAGTCCGGCCGGGCAGTTGCCGCCCGATTTCCCACGAACGACCCGACGTCCCCGGTCCGTCGACCTAGCCTCGCCGCGGGAGTCCTCGCCGCGGCGGGGGCGGGGGAGGGACACATGACGGCCTGGACGGCCGCGAGCGGCGCGAGCCTGCTCGCGCACGGCGTGCA
The DNA here is from genome assembly GCF_013177455.1 of Nocardioides marmotae. Taxonomy (NCBI): domain Bacteria; kingdom Bacillati; phylum Actinomycetota; class Actinomycetes; order Propionibacteriales; family Nocardioidaceae; genus Nocardioides; species Nocardioides marmotae. The sequence continues at coordinate 4,040,171 of NZ_CP053660.1, forward strand.
CTGGACCATCGTCCTCGGCGGGACCGCCGGGATGGTGGCGCTCGTGCTGCCCTCGGCGCTCGACCGGCTCGCGCCGGGGCTCGCACCGCGGCTCAACCCGGCGCCCGCGACGCCGCGGGACGAGCACGAGCGACGGGTCCACGAGGTCCGGCAGCGGCTGGCGGCCGGCGCGCCCAGCGGCGTACCCACCGCCACGCCGTTCTTCCTCGCCGGCGCCGCGGCCCGGCGCCCCCGCCCGGCTCCGTCGTACGACGCCCGCCTCACCGCCCCGCTCGCGCTGGTCGCCGCGCTGGCCGCCGCGGGCGTGCACGCGGCCGTCGGCGCGGCCCACCTCGCGGCCCAGCCGCTGCTGGGCGCGTTCTTCCTCGCGTGCGGGCTGGCCCAGCTGGCCTGGGCCGCGCACGCCCTCCAGGGTCCGTCGGTCGGGTCGGTCCGCGCCGCGCTGCTCGGCAACGCCGGGCTGGTGGCGGTGTGGCTGGCCTCGCGCACCACCGGCCTGCCGGGCGTCCCCGGCCTCGGGGAGCCCGAGCCGGTCGGCGCCTGGGACCTGCTCGCCGTCGGGTGGCAGCTGGTCCTCGTCGCGGCGTGCGCCCGACTGCTCGCCCGCGGAGCCACCGCGACCCGCCCGGCCGCGGCGGCCGCGTGGCGGGAGTGGCAGCCCGCGGCCCGATGGTTCCTCCTCGGGTCCGCCCTGGTCCTGGCCCTGACGTCGACGAGCGGAGTGGCGGCATGATCGAGTCCTGGGTCGTCGGCCTGGTGTGCAACACCGTGATCATGGTCGCCTACCTGCTGATCAGCGTCGCGATCATCGTGCCGCTGTGGCGCAGCCACCAGCTGCGGTCCAACCCGCTCGGGGCGGCCACCGCGGCGATCTTCCTCTCCTGCGCGGTCCACCACGGCGCCCACTCGGTGCACATGCTGATGCCCGAGCTCGGCTACGACCTGGCCGCGGGCTACGCGATGCGCACCGCGTGGGGATGGCCGCTGGCGATCTCCGACATCTTCGGCGCCCTGGTCGGCGTCTGGTACTGGTCGCTGCGCCGCACCTACTCCTCCCTCATGCAGGGCGCCCAGCTCTTCGAGGACCTCCGCCGCCGCGAGCAGCAGGCACTCGAGCTCAACGACACCGTCCTGCAGGGCATGGTCGTGGCGAAGATGGCGCTCGACCTCGACGACCCCGCCAAGGCGAACCGGGCGCTGGAGACCTCCATCGAATCCGCCAGCCGGATCATCACCGACCTGCTCGGCAGCGAGCACTTCACCGTGGGCATGACCCGCAGCGCGCCGGCCGACGTCATCGCCCCGGCCGCCGCGACCGCCGCGACCGCGGCCACCACGGAAGGCACCCCCACCGAGAGGCCGCCCACATGAGCACCGCACCCCGCATCGAGCCCAGCCGCGTCGTCATCATCGACGACACCGCTGACCTGCGCGAGCTGCTGCGCATGGCCCTGGACCGGGGCGGCTTCGAGGTGGTCGCCGAGGCCGGCGACGGCCGCGCCGGCATCGAGGCGGTCCGCGAGACCCGGCCCGACGTGGTCCTGCTCGACCTGTCCATGCCCGTCATGGACGGCCTCGAGGCGCTGCCCTCGATCCGGCGCCTCGCCCCGCAGGCCAGGATCGTGGTGCTCTCCGGCTTCGGCGCGACCCAGATGTCGGCCCGCGCGATGGCCGCCGGCGCGGACGGCTACGTGCAGAAGGGCGCCTCGCTCACCTCGATCCTCGACTACGTCCGTGCCGTCACGGCCGGAGGACCGGTCCGCGCGCCCCGCCCCCTCTCGGTGGTCCCCGAGCCGCCGAGCACCGCCCCGGAGGAGCCCGACCAGATGACCGACGACGCGGGCGACACGCTCACCGTCGAGGAGGAGACCTCCCCCCGGCCCACCGTGCACGCCCCGGACACCAGCGAGCCGACCCAGCCGCCGATCGGCGCGCACGTCTCGTCCTGGGAGGCGCTCGGCATGGCGCCGTACGGCGTGCTCGAGCTGGCCGACGAGCCGCTGTTCCGCGTCGTCTACGCCAACACCGTCGCGCAGCGCCTGCTCGTCGAGCGGTGCGCGCCCGGCACCCCGCTCTCGCTCGTGGCCCCGCAGCTGGCCGGCCCGGTCGCCTTCCACCGGCTCGACGGCGACGCCTCCTTCGAGATCGTCCTGCCCGGCGGCGCGGCCCGCGCCACCCTGCGCCGCACCGGCTGGTCGGTGCTGGTCTACCTCGACTCGGCCTCCGACGACGTCGGGCTGCTGCGCCGGGCGATCGCCACGACCGCGCACGAGATCCGCGGCCCGGTCGCCGTCATCTGCGGCATCGCCGAGACCATCGGCTGGGCCGGCGCCGACCTCGACGCCGAGCAGCGCGACCGGCTGATGACCTCCGTGGCCCGCCAGGCGCGGATGCTCGACAGCATCACCGCCGACCTGCTGACCGCCGCGCAGATCCAGCGCGGCACGCTCCGCATCGACCTGCAGACCGTCGACCCGCGCTCCGCCATCGAGTCGGTCGTGGCCGACCGCTACGACGTCACGCTCCGCGTCGAGGACGAGCGGCTCGTGCGCGCCGACCCGCTGCGGTTCGAGCAGATGCTCACCAACCTGCTGGGCAACGCCCAGAAGTACGGCGCCGCGCCGTACACCGTGCACGTGCGCCCCGACGGCGACCTGGTCTCCATCGACGTCGTGGACGCCGGCGAGGGGGTGCCCGAGGAGTTCCGCGCCTCGCTGTTCGGCGAGTTCAGCCGCGCCCACGGCACCGTCGCGACCGGCACCGGCCTGGGCCTCTACGTCGTGCGGACCCTCGCCGAGGCGCAGAGCGGGCGGGCGTCGTACGCGCCGGGACCCTACGGCGGGTCGGTCTTCACCATCAGCCTGCGCGCCTGCTGAGGCCGGGCACGGGTCAGCGGCGGGTCAGCGGCTGCGGCGCCAGACGACGATCGCGGCGGTGGGGTCGGGCGAGCGGAGCACGGGCAGCTTGTTCGCCACGACCTCGGTACGTCGCGTGGTGACCGCCTGGCGCAGCGCCTCGCGGGTGGCGTCGAGCTCGTCTCGGAGCTCCTCGTTGCGGGCGCGCAGCGCGTCGACCTGGTTCTGCAGCTCCATGATCCGGCGCACGCCCTCGATGCCGATGCCGGCCGAGGTCAGGTCGGCGATCTCGCGCAGCCGCTCGATGTCGCGGTGGGAGTAGCGCCGGCCGCCGCCGACGGTGCGCCCCGGCGTGATCAGGCCGAGGCGCTCGTAGGTGCGCAGCGTCTGGGGGTGCAGCCCGGTGAGCTCGGCGGCGACGCTGATGACGTAGACGGCGGCGTCCGGGCCCGGGACGAACGGCGGGGTCGTCGACGCCGTCATCCTCAGCTCCCCTCGAACAGCCCGGCCCGCAGCGGCTTGCCCGCCATCGCCTCGCGGTAGGCCTCGACCGCCTCTCGGGTCCGCGCGTCCAGCACCGCCGGGACCTGGACCTCGACGGTGGCGAGCAGGTCGCCCTTGGACCCGTCGGCCTTGGGCGCGCCCTTGCCGCGCACGCGGAACGTGCGGCCGGTGGGCGTGCCGGCGGGGATCCGGAGGGTGACCGGGGCGCCCCCGAGCGTCGGGATCTTCACCTCGGCCCCGAGCGCGGCCTCGTCGAAGGAGATCGGCACCTCGAGGGTGAGGTTGGCGTCCTTGCGGCCGAAGATCCGGTGCGGGGAGACCTTGACGGTGACGTAGAGGTCGCCGGCCGGGCCGCCGTTCTCCCCTGCCGCGCCCTTGCCGCGCAGGCGGATCCGCTGGCCGTCCTTGACCCCCGCGGGGATCCGGGCCTGGATGGTGCGCGCCGAGGTGCCGCGGCCGCTGCCGTGGCAGGTGGGGCACGGCTCGTCGTAGATGAGCTGCCGGCCGCCGCAGCGCGGGCAGGTCTCGTTGATGGCGAACGCGCCGCCGGCCGAGGACACGACGTACCCCGCGCCCTCGCACTCGGGGCACACGTGGGGCTTGGTGCCGGGCTTGCCGCCGGTGCCCGAGCAGGTGGGGCAGGGCGCGTCGGAGGAGAGCCGCAGGGAGACGGTCACGCCCTCGATCGCGTCGGTGAAGCCGATCGTCGCCGTCGTCTCGACGTCGGCGCCCTTGGTGGGCCGGCGGGCCTGCTGGGTGCGCCGCCCGAAGCCGCCGCCACCCCCGAAGATGTCCCCGAACATGTCCCCGAAGCCGCCGCCACCGCCGGCGCGGTCGCGGAGCAGGTCCTCGAGGTTGATGCCGCCCGCGCCACCACCGCCGAAGCCGCCCCCGCCGCCACGGAAGCCGCCGGAGGCGTAGAGGGAGCGCATCTCGTCGTACTTCTTGCGCTTCTCGGGGTCTCCGACGACGTCGTACGCCTCGGCCACCGCCTTGAACTTCTCGTGCTTGGCGGTGTCGCCGGGGTTGGAGTCGGGGTGGTTGGCGCGCGCGAGCCGCCGGTAGGCCTTCTTGATCTCGTCGGCCGTGGCGTCCTTCTTCAGGCCGAGCTCGGCGTAGAAGTCCTTCTGGGCCCAGTCGGCCCGGAAACCGTCGTCGGTGCTCACGCGCACCTCCCTCCCTTCGTCACGTGTCTCCTGCTGCGTTCGTCTACTGGGGCGGGTCCGCGACCAGGACCTGCGCCGCGCGCACCACGCGGTCGCCGATCCGGTAGCCCGCCTTGGCGATCACCTTGCAGGTGGTCACCTCGACCTCCGGGTCCTCGCCGAGGTGGCTGAGCGCCTCGTGCAGGCTCGGGTCGAACGCGTCGCCCGCGGTGCCGAACTTGGTCAGCCCCAGCCGCTCGACGGTCCGCTCGAGCTGCTCGGCGACGGCCTTGAACCCGGCCTCGAGCTCCTGGCCCTGGTGCTGCGCCGACTCCCGCGCCCGGTCGATGGTGTCGAGGACCTCGATGATCGGCGTGAGCGCGGCGTACGTCGCGTTCTCCCGGATCAGGTCGCGGTCCCGCTCGACGCGGCGCTTGTAGTTGACGAACTCGGCCTGCAGTCGCTGCAGGTCGGAGGTCCGCTCGGCGAGCTCCATCCGGGTGAGGGTGAGCTCGTCCTGCGCCGGGTCGGGGGCCGAGCCCTCGGCGCCCGGCTCGCCCGCGACGTCCTCGGGGGCGAGGTCGGGCCCGGGCGCGGCGGGGGTCTCGGCGACCCCCGCCTCGTCCACGTGGCCGGCCGCGTCGCCGGTGACCGGGTCGACCGGGTCGTCGGTCATCGGCGGGCCATTGATGTCCTCGGGCTGCTGGGCGCCGCTCACTTGGCCTCGCCCTCGGTGCCCTCGTCGACCACCTCGGCGTCGACGATGTCGTCGTCGGCCTCGCCGGTCGCACCGGCGTTGCCGCCCGCGGCGGAGGCGTCGGCCTCGGCCGCGGCGTACATCGCCGCACCCATCTTCTGGCTCGACTCACCGAGCTTGGTGACGCCGGCCTGGATCTCCTCCGAGGAGGCCTCGGTGTTCTCCAGCGTCGCCTTGAGCGCGTCGACGTCGGCCTGGACCTCGGTCTTGACCTCGTCCGGGATCTTCTCGCCGTTGTCGGCGAGGAACTTCTCGGTCGTGTAGACGAGCTGGTCGGCCTGGTTGCGGGCCTCGACCGCGGCGCGACGCTTGGCGTCCTCCTCGGCGTACTGCTCGGCCTCGCGGACCATCCGGTCGATGTCGTCCTTCGACAGCGCCGAGCCGCCGGAGATCGTCATCGACTGCTCCTTGCCGGAGGCCTGGTCCTTCGCGGTGACGTGGACGATGCCGTTGGCGTCGATGTCGAAGGTGACCTCGATCTTCGGCACGCCGCGGGGGGCCGGCGGGAGGCCGGTCAGCTCGAAGTTGCCGAGCGGCTGGTTCTGCGACCACATCTGGCGCTCGCCCTGGGCGACCTTGATCTCGACCGAGGGCTGGTTGTCGTCGGCGGTCGTGAAGATCTCCGAGCGCTTGGTCGGGATCGTGGTGTTGCGCTCGATCAGCGTGGTCATCACGCCGCCCTTGGTCTCGATGCCGAGGGAGAGCGGGGTGACGTCGAGCAGCAGGACGTCCTTGACCTCGCCCTTGAGGACGCCGGCCTGGAGCGCGGCGCCGAGCGCCACGACCTCGTCGGGGTTGACGCCCTTGTTGGGCTCCTTGCCGCCGAGCAGGTCCTTGACGACGTCGGTCACGGCCGGCATGCGGGTCGAGCCGCCGACGAGGACCACGTGGTCGATCGCGGAGACGCTGACGCCGCCGTCCTTGAGGACCTGCTGGAAGGGCTTCTTGGTGCGCTCGAGCAGGTCGGCGGTGAGCTTCTGGAACTCGCTGCGCGTCAGCTTCTCCTCGAAGTGCAGCGGGCCGGACTCGCCGTGGGTGATGTAGGGCAGGTGGATCGTGGTCTCCGAGGAGGAGGACAGCTCGATCTTCGCCTTCTCCGCGGCCTCCTGGAGGCGCTGCTTGGCGATCTTGTCGGCGGCGAGGTCGACACCGTTGGCGTTCTTGAACTTGGTGACCATCCACTCGACGACGCGGGAGTCCCAGTCGTCACCACCGAGGTGGTTGTCACCGGAGGTCGCCTTGACCTCCACGACGCCCTCGCCGATCTCCAGCAGCGAGACGTCGAAGGTGCCGCCACCGAGGTCGAAGACGAGGATCAGCTGGTCGTCGCCCTTGTCCAGGCCGTAGGCCAGCGCGGCCGCGGTCGGCTCGTTGACGATGCGCTGGACGTTGAGGCCCGCGATCTCGCCGGCCTCCTTGGTGGCCTGGCGCTGGGCGTCGGAGAAGTACGCCGGCACGGTGATGACCGCGTCGGTCACCGGCTCGCCGAGGTAGGCCTCCGCGTCGCGCTTGAGCTTCTGGAGCACGAACGCGCTGATCTGCTGCGGCGTGAACTCCTTGTCGTCGATCTTGACCTTCCAGTCGGTGCCCATGTGGCGCTTGACCGAGCGGATGGTCCGGTCGACGTTGGTGACGGCCTGCCGCTTGGCGACCTCACCGACGAGGACCTCGCCGGACTTGGAGAACGCGACGACCGAGGGGGTGGTGCGGGCGCCTTCCGCGTTCGTGATGACGGTGGGCTCGCCGCCCTCCAGGACCGACACGACGCTGTTCGTCGTGCCGAGGTCGATGCCGACCGCACGTGCCATGGGTGCAACCTCCGCTTGAGTGTGGTGCTGGGTGTGGTGCCTGTGGTGGTGCTGGGGATCTTGCTGGGTCTTGCTGGGTGCCCGCCGGGATTGCCGGCGGGGATGTCGGGGACCGGGAGCGCCGGGGCGCCCGCGGTGCGAGTCCGAGTGTGACAGACCCCTTGAGTCCGTCAAACTCAACTTTGCTCACTGGGCACAACGGAGGGTGGGGCGGGGTTGTTCCCGGCCGCCGGATGTGGTGCGCACCACTCGTCCCTCCTCTGCTTCGGGGCCTGGGTAGGGCACCATCGGGGACGTGCGCCGGATCACGATCGCCTCGGTCGCGGCCCTCGCCTGCCTCACCGGTGCGTGCAGCGAGTCCGCGCCGACCCCCGACCCGGCCCCGGGCGCCGAGCGGTCCCGCACCTCGGCCGCGCCCTCCCCCACCTCGGACGCGCCGACCCCGCCTGCCCCGCCGGCCGAGCCGGTGCGTCGGGTCTCCCCCGACGACGTGCGCGTCGCGACGGCGGTCGCCGCGGTGGAGCACCTCGCGGGCACGGTCGGCCCGCGGCCGGGGACGTCGGCGGCGTACCGGCGTGCCGCCCGGTGGGTGGCGGGCCGCTTCCGCGAGCTCGGCTGGTCGGTGGAGCAGCAGCGGTTCCCGACGCCGGCGGGCATCTCGTGGGGGATCCCGGTCCGCGGCGGCCCCTCGACCAACGTCATCGCGACCCGGGGCGACGTCCGGCCCGGGCGGCCGTGGCTGCTCGTCGGCGCCCACCTCGACACCGTCCCGCAGGCGCCGGGCGCGGAGGACAACGCCTCGGGCGTCGGCGTCCTGCTCGCGGTCGCCGAGGCGCTGGCGGGGCGGCGCTCCCGCCTGCCGGTGGTGCTGGTCGCGTTCGGCTCCGAGGAGCCGCGGGGTCCGAGCGACGACGACCACCACTACGGCTCACGCGCGTACGTCGCCGGGTTGTCGACCGCCGAGCGGGGCAGCTTGAACGGCATGGTCTCCCTCGACCGGGTCGGCGTCGGGTCGGTGCTGCCGGTGGGGAGCGCGGGGGACGGCGACCAGGTGCAGCGGCAGCTGCTCGCGGCGGCCGAGCGGGCCGGCGTGCCGGCGGTGAGCGACCTCGAGCAGCGCTCCAGCGACCACTGGTCCTTCGTGCGGGCGGGCCTGCCCGGGGCGCGCCTGGGCAGCACGTCCTACGCGGCGTACCACCGCGCCACCGATGTGCCGGCCGTCGTCTCCCGCGACCAGCTGGGCCGCACGGCGCGGACCGTGGTCAGCTGGCTCCGCTGACGGCGTACGGACCGGTGCTCGTGGACCACACGTCGGCCAGGATGCCGGCCGCGCGCTCGCCGCGGACGAACCGCGGGGCGAACGTGGTCGGGTCCATCGCGTAGGGCACCAAGCGGACGGCCTTGAGGTCGCCGCCCCAGAAGGTCGCCTCGAGCACGACCCCCTCCAGCGTCTGCTCCATGAAGTCCATGTCGAAGACGAAGTTGCCCAGCGAGTGCAGCACCGGCACGCCGTCGACCACGTCCACGCCCTGCACCCAGTGCGGGTGGCCGCCGACGACGAGGTCGGCGCCGGCGGAGACGAGCCGGCGGGCGACGGCGCGCTGGACCGGCTCGGGGCGGTGGGTGTACTGCGTGCCCCAGTGCGGCAGCGCGACCACCACGTCGGCCTCGGCCGCCGCGCGGGCGATCGTGCGCTCGACGTGGCGCAGGTCGGCCTCCACGAGCGGGCCGGTCCGCGGCGGCATCCGCACGCTGAGCGCGCCGGGCTGCGTCGGCGTGGCCTGCGGCGTCTCGCCGATGGCGTTGAAGCCGACGAAGGCGAAACGCACCCCGCCCCGCCCGAGGTACGCCGGCCGGCTGGCCGCCCTGCGGTCCCGCCCGGCCCCGAACGCCTCGATCGGGCTGGCCCGCAGCGTGCGGACCGTGTCGAGCAGCGCGCCCACCCCGAAGTCGCCGGCGTGGTTGTTGGCCAGCGACAACGCGTCGAACCCGGCGCGCCGGAGCGGCCCCAGCAGGGCCGGCGTCGACCCGAACGAGTCACCGCCCTGGGTCGGCGCGCCGTCGAGGCTCAGCGTGCTCTCCAGGTTGCCGACCGTGACGTCGGCGGCGCGGAGCCGGCCGGCCGTCGGGGCGAGCGCACCCCACGGGTCCGGCACCCCGCGGACCAGCATCACGTCGCCGACCACCGTCAGGTCGATCGCCCGCGGGTCGTCGCGGACCGGGTCGCGGCCGCCCACCCGCGCCACGGTGACCGTCGGGCCGACGTCGTCCACCGGCACGACCGCCAGCGTGCCGGGGCCGCGCTCGACCGCCCGCAGCCGGCGCTCGACGGGGCCGGTCGCCACCACCCGCCGGCCGCGCCACCGGGTCACCTCGCCGGACACCAGCCGCGCCGTCGTACGGCTCGACAGGCGCGGCTGCGGCTCAGTCGCGTGGCCGACCACGACCAGCTCCGCGTCCGGCCCGGCGCTCGGGCTGGGGCTGGGGCTGGGGCTGAGACCATCGCTCGGGCTCGTGCTCGCCCGCGGGCCCGGGTCGGCGGCCGGCCGCGGCTCGGAGGTCTCGTCGGTGCACCCGGCCAGCAGCAGCCCCAACACCACGAGCCCCGCCCCCCACCGCCTCATCCCGCCACGCTAGCCGCCGAAGTGGGACCCGTGCAGGGTCGAAGTGGCACCCGTGCAGGGTCGAAGTGGGACCCGTGCAGGGTCGAAGTGGCACTCCTGCAGCATCGAGGTGGCACTCCTGCAGCGTCATCCACAGGCTGCGGACGCGGTGGGTCCGGCCGGGCCGAGTACGGGCAGACCTCACCCATGAGCCGACTGCCCGATGGACCCTTCACCCGCGACGAGCTCGCGCGCTGCGGCGTCGGCCGCGGCGTGCTCGACCGGCTCGTCGCCACCGGCGAGGTGCGCAAGGTGCTGCACCACGTCTACTGCCGCGCGGACGTCCCCGACTCCGTCCGGCTGCGGGCGGCGGCGGCCGCCCTCGTGCTGCCGGCGCACGTGGTGGTGTGCGACCGGTCCGCCGCGTGGCTGCACGGCATCGACGCGTTCGACCCCGACGAGGTCGGCACGGTGCCGCCGCTCGAGGTCGTCTCGTACGGCGGCCACGACCGGACCCGCCGGGAGGGGACGTACGCCGGCAAGCGGGCCCTCTGCGACGCGGACATCTCCGTGCTCGAGGGCGGGGTGCTCGTCACGAGCCCGGCTCGCACCGCGTGCGACCTGGCGACCCTGCGCGGTCGCCGCACGGCACTGGCCGTGCTCGACGCCTTCCGCCGACGCTTCGACCTCAGCGAGGCCGACCTCGTCCGGATGCTGCCGCGCTATGCCCGCCGCCGCGGCGTCACCCAGCTGCGCCAGCTCATCCCGCTCTCCACCGACCTCGCGGAGTCGATGCCCGAGTCGTGGACCCGCTGCGTGATCCTCGACGAGGGCCTGCCCGCCCCGACGCCCCAGGTCGAGGTCTGGGTGGACGGCTACGGGCTGGTGCGCCTGGACCTCGGCTACCGCGGGCTCAAGGTCGCGGTGGAGTACGACGGCGAGGAGCACCACTCCTCGGCCGCCGACCGGGCCGCCGACGAGCGCCGCCGGGCCGCGCTCCGGGCCGACGGCTGGATCGTCATCGTGGTGCGCCGGGCCGACCTGGCCCACCCGGCGTCCGAGCGGTGGCTCACCGAGCTGCGCGACGCGATCGCCGAGCGGCAGCGCCCGCACCGGCGTCGGCACGCCCGCGGCGAGCAGCACCCGGCGTACCGCCGGCGACGTCCGGCCTGACCCGGCCCTGCACGACTGCCACCTCGACCCTGCAGGACTCCCACCTCGACCCTGCAGGACTCCCACCTCGACCCTGCACGAGCGCCACCTCGACCCTGCACGAGTCCCACCTCGACCCTGCAGGACTCCCACCTCGACCCCGCACGAGTCCCACCTCGACCCTGCAGGAGTCCCACCTCGGCGGGCGGGGGAGGGTCAGAGGAGGTCGAGGGCGAGGTCGACGAGGGAGACGTGCGGGAGGCGGGCGGCCTCGGCGGGGGTGAACCAGCGGGCCTCGTCGGTGCTGCCGCCGATCTCGGCGGTGAGCTCGCCGCCGGTGATCGTGGCGGCGAAGAGCACCCGCACCGCCTTCATCGGCCGGTCGGTCTCGATGTGGCGGCGGGAGGCGGGGATGACGTAGCTGTCGACGGTGAGCAGCCGGTCGAGCCGGACGTCGTACCCGGTCTCCTCGCGCACCTCGCGGACCGCGCCCTGCTCGGCCGTCTCCTCGAGGTCGACACCGCCGCCGGGAAGCGTCCACCGGCCGCCGTCGGGCGACTCGTTCCACAGCGCGAGCAGGATCCGGCCCTCGTCGTCGGTGATCACGGCGTACGACGCCAGGCGGGTGTCGTAGGCGGTGTACGGGACCGGCTCGGGAGCGTTCACGTGACCATCCTCTCCCGTCGGCGCGTCGGGGAAGGATTTGGAGGCGGCTGGTCTTGTCGGGAGGCATGAGCGTCCCGACGATCACCCTCAACAACCAGACCACGATCCCGCAGCTCGGGTTCGGCACCTACCAGGTCCCGCCGGAGGAGACCGCCCGCGCGGTCGGCACGGCGCTGGAGATCGGCTACCGGCACGTCGACACCGCTCAGATGTACCGCAACGAGGCGGGCGTCGGCGAGGCGGTCAAGGCCTCCGGCATCCCGCGCGAGGAGCTGTGGATCACCAGCAAGCTCAACAACGGGTTCCACCGACCCGACGACGCCCGGCGCGCCTTCGACGAGACGCTGGCCAAGCTCGGCGTGGACACCATCGACCTGTTCCTCATCCACTGGCCGCTGCCGACGCTGTACGACGGCGACTACGTCTCGACCTGGCGCACGTTGACCGAGTTCGTCGAGCAGGGCCGCGCCCGCGCCGTCGGCGTCTCGAACTTCCAGCCCGCCCACCTCGACCGGATCGTCGAGGAGACCGGCGTGGTCCCGGCGGTGAACCAGATCGAGGTCCACCCCTACTTCTGCAACGAGGACGCCCGCGCCGCCTCGATCCGTCACGGCGTCGAGGTCGAGGCCTGGTCGCCGATCGCGCAGGGTGCGGTGCTCGACGACGAGGTGATCGGCCGGATCGCGGCGACGTACGGCAAGACGCCCGCCCAGGTGACCCTGCGCTGGCACGTCGAGCGCGGCGACATCGTCTTCCCCAAGTCGGTCACCGAGCAGCGGATCCGGGAGAACTTCGACATCTTCGACTTCTCCCTCACCGTCGAGGAGGTCGCCGAGATCAGCGCGCTGGACCGCGGTGCGGCCGGCCGCACCGGCCCGGACCCGGACACGTTCGACTACGTGCCGTCCTGACCTGTCCCCGACGCAAGCACGGCCGCCAGGGCCGGCCCGCTCACTCGGCGGGTCGGTCCTCGGCGGGCCGGTCCTCCGCGGTCGGCACGGCGACGTCGAGGGTGCGGGTGCGATCGGTCTCGTTGGTCCGCGCGCCGCGCACGACGACGACCGGGCAGGAGGCGTGCCGCACGAGCTGGTCGGAGGTCGAGCCGAGCGCCAGGCCGCGGAAGCCGCCCCGGCCGCGCGAGGAGACCACGACGAGGTCGGCGTGCTCGGAGGCGTCGAGCAGGGCGCTGCCGGCGGGGCCGGCGTACGCCTCGTAGCGGACGTCGACGCCCTGGCCGTGGGAGGCGACGGCGGCCGCGGTGTCGGCGCGCAGGTCCTCGAGCACGGCTTCCTCGAAGTCCGCGCGCGGCGGGACGTAGCCGAAGGTCTGGGTCTTGGGCCGCGGCGCGGTCGCCAGCGTCCAGGCCCGCAGCACGGTGACCGATCCGCCGACCTTGCGGGCGTGGTCCAGCGCCCACTCCAGCGCGTGCAGCGCGGGCTGCGAGCCGTCGTTGCCGACGACGATGCGGGTGCCGGTGACGGGGGTCTGCGCGGTCTCGCTCATGACCAGAACCCTAGTCGGCGGCTTCCAGCGCCCGACCCCAGTGCTCCAACAGCGCGGCGAGCTCCTCGCGCTGCCCCGCGGAGAGCCCGGCGAGCAGGCGGTGCTCGTTGGCGATGTGGTCGCCGAACGCCCGGTCGATCAGCGCCCGACCCTCCGCGGTCAGCGCCACGACGCGGCCGCGACCGTCGCGCTCGTCGACGCGGCGGGTGACCCAGCCCTGCTGCACGCAGCGGTCGACGCGCTTGGTGACCGCACCGGAGCTGACCATCGTCGAGGCGGCGAGCACGCCGGGCGTCAGCTCGTACGGCGTGCCGGCGCGGCGCAGCGCCGCGAGCACGTCGAACTCCCCCTCCCCCAGGCCGTGCTCGGCGTAGACCGCGACCAGCTCCTCGGTCAGCCGGGCGGCGAGGCGGTGCAGCCGAGCGATGACCCCGACGGGGCTGACGTCGAGGTCGGGCCGCTCGTCGTGCCACTGGTCGAGGACGTGGCCGACGAAGTCCGGGGCAGTCACGATTCGACGATATCTCACTTGGAAGATACTTTGTCTTCCGTGGAAAGTATCTCGGCTCGCACCGTCGCCCTCACCGCCGTCGCACCCATCGCGTGGGGCACCACCTACCTGACGACCGAGGCGCTGCTCCCGCCGGACCGACCACTGTTCAGCGCGGTGGTCCGCGCCCTGCCCGCAGGCCTGCTGCTCCTGGCGTTCGCCCGCCGGCTGCCCCGCGGCGCGTGGTGGTGGAAGGCCGGCGTGCTCGGCCTGTGCAACATCGGGCTGTTCTTCCCGCTGCTCTTCCTCGCCGCCTACCGGCTCCCCGGCGGCCTCGCCGCGACCCTCCAGGCCACGCTCCCCCTCGCCGTGATGGCCCTGGCGTACGTCGCGCTCGGCGAGCGCGCCCCCGGGCGCGCCGTCGTGGCGGCCCTGGTCGGGCTGGGCGGCGTCGGGCTGCTGGTGCTCGGCTCCCCGGGCGGGTTGGACGCGCTCGGGCTCGCGGCCGGGGTCGCCTCGGTGGCCGTCGCCGCGACCGGCCTGGTCCTGACCAAGCGCTGGCGTGCCCCGGTCGACATGCTGACCCTGGTCTCCTGGCAGCTGGTCGCGGGCGGGCTGCTGCTGGTCCCCGTGGCACTGCTCGTCGAGGGCGCGCCGCCGGCGATCGACGCCCCGGCGGCCCTCGGGTACCTCTGGCTGGGCGGCGTCGGGACGGCCCTGGCCTACGTGTGCTGGTTCCGCGGCCTGACCCGGATGTCGGCCGGCGCCACCGCGCTCGTCGGCCTGCTCAATCCCGTCGTCGGGACCGCGCTCGGCGCGCTGGTCGCCGGCGAGGCGTTCGGGCCGCTCCAGGGCCTCGCCGTCGCGCTCGTGCTCGGCGGCGTGCTGGGCGGCGTGACCGCGAGCCAGCAGCGCTCGACCCGGCGGGCGCGCCCCGTCCCCGTGGCCGGCCGGCCCGCCCACCACGCGCAGCCGGACCGCACCGCGCAGCCGGACCGCACCGCGCAGCCGGAGCGCCTCCGGGAGCCGGCGCTCAGCCGATCGTGACGGTGACCTCGTTGGACTCCAGGCCGGTGCTGGTGTCGACGACGCGGAACTTGTTCTCACCGAGCTGGCCGGTCTGGATGTAGGTGGAGAACATCTCGTTGCTGACCGAGGCGGTGACCGGGAAGTCGACCCACGTGCCGTCGGCGAAGCGCTGGACCTGGAGGATCGCGCCCTCGCCGCCGGTGTAGACGCCGGTGAGGTCGATCTGCTGCATCGGCGTGACGCTGGCCTGGCCGGCCGAGAGCGAGATCTCGTCCTCGGCCGCCTCCGTGGTGGCGGACTCCGAGGGCTCAGCCGACGCGGACCCGTCACCGCCCGGCTCGGGCGCCAGGGTGATGAGCGGCCCGTCGGGCTCGTCGGTCGGCTGGGGCTTGGGCAGGTAGAACGCCTGCTGGTCCGAGGAGCGACCGGAGCCGCCGTCGTCGCCGCCGAGGCCGAGCACGCTCACCGCGCCGAGCGCGACGCCGCCGAGAACGAGGCCGACCACCAGCCCGACGCCGACCAGCGCGATCAGGCCCGAGAGCACGGGGCGGTCGGGGCGCTGGTCACCGAGCTTGTCGGTGGGCGGGCCGGAGGGCTGGTCGGGGGGCACGCGCCCATTGTCAGGGACGGACCCAACGCAGCCAAGCGCCAGCCCCGGCGGGCGGCCCTCAGCCCCGGCGCGGCTCGAGCACCACGACCGGGATCTCCCGGTCGGTCCAGCGCTGGTAGCGGTCGAAGTCGGCGTACAGCTCGACGAGCCGCGGCCACAGCGCCGCCCGCTCCTCGGGGTCCGCGACGCGCGCCCGCACCGGGCGCACCCGCTCGCCCTTGAGCGCCACCTGGGTGTCGGGGTGGGCGAGCAGGTTGCGGTACCACTGCGGGTGCTTCGGCAGCCCGCCCTGGGAGGCGACGATCACCAGGTCCGCGCCGTCCTCGAGGTAGAGCAGCGGCGTGGTGAACCGGGTGCCGGACTTCCGCCCGACGTGGTCGAGCAGCAGCGTCGGCACCGGCTTGCGCCACCCGGCGCCGATGCGCCACGTGCTGCCGACGCGGCCGTTGGTGGCGCGGAACGCCGCCACCTGGACCTTCGCGACGCGCTTGAGCACCTTCGGGACCACGGGGGAGTCGAGACCGGCCGGCTTCTCGTCGGGGAGACCCATGGCCCGGACCCTAGTGGTCACCGGGCCGCCCTCAGGTCCGCTTCCAGACGATCTCCTCGCGCAGCTCCCGGCTGCGCCACCCGTCGGGGGTGCGGACCATCCGGTGGTGGTAGATCCCGCCGAACTCCACGACCCGCTCGGCGCCGTCCTCGCCGGTCACCGGCATCGGGTTGTGGAAGTACGCCGCCACCTCGGCCTCGTCGCCGGCCAGCTCGATCGCCACCTGACCGAGCGTGTGCATGCGCCGGGGGAAGAACGCCGGCAGCACCTCGGCCAGCCAGGGCGCGACCTCGGCGTAGCCGCCCGCGATGCCGCCGGACTCGGTGTAGTCGATCTGCGCGTCCGGGGTGAAGACCGTCTCGAGCCGGTCGAACTCGCCGGTGTCGATGGCGCGGGTGTAGCGGGTGAGCACGGCGGCGATCTCCGTGCGGTCGCTGAGCTCCTGAAGGTCCACGCCGGAACCCTGGCACAGAACTGGAACACGTTCTACTGTTCGGCGCATGCGATTCACCTACGCCGAGGCGATGACCCGGGCGGACTACTACGCGCCGCTCGCGCAGGCCGCCGAGGCGGCGGGCTACACGAGCATGACCGTCGCCGACAGCCTCATCTACCCCGAGGAGTCGGACTCGACGTACCCCTACACCGACACCGGCGACCGGGAGTTCCTCGACGGCAAGGAGTTCATCGAGGCGATGGTGCTCTGCGCGCACCTGTTCGCGGTGACCAGCACGCTGCGGCTGACGCCGTTCGTGCTCAAGCTGCCGGTGCGCCCGCCGGTGCTCGTGGCCAAGCAGGCCTCCTCGCTGGCCGCCCTGTCCGGCAACCGGCTCGGCCTCGGCGTCGGCATCTCGCCGTGGCCCGAGGACTTCGCCGCGCTCGGCGTGCCGTGGGAGCGGCGCGGCAAGCGGATGGACGAGTGCATCGACATCGTCCGCGGCCTCACCCGCCCCCAGGACCCCGACGGCGGGCAGGAGTACTTCTCCTACTCCGGTGAGTTCTACGAGGTCGCCTCCCTCAAGCAGACCCCCGCTCCCACCGCCCGGCTGCCGCTGCTCGTCGGCGGCCACGCCGACGCCGCGCTGCGCCGCGCGGTGCGCAAGGGCGACGGCTGGATGCACGCCGGCGGCGACGGCGAGGAGCTCGACCGCCTGCTCGCCCGGCTCGCGGAGATCCGCCGCGAGGAGGGCGACACCCGCGAGGACTTCGAGGTCCACGTCATCTCCTACGACGCCTACGACCCCGACGGGATCAAGCGCCTGGCCGACAAGGGCGTCACCGACTGCATCGTCGGCTTCCGCGTCCCCTACGTCGTCGGGCCCGACACCGAGCCGCTGGAGAAGAAGATCGCCCACCTCGAGCAGTACGCCGAGAACGTCATCGCGAAGGTCGAGGGGTGACCCGGTGAGCAGCTCGCTGGACCTGACCAAGCCGCTCCGGGACGCCATCGCCGAGGCCGAGGAGCTGATCGCGAACGCGCCGTTCATCCGCACCGAGCAGGACCGGCTCGAGGGCTACGAGTACCTCGCCGGGCGGATCCGGATGGCGATGCAGACCGCGTTCGACTACGACCTCGAGCGCCCGCTGTTCGTCAACCCGACCCACCAGTTCTCCCGGCAGGGCCTGGACAACCCCGACGCCCTCTACTTCAACGCCTTCCTCCGCGAGGGCGTGGAGTACGTCGTGCGCGGGCGCCGCGGGACGACCGCCGACCTGTCCTTCCAGGTCATGGCGGGGACCTACGGTCCCGGGCAGGCGCCCCGTAGTTGCGCAGCCTTCGACGACCGCGAGCTCGACATCGCCGACGACGGCACCTTCGAGTTCCGCTACACCGCCGAGCCCGGCGCCACGACCCTCATCGTCCGCGAGGTCTTCAACGACTGGGACACCGAGGAGCGCGGGGTGCTGTGGATCGAGCGGCCCGACACGATGGGGCGCCCGGCGGCGCCGCTGACCGAGGCCCGGCTCGCCAAGCGCTACGAGGTCGCCGCCCGCTCGCTCGTCGGCTCGATCCAGACCTGGTTCGCCTTCCCGCACTTCTTCCAGTACCAGCAGCCGGTCAACACCCTCACCCCGCCGCAGACCACGCCCGGCGGGCTCGCCTCGCAGCGCTCCTCGATCGGCCACTACGAGCTCGGCGAGGACCAGGCGCTGGTCATCACCGTGCCCGAGTGCACCGACTGCGCCTACCAGGCGGTCCAGATCGGCTCGGACTGGTACGTCTCGACCGACTACGAGACCCACCAGACCTCGCTCACCAAGGCCCAGGCGGTCACCGACCCCGACGGGATGATGCGCTTCGTGGTCTCCGAGCGGCCTCCGTCTGTACCTGGGGGGAGCATCGCCAACTGGCTGGAGACCACCGGCCACCGCACCGGCTCGATGATGCTGCGCTGGCAGCGCCTCGAGCGCGACCTCGGCCCCGAGGACGGCCCGAGCGTCGAGGTGGTGCCGTTCGACTCCGTGCGCGACCTCCTCCCGCACCACTCCCCCGTCACCCCCGAGGAGTACGCCGCGCGGATCGCCGCCCGGCAGCGCTCCGTCGCCCGAAGGATGCTGAGCTGACCGTGCCGCCCCAGACCGCCACCGCCCACCTCGAGACCGACGCCGAGGTCGAGGCCCGCTACCGCCCGCTCCCGCTGCTGGAGGGCAAGGTGCTCGTCCTCTCCGGCGTCGGCCCCGGGCTCGGCCGCGCCCTCGGCGCGGAGGCGGCGCGGATGGGCGCCGACCTGGTGCTCGCGAGCCGCACCGAGCGCCGGCTGGAGAAGATGGCCGAGACGGTCCGCGCGCACGGGCGCCGGGCCCTCGTCGTACCCACCGACATCACCGACGAGGCCTCCCGCGTCGCGCTGGTCGAGCAGGCGCTGGCGGAGTTCGGGCGCGTCGACTGCCTGGTCAACAACGCCTTCGCCATCCCGCCGATGGACCCGCTCACCACCCTCGACCTCGACGGGCTGCGCGCCGCGAACGAGACCAACGTCTTCGCCCCGCTGCGGCTGACCGCGCTCTTCGCCGACGCGCTCGCCGCGACCCGCGGCTCGGTGCTGATGGTCAACTCCTGCGTGCTCTACCAGTCCCAGGAGGAGTTCGCCGGCTACAAGCTGTCCAAGGGCGCGCTGGAGCACCTCTCCTCCTCCCTGGCCACCGAGCTCGGCCCGCGCGGGATCCGGCTCAACAGCGTCGCGCCGTCCTACATCTACGAGGACGTCAACAAGGGCTACTTCGACTGGATCGCGTCGGAGTCCGGCCGCACCCACGACGAGGTGTACGCCGAGAAGGCCGCACCCACGGACCTCAAGCGGCTCGCGAGCCCCGCCGAGGTCGCCCGGGCCGCGCTGGTGCTGGCCACCGACCTCTGCTCCGCGGTCACCGGCCAGGTGCTCAACGTCGACTGCGGGGAGTTCCACCGATGAGCAGCGCCCCCGATCCCGGGACCGGCGGGCACAACGTGATGACCCGCGAGCGGCCCGACGTGGGCTCCTACGACGACATCCTCGCGGCCGCCGTCCGCACGACCGGCCTCTCCGACCTCGGCGGCACCGCCCACGAGGAGGGGCTGCGGGTGCTCGTCGACGACCTCGCCTCCCCCGAGGCCGGGCTGACCCCGCGCGGCAACTACTTCCAGCGCTCGGAGGTCAAGAGCGCGCTGGTCGGCCGGCTGCTCACCCAGGCCCAGTTCACCGCCCGCCCCGAGCACGCCGCCGTGCCGATCGAGCGGCCGGTCTTCGTGCTGGGCCTGCCGCGCACCGGCACCACCGCGCTGCACCGCCTGCTGCACGCCGACCCGGCCGCGCAGGGCCTGGAGATGTGGCTGACGCAGTACCCCCAGCCGCGCCCGCCCCGCGAGACCTGGGAGGCCGACCCGATCTTCGGCGCGATGCAGCAGGCCTTCGCCGCCCACCACGTGGAGAGCCCGGAGTACAGGGGGATCCACTACATGGACGCCACCACCGTCGAGGAGTGCTGGCGGCTGCTGCGCCAGACCGGCAAGTCCAGCTCGTATGAGTCCCTCGCCAACCTGCCGCGCTACTCCGCGTGGCTGGCCGAGCAGGACTGGACCGACGCCTACGCCCGGCACCGGCAGAACCTCCAGCTCGTCGGGCTCAACGACCCCGACAAGCGCTGGGTGCTCAAGAACCCCTCGCACCTGACCGCGCTCGACGCGCTGATGGCGGTCTATCCCGACGCACTGGTCGTCTACACCCACCGCGACCCGGTCGTGTGCATCGCCTCGTCGTGCTCGCTGTCGGCCGAGACCACGGCCGGGCACTCCACGACGTACGTCGGGGAGACCATCGGCCGCACCCAGCTCGACCTGTGGGCGCGCGCCTTCCACGCCTTCCACGACGCCCGGCCGCGCTATGACCAGGCGCAGTTCGTCGACGTCGCCTTCGCCGGCCTGCTCGCCGACCCGCTCGGCACGGCCCGGTCGGTCTATGAGCGCTTCGGCCTGGACTTCACCCCCGAGGCGCAGGCGGCGATGGCGGAGATCGACCGCGAGTCCAAGCAGGGCGCGGCCAAGCCCTCCCACCGCTACGCCATCGAGGACTACGGGCTCACCGAGGCCGACGTGCGCGCCGCCTTCGACCGGTAGCCCGCTCCCCGTCCACCGGGACCGCTCGCGCGCCGTCGCCCACAGCCGGGCCTCGACGCCGTACGTCGCCGGACCGACCGCGGGCAGCGTGGCGCCCATGACCTCGACCCCGCTCCTCACCCTCCCGCCCGGCTGGCACCACCACCCCGACCCGGCGCCCGACGTGCTCGTCGCGGCGCGGGGCGGCCCGGCCCTCGGCTCGGGCGTCGCCCCCGAGCTGGTGCTGCGGCGCGCCGAGCTGCCCGACCGCCTGCGGGGCGACCTCGCCGGCTGGCGCGCCGCGGCCGTCGCCGACCTCGCGCGGCTGCTCGACTCCTTCGCCCTGGAGGACACCGAGCAGCTGGACCTCGAGGGCCGCGAGGTGCTCTACCAGCGCTTCGCCCACCGCGGCGTGGGCGTCGAGCTGCTCACCGAGCAGTGGTCCTGGCAGGTCGGCGCCTGGGGGCTGACCCTGACCGGCACGGTCGCCCTGGAGGACTACGCCGACCTCTGCGAGGTGCTCGAGGACGCCGCGGCGAGCGTCGAGCCGGGGGCGCTGATGTCCGCGGTTTAAGCAGGTCTCTCACCCGGGAAGAGTGCCGCCCATGGGCGAGATGAGACTCGAAGCCAACGACCTCACCAGGACGGCCGCCACCCTCTACGAGCGCGGCGAGCGGCTGTCGTCGACCACCGTCGCGCTTCCCACGACCGGCGTCGACTCCGGCGCGGCCCTGCAGCTGCTCGAGACGCGCGCCAGAGACCTCGGCGAACAGCTCACCACCCTCGCCGACGTCGTCGTCGAGGTGCGCGACGAGGTGGACACCGTCGACAGGTTCCAGGTCACCCGCTACCACCTCGAGAATGCGCAACCGGGTGGTGCCGCGGACGCGCCGCAGCTGCCCACCTTGCCTCCTCGCAGCGACGACGCGCCGAGCCATGTGCTCAACCTCCCCTTCCACGACGTCCTCAATCTCCCCGAGAACCTCACCCCCGACCACGACGCCGCCGGCCACGACGCAGGCGCCGGCGGCAGCGGGCCCGGACAGAAGGACCGCTGATGACCATGTCGATGAGCACCGTGGTCGCCGCCGACCCGGCCTCCTGCCGCGACACCGCGGACGACCTGCGCAAGGTGCGCCGGCGCGCCGACCGCGCCGAGGACCACGGCCGCGAGCGGTCCCGCCACTTCGCCTCCGCCGCGGCGTCCGGCGAGATCGCCCTCGCCCTGTCCAGCGCCTGCGAGGTCGTCTCCGGTGCGGGTCGGCGGCTCTCCGACGACGCCGACACCGCCGAGACCGCCCTCCGCCGGTTCGCCGACGGCATCGAGGAGGTGGAGCAGGCGATGGAGCAGGCCTGGCAGACAGCCCTCGCCCGCGGCCTGCAGAGCAGCCTCTACCGCGACATCGTCCTGCCCGCCGACCCCACCGAGGGGCAGGTCCTCGCCTGGAACGACGCCGTCGGCACCGTCAACCGGCTCCGCGAGCGCGAGCTCACCCTCTCCCAGGCGCTCATCGACGCCCTCTCCACGATCACTCCCGAGCAGCTCCGGCGACCACCCGGCCTCGACCCGGCCCAGCCCCTGCCGGTGCCCGGCACCGGCGGTTCCGGGGGTGGATCGGGATCGGGATCCGGTGGTGGTGCGTCCGGTGGTGGCGGCAGCGCTCACGGCGGGGGCGGGAAGTCCTGGGAGCCGGCGGGTGCGGGGCCGTCCGGACCCGGCTCGGGCGGCGGGAAGTCCTGGGAGCCGGCCGGCGCCGGGGTCGGCAGCGCCCACGCCGAGCTCGTCGGCACCCCGCAGGCCACCCTCCACGAGACGCCGGACGTCCGGGGCGAGCTGCTGCTGGGCCAGCAGGTCCGCGACGCCGAGGCCCGCCTCGAGCAGCTGCAGGCGCAGCTGTCCCAGGCCACCGACCCGGCCGCCCAGGAAGCCCTCGCGGCCGAGCTCGCCGCCGGCGAGCAGCAGCTGGTCGAGACGCGCGAGCAGCTGGCGCAGCTGCAGCAGCGCAACGACGAGATCGAGGCCGCCAACCAGGCCGCCCAGTCAGCGGCCCAGCACGGGCAGCACGGTCAGCACGGGGCCCAGCTGGTCGGGCAGCTGGGGCCGACGTTCGAGGCCGCCCCATTGTCCGCCGGCCCCGAGTTCGAGCCGGTCCCGGACGCCTACGCCTGGCCGATCCCGGGTCCGCGCTGACGGTTCATCAAGGTATGCAGCCGAACCGCCACTCCCCCGTGTGAGCTCACCGTGGGGAGTGTGGCTCCATCAAGGTATGCAGCCGAACCGACGCCGAACCGGCCGATGGTTTCCCTGCATACCTTGATGAACCGACGCCCCGGCCCGCCCACCGACCAGCTCCGCTGACGGCCGCCGAGGGCTCAGGCGTCGCCGGTGGCGGCTCGGGCCGCGCGCTCGGCGACGGCGTACTCGTCGGTGCGGTCGTCGTAGGACCAGAAGTCCCGCAGCCAGGTGGCGGTCAGCGCCACGCCGGCGACGCAGGCGACGCCGCCGCTGGTGATCGCGCCGCGCACCGACCACAGGTCGGCGGTCACGCCGGCGCGCACCTGCCCGCCGAGCGGGCCGAGGGAGTAGGACAGCATCTCGATGCCGGCCAGCCGCCCGCGCATCGCCTCGGGGATGGTCTGGCTCCACACGGTCGCGCGGAAGATCCCGGAGATCATGTCCGCGCAGCCGGACAGGCCGAGGAAGAGCAGGACCAGCCAGAAGGACGGCATCAGGCCGGCGAGCGCCACGCAGGCGCCGTACGCCGCGGCGGCCACGACGATCGCCCGGCCGTGGTGGTGCACCCGGCTCGTCCAGCCGCTGGTGGCGGTGGCGAGCATCGCGCCGAGCGTCTGGGCGATGTAGAGCCCGCCGAGCAGCTCGGGGTTCTCGAAGACCTCCTCGACCAGGGCCGGGAACAGCACGACCGGCAGCGCGAGCAACATCGCGGCGATGTCGACGAGGTACGTGCCGAGCAGGTCGCGCCGGGAGAGGGCGTAGCGCACGCCCTGGCGGATGCCCTCCAGGCTCGGCGGGGTGGTCTCGGCGCGGTGGGCGTAGGACCGCATCCGCACGTAGAGCAGCGTCGCGATGGCCAGGCCGACCACGTCGATGAGGAAGCACCAACCGATACCGACGGTCGCGATGAGCACGCCGCCGATGGCCGGGCCGAGCAGCACGCCGATCTGGATGCCGAAGCTGCCCAGCGCGTTGGCGGCCATCAGCTGGTCGTGGCGCACGGTCCGCGGGAGCAGCGCCTCGCGGGAGGGCCGCTGGAGCGCGGAGCAGGAGACGAGGAAGACGGCCACCACGAAGACGACCCACACGTCGGGCTCGTCGCGGAACGCGTTGACCGCGAGCACGCCGGTGAAGAACGCCTGGGCGACGCCGGTCCAGATGAGCAGCTTGCGCCGGTCGACGTGGTCGGCCAGCGCGCCGCCGTACAGCCCGAAGACCACGAGCGGCGCCAGCTCGACCAGGCCGATCGCGCCGACGGCGAAGTTCGACCCGGTCAGCGAGTAGACCTGGAAGGGCACCGCGACGTAGGTGATCATCCCGCCGAGGTAGAAGACCGAGCCGGCCCAGAAGAGCAGCCGGAAGTCGCGGGACTCCCGCAACGGGGTGGTGTCCATCCGCAGGCCGAGCAGGGTGGCGCGGAGCCGGGCGGTCCAGGTCATGCGTCGATCACGAGGTGGGATGGTCGCACCCCGCCCGGCGCGGGCGCCAACCGGCTGGGGGTCCGGCTGGGGGTCCGGCTGGGGGTCCGGCCGGGGGTCCGGCTGGGGTGTCCGCCCAGGGGTGTCCGGCTAGGGCGCGAGGTGCCGGCGCAGGAAGTGCACCTGGTGGGCCAGCGCCGGCTCGAACCAGTCCCGGCCGGCGTAGACGTCGAAGTGGTCGCACGGGTAGTGCCGCACCTCGCCGCGGCCGGCGAAGGCCGCCTTCAGCGCGGCGTGCGGCGGGGCACTGCGGTCGTGGTCGGCGATCTGCACCAGCAGCGGGCAGCGCAGGTCGGCGGCGTGCTTGGCCGGGCGGTGCCCGCCGAGCTCGAGGCCGACGGCGGCGTCGATCTCGTTGCGCCAGCTCGGTCCGGCGATGGCCAGGTAGTCCTCGTAGCAGCCGTCGAGCGTGAGCGCGCCGAGCTCGCCGGGCCGCGCCACGACCGGCATCGTCCGGGGGCCGGCGACCCGGCTGCGCACGCCCTCGACGGTCGAGCGGAGCATCGCCGAGGGCTTGTGGTGGCGCATCGCGAGCCGGCCGGCGGCCAGCCCGTCGACGAGCGGGGCCAGCGCGACCACCGCGGCGACGTCCTCGCGGCCGGCGCCGACGCTGAGCACGTGCCCACCGGCCAGGGAGACCCCCCACAGCACGAGCCGGTCCGGGTCGACCCCGTCGAGGCGCTTGGCCGCCATCGCCGCGGCGCGGTAGTCCGCGACCTGCCCGGCCATCGAGACCGTCTGACGCGGAGCGCCCCCGGAGGTGCCGAAGCCGCGGTAGTCGAAGGCGAGCACGTCGAGGCCGGCGGCGGCCAGCCCGCGGGCGTACGGCTCGAGGCCGGAGTCCTTGGTGCCGGCCAGGCCGTGGGCCATCACCACGACCGGGCGCCCCGCGGGGCCGGCCAGGTCGTCGGTCGCGGCCGGGAAGTGCCAGGCGGAGAGCTCGACGCCGGCGGAGGCGAAGGCGACGTCGCGCCGGGTGCCCGGGGTGGCCTCCGGGGCGGTGGCGGGCGGCTGCTGGCTGGTCATGGGGTGGTCCTCCCGTAGATGGCGCTGGTCCAGAGGTGCACGACGGCGTCGATGTGGTCCTCGCCGGTCGTGTCGGCGGCGCGGACGAGCCGCTCGAGGGTGCGGTCGTTGAGGTCGAGCAGGGCGGTGGCCAGCGCCGTGGCCGGGGGTCCGGCGGGGGCGCGACCGGCGGCCCGCTCGGACTCCACCAGCGCGGCGACGACCTCGACGAAGGCGGCGATCCGCTGCTCCCACCTCTCGCGCACCGCGGGGCTGGTGGCGCGGGCCTCGAGCATGGCGCGGTGGACGTGGGTACGCCGCCGCCAGCCCTCGACGACGCTGCGGATCGCGGTGGCGATCCGCTCGCTCATCGCGCCGTCGCCGCCGAGCAGGCCGGCGGCGTCCCAGGCGTCGTCCTCCATCTCGTCCATGAGGGCGGCGACGGCGGCGGCCTTGTTGTCGAAGTAGAAGTAGAACGCCGAGCGGGTGACCCCGGCGCGCCGCGAGAGGTCCGCGACGTTGATGTCCTCGAGCCGGGCGTGCGGCCCGGCCTTGCGCAGCGCCTGGTCGAGGGCCTCGAGCAGCGCGGCCCGGCGCTGGTCGCCCCGGGTGGCGGCCGGGCTCACAGGACGGTCGGCTCGGGTGCGGTCGGCTCGGGCACGGCCGCGCTGCGGCCGGCGAGGGCGGGCGCGCCGGCGCGGCGGGCCCGCTCGCGGCCCTCGGGCAGCTCCTTGGTCCGCATCTGGTGCTCGTAGACGAAGTAGTCGAGCTGGTGGGTGTGGCGGGGCCGGTCGAGCATGTGGCCCATGTAGAGCGCGTCGTCGGCGCGGATGACCTCCTGCATCTGCTCGACCGGCGGCGGGGCGTACTCCCCGACGGCGTACGCCGCGATCAGCCGGGCCTGGCTCTCCACGAACGGGAACAGCGTGGGGGTGGCCTGGGCGAAGCCGGCGAAGAGCAGGTCGTCGAGGCCCGGCTTGAGGATCCGCTTGTACAGGTCGATCCGGTTGCCCGGTGCACTGATGAAGGCGGGGTCGAAGAAGGGGAAGGTGAGGTTGTAGCCGGTGGCGTAGACGATCACGTCGAACTCCGCGGACGCGCCGTCCTCGAAGTGGACCGTGCTGCCGTCGAGCCGGGCGACGTTGCCGCGGGCGGTGACG
This sequence comes from Nocardioides marmotae, assembly GCF_013177455.1. Lineage (NCBI taxonomy): Bacteria > Bacillati > Actinomycetota > Actinomycetes > Propionibacteriales > Nocardioidaceae > Nocardioides > Nocardioides marmotae. Next base: position 4,066,295 of record NZ_CP053660.1, read on the forward strand.
TCGCCGGACTTCAGCCGCAGCGGCAGCTCGGTGGACTGCGTGGGGTGGGCCTCGAAGAACTTGTGGTTGGGCGCGGGCAGGCCGTAGTTGCGCGGGTCGGAGCCGGTGAACCGCTGGCCCCACTGGGCGACCTTGCGCTGCCAGGACAGCGGCAGCTGGGGGTAGGTCCGGTAGTTCATGTCCGCCGGCTTGCCGTACATCAGCTTCGGGACGATCCACGCGCTGCTGCGGGTGGAGAGCGTGACCTGGTTGCGCAGCACCCGCTGGGAGAGCTCCACGGTGATGTCCGCGGCGCTGTTGCCGAGCCCGACGACGAGGATCCGCTTGTCCATCAGGTGCAGCGGCGTCCACGGGTCGACGTAGTGGTGGGAGTGGATCGACTCCCCGGTGAACTCGCCGGGGAAGTCCGCGGTCCGCGGGTCCCAGTGGTGGCCGTTGGCGACGACGAGGAGGTCGAAGCGCCGGGTCTCCCCGCGCTGGGTCTGCAGCTCCCAGCCGCCGTCGGGCAGCCGGTCGGCGTGGACCACGCCGTTCTCGAACTCGATGCGCTCGCGCAGCCCGAAGGCGTCGGCGTAGGAGTCGAGGTAGGCCTTGATGTCGGTGTGGTGCGGGAAGTCCGGGTAGTGCTCCGGCATCGGGAAGTCCTTGAAGGACAGCTGGTACTTCGAGGTGTCGATGTGCAGCGAGCGGTAGGCGCTGCTGTGGCCGTTGGGGTTGCCGAAGGCCCAGTTGCCCCCGACCCGGTCCGAGCTCTCGAACGTCGTGCCCGGCACGCCGTAGTCGGCGAGCATCTTGGTCACGGTCAGTCCGCTGATGCCCGCGCCGATGACGGCGGTGGTGGGTGCTCGCATGCCGCGAAACTAGAACCTGTTCTTGACGCGCGTCAACAGCCAGGCTGTGGCGGCGCTCGGGCGGCGCTCGGGCAGGGGCTCGGGCGGGGCTCAGGCGGGGATCGCGCCGATCCCCGGGGCGGCCTCGCCGTGCCAGGCGCGCTCCTGGCGCCGGTGGTGCCGGTCGGCGCGGACGAGCAGCCGCAGGCGCCCGCCGGGGAGCCGGCCGACCACCTGGGTCCAGCCGAGGTTGGCAGCGACCCGCCACACGCCGTACCAAGGCGCCCGGACGGGCAGGCCGAGGTCGCGCATGGCCGCCGGGCCGAGGAGCCAGGTGCTGACCGAGAGGGCGCGCTCGCGCTCCCAGCGGCGGCGCAGCGGGCCGTACGGCGCCAGGTCGACCATGTCGATGAGCGCGGCCGCGAGGGTGCGGCTGTTCTCGTCGGGCGGCGGGTCGTGGGAGAGGAAGTGGTAGAGCAGCCGGCGCCCGCGGCGCTCGGTGCGGGGCAGCCACTCCTCGTCCACGCCCATCAGCCAGCCCACGTAGGACCACAGGTGCATGACCGCGGCGGCGTCGCGGCGCGGGACGCGGACGCCGAGCAGGCGCAGGTGCAGCAGGAAGCTGGTGGAGAAGACGCCGAGCGTGCTGGCCTGGTCGTACTGGTTGATCGGCACGCCGCGCAGGTCCCACTCCCAGGTGGGGTCCTGCTCGAGGTGGTGGTTGACGAAGCCGTGCATCACCCGCACGTGCAGCGCGAGCCGGTGGCCCTCCGCGCCCGGCTCGAGGCCGGCGGGGGCGGTGACCGCGCGCCACCAGGCGGTCGTCTCCCCGATCCGGCGCAGGGTCTCCTCGCCGGTCAGCCGGCCGGTGCGCGCGAGCGGCTCGAGCGCGGCGGCGGTGCGGTAGCCACCGAGCAGCGACCCGTGGGTGAGCACCAGGCCCGCGTCGTGGCCGAAGGTGCGGCACGCCTCGGCGCCCCGGGCCAGCAGGTCGTCGTCGACCCAGTCCGGGCGCTGCGCGACGGCGGCGAAGAAGTCCCGCAGGGGTGCGGGTGCGTCCGGGCCGGCCCCGCCGGCGGCCAGCGCGGCGTGCACCTCGCGCATGGAGACCGTCCGGTCCTCCCGGACCGCCCGCACCAGCGCGGCGGCGACCTCGTCGCGGCGCAGGAGGCCGCGACGCAGCGCGTCGACCTCTGCCGGGCCGGGTCGCGCGCCCGGGCCGGCGGTCCACCGCAGCGGGGCGGCGGCGCGCGCGGACCAGGCGCGGTCGGCGGCGAAACGGGAGGGAGCGGCGCTCACGACCATTCCCCGACCCTAGGGGCGCGAGGGGTCGCGCGGCCAGGGTCGGCTCAGCCCCAGCCGCCGAGATGGGCCTCGAGCGTGGTCCCCGGCCGCACCGCCGCCAGGCCGAGCCCGGCCGCGGGCTCGGCGCGTTCCGCGAAGAGGTCGGTGCGCCCCCACCGCTCCTGGCGCCGTACGCCGCGCAGCGTGCGCGCCGTCACCAGCGGCGCCCCGTCGGCCCCGGTCAGCCGCAGGAGGCCCGGCGCGTCCGGGCCGGCGAGCCGGGCGACGACGGCCCGCCACGCCTCGGCGGAGCCGCGGACCGGCCGCTCGAGGTGGAGGTGCCAGGCGGGGGTGCCCGGTGGCGGCCCGGCGGCGACCCGCGGGTCACCGGCGAGCAGCCCGGCGACGTACGCGGGGGCCTGGACGTGGGCGGTGGGGAGGGCGGCGAGGAGGCTGTCGAGCGCGACGAGCAGCCCGGTCGGGTCGAGGCCGTCGGCGATCGTGACGAGCGGGTCGCGCGGCCCGACCAGCAGCCCGCGGGGGGCGGCGCCCGGCGCGGGCACCCGGCGGGCGATGGCGAGGGTCTCGGCGAGCGCGCGCGCCCGGTCGGCCGCGGAGTCCCGGGCGGCGAAGTCGGGGCCGTCGTGCCAGGCGACGGCGGCGGGCTCGTGCGCGAGGAGCGCGCCGTGCCGCCAGGCCCGGGCGGCCCACTCCCAGTCCTCCCCGCCGTAGGCCGCGAAGGTCTCGTCGAAGCCGCCGATGTGCGTGTGCAGCCAGCGGCTGCAGGCGGCGACCGCGGAGAGCACGAAGCGGTAGGAGGTGTCGTCGGCCTCGACCAGGTCGCGGGTGCGCCGGTAGCCCTCGACCAGCCACGCCGGCGACGACAGCTCGTGGGCCGGGCCGGCGTCCTCGACCGGGGCGTCGACCGGCACGGCGACGAGGTCGGCGTGGCGCCGCCGACCGACGACGAGCGCCTCGGGCAGCAGGTGCGGCAGCCGGCTGATCGCGGCGACGTACCCCGGCTCGGGCGTGGTGTCGGCGTCGAGGAAGACCAGCACCTCCCCGGTGCCGGCCGCGGCGCCGAGGTTGCGCGCGGCGGCGGCGCGGAACCCCTCGTCGGCCTGGCGGACCAGCCGCACGCCGTCCGGCACGGTCGGCGCCGTCGCCGAGCCGTCGTCGGCGACGACCACCTCGAGCCGGTCGGCCGGGTGGGTCTGCCGGCCCAGGGCGTGCAGGGTCCGGGCCAGCTCGCGCGGCTGCTCGTAGTGGGTGACGACCACCGTCACCGTGGGCGGCGGCCCGGTGCGGGGCCCGGCGAGGTCCCAGCGGTTGCCCGGCACGGTGGCGCCGGAGGGCGGCCGGCTCACGGGAACGGGACGAACACCGGCGGGACCGGGTCCGGGACGGCGCGGTGGACCGAGGCCCACCACGCGGCGTACTGGCGGGCGCTGGCGTCAAGGTCGGGGCCGGGCACCGCGCCCTCGGGCAGCCACGTCGAGGCGGGGTCGGCGAGGGCGCGCTCGATCGCGGGGACCAGCCCGGCGTCGTCGTGGAGCACGTGGGCGCCGGGGCGCAGCGCGTCGACCTCCCGGGCGTACGGCCCGTCGAGCAGCAGCGGGCGCCGGCCCACGGCGAGCCACCGGTTGACCGAGGCGGAGGCGGAGAGGTGACGGTGCCCGCTGACGGGTACGTCGGCGCGGGCCATCGCGGCGACCAGCTCGTCGTCGGGCAGCCAGCCGGTGACGGTCAGCCCGACCCCGCCGGCCCGGGCCCGCCGGTGCAGCTCGGCGAGCAGGTCGGCGTGCCCCTCGACCGGGGAGCCGAGGCAGGCCACGTCGACCTCGTGGCCCCGGGCGCGCAGCTCGGTCGCCGCCTGGAGCAGCTCGCGGTGGCCCTTGTCGGGGTAGACGAAGCCGAGCGCGGCGAGCGTCGCCGGGCCGTCCCGGTCCGGCCCCTCCCCCCGGGTCGGGCGCGGCTGCACGGGCACGACCGGCAGGTGCACGACGACCCCGGGCGGGACGTCGCGGTCGGCGCCGACCCGGGCCAGGGCGCGCAGCACGAGGTCGGCCTCGTGGTGGCTGCTGACCGCCCAGCCGGCGCAGGCGCGGACGACCTCGGCGTAGGCGCGCGCCCGCTCCTCGCCGGCCCACGGCTGGGGCACGTCGTGGAGGGTCACCGTCGTCGGCACCCGGGTGCACAGGCCGACGGCCCGCCGCACCGCGACCGCCGGGGTCGGGCCGAGGAGCCGCTCGGTGAAGTGCAGGTGGGCGGGACCGTCGGGCACCGGGCCGTCGAGCACCTCCGCGGGCCCCACCAGCGACGGCGCACCGAGCGCCCGCGCCAGCTGCGCGGCGTACTCCACGACGCCGTGGGTGCGGGGCCCGGCCACCACCTGCAGCGGCGGCTCCTGCAGCGTGCTCATCCGGCGTCCTCCCGGGCCACCGCCTCGACCTCGTGCCGGGGCGTCGGATCGTCCCGCGACGCCCGGCAGGTGAGGCGGGCCGGCGGCCCCGCGAGGGTGCGCACCCGCACCGACCAGGACTCCCCGGCGACCGCGAAGACGGCTGTCGTCACCGGGTTCGTCGCCGGACCCTCGACGGATCGGCCGGTCCAGCGGACGGCGTCGCGCCGGGTCTCCCCCAGCGCGCGGCGCAGCGCGACCTCGGCGGCCTGCACCGCCATGGGGTACGCCGTGCGGCCGCGCAGGTGGTCGAGCTCGACGTGGCCGCGGGCGGTCGCGGCGGCGACGGCGATCGCGGCGTCGGGGTCGAGCCGGCCGTAGTAGAGGCCGTCGGGCAGGAGGAGCAGGTTGCCGGCGTACCGGTCGCCGCCGATGTGGGAGACCTCCCAGGTCTCCTCGGGGTGGGCGGCGGCGAGCGCGGCCGCGACCGGGCGGCCGAGCTCGGCGCAGCAGGCGTCGTGGCGGCCGTGGGTGCAGACCGCGAGCACGGTGCCGTCGTGGGGGTCCAGGCCGCTGCTGCCGCCGGCCCGCAGCGAGACGAGGTCGAGGTCGAGCACCTGGTGCGGGTCGTCGAGCACGCCCGACTCCAGGCGCGTGCCGCCGGGCAGGCAGGAGGCGGCGATCACGCGCAGCCCGGCGGCGGAGCCCTCGCCACGGGTGCGGGCCGGGCGGCGCACGAGCAGCGGCCGGACCCGGGCGGCGGCCGCCGCCGCGGCGATCCGCGGGCCGAGCCCGTCGGGGAGCCGGGCGTCGCGCAGCGCCTCGACGCCCCACGGCCCGGGGTGCTCGATGAGCAGGAAGGCGCGGACGGTCGAGGCCGTCCCCGCTGGTGCCTCGCCGCGCTCGACGCTCGCCGCGCTGCAGCGGAACGGCGCGGTGGTCACGGAAGGACCTCGAGCAACCCTTCCCGGACCAGGCGCCGGCACAGGACCAGGCGCGACTGCGGGTCGAGGTGCTCGGCGAGGTCGGCCGGGCGGAGCTCGCCCCGGGCGCGGACCTCCTCGATCGCGGGGGCCACCCGGGCCGGGACGTCGAGCACCCGGTCGCCGAGCAGCACCTCGACGCGGCCCTCCGCGCCCGGGACGAGCACGCAGGGGTGGCCGGCACGGCGCCGGAGCGGGGTCTCGTCGGTGAGCGAGCCGACGCGGAGCACGTCGTGCAGGCCGCCGGGCAGGCGCGGTGGGCGGGTAGAGAGGAAGCGGCGTACCTCCCGCTCCGCGGCGGCCTCGGCGTCGGCCTCCCGCACCCGGGCGGCGAGCGCCTCGAGCCGGTCGGCGAGGCCGGTCGCCACCGGCCCCCGGTCGTCGAGCCAGCCGGCCGGCAGGTGGTCGTCGGGGACCTCGGCGAGCAGCGGCTCGAGGGTGCGGCGGACCAGGCCGCGCCAGGTGAGCTGGTTGATGCCGATGGTGACGTGCAGGGAGACGGTGTCCTGCGCGCGAGCCGCGTGGGGCGTGCCGGTGGGCAGGTACATCGAGAGGCCTGGCTCGAGCAGGACCTCCTCGGGCCCGTCCGGGCCGTGGACCTCCCACTGCTTGGTGCCGGCGGTCTGGAAGACGAAGACGTCGTGGCGGTCGGCGTGGACCGCGAAGCCCTGCGAGCCGGGCGGGGTGAGGTAGGCGTTGGCCTGGCACGGGTGGCCCAGCTCGAGCTCGAGCTCGGCGACCAGCCGGGTCAGCGGCGGGTGGTAGCGGTGCAGGCCCTGGAGGACGACGGTCGCGCCGTCGGCGAAGGCCGCCAGCGCCCGGCGCCCGTCGACCAGGCCGGTCAGCTGCTTGCCGGCCAGGGTGGCGGAGCGGGTGTACGACGACTCCGCGAGCACCGCGCCGTCCTGCGCCAGCCGCACCGAGGGGGTGCGGATCGCGGTCGAGGTCAGCAGGTGGTCGGCGTCGTCGAGGGAGAGCAGGCCGACGAGGTCGGCCGGCGCGGTGCGGTGCAGGTGCACCCGGGACGCCCAGACCTTCTCGAGGAAGGTCCGGGCGTCACCGCTGAGCAGGTCGAGCGCCGGGTGCGGGCCCCCGACGGGGGTGCGATCGTCCAAGGTCAGGCGTCGGTGCCGTCGGAGTCGGTGCCGTCCGAGTCGGTGCCGTCCGAGTCGGTGCCGTCCGAGTCGGTGCCGTCGGAGTCCGTGCCGTCGGCGTCGCCGGCGTCCCCGTCGGTGCTGTCGGTCGCGTCGCCGTCGGCGTCACCGGACTCCGCGAGGCCCATCGTGGGGTCGCCGGCGGGGACGGTGGTCATGTCCTCATCGGACAGGGGCTCTTCGGGGGTGCTGGTCATGGCGGCCTCCAGGGGCGGCAGTGGCGGGTCCGGACGTCTGGCCGATACCCCGCCCGCAGGCCCCGCACACGACGCCCATACTGCGGGCCATGGAGTTCCAGGAGGTCGTCCGCCGCCGCCGCATGGTCCGCCGGTACGACGACCGGCCGGTCGACCCGGCGGTGGTGGCCCGCCTGCTCGACAACGCCACCCGCGCGCCGAGCGCGGGCTTCACCCAGGGCTGGGGATTCCTGGTGCTCGAGGAGCCCGCGGACGTGCGCCGCTACTGGGAGGCGACCGCGGGGCCGGAGCGGCTGGCCGCCCCGGACCGGTGGCTGGCGGGGATGACGACCGCCCCGGTGGTGATCGTCCCGTGCAGCAGCAAGGCGGCCTACCTGGGGCGCTACGCCGAGCCCGACAAGGGCTGGGCCGACCCCGCGACGCAGGAGGAGGAGTCGCGGTGGGCGGTGCCGTACTGGCACATGGACACCGCGATGGCCGCGCTGCTCGTGCTCCAGACGGCTGTCGACGAGGGGCTCGGCGCCTGCTTCTTCGGCGTCCCGCCGGCGGCGTACCCCGGCCTGAAGGAGGCCTTCGGCATCCCGCCGCAGTTCGACCCGATCGGCGCGATCACCGTCGGCCACCGCCTCCCCGACACCGGCAACCAGGGCTCGCCGGCGCGCCGGCCGCGGCGGCCCGCGGACGAGGTCGTGCACCGCGGACGGTGGCAGGGCGAGCGCTGAGGGACCCAGCCGTCGATCCCGCCCCCGATCCAGCCCCCGGGACGGCCGCCGAGGAGTAGCGTCCCGCCGGTGACGCCAGGGGAGGGCGCGCGCGACGAGCGCCGCGCGGTGGAGAAGCTGCAGGCGCTGGTGCGGATCCCGACGGTGAGCCACCGGGACGCCTCGCTGGTCGACACCGCGGCCTTCGACCGGCTGCTGGCCGAGCTGGAGCGCCAGTTCCCGCTGCTGCACGAGCGGCTCGAGCTGACCCGGATCCCCACGCACGCCCTGCTGTTCCGCTGGCCGGGCCGCAGCGCCGAGCGGCCGGTCGTGCTGATGGCCCACCTCGACGTGGTCCCGGTCGAGGGCACCTGGCAGCACCCGCCGTTCTCCGGCGACGTCGTCGACGGGAGCATCTGGGGCCGCGGCACGCTCGACGACAAGGGCTGCGTCGCCGGCATCTGCGAGGCGGTCGAGACGCTGCTCGAGGACGGCTTCGTGCCCGCGCAGGACGTCTGGCTCTCCTTCGGCTGCGACGAGGAGGTCTCCGGCGACGCGGCGCCGCTCGCGGTCGAGGAGCTGGTACGCCGCGGCGTACGGCCGTGGTTCGTCCTGGACGAGGGCGGCGCGGTCGCGAGCGAGGCGTTCCCGGGCGTGGCCGCCCCCGTCGGGGTGGTCGGGGTGACCGAGAAGGGCGTGACCTCGCTGGAGCTGCGCGTCGAGGGCCGCGGCGGGCACGCCTCGACCCCGGCGCGGATGGGCCCGACCGCGCGGATCGCCCGCGCGATCACCCGGATCGACCGCTCCCCGATGCCGGCGAGCACGCCGGAGCCGACGATCGAGCTGTTCCGCCGGCTGGCCCCGCACGCTCCGCTCCCGCTGCGCGCGCTGATGGCCAACGCCGGCCGGCTCGGGCCGGTGCTCAGCCGCGCGCTCGTCGCGGCGGGGCCGGAGCCCGCGGCGATGACCCGCACGACGTTCGCGGTCACCACGCTGTCGGGCAGCCCCGCGCTCAACGTGGTCGCCGCGACCGCGAAGGCCGGGGTGAACATCCGGATCATGGTCGGCGACACCGTCGCCGGGGTGCTCGAGCACGTGCGCAAGGTCGTCGCCGACGACGAGGTCCACATCGACGTCGTGGAGCAGAACGAGCCGAGCCCGATCTCCCCGCGCGACGAGGCGTTCGGGCTGGTCGAGACCACGATCGCCGAGCTGTTCCCCGACGCCGTCCCGGCGCCGTACGTGATGATGGCCGCCACCGACTCGCGCTTCTTCACCCGCATCTGCGACCGGGTCTACCGCTTCGCGCCGTTCCGGATGACCAAGGCCCAGCGCGAGTCGATCCACTCCTACGACGAGCACCTCGGCGTCGAGGCGTTCCTGGACGGCGTGCGCTGGTACCGCCGCCTGATCGAGAGGCTCCCCGCATGAGAGGCCCCGCATGAGCGCACCCACCCTCGCCTCCGACCCGCGGGTCCGCGGCCTGGCCACGATCGTCGGCTTCCTCGTCGTCGTGGAGCTGGCCAGCGGGATCCTCCAGGGCTACTACACGCCGATCTTCAGCGACATCGCCGACCACCTCGGGATCAGCGACGCCGACGTCAACTGGTTCGAGGCCGCGCAGCTGGTCGTCTCCGCGCTCGTGGTGCCGCCGCTCGCCCGCCTCGGGGACCTGGTCGGCCACAAGAAGGTGCTGCTCGTCTCGACCGCGGTCACCGCGCTCGGCTCGTGGGTGCTGGCCTTCGCGCCGGGCTTCACGACGTTCCTCATCGGGTGGGCCCTCCAGGGCGCGTACGTCGTGTGGCTGCCGCTCGAGGTCGCGATCATCCACCGGCGCACCGCCGGCACCGGCCGCCAGGGGCTGCTGACCCGCCGGGCCGCCGCCGTCCTCGTCGGCGCGCTCGAGCTGGCCGTCATCGTCGGCGCGCTGACCTCCGGCGCGCTGGTCGAGGCCACCTCGATGAGGGTCCTGCTCGTGCTGCCGGCGATCGCGGTGACCCTGTGCCTGGTCGTGGTGTGGTTCGGCGTCGAGGACGTGCCGGGCGAGGCGACCGGCGGCTTCGACTGGGGCGGTCTCGCGCTCGTCACCACCGCCCTCGGGCTCGTGATGGCCGGCCTCGTCGTCATCCGGCTCGAGGGGCCGACGAGCCTGCTCGCCTGGGTCCTCGTGCTCGCCGGGGTCGCGACGCTCGTGCCGTTCGTCCGGCACGAGGACGCCCGCCCCGACCCGATCGTCGACGTCCGCCTGCTCCGCTCGCCGGGCCAGTGGCCGGTGCAGCTGACCGCGTTCCTCTTCGGCATGTCGGTGCTCGGCGCGCAGATCCCGCTCTCCACCTTCGCCCGGACCGACCCCGACGTCGCCGGCTACGGCCTCGGCGCGAGCGCGTCGTTCGTCTCCACCCTGATCGGCGTGTACGTCGTCTTCATGGCGATCGGCGCGTTCACCCTGCCGCTCACCTCCCGGCTGCTCGGCGCCCGCAACGCGCTGGTCTGCTCCGCGCTGCTGGTCGGCCTGGGCTACGCGCTGTGGCTGCCGCTGCACGACACCACCGGCCAGGCGCTGACCAACATGGCCGTCATCGGGCTCGGCTCCGGCGCCCTCGTCGCCGCGCTGCCGGCCGCCGCCGCGGCGGCCGCGCCACCCGAGCGGACCGGGTTCGCCACCGGCATGACCAACGCGACCAAGACCGTCGGCGGCGCGCTCGCCTCCTCGGTCTTCGCGATCGCGCTGGCCTCCACCGGCTCCCTCGACGGGCCCGCCGAGGGCGCCGCTCCGCTCAGCGGCTACCTCACCGTGTGGTCGATCTGCGCGGTCGCCGCCGTGCTCGCCGCGCTCGTGCTGCTGCGGATGCCGGCCCGCGCGGCCGACGCCGAGCAGCCGGTGGTCGTCGGCTGAGCCCGCGGGCTCATGCCCCCGGCGGCGTACGTCGCGAGCCTGGGGGGATGACCTCCTCGCGCACCTCCACCTCCCCCTCCACCTCCCCGTCCCCGGCGGCCCGGCCCGCGAGCTGGGTGCTCCGGGTCCTCGTCACCACCGACCTCCTGCTCTCCGCCGCCGGGCTGACCCTCGCCTGGGTCTGGGCCCAGGACGCGGGGCGCTCCGAGAGCTCGACCGCGGGGATCGGCGTCTTCTTCGCGTTCCTCCTCGCCGTGCCGATGGGCCTGGCCCTCGCGCTCGCCCTGCTGGCGCTGCTCGTTCGCCGGCGGCCCGCCGCCGCGCTGGCCCTGGCCGGCGCGGGCGCGGGCGTGCTCGCCGCCGTCGCGGCCGGCGCCGCGTCGTTCCTCGTGCCCTGGTGAGGGCCGGCGGGCCTTTCGGGCGCTTCCTAGACTCGGAGGCGGAGGACCCGATGAGCGACAGCCCCGAGCAGCCCCGCGACACCGCCCGGTCCAGCGAGCACTCGCAGGCCGAGGACGAGGCCGAGCGCCGCAAGCGCAGCGGCGAGTCCGCGGCGCACGCCCGGATCGCGAACCAGGCCTCCTGGGTCGACCAGCAGGTCCGCGTGGCGATGGCCAAGGGCGAGTTCGACGACCTCCCCGGCGCCGGCAAGCCGATCGCCGACCTCGGCACCGAGCACTACCCCGACTGGTGGATCAAGCGGCTGGTCGAGCGCGAGCAGATCGCCGTCCTCCCGCCGAGCGTGGCGCTGCGCAAGGAGGACGCCGAGCTCGACGACCGGCTCGACACCCTCGCCTTCGAGGGCGACGTGCGCCGCGAGCTCGAGGACTTCAACGAGCGCGTCATCCGCGCCCGGTACTCGCTGAGCCCCGGCCCGCCGCTGGTCACCATGCCCCGCGACGTCGACGCCGCCCTCGATGCCTGGCGCGAGCGGCGTACCGCCCGGCTCGACGCCCAGCGCGCCGCCCTCGCCGCCGCTCGCCCCGCGCCGAGGCGGCGCTGGTGGCAGCGGCGCCGGGGCTGATCTGTCGCGGCGCCGTCAGGTTCATCGGCCGGCCGATGAAACTGTCGGGTGGCCGATGAAGTTTCAGCGTCCCACCGGGAGTTCTCACGGCCGGCCGATGAAACGTCCGCAGCGGCTCCCGATCGTTGGTCGTGACCGCGGAGCAAACCTGTCAGATCCGTCATACCGACGGGTAACCGCCCGCTGCTACGTTCCGCCCCATGACCGCCGCGAGCCGCAGCCCCAAGGACTTCTTCCGTCCCCTCGCCGTCGGAGCGCCGACGCCGTTGCGGGAGATCCCGGCCCGCCCGAGCCGGGCGATCCACTTCTTCGACCCGAGCAACCCGAAGATGGCCGCGAAGGTGCCCGACATGATCGGCACCGTTGACGTGCTGCTCGGCAACCTCGAGGACGCGATCAAGGCCGACAACAAGGTCGCCGCCCGCGAGGGCCTGGTCGAGATCGCGACGAGCACCGCCAACCTCGGTGGACGCAGCGGTCCGACCCAGCTGTGGACGCGGATCAATTCTCTCGACAGCCCGTGGGCGCTCGACGACCTGACCACGCTGGTGCCGGCGATCGGCGACAAGCTCGACGTGATCATGGTGCCGAAGGTGCAGGGCGCCGAGGACATCCACTACGTCGACCGGCTGCTCGCCCAGCTCGAGGCGAAGGCCGGACTCGACAAGCCGATCCTCGTCCACGCGATCCTCGAGACCGCCCGCGGCGTGGCCAACGTCGAGGAGATCTGCGGCGCGAGCCCCCGCATGCAGGGCCTCTCCCTCGGCCCGGCCGACCTCGCGGCGGACCGCCGGATGAAGACCACCCGCGTCGGCGGCGGCCACCCCGGCTACCTCGTCCGCGAGGACCCGCCGCGCCTCGGCGGCGTGGCCAACCTCGAGGCCAGCCGGGCGACGTACCAGCAGGACCTGTGGCACTACACGATCGCCCGCATGGTCGACGCGTGCGCGATGCACGGGATCTACCCCTACTACGGCCCGTTCGGCGACATCGCCGACACCACGGCGTGCGAGGACCAGTTCCGCAACGCCTTCCTCCTCGGCTGCGTCGGCACGTGGAGCCTGCACCCCAAGCAGGTCGCGATCGCCAACCGGGTCTTCAGCCCCAGCGTCGAGGACGTCGCGCACGCCCGCCGCGTCGTCGCCGCGATGGGCGACGGCACCGGCGCGGTGATGCTCGACGGGAAGATGGAGGACGACGCCTCCCTCAAGCAGTGCCTGGTGATGGTCGAGCTCGCCGAGCAGCTCGCGGCCGTCGACCCGGAGCTGAAGAAGCAGTACGACGCGATCGGCGCCGACGCCGACGAGAGCGAGGCCTGAGATGACCGAGCCCACCTTCACCCCGCTGCGCAGCGTCCTCTACATGCCCAGCTCCAACGAGCGGGCGCTGGAGAAGGCCAAGTCGATCGCCTGCGACGCGCTGATCCTCGACCTCGAGGACGCCGTCGCCCCCGACGCCAAGGAGGCCGCCCGCGAGTCCGCGTGCGCCGCGGCGGCCAGCGGCGAGTACGGCCGGCGCACCGTCACCATCCGCGCCAACGGCATCGGCACCCGGTGGCACGACGCCGACCTGGCCGCGATCGCCCAGGCCGGCCCGGACGCGGTCGTCGTCCCCAAGGTCAACAGCGCCGCGGAGGTCCACCAGCTCGTCGACGCGCTCGAGAAGGCCGGCGCGCCGGACCACACCAAGCTCTGGGCGATGATCGAGACCCCCGTCGCCGTCCTCGACGCGCTGAGCATCGCCCGCGCGAGCGAGCGGCTGACCGCCTTCGTCATCGGCACCAACGACCTGGTCAAGGAGCTGTACGCCGAGCACGTCCCCGGCCGAGCCCCGATCCTCCCGTCGCTGCACACCGCCCTGCTCGCCGCCCGCGCCGCCGGCATCGCGGTGCTCGACGGCGTCTACAACGACGTCAAGGACACCGACGGCTTCCTCGCCGAGTGCCGCCAGGGCCGCGAGATGGGCTTCGACGGCAAGACCCTCATCCACCCCGGCCAGGTCGACGGCGCCAACACCGCCTTCGCCCCCTCCGAGCAGGCCGTCGACGACGCCCGCGGCCTGATCCAGGCCTGGGAGGACGGCGCCGGCTCCGGCGTCGTCACCTACAAGGGCCGGATGGTGGAGAACCTGCACGTCGACTCCGCCCGCCGCACGCTCGCCATCCACGAGGCGATCCGCGCGCTGGGGTGAAGGCGGACGCGTCCCACCTATAGGTGGGATGCGACCGCTTCTGGGCCAATATTTTGACCCGGAAGCGGTTGCGTACCACCAAAAGGTGGGACGCACCGCGTCACTCCCACCCCACCAGGAACGCCAGCACCACGTCGGCGGGCATCTCGCAGGGCTTGAGGAGCGGGCCGGCGGTGGTGAGGTAGAGGTTCGCGCTGACGACGTGGGGGCCGCCGAGCTCCTCGGCGTACACGCTCTGCTGGCGGCCGCCGAGCCGGACCACCCGGGTCACGCCGTAGGACCGGCCGGCCCAGGTGACCTCCGACCAGCCCTCGGGGAGCCGGTCGAAGAGCGCCGGGAGGTCGGGTGCGCTCACGCGCCCCGGCTGCGGAAGGTGTCGTCGAACCAGCCCTTGGCGGTGCCGAGGAAGCCGGCGAGGTCGTGGGCGAGCCGGCCGACGGCGTCCTGGCTCTGCGCGAACGTCTCGGAGTAGCTGCGGGCGGCGTCGCGGGCGGCGTCGGAGACGGTCGCAGCGGCGTCCTCGGAGCGGGAGGGTCGGTCGCCGGCGAGGACGCGGGTGTAGGCCCCCGAGTCGACCCAGCGGCGCAGCTCGGCTGCGCGGACCACGGCGAAGGGGTGGGTCTGGTTCTCGATGAGCAGCAGCTTGAGGACCGAGTCGCGCAGGTCGCCGGCCTCGAGGTACTCCCGCCCCTGGGCGTGGAACGCGGTCGGGTCGAGGTCCTCGACCCGGCCGCCGCTGGCGAGCTTCATGTGCACGCGGGACGCCGTGGCGGGGTCCTGCGTGGCGAGCAGCCCGGCGCGGTCGGCCGACAGCTCGGACTTGCGCGACCACTCGTGCAGCGCAGCGACGATCGCCCGCACGCCGAGCCCGCCGATCGGGATGAACGCGGTGGCCCCGGCCAGCTGGATCAGCCGCTGGAGCAGGGTCTGGTAGACCGCGTGCCCGCTGATCGCGTGGCCGAGCTCGTGGCCGATGACGAAGCGCAGCTCCTCGGTGTCGAGCAGGTCGACCAGCCCGGAGGTGAGCACGATGAACGGCTCGTTGATGCCGAGGGTCTGGGCTCCCGGGACCGGGTCGGCGACGACGTACAGCTCGGGCAGCTGCGGCAGGTCGGGCGCGTCGAGGGTCTCCGCGACCTCCCCGAGCAGCCGGTGCAGGGTGGCGAACTGGCGCTCGTCGGCGCGCACGGCCGAACCGAGGTAGACCAGCCGGACCGCGCGCTCGTTGAACAGCCCGGAGACCGCCTTGAGCACGGCGTCGAACCCCTTGAGCTTGCGCAGCGCGACCAGCGCCCCGCGGTCGGCGGGGTGCTCCCAGGCGCGGGAGGAGATGTCGCGGAGGATGGTGCGCTGGCGCGCGGGCTGCGTCGTCACCGCGTCACCCTCCCACGGACCTCCCCCGGTCCGAGGCGGCTTCGGGCGCCTCGCCCCGCATCGCGGCGAGCAGCCGCGCGACGCCGGGGTGGTCGCCCAGGTCCTCGAGGGGTACGCCGAGGGGCAGCCGCCAGTTGTCGCGCTCGGTGGTGCCCGGCACGTTGGGCCGGCGCTCCTCGGCGACGGCGTCCTCGAGGGCGACCGAGAGCAGCAGCGACGGGGCGGTGCCGAGCTGGCGGTAGGCCTCGACGACCGCGTCCTCGACCGGGGCGTCCGCGGCCAGCCCGTCGCGGCGCAGCCGCTCGAGGAGGTCCTCGCGCCCGGAGCGGACGTCGTCCTCGGCCATGTCGGTGGCGGCGAGCTGGTCCACGACGTCCGAGCCGGTCCACAGCCCGGCGACGGTCGGCAGGTCGTGGGTGGTGACCGCCGCGAGCGCACCCTCCGGCCACCGGGCCGGCGGCTCGTCCTCGAACCACAGCACCTTGTAGGAGAGGATCCCGCGCTCGGCCAGCGCCTCGCGCACCCCGGGCTCGACGGTGCCGAGGTCCTCCCCGACGACGACCGCGCCGGCGCGGTGCGACTCCAGGGCGACGATGTCGAGCAGGTCATCGGCCGGGTAGCGGACGTAGGCGCCCTCCTGCGGGCCGGCGTCCGCGGGGATCCACCACAGGCGGAAGAGGCCCATGACGTGGTCGATGCGCAGCCCGCCGGCGCCGGCGATGGTGCCGCGGATCGACTCGACGAACGGCTCGTAGTCGGCCGCGCGCAGCCGCCACGGGACGAGCGGCGGGGAGCCCCAGTCCTGGCCGACGGAGTTCAGCATGTCCGGCGGCGCGCCGACCGTGACGCCGGTGGCGAGCACGTCGTCCCACGCCCAGGCGTCCGCGCCGCTGCCCGAGACGCCGATCGGCAGGTCCTGCAGGACCGTCGTGGAGCCGGTCGCAGCCCGCAGCTGGCCGTCGAGCAGCCACTGCAGCCAGACGTGGAACCCGATGTCCTCGGCGTGCTCGCGGACGTACGCCGCCACACCGCCGGCGTCCTGCCGGCGCACCGCCTCGGGCCAGGCGAGCCGGTCGGGCCCGTGCTCCTCGGCCAGCGCGCACCAGGTCGCCCAGCCCTCGACGGCCGGCCCGGCCGCGGCCCGCCACGCGGCGAAGGAGGGGTCCTCGGGCGAGCGGTCGAAGACCGCGCGGAGCACCGACCGCTTGAGCGTCCAGGCCCCGTCGCGCTCGACCAGCCCGGCGGCGCGCAGCGTGGCCAGCTCCGCGTCGTGCCGCTCGAGGTCGGCGTCCTCGACGCCCGGGACATCCTCGACGGCGAGGTAGAGCGGGTTGCGGAACCGCCGGGTCGCCGGCAGGTAGGGGCTGGTCTCCTGCGGCACGGTCGGCGCGACCGCGTGCAGCGGGTTGACCAGCAGGAACCCGCCGCCGAGCTGCTCGGTCCATTCCCGCAGCGTCCGCAGGTCGCGCAGGTCGCCGATGCCCCAGCTGCGGCGCGACCGCGCGGCGTACAGCTGGACCGTCCAGCCCCACGCCTGCTCCTGCGGCACGTGGCAGCGGCCCGGGGAGACGATCAGGCGGCGGCCGTCGGCGAGCCGGTGGTAGCCGAGCGGGAAGTCCTCGGGCACGACGTCGTCGAGCTCGCGGGTCGAGCCGTCCTCGCAGGTGACCGTCGACCGGATCCCGGTCGACCGTCCGGGCCGGGTCACCACGGGCGCCCGCTCCTCGAGGTCGGGCGGCGGCTCGCCGATCACCTCCCGCAGCGTCGCGACGGTCGCGTCGCTCGCGCGCTGCGGCTGGTCGTCGGCGTCCACCCAGTCCTGCTGGATGCCCCAGGCATCGGTGCTCGTGCTCACGACGGGCACGGTGCCCCGGACCGCGGCCCTCCACCCCCGCCTCGACCCGACCCTCGGCCCGGCTCGTCCCACCAGGCGTCCGACCTGCGGATACGCATGCCGCTCAGCGTTTGGTCCGACATGATGTCGGGGACGGAGCAACAACCAGAGAGCACGCAGTGGACGCACGGGGGGTGTGTCCACCTACCCAGGAGTCCTAGTTATGCGTCGGATCCTTCCCATCGGGGCGGCAACCGCCCTGATGGTCGCCTCGGCGGTCCTCACGGTCCCGGGCTCGGCCCAGGCCGAGCCCGTCGACCGAGCCCCGGCCGCCAAGGTCAAGACCGAGTTCGCCATGAAGGCGACCGGCTACGGCACCCGCGTGCAGGGCGGGGCGGTCCCGCTCCAGTCCGGCACGACGGCGTACCAGACCATCGGCTGCACCAACAAGGCGGGACTCTCGCGGAAGAACGACCTCGCCGCCGTCTCCCTGCCCGGCCTCGGCGAGGTGGAGGGGGTCCGCACCCGCGTCAACACCTTCACCAACAAGAAGCTGGGCCGCACGAGCGTCGTCTCCCAGCACGACGTGGCCCGGGTCAAGCTCGGCCCGCTCGTCCTGCGCGGCGTCAGCTCCAAGGCGACCGTCTGGCACGACAAGGACGGCTTCCACCAGTCGGTCGAGACCACGCTGCTCGGCATCCGGGCCGGCAACCAGACCTTCCCGATCCCGGCGCCCAACGTCCCGATCACCATCCCCGGCGTGGCCACGGTCCACCTCGGCGACCAGAACGGCTATGCCAACAAGCAGGGCGCGTACGCCGCGGGCAACGCGATCAAGGTCGTCCTCCACCCCACCGACACCGTCGTCCGCATCGCCCACTCCGCGGCGAAGATGAACCGCGGCGTGAAGTCCGGTCGCTTCCGCGGCCAGGCCCACGGCACCCAGATCGACGCGCTGGACGAGAACATCCGCTCCGGCCCGCTGCCGCTGTCCTACATGCCCTGCCAGGGCACCAACGGCAAGGTCCGCGAGAAGGCCGTCGCCGGTCTCGACCTGGCCGGCCAGATCGTCGTCGGCGCGGTCCGCAACCGCCAGATGGGCAAGCAGGACCAGAAGAAGGCGACCGGCTGGACCGAGTCGACCGTCGCCGGCATCAAGCTCGGCCCGCTCGAGATCAACGCGGTCAAGGCCCGCGCCAACGTCACCCGCTTCCGCGACGGCCGGATCAAGCGCAACGCCAACGGCACGACGATCGGCGAGATCGTGGTCAACGGCCAGGCCCAGGCGATCCCGCCGATCGGCCAGGCGCTGGAGATCCCGGGCCTGCTGCGCCTGGAGGCCGGGATCGTGGAGAAGACCCGGCTCGGCATCAAGGTGACCGCCCTGCGGCTCACCCTGCTCGACGGCACCGGCGCCACGGTGGACCTCGGCAACGCCCGGATGGAGATCCGGCCCTCGGGCGCCAAGAAGAAGTAGCACCCGCTCCACCCCGACGGGGTCGTGCGCCTGCGGGCGCACGGCCCCGTCGTCGTCTCCGGCGTCGTCTCCGGCGTCGTCTCCGGGTGGCTGGTTCCTCACAGGCCACATCGCGGGACCGCCGCTCCTGCGCCGCCGCCGCGGGCGTTGACTGGGCGCCGTGGCATTCTCGGGAGGTACGACGATCGGCACGGCGCGCCGCTGGGCGATGCTCGCCGCGAGCACCCTGGCCCAGGGCGCGGCCTCGGTGATGATCCACGGCCCGGCCTTCCTCATCCCCGCGCTGCACGACCAGGTCGGGCTCTCGCTGCCCGAGGCCGGCGTGGTCGCGGCCGCGCCGACCGTGGGCGTGATGCTCACCCTCGTGCTGTGGGGCCTGGTGGTCGACCGCCGCGGCGAGCGCTTCGTGCTGCTCACCGGCCTCGGCGCCACCGCGCTGGTCGGTGCCCTGGCCACCCTCGCCGACAGCACCGTCCTGCTCACGCTCGCCCTGCTGCTGGCCGGCGCCGCGGCGGCGAGCACCGGCTCGGCCAGCGGCCGCGTCGTGGTCGGGTGGTTCCCGCCCGAGCGGCGCGGGCTGGCGATGGGCGTCCGGCAGATGGCCCAGCCGGTCGGCGTCGGGATCGCCGCGGTCTCCATCGCCGTCGTCGCCGAGCGGCAAGGGATCGCCGCGGCCCTGTGGGTCCCGGCGGTCGCCGCGGCCCTCGCCGCCCTCGTCGTCGCCGCGGTCGTCGTCGACCCGCCGCGACCCGACCCGCGCGCCGAGCGCGCGGCGAACCCGTACCGCACCGACTCCTACCTCGCGCGGATCCACGGCGTCTCGGTCCTGCTCGTGGTGCCGCAGTTCCTCGTGTGGACCTTCGCCTTCGCCTGGCTGGTCCAGGAGCGCGACTGGTCCGCGGCCGCCGCCGGCGGGCTCGTCGCCGGCGCGCAGGTCCTCGGCGCGCTCGGCCGGATCGCGGCCGGCTGGCTCTCCGACGTCGTCGGCGCCCGGATGCGCCCGCTGCGCTGGGTCGCGGTCGCGGCCGGGGTCTCGATGGGCCTGCTCGGGGTCGCCGCCGGCCTCGACGCCGCGGTCGCCGTGCCGCTGGCCGTCATCGCCACCGTCATCACCGTCGCCGACAACGGTCTGGCCTTCACCGCCGTCGCGGAGCGCTCCGGCCCGTCGTGGAGCGGCCGCGCCCTCGGCGTGCAGAACACCGCGCAGTACCTCACCGCCTCCGCCGTCCCGCCCGTCGCCGGCGCCGTCGTCGCGACCTGGGGGTACGCCGTGGCGTTCGGCGCCGCCGCGCTCCTCCCCCTCCTCGCCGCCCCGCTCGTGCCGGTCGCCGAGGAGCGCGAGCTGGCCTGAGCCGGCCCCACCCGCAGCTCTACCCACAGCTCTACCCACAGCCCCACCCACGGCCGGCGCGGGTGACCGATGCCCCCGCCGGGTACCAGTCCCGCCATGGACACCTGGATCTGGATCGTCGTCGCCGTGGTCGTGGTGGTGCTGATCGCCGCCGCCCTCCTCACCGCGGCTCGCAAGAAGAAGCACAAGCGCGAGGCCCAGCAGCGCCTCGAGGCCCAGCAGCTGCGCCAGCAGGCCGTCACCCAGACCTCCGGGCTCTCCCAGGCCGAGGTCGACGCCCGCGAGGCCGAGGCCCGCGCCGAGCTGGCCCGCGCCGAGGCCGAGCGCGCCCAGCTGCGCGCCCAGGAGGCGCACACCGGGCTCGCCCAGGAGCAGGCCCGCCAGGAGGACGTGCTGCGCCAGGCCGACCGGCTCGACCCCGACGTCGACCACCGCTCCGCCGACTACACCCCGCAGGCGCCGACGACCGCCGGCCCCGAGGCCCCGACGCACCAGGCGGCCCAGGAGCCGACGCACCAGCCGACCCACGCCGCCGAGCCCGGCACCGAGCCCGGCACCGAGCCCCCCGCGGGCTCGCACCGTCGCGACGCCTGACCTGCCGGGACGCGCGCGCCGGTAGCCGGCACCGCCCCTAGGCTCGCGCCATGGGTCAGGTGCCGCGGGTCCACGGCGCGCGGCTCGGGCTGGTCCAGATCTCGCTGGCCGGCGTCCTGTGGGGCACCGGCGGGCTCGGCGTCCAGGTCGTGCGCGAGCACGTGCCGATGTCGGTGCCGACGATCAGCGCCTGGCGGATGGCGATCGCCGCGGTGGTGCTGCTGGGGGCCCTGGTGGTGCTCCGCGCCGGCCCGGCGCTCGGGCGGCTGCTGCGCGAGCGGCCCGGCCGCGTCGTGGTGGTCGGCTGCGGGACGGCCGCCTACCAGGGGCTGTACTTCGGGGCGGTCGTCTCGGCCGGGGTGACCGTCGCGACGGTGGTGAGCCTTGGGCTCGCGCCGGTCCTGCTGACCCTCGCCGACGCGGTGCGCCACCGGCGCCCGCCGGGCGCGGGCCGCGTGCTGGTCCTCCTCGCGGCCCTGACCGGCCTGGTCCTGGTGAGCCTCGGCGCCGGCCACGGCGCGAGCTCGACGGGCCCGCAGCCGGCCCTCGGCGTCGCGCTGGCCGTCGCCTCGGGCGCGGCGTACGCCCTGGCGACCGCGCTGGGCGAGCCGCTCGCCCGGTCGACCGGGCCGCTGGCGCTGACGACCGCGACCACGACGGTCGGCGCGCTGGCCCTGCTGCCGTTCCTCGCGCTGGACGCGGCGACCGGCGGGGTGGTGACGACCGCGGAGCCGGTCCCCGTGGCGGTGCTGCTCTACCTCGGCGTGCTGACGATGGCGCTGGCCTACGGACTGCTCTACGCCGGCCTGCGCACCACCGACGGCAGCGCGGCGGTCGTGGCGACGCTGCTCGAGCCGGTGACGGCGGCCCTGGTCGCCGCCGTCGTCCTCGACGAGCGCGTCGGCACCCCCGGGATCGTCGGCACCGTGCTCATCCTCGCGGCGGTCGGTGGCCTGGGACGCCGTAGCCCCGACGCCGGCGGACCGTTGACCCCGCGAGCGGAACCCGACAGGGTTCCGGGTCTGCACCGCCCGTAGAGGGCCGAACCACAGGGGAGCACGCATGCCCGCACGCGAGACGCCGCCGGACGGCACCGCACCACGACGTCGGCGGCTCGGAGCCACCGGCCGGCTCGCCGTCGCCGGCCTGACCGCCGCCGGGCTCCTCGCCGGGGCGTTCGTCCTGCCGGGCGCGGCCGGCCTGCGCGGCGGCTCGCTGGAGCAGCAGTTCTCCGACGCGACGGCCACCAAGGTCGCGATGGACGAGGCGAAGAACGCGATCTCGCGCGCGGTCGGCTCCGGCGCCGACACCGCCGACCCGACCACCGCCGAGCAGGCGCGGTCCGCGGCGTCGTACGTCGCCGCCGAGCGGGCGCTGCCCGACCCCGAGCTGCGGAGCGTCGCCGCGGTCCAGCCGCGCCGCCAGCGGCCCCAGGACCGCTACGCGATGGCCAACGGCTGCTACGCGCTGGCCGGCCGGCCGATCTTCTTCAAGCCCACCGCACTCGGGAAGTACCTCCTCTACGCCGCCGACCGCACCTTCGTGGTCGCCGGCGGCGAGAGCGCCGCGAGCCCCTCGGCGAGGACCGTGTGGACCGCGTCCAAGAACGGCAAGCGGTTCACCTTCCGCAACGACACCGGCACGCTGCGCATCGGCTCGGCCTCGAGCTTCGCGCTCACCCGCACCACCGGCTGCACCGCCTACCCGGAGTCCCAGATCGACATCGCCGGCGGCCCGCACGCGGGCGTGACGCCGTTCCAGGAGGTGCGGGGCTACGTCGACGCCCACACCCACGGGATGGCCTTCGAGTTCCTCGGCGGCCAGGCGCACTGCGGCCGGCCCTGGCACGAGTACGGCGCGCCGTACGCGCTCGTCGACTGCACCGACCACACCGTCACCGGCGGGTACGGCGGCGTGCTGGAGTCCGTGCTCAGCGGCACGCCCAGCCACGACCCGGTGGGCTGGCCGACCTTCAAGGACTGGCCGGCGCCGAACTCGCTGACCCACGAGGGCACCTACTACCGCTGGATGGAGCGCGCCTGGCGCGGCGGCCAGCGGCTCTTCGTCAACCTGCTGGTCGAGAACAACCAGCTCTGCCAGCTCTACCCGCTCAAGCGGAACTCCTGTGACGACATGGACTCCGTGCGCCTCCAGGCCAAGCAGATGTATGCCTTCCAGGACTACATCGACGCCCAGTTCGGCGGGCCCGGCAAGGGCTTCTACCGGATCGTGAAGAACCCGTGGCAGGCCCGGAAGGTGATCAACGCCGGGAAGATGGCGGTGGTCATGGGCATCGAGACCTCGGTGCCGTTCGGCTGCACGATGAAGCTCGGCATCCCCGCCTGCAACGCCGCGGACATCGACCGGCAGATCGCCGAGGTGCACCGGATGGGCGTGCGCCAGATGGAGCTGGTCAACAAGTTCGACAACGCCCTGTCCGGCGTCGCCGGTGACTCCGGCGCGGTCGGCCCGGTCGTCAACCTGGCCAACTTCCTGGAGACCGGCACGTTCTGGGACATGCGGCACTGCGAGCCGGCCGACGGGGAGTCGCACGACAACAACCAGGTGGCGGTCCCCGACATCACCGCCGGGGTCCAGGACGCGCTGTTCGGGGCGATCGCCTCGCTCGGGCTGCCGACCATGCCGCTGCCGCTCTACCCGCCGCCGGACCACTGCAACAACCGCGGCCTGACCACGCTGGGCGAGCACACGATCGGCGAGCTGGCCAAGCGCAAGATCCTCTTCGACCCCGACCACATGAGCGTCAAGGCCCGCCGCCAGGCGATGGACCAGATCGAGGAGATGCGCTACCCCGGCGTGCTCTCCAGCCACTCCTGGTCGACCCCCGACACCTACCCGCGGATCTACCGGGCGGGCGGCTTCGTCGCGCCGTACGCCGGTGACTCCACCGGCTTCGTGGAGAAGTGGCGCCGCCACGTCGGCTGGGCCGACCAGCGCTACTACTGGGGTCTGGGCTTCGGCGCCGACATCAACGGCCTCGGCGCCCAGGGCGCTCCCCGGGGCGCGGACGTGCGCAACAAGGTGACCTACCCCTTCCGCGGCCTGGGCGGGGTGACGGTCAAGAAGCAGCGCGCCGGCCAGCGGGTCTACGACATCAACGTCGACGGCGTCGCGCAGTACGGCCTCTACCCCGACTGGATCGAGGACCTGCGCAAGGTCGCCGGCAAGGACGGCGCGGCCATCGTCGACGACATGGCGCGCGGCGCGGAGGCCTACCTGCAGACGTGGGAGCGGGCGTACGGCGCCCGGCCCGACTCCTGCCGCAACCCCGGGCTGCGCCAGCGCTGGTCGCTGGTGCGCCAGATGATCCGCCCCGGCATGACCACCCGGTCGGTGATCGGCAAGGTCGGCCAGCCCTACCAGCGCCTGGGCCGGACCTACCGCTTCTGCGCCAAGGCCCCCGGCACGGGCAAGGTCATGGTCCGGGTGGACTTCACCCGCGGCGGCAAGGTCACCGGCATCCGCCGCCTCTGACCTGGCCTCGACCCGACCTGGGCAGGCACCTCCGACGAACCGTCCCGGCACCGCGCCGGGACGGTTCGTCAAGTTACCGGCAGGTAGGATGGATGTCACTGCTCGGCGGCGGTGACGTCCCCGGGCGAGGCACCTAGGCTCGCGGACGCGTCCGCGCCCAGCGGGCTGGCACCACTACGAGGAGCAGCATGCAGATCTTCGCCATCGTCGTGTCACTCGCCATCGCGGCGGTCGGCATAGCCCTGTTCGCCCGCGCGGTCAGGAACATGCTCCGCGTCATCCGTGTCGGGCAACCCGCGATGAACCGCACCGACCAGCCGGTCCAGCGGGCATGGGCGGTCATCAAGGAGACGCTGGGCCACACCCGGATGCTCCAGTGGAAGGTGGTGGGCGTTGCCCACTGGTTCATCTTCGTGGGCTTCGGACTGCTCTTCTTCACCCTGCTCACCGCCTTCGGCCAGCTCTTCGACGCCCACTTCACGCTGCCTCTGATCGGCACGTTCTTCCTCTACGAGTGGGTCTCGGAGTTCTTCACCGTCGTCATGCTGGTGGCGATCATCGGCTTCATCGCCTACCGCGCGACCCGCCCCAAGGAGCGCACCCGCGGCGTCAAGGGCCGGTTCTGGGGCTCGCGGATGTGGCAGGGCTACTTCGTGGAGAGCGTCATCCTGGGCGTCGGCCTCTGCATCACGGTGCTGCGCGGCCTGGAGTACGCCCTGCTCGACCAGGAGGGCTCCAGCCACGCCTCGCTGATGCACTTCCCGTTCACGGCGTGGCTCGGCCAGGCCTTCTCCGGCCTGTCGGTCGGCACGATCGAGAACCTCATCTACCTCGTCGCGATGCTGAAGATCCTGATCTCCTTCACCTGGATGATCACGATCTCGCTGAACATCGACATGGGCGTCGCGTGGCACCGGTTCACGGTCTTCTTCAACATCTTCTTCAAGCGCGAGGCCTCGGGCCGCACCGCGCTCGGCGCGGTCAAGCCGCTCACCAACAACGGCGAGCGGGTCAGCCTCGACGACATCGACGACCTCGACGAGGACGCGACCCTCGGCGTCGGCAAGGTCGAGGACTTCAGCTGGAAGAACATCCTCGACTTCACCACGTGCACCGAGTGCGGCCGCTGCCAGTCGCAGTGCCCCGCGTGGAACACCGAGAAGCCGCTGTCGCCCAAGCTGCTGATCACCGCCCTGCGCGACCACACCTACGCCAAGGCGCCGTACTCCCAGGCCGGCGGCGAGGGCAGCGAGGCCGCCACCGCCCTGCTGGAGAAGGACGAGGTCCTCGCCCGCGAGGCCGCCCGCCCGCTGGTCGGCGACACCGGCGACGACTGGTTCTACATGCCCGACAGCGGCGCCGCGGTCATCGACTCCGAGGTGCTGTGGAACTGCACGAGCTGCGGCGCCTGCGTCCAGCAGTGCCCGGTCGACATCGAGCACGTCGACCACATCGTCGACATGCGCCGCTACCAGGTGCTCGTCGAGTCGAACTTCCCCGCCGAGCTCAACGGCCTGTTCAAGGGCCTGGAGAACAAGGGCAACCCCTGGAACATGTCGCCGAACGCGCGACTGGACTGGGCCAAGGGCCTCGACTTCGAGGTCAAGGTCGTCGGTGAGGACATCGAGTCCCTCGACGAGGTCGACTGGCTGTTCTGGGTCGGCTGCGCCGGCGCCTACGAGGACCGCCAGAAGAAGACCACCCGCGCCGTCGCCGAGCTGCTCGACATGGCCGGCGTCTCCTTCGGCGTCCTGGGCAACGGCGAGACCTGCACCGGCGACCCGGCCCGCCGCGCCGGCAACGAGTTCGTCTTCCAGGGCCTGGCCCAGCAGAACGTGGAGACGTTCCAGGAGTACAAGGTCAAGAAGGCCGTCACCACCTGCGCCCACTGCTTCAACACCCTCAAGAACGAGTACAAGGAGTTCGGCATCGAGCTGGAGGTGGTCCACCACACCCAGCTGCTGAACCGCCTGGTCCGCGAGGGCAAGCTGACGCCGGTCGCGAACGGCGAGGGCGCCCACAAGCGCTCGATCACCTACCACGACCCCTGCTACATCGGTCGCCACAACGGCGTCTACAGCCCGCCGCGCGAGCTGCTCCAGGTCCTGCCCGGCGCCGAGTACGTCGAGATGGAGCGCAACTCCGAGCGCGCCTTCTGCTGCGGCGCCGGCGGCGCGCGCATGTGGATGGAGGAGAACACCGGCGAGCGGATCAACGTCAACCGCACCAAGGAGGCCGTCGGCACCGGCGCCGACCAGATCGCGGTCGGCTGCCCGTTCTGCCGCGTGATGCTCTCCGACGGCCTGACCGCCCAGCAGTCCAAGGGCGAGGCCCGCGAGGAGGTCGAGGTCCTCGACGTCGCGCAGATGCTGCTCGCCTCGGTCAAGGGCGAGGTCGCCACGAAGGTCAAGCCCGGCGGCGGTACGCCGTCGGCCAAGGCCGCCCCGTCGGAGGACGTCAAGGCCGAGCCGGAGCAGGGTGACGACACCCAGGCCTCCGACGACGTCGTGACCGAGACCGCCGACGCCGGCCCGCTGGCGAAGGCGTCGGGCGGCTCCTCGCTGTTCGACACCCCCGCCGACGACGCCGCCGACGGCGACCAGGCCGACTCCGCCTCGACCGAGGCCACCCCCGCCCAGGAGGCGAAGGCGGCCTCCTCCGCCGGCGCCGGGTCCTCGCTGTTCGACCTCGGTGGCGACAGCGCCGCCGAGGAGGAGCCCGCGAAGACCGAGCCGAAGACCGAGGCTCCGGCTGCTGCGAAGACCGAGTCGAAGCCGGCCGCCCAGGAGACCGACCTCGGCTCCGGCGGGTCGCTCTTCGACCTCGGTGGCGGCGACGAGCCCGCCCCGGCCGAGGCCAAGACCGAGCCGAAGGCGGAGCCCGAGGCGAAGACCGAGGCCCCGGCGGAGCCGAAGACCGAGCCGAAGGCCGAGGCGAAGCCGGCCGCACCGGTGGCCGACCTCGGCTCCGGCGGCTCGCTCTTCGACATCGCTGCCGAGGAGCCGGCCCCGGCCGCTCCGAAGGCGGAGGAGCCGAAGACCGAGGAGCCCCAGGCCGAGGAGCCCCAGGCCGAGAAGCCCCAGGCCGAGGAGCCGAAGGCCGAGACCAAGGCCGAGCCCGCCCCGGCGGCGGAGCCGGCCGCCGAGGTGGACCTGTCCTCGGGTGGCTCGCTGTTCGACATCGAGGCCCCGGCCGCGCCGGCACCGAAGGCCGCCCCGGCCCAGCCCGAGCCCGAGGACGAGGTCGTCGAGGCCTCGGCCACCCCGGAGTCGGCGGACACCGAGGCCGAGGAGGTCGTCGAGACCGAGACCGCCGCCCCGGCCGCGGAGGCACCCGCCCGCACGGCCGCGACCCCGGCCGCGTCGATCCCGGAGGGTGGCTCGCTGTTCGACATCGCCGCCCCCGAGGCCGTCGCCCAGCCGGAGAAGCGTCCCGAGCGCCCCGCCGCCCCGGCGGCCGAGGCGACCACCGAGACGGCCGCCACGGAGTCGAGCACGGAGTCGACCACCGGGGCCACCCCGGCCGACGCGCCGAGCGGCGAGCAGGTCAGCGCGGCCGCCACGGCGATCGCGAGCGACGACCCGACGCCGGCGCCCGAGCCCGAGCCCGAGCCCGAGGAGCCGGCCGCGGAGCCGGAGAAGCCGAAGGCGTCCTCGAACGGCGCGGCGAACCAGCCGCGGACCGACGTGGAGATCTCCGAGGGCGGGTCGCTCTTCGACCTCTGAGCCGAGGCACCGCACGATCCGATGACGGGGTCGTGTGCTCCAGGAAGCGCTGCGGCGCGGACCGGGGCACACGACCCCGTCGTCGTACCACCCACCGCTAGGCTCACCTGCCGATCGCCGAGGAGGCCCACGGGTGAACGCCCCCACGACCGGCAACGCCGCCGGGACCGCCGGGACCACCGGCACGACCCCCGCCGACGCGACCGTCGAGGTCTCGACGGCCCGCCGCTGGGCCTCGCTGGCTGTGCTGTCGGCCAGCCTGCTCGTGGTCACGATGGACCTGACCATCCTCAACGTCGCGCTGCCCGAGCTGGCCGCCGACGTACGCCCCTCGGCGACCGAGCAGCTGTGGATCGTCGACAGCTACTCCCTCGTCCTGGCGGGCCTGCTGATCTCGATGTCGGCGCTCGCGGACAGGTGGGGGCGCAAGCGGCTGCTGCTGCTCGGGTTCGTGGTGTTCGGCGCTGCCTCGGCGCTGGTCGTGGTGACCGACTCCCCCTGGGAGGTCGTCGCCGCGCGCTCGCTGCTCGGCGCCGGCGGCGCGATGATCATGCCGACGACGCTCTCGCTGCTCCGGTCGGTCTTCACCGACCCCGCCGAGCGGGCCACCGCCCTGGGCGTGTGGGCGGGCGTCTCCGCGCTCGGCGCCGCCATCGGGCCGATCGCCGGCGGCGCGCTGCTCGAGCACTTCAGCTGGCACGCGGCGTTCCTCGTCAACGTGCCGCTCATGGCCATCGCCGTCGTGGCCGGCGCGACGATCCTCCCCGAGGCGCGCGCCACCCACGCCTCGCCCTGGGACGTCCCGGCGATCGCGCTGTCGATCGCGGGGATGGTCGGCCTGGTGTGGGCGATCAAGCGGGTCGCGGAGGAGGAGTCGCTCACCGACCCGCTCGGCCTGGGTGTGCTGGTCGCCGCGGTCGCGGCGCTGGCGGTCTTCGTCCGGCGCTGCCTGCGCCGGCCCGACCCGCTGCTCGACGTGCGGCTCTTCCGGCGGCGGCCGTTCGCGGCGGGGGTGGTCGCGGCGCTGAGCGCGATGTTCGCGATGGCGGCGATCCTGCTGCTGCTCGCCCAGTGGCTCCAGCTGGTCGAGGGGCACTCCCCGCTCGCGGCGGGGGTCCGGCTGCTGCCGCTCGCCGGCGGCGGGCTGGCCGCCTCCCTGCTCGCCTCACCGCTGGCCCGGCTCGTGGGCGCCCGGACGGTCCTCGCGGGCGGCCTCGCCGCGGCGGGCCTGGGCGCGCTGCTCGTGCCGCTGGCGCCCGGGGACCTCGGCTACGGGACGGTCGCGGCGGCGATGACGCTGGTGGGCGCGGGCGCCGGGTCCCTGGCGATCGGCTCAGCGATGATCATGGCCGGCACCCCCGCGGACAAGGCGGGCAGCGCCGCGGCGATCGAGGAGACGGCGTACGACCTCGGCAGCGTGCTCGGCGTCGCCGCCCTGGGCAGCCTCGCCTCGGTCGTCTACCGCGACCGCCTGCGGGTCGAGGCGCTCCTCGCCGAGGGCCTGCCCGCCGACGCCGCACGCGCCGCGGCGGACTCGCTGGGCGCCGCGACCACGCTGGGTGTCCCAGGGCTGGCCGAGCGGGCGGGGGCGGCGTTCACCGATGCCCTGGTCGAGACCTGCTTGGCCGGCGGCGTGGCCATGGTGGTCATGGCCGTCGTCGTGTGGGCCACGGCCCCCCGCGGGCTGGACATCACCCAGCAGCAGCACTGAGCCCCGGGGCCCCAGGGGCGTCTCACTCCTCCCGCGCGGACTCCTCGGCCCCCGCGTCGGGAACGTAGGTCGGCCGGAGCAGGGCCCAGACCACGAAGGCGATGCCGACGACCAGCATCCCGAGGCCGGCCCAGAGGTTGGCGTTCGTGCCGCCGGTCTTCTCGGTCTCGGCGTCACCGAAGAGACCCATCAGCGTGAGGATCACGCCGTAGACGGTCAGCAGGCCGCCGATGATGTTGCGGATGTCGAACGCGCCGGCGCGGTGGCGACGGCGCGAGGCCGTGGCGGGTGTGGACACGGGGACTCCTTCGGGAGGCTCTAGAAGAGGAGGTTGAGGACGACGACCATCGCGAGCGCGACGCCGGCGAGGGGGAGGGTGCGGCGGTACCACGGGTACGACGCCTCGTCGGCGTCCACGAGGTCCTCGCGGGGGGTCTCGGAGTAGACCAGGCCCCTGAGCTCCTCGACCGGCTTGGGCTTGGTCACCAGCGAGACGAGGACGCTCAGCACGATGTCGACGACGAAGGCCGCGCCGGCCGCGAGGAACGCCGCGCCCTGCCCGCCCACGGGGATCACGCCGAGGCTCAGCGAGCCGAACGCGTCCTCGCTCAGGAACGCCACCAGCACCGCGGAGAGCGTGCCGGAGACCAGGCCCACCCAGCCGGCGGTCGCGGTCATCCGCTTCCAGAACATGCCGAGGATGAACGTCGCGAACAGCGGGGCGTTGAAGAACCCGAACAGCGTCTGGAGGTAGTCCATGATGTTCGAGAAGTTCGTGGCGAGGTAGGCCGTGCCGACGGCAACGATGGTCGCGCCGAGCGTCGCCAGCCGGCCGACGGTCAGGTAGTAGTCGTCGTCGCGGTCCTTGACGGCGTACCGCTGCCAGAGGTCGTAGCTGAAGACGGTGTTGAACGCCGAGATGTTGGCCGCCATGCCGGCCATGAACGCCGCGAGCAGACCGGCGATCGCGACGCCGAGCAGGCCGTTGGGCAACAGGTCGCGCATCAGGTAGAGCAAGGAGTCGTTGTACGTCACCGTGCCGCCGGTGCCGCCGGAGACCTCCTCGCCGGCCTTGGTCTGCGCGATCTCCGAGACGAGGACGGCGGCGATCATGCCGGGCAGGATCGTGATGAACGGGATGAACATCTTCGGGAACGCGCCGATGATCGGCGTCTTGCGCGCCGAGGAGATCGAGTCGGTGGCCATCGCGCGCTGGACCTCGACGAAGTTGGTCGTCCAGTAGCCGAAGGACAGCACGAAGCCGAGGCCGAAGACGATGCCGATGACCGAGAGCAGGTCGGAGTCGAAGCCGGTCAGCGCGTTGCCGGGCCAGGAGTTGAGCTGCTGGGCGGCGGGCACGGTGTCGGGGTTGTCGGCGGCGGCGTCGGTGATCTGGTCCTTCAGCCCGCCCCAGCCCCCGACCCGGTCCAGGCCGATCAGGGTCAGCGGGAGCAGCGCCGCGACGATGACGAAGAACTGCAGCACCTCGTTGTAGATCGCGGCGCTCAGCCCGCCGAGGGTGATGTAGGAGAGCACGACGACCGCGGCGACGATCAGCGCGACGAACAGCGGCCAGCCCAGGAGCGCCTGGATGATTGTGCCGAGCAGGTAGAGGTTGATGCCGGCGATCAGCAGCTGGGCGATCGCGAAGGAGATCGAGTTGACCAGGTGCGCGCCGGTGCCGAACCGGCGGAACATGAACTCCGGCACCGAGCGGACCTTGGAGCCGTAGTAGAAGGGCATCATCACGACGCCGAGGAAGAGCATCGCCGGGATCGCGCCGACCCAGAAGTAGTGCACGGTCGGCAGCCCGAACTCCGCACCGGAGGCGGACATGCCCATGATCTCGACGGCGCCGAGGTTGGCGGCGATGAACGCCAGGCCGGTGACCCAGGCGGGCAGCGAGCGCCCGGACAGAAAGAAGTCGACGGAGTCCGACACCTGCCGGCGGGCCATCACGCCGATACCGAGCACGACGGCGAAGTAGAGACCGACGATCAGGTAGTCCACGGGACCTGCATCGATGAGGGTGTCGCTCGCGAGGACGGTCGGAGCCCAGGTGGCCATGGTGGGCCTTTCGTGACGGCGGTGCGGGGAGCGGTCGCACCCCGGGTTCCGGAGCAGGGCCGCGTCGCCCGATGCCCGGAAGCCGGCGACGACAAACTGCTGCCACGTGTGACGCCAGACCCCTCTTGACATGACGTCACGGTGATGTCACGGTGGTGCGCATGGACATCACGCCGTACGTCGAAGCCTTGCGCCGCGACCTGCTCGCGGCCGCCGAGGCGGCCGGCCCGGAGGCCCGCCAGGCCGCCGAGCGGCTGACGTTCGCCATCGACCCCGCCGCCCGGCTCGCGCTGATGGAGGCCGTCTCCCAGGCGGCCGCCGAGATCACCGCGGAGATGCCGGCCGGGAGCGTCGACGTGCGGCTCAACGGCCGCGACCTGGACTTCGTCGTCGACGCCGCCCCGACCCCGCCCGCCCCGCCCGCGGCCCCCGCGCCCCCGGCCGCTCCCCCGCCGCCGGGCGCGGAGGGCGAGGCCGAGGACGACTCGGTCGCGCGGATCACGCTGCGGCTGCCCGAATCGGTCAAGGCGCGCGCCGAGGAGCTCGCGGCCCGCTCGGGGCAGTCCCTCAACACCTGGCTGGTCGGCGTCGTCCGCGCCGCGACCCGCGAGGGCGCGATCAGCGTCGACATCGACCTCTCCAGCATCCCCTTCCTCGGCGGCGGCGACCCGCTCGGCCGCCGCGGCAACCGCCGGATGAACGGGTGGCTCTAGTCCCATGAGCGAACGACCCGTCATCGAGCACCGCCACCCCGCCCCCGGGCCGGTCGACCTCTACGTCGAGGTCGGCGACGGCCGGGTGCACGTCACCGCGACCGACACCGACCACACGGCCGTGCGGATCACCGGCCACGACGCCCAGGACGTGGCGCTCGAGCTGGGCCCCGAGCAGGTCTCGGTCGTCGCGCCCCGCCGCCGGGCCGGCTTCCTGACCGGGGACCGGTCGCTGGTCGTCGAGGTCGAGGTCCCGCTCGGGACCCGGGTCGTCGCCCGGACCGGCAGCGCCGACGTCGTCCTCGACGGCCGGGCCGGTCGCTGCCAGCTGCGCACCGGCTCCGGCGACGTACGCGTCGAGGAGCTCGGCGCACCCGCCACCGTCGAGACCGGCTCGGGCCGGATCGAGGTGGCGGAGGCGGCCGGCGAGCTGCGGGTCAAGAGCGGGTCCGGCGACGTACGCCTCGGGCACGTTGGCGCCGCCGTCGCCGTCTCCACCGGGTCCGGCACGGTCACCGTCGCCAGCAACGACGGCCCGGTCGCGGTGAAGACCGGCTCCGGCGACCTCGACGTCACCGAGGCCCGCACCGACGTCACTCTGGCCACCGGCAGCGGCGACCTGCGGATCGGCGCAGCGACCCGCGGGCGGGTGACCGCCAAGGGCGCCTCCGGCGACGTCCGCGTCGGCATCCGCCCGGGCACCCCGGTGTGGACCGACATCAGCACCGTCTCGGGCACGGTCCGCTCCGAGCTGCCGAGCACCGGCGCCCCCGCCGAGGGCCAGGACCACGTCGAGCTGCGCGCCCGCACGGTCAGCGGGGACGTCGTCCTCACCCCGGCCTGACCCGACCACCCCCCAGCCCCCCAGACCTCAGGAGCAGCCATGAACGACCAGCACGCCCTCATCGAGCGCGAGGCGCACCACCAGATCACCGAGCGCGTCGCGCGCGCCTCCACCCCGCGGGTGCGGGCCTCGCGCCGGCACCAGGTCGCCCAGGGCCTGCGGCGGTTCGCCGACCGCCTCGACGGCTGACCGGTTCCCGGGTCCCTCGGCGGGGGGTCAGCCCTTCATGGCGACGCCGCGGCGCCAGTACCCCATGAACGACACCTGGCGGCGGTCCATGCCAAGCTCGTTGACCAGCGCCCGCCGCAGGGTGGTGACCACCTTGGACTCGCCGGCGATCCAGGCGTAGACGCCGTCGGTGGTGGTCGCCTCGAGCGGCGCCTCGATCTCGCCGGAGGAGGAGTACATCGGGGTCTCCCAGAGGTCCGGGTCGACCTCCTCGTCGGTGACCTCCTCGACCGCGACCGGCGCGCCGAGGTGCTCGAGGACCGCGGGCTGGAGCAGCGAGCCGAGCTCGGCGCCCTCGCGGGGCAGCCAGGTGATCGTGACGCCCTCGGGGTGCTGCACGGTCTGCACGTCGGCGGCGTACGGGACCTCGAGGAACACCGCCCCCTGCGCGTCGTTCGGCAGCAGCGCGAGCGTCGCGCAGGCCGCCGGCACGGCGGTCTCGTCGCCGGCGATGACGACCCGGCTCGCCGAGCCGGGCACGAACTCGATGCCGCCGAAGGACATCCCCCGCCGCGGGCACATCAGCACGATCCGGTCACCGACGGCCGCGGACGCCGCCCACGACGAGCCCGGGCCGGAGTGCCCGTCGGCCTCGTGCAGGACCATGTCGACGACCAGGCGGGTGTCGGCGCCCTCCCCGCGGACGTCGCGGATCGTGTAGGTCCGCATGTGGCCGCGCTCCTCGGCGGGGCGCGCGAACCAGGCCTGCATCCACCCCTCGTCGGCCCCGGCGACCGACTCCGGCGCAGCGCCGGCCGGCGGGAAGATCAGCTTGATCCGCTGGTCGTAGAGCGGCTGGTCGACGCCGAACTCCGCCAGCGCGGGCGACCCGAGCTCCACGCGCACGAAGCTCGGCGAGAGCCGCCGCACCGAGACGACCTCGACCTCCTCCAGCAGGAGCGGGAGGGCGGGGGAGCTGAGCGTGGTCATCGGGGTCCGATCGTGAGGGTGACCTAACTTAGGCTCACCTTACACGCGGCCCCGCGCCCTGGCCTCAGATCGGCGTGCGGTGGAAGGACTGGAAGGAGCGCGACGGCGTCGGACCGCGCTGGCCCTGGTAGCGCGAGCCGTACTTCTCCGAGCCGTAGGGGTGCTCGGAGGGCGAGGTCAGCCGGAAGAAGCAGAACTGCCCGATCTTCATGCCCGGGTAGAGCTTGATCGGCAGGGTCGCGACGTTGGCCAGCTCCAGCGTGACGTGCCCGGAGAAGCCCGGGTCGACGAAGCCGGCGGTCGCGTGGGTCAGCAGGCCCAGCCGGCCCAGGCTGGACTTGCCCTCGACCCGCGCGGCGATGTCGTCGGGCAGCGTGACGACCTCGTAGGTCGAGCCGAGCACGAACTCCCCCGGGTGCAGGATGAACGCCTCGTCGCCGTCCGGCTCGACCATCCGGGTCAGGTCCGACTGGTCCGCGGCCGGGTCGATGTGCGGGTAGCGGTGGTTCTCGAAGACCCGGAAGAACCGGTCCAGCCGCACGTCGACCGACGACGGCTGGAGCATGGCGGGGTCCCAGGGGTCCAGCGCGATCCGACCGGCGTCGAGCTCGGCACGGATGTCGCGATCGGAGAGCAGCACGGGCGCCAACCTACCGGCCCGCGGCGGCCCCGCCCGCCCCTCGGGACGTCCCGGGGCGGACAATGGCGCCCATGGCGTTCTCGCGGTACGTCGCGATCGGCGACTCCTTCACCGAGGGGGTCGGCGACCCCGACCCCACCCGTCCCAACGGCCTGCGGGGGTGGGCCGACCGGGTCGCGGAGGTGCTCGCGACGAAGGACCCCGACTTCGGGTACGCCAACCTCGCCATCCGCGGCCGCAAGCTCCGCGCGATCCTCGCCGAGCAGGTCGAGCCCGCGCTCGCCCTCGAGCCGGACCTGGTCACCGTCTACGCCGGCGCCAACGACATCGTGCGCCCCAAGGTCGACCTCGACGCCCTCGCCACCGAGTACGACGCCGGCGTCGCCCGGCTTGCCGCGTCCGGCGCCAGGATCGTGCTCTTCACCGCCTTCGACCCCGGCAGCGGCGGGATCTACGCCCCCATCCGCGGGCGGTTCGCGCTCTACAACGAGCACGTCCGCGCCATCGCCGACCGGCACGGCGCCACCATCGCCGACTCCTGGCGCGTGGCCTCCCGCCTGCCCGAGGGCGTGACGGCCAACGACCCGCGCCTGTGGGACGTCGACCGGATGCACCTGGGCCCCGCCGGCCACCAGCTCACCGCGATCATGGTCCTCGACACCCTCGGCGTGCCGCACGACCTCCAGCCGCTCCCGCTCCCCGACCTGCCGGTCCTCAGCCGCCGCGAGAGGCTCCGCGCGGACGCCGCGTGGACCCGGGGGTACCTCGCCCCCTGGATCCAGCGGCGCCTCACCGGCCGCTCGTCGGGCGACAGCATCGAGCCGCGATTCCCGGCCATCGGCCGGGTCGTGTCCCCCGGCGGCGAGTGATCCCCTAGACTCCACGGCGTCGGGTCACCGGCATGCGGATGTAGCTCAGTTGGTAGAGCGCGACCTTCCCAAGGTCGATGTCGCGAGTTCGAGTCTCGTCATCCGCTCCACTTCCTCCCGAGGCCCTCTCGGCCGCGCTCACGAGCGCGACGCTCCCCCCGACGTCGATGTCGCGAGCTCGAGTCTCGTCATCCGCTCCAGTCCTTCCCGAGGCCCTCTCGGCCGCGCTCACGAGCGCGACGCTCCCCCCGACGTCGATGTCGCGAGCTCGAGTCTCGTCATCCTGTGACTTATGGGGCCCATGTGACTCATGGGGCCCATGGGGCACTTGACTAGACCAGTGACGCGTGGGAACAGTGAGCCGTCCGGTCCTTCCCCGCCGCGATGACGGAGCACCCGCATGCCCTCCCCCGCACCTGCCCCCCAGCCCTTCCGCCGGCCCGCCCGATCACCACGCCGCCGCGTGCCCCGCGCCCGCACGGCCGGGCTCGGCGCCCTCGCCCTCCTGCTCGCCGCGGCACCGTTCGTCCCGCGGGACGGCGACGGGCCCGACGGCGCGCTGGCCCCGACCGGCGACCGGACACCGGTCGCGGTGTCCGCGACTGCGGGCACGGGCCGGTCACCCCCGAGCTCGCGGCCGAGATCGACCGCGTGGTCGCCGCCGGCCGGGAGCTCGGCCGGCCGGATCCCCTGGCGGCCCGCCGGGCGCCGGGCGCGCTCGCCGCCGACCTGGTGCGGTGCGCAGACCTGGACGGGCAGCGCTACTGCCTGGGCGCCGGCTGGACCACCGCGACCGAGGCGGAGGTCCGGGCCCGGGTCGCGGCCACGGCACGGGCCGCGACGGCCCGCCGCCAGTCGGTCGAGTCGACCGGTGACCTCGATCCGGCCGCAGCGCTGGTGCGTGCCGCGCGTCTCTCCCCCGCCGAGCGGGCACGTCGGGAGCGGGAGGAGCTCACGATGGCCGCGCGCTCCGTCGCGAAGGTCTGGCTGCTGCGCCACCAGGTCGAGGGCGTCCCCCTCCCGGCGGGGTTCCTCGACGACCACCCCGAGGCGCGGACCACCACCGCCGTCGCCGCCCGGAAGCGCCAGCGCGACTACCCCGAGCGACGGGTGGTCCTCGACACCGAGCAGGTCGCCGAGCAGACCCGGACCTACTGGTGCGGCCCCGGCGCGATGCAGATGATCACCTGGGGCTGGAAGGGCAAGGACCGGGGCCAGGCGCACTGGGCGCGCAAGCTGCGGACCACCACCGCCGGCACCTCGATCTGGGACATGGTCCGCGTGGTCAACGACCACACGGGCTGGGACCGCAAGGCACACGCCGGGCCCTACATCGTGCTCGACATCTCCGGCTACTCCTTCAACAAGTGGATGCTGCTGCAGATGCGCCACCTCGCCGACTACCGCGCGCCTGTCGTGCTCCACCCGGTGCTGCACACGAAGTACTTCCCCTACCTCGACGACGACGCCTCCGGGCACTTCCAGGTCGGTCGCGGCTACAGCAAGCGCGGCGACCGCCCGAGCGCGATCAGCTTCTTCGAGCCGTGGAACCAGCAGCGGTTCGACCCCTCCGAGCCGTTCGTCCAGCGGGTCCAGTGGCGCAACGCCTACAAGAGCTTCCGCGCCAACAAGGCCCACCACCAGCACAACATCGGGGTCTGAGGTGCGCCCCAGCGCCCGGCGGTACGCCGCCGTGGCCGGCCTCGCCGCCTGCCTGCTCCTCGCCGGCTGCTCCGACTCCTCCGACGGCACCGAGCCGAGCGACCTGACCACCGCACCGGCGCCGCTGGCCTGGGAGCCCGTGGCCGGCGGCGTGGACGACACGGTGACCACCAACGGCCGGTGGACGCTGACCGTCGGCGCGGACGGCGACGGCGCGACCCTGTCCGGCCCGGACGGCACGACCGGCACCGGGGTCTCCGCCCGCGAGCGGGTGAGCGACGGGCTGCTCGACGACGACTGGGCCGTCGTGGTCGTCGCGGACCGCCAGGAGACCCGACCGGCCCGGGCGGAGGTGACCGAGCTGGCCACCGGGGAGACCTGGACCATCGACGGGCGCAGCGAGGTCCCGACGACCTCCGGCGGCACCTGGGCGATGGGGGCCGGCCGGCTGGCCCACGCGACCGTCTCCGACGACGGCGGCTACTGCCTGGCCGAGGTCGACCTGGCCACCCGTTCCTCCTCCCTCGGCTGGTGCGCGCCGGACCGGCACGGCTTCAACGGCGCGCGGGTCACGGCCTCCGGGACCGCGCTGATGACCTTCGACGACGGCCGGCCCTCGTGCCGCACGGTCGGGACGGCGGACGGCTCGGACCTCCTCCCGTTCGAGGACGTCACCGACTGCCGGGGCTGGGACGCCCTGGTCCTCGACGACGGCTCGCAGGTCTGGTCGGTGGTGCCGAGGGAGAACCAGGTCGAGACCGCCCGCTTCGCCGCCCGCGCCCCGGGCGGGGAGGTCGTCGACCTCGGGACGGGCACCTCGGGGACGCTCGTCGCGTGCGGCGGCGCGGCCTGGTTCGCGCGCGACCCGCTCCGCGACGGCGACCCGGCCACGCTGGTCCGCTGGACGCCGGAGGAGGGCGCGTCGACGGCGTACGAGACCGACGGCGGACCGGCGTTCCTCGCCGCTCCCCGCTGCGGCGGCTCGCGGATCACCGTGACCGCCCTGACCGAGGGCGGCGACGAGCAGGTCTCCGCCCCCGTCGGGTGACCCGGGGCCGGGCTGCCTAGGGTGGAGCGGTGACCGAGACTCCGCCGTTCGCGGGCATCCCCGTCGCCGCGCTCGACTTCTACGACGACCTCGAGGTCGACAACACGCGGTCGTTCTGGGAGAAGCACAAGGACACCTACCTCACCCAGGTGCGTGCGCCGGTCGAGGCGCTCTGCGCGGCCCTCGAGCCGGAGTTCGGCGCGGCGAAGGTGTTCCGGCCCTACCGCGACGTGCGCTTCGCCAAGGACAAGACGCCGTTCAAGACCCACCAGGGCGCGTTCGTCCGGGCCGCGGAGTCGACCGGGTGGTACGTCGAGGTCTCCCCGCGCGGGGTGCGCACCGGCGGCGGCTTCTACGAGGCGAGCCCGGGCCGCCTCGCGGCGTACCGCGGTGCCGTCGACCACGACCAGCTCGGCCCCGAGCTCGAGGAGATCGTCCGCGGCCTGGAGGCGGCCGGCTGGGAGCGCGGCGGCGACCGGCTCAAGACCTCGCCGCGGGGGTTCGACGTCGACCACCCGCGCATCGACCTGCTGCGCCACCGGTCGCTGAGCCTGGGGCACGTGATCGGCTTCGAGCCGGTCATCCACACCCCGGAGCTGGTCGACGTCGTCCGGGAGGACTGGCGCGCGCTGCGCCCGCTCGTGGAGTGGGTCGCCCGGCACACCACGGTGTGACCGGGGGCCGACCCCCCTCGGCCGACCGCCCTCAGCCGGCGGGCGTGAAGCTCGCCATCGTCCGCTCCGGCTCCCAGTAGGCCTTCATCGAGGCGACCCGCCCGTCCTCGTCCACGACGTAGACCATGACCAGCTCGGTCGTGGTGTGGCTGCCGTCGGCGAAGGACGTCCGGATCCGCCCGACGTTCGCGCAGGTGTCGCCGTTGGCCATCGACTGCTCGATGGTGAACTCGAAGGTGTCGATCGGGGCGATCGCCTTCTCCCAGAACGCCGCGATCCCCGCGTGCCCGTGGTGGCCGCGCCCCTCGGGGTCGAACATCGAGGGCCCGACCGGGTCCTCGAGGACGGCGTCCTCGGCGTACACGGTCAGCCACTCGGCGAGGTCGCCCTTGGCGACCGCGGAGTAGGAGCGCTGCGAGGCGGCGCGGGCCGGGTGCGGGTCGTCCGGGGCGTTCCAGACGACGGCGTCGGAGGTGATCACCCGCGCATCGTAGGCCGGAACGAGAACACGTTCTAGCTGCCTGTGCCTGTCTTCCTGGCTAGTGCGGCTGCCAGGCGTCCTCGTCGGCGGTGCGGGAGGTGACCGCCTTGGGCAGCTTGCCGTCCGCGAGCGCCTGGATCGAGGTCTGCTCGAAGACGTCGCGCAGCGACCGGCGCGCGGCGATCCAGACGTGCTGGAGGACCTCGGCCGACTCGTTGTACGTCACCGCCTCCGGGCGCAGCCCGTAGACCGAGACGAGCGGGCCGTCGACGGCGCGGATCACGTCGGCGACCGAGACCTCGCTGGCCGGGCGGCCCATCCGCCAGCCGCCGGACTGGCCGCGCTGGGAGATGACGACGCCGGCGCGGCGGAGGTCGGCGAGGATCGCCTGGAGGAAGCCGTGCGGGATCTCCTGCAGCCGGCCCAGCTCCTCGGCGCTCACCGCCTTGCCGTCCGCGCGGGAGGCCATCTCGATCAGCGCACGCAGGGCGTAGTCGGACTTGGCGGAGACGCGCATGGGGTCAGTCTGGCAGAGAAGTCGATCCAGTCACTCGACTCGTCCGGCCCACCGACCCCCGCGCGACCCGATCGGCCGCCTCAGGAGGCCGGGGAGAGCTCCGGCTCGACCTCGCCCGCGGCCTCGAGGGCACGCGCGCGGCGCTCCTGCTTGACCGCCCAGACGATGCCGCTGACCCAGGCGACGAAGAGGACGCCGGCGATGACCGCGACGGTCGTGCCCGAGGCGCCGAGGGCGTCGGCGATGGTCCGGGAGTTGGTGAGGACGATCAGGCCACCGGCCGCGACGCCGAGGACGCGGGCGGCGAGCTTGCGGACCAGCCAGGCGGCGATCGGGGCGGCGATCACGCCGCCGGCGAGCAGCGCGAGGGCGTAGGACCAGAGGATGCCCTGCGACCCGAGGGCCAGGATGAAGCCGAGCGAGCCGCCGACGGCGACCACGAACTCCGAGGTGTCGATCGAGCCGACGACCTTGCGCGGCTCCAGGCGGCCCGAGGAGAGCAGCGTCGTCGTGCCGACCGGGCCCCAGCCGCCGCCGCCGATCGCGTCGAGCGCGCCGCCGGCGAGGCCCATGGGGGCGAGCATCTTCGCCGAGGGGCGGGACTTGAACGTGGGCCGGCGGCCGCCGAGCACCAGGAAGCGCCAGATGACGTAGACGCCGAGGCCGAGCAGGATCGCCGCGACCCAGGGCTTGGCGGTGTCACCGTTGAGGTTGGAGAGGAACGTCGCGCCGGCGAAGGCGCCCACGAAGCCGGGCACCGCCAGGATCGAGACGGTGCGCCAGTCGACGTTGCCCATCTTGTGGTGGGAGACGCCCGAGACCAGCGAGGTGCCGATCTCGGAGAAGTGGACGGCCGCCGAGGCCGCGGCCGGCGCGATGCCGGCGGCCAGCAGGAGCGTGGACGACGTGACGCCGTACGCCATGCCCAACGATCCGTCGATGAGCTGAGCGAGGAGGCCGACGACCCCCAGGACGATGAGCTTGCGCATGGTTTCCCCTGGTGTTCTCTCGGTGGTTGCACCACCACCGAGCGGACATGACTAGAAGTACCGTAACACGTATCTCGGGTGTTTCTGTCGACTTTACCGACGTACGGGTGTGGCGAAGATCCGACCGGCCGCCCGGGCGGCCGCTTGCCTGGCCGGAGGGGGCACCCCTACCATGGAAGTTACTGACCAGTAGTACCTGCGTGCTGGCAGCCCCCGGACACATCACGAGACGAAGGTGGAGCAGTGAGCCACTACAAGAGCAACCTCCGCGACATCGAGTTCAACCTCTTCGAGGTGCTGGGCCGCGACGAGGTCCTCGGCACCGGCCCGTTCGCCGAGGTTGACTCCGAGACGGCCCGCTCGATCCTCGCCGAGGTCGACCGCCTCGCCCGCGAGGACCTGGCCGCGTCCTTCGAGGACAGCGACCGCAACCCGCCGGTCTTCGACCCGGCCACGCACACCGCCCCGGTGCCGGAGTCCTTCCAGAAGAGCTACCAGGCCTGGATGGACTCCGAGTACTGGCGTCTCCAGATCAGCGAGGACCTCGGCGGCACCCCCGCCCCCTCCAGCCTGGTCTGGGCGATCGGCGAGATGGTGCTCGGCGCGAACGCCCCGGTGTGGATGTACGCCGCCGGGCCGGCGTTCGCCGAGATCGTCCACCGCAACGGCAACGACCGCGACAAGAAGATCGCCTCCCACATGATCGACCGCCAGTGGGGCGCGACCATGGTGCTGACCGAGCCCGACGCGGGCTCCGACGTCGGCGCCGGCCGGGCCAAGGCCACCGCGAACGAGGACGGCACCTGGAACATCGAGGGCGTCAAGCGCTTCATCACCTCGGGCGAGCACGACATGAGCGAGAACATCATGCACCTCACGCTGGCCCGCCCGGTCGGCGTCGAGGGCGCCGGCGGCCCCGGCACCAAGGGCCTCTCGCTCTTCCTCGTGCCGAAGTACCACTTCGACGTGGAGACCGGCGAGCTGACCGGTGAGCGCAACGGCGTCTACGTCACCAACGTCGAGCACAAGATGGGCATCAAGGTCTCCAACACCTGCGAGGTCACCTTCGGTGACGCCTCCGTCGGTGGCGGCGAGCCGGCCCGCGGCTGGCTGCTCGGCGAGGTCCACGACGGCATCGCGCAGATGTTCCAGGTCATCGAGAACGCCCGCATGCTCGTCGGCACCAAGGCGATCGCCACCCTGTCGACCGGCTACCTGAACGCGCTGGACTACGCCAAGACCCGCGTCCAGGGCGCCGACCTCACCCAGGCGTCGGACAAGACCGCGCCGCGGGTGACGATCACCCACCACCCCGACGTCCGCCGCTCGCTGATGGTGCAGAAGTCCTTCGCCGAGGCGATGCGCTCGCTGGTGCTCTACACCGCCAGCTGGCAGGACAAGGTCCAGCTCGCCCAGCACAACGGGCAGATGGACAGCGAGGAGACCAAGCTCGCCGAGGCGGTCAACGACCTGCTGCTCCCGATCGTCAAGGGCTACGGCTCGGAGCGGTCGTGGGTCCTGCTGGGCACCGAGTCGCTGCAGACCTTCGGCGGCTCGGGCTTCCTCCAGGAGTACCCGATCGAGCAGTACGTCCGCGACGCGAAGATCGACACCCTCTACGAGGGCACCACCGCGATCCAGGGCCAGGACTTCTTCTTCCGCAAGATCGTCAAGGACCAGGGCCGCGCGCTGGGCCACATCGCCGGCGAGATCACGGCGTTCATCGAGAGCGAGGCCGGCAACGGCCGCCTGAAGAACGAGCGCCAGCTGCTCGCCACGGCGCTCGACGACGCCAACGCGATGGTCGGCCACCTGATCAACGACCTGATGTCGGCGCAGGAGGAGCTGCGCAACATCTACAAGGTCGGGCTGAACACCACCCGCCTGCTGATGGCGCTCGGCGACGTCGTCTGCGCGTGGCTGCTGCTGCGCCAGGCCGAGGTGGCGCTGGAGAAGCTCGGCGGCGACCCGGGCAAGGACCAGGCGTTCTACGAGGGCAAGGTCGCCGCGGCGCAGTTCTTCGCGGCCACCAACCTCCCCCGCATCAGCGCGGAGCGGGCGATCGCCGAGGCGACCGACCTCTCGCTGATGGACCTCGACGAGTCGGCGTTCTGATCACCGCCTGAGGCTCGTACGACGTACGACGCCCCCGGACCCGCTCGGGTCCGGGGGCGTCGTCGTCCCCGGGCTCTCAGCGCACGGCCCCTCAGCGCAGGGCGCGCCGCGCGGCCCGGCGCACGTCGTCGGAGAGCGTGTCCAGCAGCGCCGAGCGGAGCCGCCAGCGCTGCCAGTGCAGGGGCACGTCGAGGTGGTGGCGCCGGTCGAGCCGGACCAGGTGGCCCGCCCGCTCCTCGGGGCCCAGCTGCGGCTCGGGCAGCGCGCCCCAGCCCAGCCCGAGGCGGACCGCCTCGAGGAAGTCCGCCGAGGTCGGGACCCGGTGCACCACCGGCGGGAGGCCGAGCCCGCGCCCGGCGAGCAGCTCGTGCTGGAGGGCGTCCTTGTCGTCGAAGACCACGACCGGCATCCGGGCCCAGTCCACGCCCCGGCCCCGCCGGTGCCGCTCGACCAGCGCCGGCGCCGCGGCGGCGGCGTACCGCAGGGTGCCGAGCGGCTCGACCGAGCAGCCCTGGACCGCCACCGGGTCGCTGGTGACCGCGGCCAGGACGGTGCCGGCGCGCAGCAGGTCCGCCGACCAGGCCTGGTCGAGCACGTGCAGCCGGAGGGCGGCGCCCCCGCGCTCGGCGACGGCGGCCAGGACGTCGTGGAACCAGGTGGCCAGCGAGTCGGCGTTGACCGCGACCGGCAGCTGCGGCACGCCGGCCTCGTCGCCGCCGAGCTCGCGCAGCGCCTCCTCGTGCAGGTGGGTGGTCTGGCGGGCGAGCCGGAGCAGCGCCTCGCCGGCGGCCGTCGGCTCGGCCGGCACCGTGCGTCGTACGACGACCTGCCCGACCTCGGACTCCAGCGCCCGGATCCGCTGGCTGACCGCGCTGGGCGTGAGGTGCAGGTGACGGGCCGCCGCGTCGAACGTGCCGTGGTCGGCGATCGCGGTCAGGGCGGCGAGCCAGCCGGGATCGAGGTGCATGCCACCCACTTAAGCACTGCT
The DNA here is from genome assembly GCF_013177455.1 of Nocardioides marmotae. Taxonomy (NCBI): domain Bacteria; kingdom Bacillati; phylum Actinomycetota; class Actinomycetes; order Propionibacteriales; family Nocardioidaceae; genus Nocardioides; species Nocardioides marmotae. The sequence goes on from NZ_CP053660.1 coordinate 4,110,281, forward strand.
ACAGGTTCGTGAGGAACATTCGCTGGCCTGATGGGCGCTGCGCGCCTAGCGTCGGGCCCGTGCTCGACCACCTGCTGACCGGGACCGCGACCGGCCTCGCCCTCATCGTCGCCATCGGCGCGCAGAACGCCTTCGTCCTGCGGCAGGGCCTGGCCCGTGATCACGTCGCCCTGGTCGTCGCGATCTGCGCGGTCTCCGACCTCGTGCTGATCCTCGCCGGGGTCGCGGGCATCGGCACCCTCGTCGAGCGCGCGCCGTGGGCGATCGAGGTGGTGCGGTGGCTGGGCGTGGCCTTCCTGTGCTGGTACGGCGTCTCCTCGCTGCTCCGCGCGCGCCGGCCGGACGCGCTGGCGGCCACCGGCGGCCCGCGCCTCTCCCGCCGGTCGGCGGCGCTGCGGGCGCTCGCGCTGACCTGGCTCAACCCGCACGTCTACCTCGACACCGTGCTCCTGCTGGGCTCGGTCGCGGCCACCCACGGGTCCGGCGGGCGGTGGTGGTTCGCGGCGGGCGCGTGCCTGGCCAGCGTGGTGTGGTTCTCCGGCCTGGGGTACGGCGCCCGGCTGCTCGCGCGGTTCCTCGCCAGCGCCCGCGCCTGGCAGGTGCTCGACGTGCTCATCGGCGTCACGATGCTCGCGATCGCGGCGCGGCTGGCCCTGGGCGGCTGAGCTCCCGAGGACCCGAGCGGGGCTACCCCTCGACGCCGCCGAGCGGGAGGACGAGCCGGGCGTCGGCGCCCTCGGCGAGGCGCACCGGCACGCCCCAGTCCTGCTGGTGCATGTGGCACGCGGCGCCCTCCCCGCCGCCCGCGTCGCAGGACGCCGCCCGGGCGGCGACGTGCAGCACGCCCTCGCCGACGTGGGGGTCGAGCACGATCGTGCGGGTCAGCTCGGTGCCGCGGCCGCCGCCCTCGCGGACCAGCTGCGGCGGGGTCGCCTCGACGAGCAGCTGGGCGGGCGGGCCGAACCGGTCGTCGACCTTCTGCCCCGGCGGCGGGGTGAAGGAGACGACCAGCTCGAGGGTGGCCGGCACCTCGGTGACCGGCCGCTGGGTGGAGTGCGCGAAGCCGTCGGTGCGCGTGCCGGCGCCGCCGAGCGGCACCCGGGTGAGCCGGTGCGCGCCGGACTCGACGACGACCAGGTCGCTCCCGTCGACGTGGGCGGCGCTGGGCTCGGCCAGCCCGCCGGCCAGCGTGGTGACCTCGCCGGCGACGGGGTCCAGGCGGCGGACCGCGCCGTTGTAGGTGTCGCAGACCGCGACCGAGCCGTCGGGGAGGACCGTCACGCCGAGCGGGTGCTGGAGCAGCGCCTGGTCGGCCGGACCGTCGCGGAAGCCGAAGTCGAACAGGCCGGTGCCGACGGCGGTGCGCACCTCGAGGCCGGCCGGCCCCTCCTCGACCCACCGCACCGCGGAGGTCTCGCTGTCGGCCAGCCAGAGGCGCTCGCCCGCGGGCGCGAGCCGGGAGGTCTGGGCGAACCACGCCTCGGCGAGCGGGCCGTCGAGCAGCCCCTCGTTGGCGGTGCCGCCCGCGACCTCCACCGCGCCGGTGCGCGGGTCGAGGGTCCACAGCTGGTGGATGCCCGCCATCGCCACCCAGACCCGGTCGCGCCACCAGGCGACGTCCCAGGGGCTGGAGAGGCGGTCGGTGCCGTCGCCCTGCATCCACTGGCGGCCGTCGCCCGCGAGCACGCGGACCTCGCCGGAGGTCGTGTCGAGCCCGTGGAGCCGGTGGCCGACCGTGTCGGCCACGACGGCGTCGTACCCGACCTCGGCGGCGACGTCGGCGGGCAGCAGGCACAGGCCGTTGGGCTCGCGGAAGCCGCCGAACCGGCGCAGCACCGCGCCGTCCGCGGCCAGCTCGACCACCTCGTCGTGGCCGGCGTCGGCGACGAGCACCCGGCCGTCGGGCAGCGGCACGGCCGAGGCCGGGAAGCGCAGGTCGGTGGGCTCGACGACGGGCGGGACGTACGGCGAGTCGCCGGGCTGGAGGGTGCCCTTCGCGCGGTGCTCGGCGACCAGCTGGTCCAGGAGCGCGTCGATCGCGTGGGCGTGGCCCTCGCCGGCGTACTGCCCCACGACGTAGCCCTCGGGGTCGACCAGGACCAGCGTCGGCCAGGCGCGGGCGGTGTAGGCCTGCCAGGTCACCAGCTCGGGGTCGTCGAGGACCGGGTGGGTCACCGAGTAGCGCTCGACGGCGGCGCGCAGGGCGTCCGGGTCGGCCTCGTGCACGAACTTCGGGGAGTGCACGCCGATCACGACGAGCTCCTCGGCGTGCTCGGCCTCCACCGGCTTGAGCTCGTCGAGGACGTGGAGGCAGTTGATGCAGCAGAACGTCCAGAAATCGAGGAGCACGAACCGGCCGCGGAGGTCCGCGAGCCGCAGCGGCCCGTCGGTGTTGAGCCAACCGCGACCGACCAGCTCGGGAGCACGCACGCGGGCGGTCCTGTTCATGTGTCCAGTGTCCCCGCGCCCCCGGCCCTGTTGAAAAACACCGTCGCTCCCTCACCGCGCATGAGCGCCGCCCGATCGGCGGATCAGGTCGGACGCCCGGGGGCTACCGTGGCGCACGTGGCAGTCATCGAGACCGCGGGGCTCACCAAGCGCTACCCGCGCGTCACGGCCCTCGACCACCTCGACGTGCGCGTCGGGGAGGGGGTCACCGGGCTGGTGGGGGCGAACGGCGCCGGGAAGTCCACGCTGATCAAGATCCTGCTGGGCCTGCTGCCGGCGACCGACGGCAGCGCCCGGGTGCTCGGCCACGACGTGGCCACCGAGGGCGCGGCGATCCGGTCCCTGGTCGGCTACATGCCCGAGCACGACTGCCTGCCCGCCGACGTCTCCGCCAGCGACCTGGTGGTGCACCTGGGCCAGATGTCCGGGCTGCCCTACCCGGCGGCTCGCGAGCGTGCCTCCGACGTGCTGCGCCACGTGGGTCTCGCCGAGGAGCGCTACCGCCCGATCGGCGGCTACTCCACCGGCATGAAGCAGCGCGCCAAGCTCGCCCAGGCTCTCGTGCACGACCCCCGGCTGGTGCTGCTCGACGAGCCGACCAACGGCCTGGACCCCTCGGCGCGCGACGACATGCTCGCGCTGGTACGCCGGATCGGCGCCGAGTTCGGCATCTCGGTCCTGGTGACATCCCACCTGCTCGGCGAGCTGGAGCGGGTCAGCGACCACATCGTCGTCCTCGACGCCGGTCGACTGCTGCGCTCCTCGGCGACCTCCGAGTTCCTGCACGCCACCGGCAGCCTGCTCGTCGAGGTGCAGGGCCGCCACGACGCCGACCGGCTGCTCGGGCAGGCCCTGCTCGACGCCGGCCTGGTGGCGCGGCCGGCCGAGGGGCGCTTGGTCGAGGTGGACGTGCGCGACGAGCACACCCGCGACGTGGTCCGCGACCTGACCGTCGACCTCGGCCTCGGCCTGGTGCGGATGCAGGAGCGCCACCACCGCATCGAGGACGTCTTCCGCGACGGGGGTGCCGGCAGTGTCCAGCCCGTCTGAGCGCCCCGCCAGGCCGCCCGCCGGCACCGGTGTCATCCACGACCTCGGCTACCGGCGCTACACCGGCCCCCGGCTCGGCGAGCCGGCGGTGGCCCGGGCGTTCTTCCTCAGCGGCCTGCGGCACACCTACGGCCTGGGCCGCTCCGGGCGCTCGAAGGTGCTGCCGATGCTGCTGCTCGGGCTGATGCTGCTGCCGGCGCTGATCCTGGTCGGCGTGCTGGTGCAGGCCCGCGACCTGCTCGGCCTCGACGAGCAGCTCGTCGCCTACTCCACCTACCCGATCACCACCCAGCTGCTGATCTCGGTGTTCGTGGCCTCCCAGGCGCCCGCGCTGATCTCGCGCGACCTGCGCTTCCGCACGATCACCCTCTACCTGGCCCGGCCGATGCGGCGACGCACCTACGTGCTGGTGCGGCTGGCCTCCCTGACCGTGGCGACCTTCGTGCTGATCGGCGCGCCGCTGCTGCTGATGTACGTCGGCGGGGTCCTCGCCGACCTGCCGCTGACCCGGGAGACCGGCCGGTTCCTGGGCGGGCTGGTGGGCGCCGCGCTGCTCGCCGCCTGCCTGGCCGGCCTCGCCGCCGTCGTGGCCGCCCTGACGGTACGCCGCGGACTCGCGGTGACCGCGGTGATCGTGGTGCTGCTGGTGAGCTTCACGCTGGTCTCGACCGTGCAGGGCGTCGCCGCCTCGACCGACCACGACACGGTCGGGCGGATCGCCGGGCTGTTCTCGCCGTACACGCTCGTCAACGGGGTGCAGGTGTTCCTCTTCGACTCCCCCGCCGCCACCGCGACGCCGCCCGAGGGCACCGCGATGGGGCTCCTCTACCTGCTCGGCGTCCTCGCCGTCGTGCTGGGCTCGATCGTCGCGCTGCTGGTCCGCTACCGGAGGGTCGACTGAGATGAGCACGATCGTGATCGACCACGTCTCCCGGTGGTACCGCAACGTCGTCGCGGTCAACGACGTCTCGATGAGCATCGGCCCCGGCGTCACCGGCCTGCTCGGCCCCAACGGCGCCGGCAAGTCCACGCTGATCGCGCTGATGTCGGGGTTCCTGGCTCCCTCCGCGGGCACGGTCACCCTCGACGGAGAGCCGTTGTGGCGCAACGAGCAGGTCTACCGCAAGATCGGGCTGGTCCCCGAGCGCGAGGCGCTGTTCGACTACCTGACCGGGCGCCAGTTCGTGGTCGCGAACGCCGAGCTGCACGGCCTGCCCGACCCCGGTGCGGCCGCCCAGCGGGCGATCGCGATGATCGAGCTCACCGACGCCCAGGACCGCTCGATCTCGACGTACTCCAAGGGCATGCGGCAGCGGATCAAGATGGCGTCCGCGCTGGTCCACGACCCGGCGGTGCTGCTGCTCGACGAGCCGTTCAACGGCATGGACCCGCGCCAGCGCATCCACCTGATGGAGCTGCTGCGCACGATGGGCGCCGAGGGGCGCACGGTGCTGTTCAGCTCTCACATCCTGGAGGAGGTCGAGCAGGTGGCCCGCCAGATCGAGGTGGTGGTGGCCGGGCGGCACGCCGCCTCCGGCGACTTCGGCGCGATCCGCCGGCTGATGACCGACCGGCCCAACCGGTTCGTGCTGCGCACCGGCGACGACCGGGCCCTGGCGGCGGCGCTGCTGCAGGACCCGTCGGTGCGTGGCGCCCGGCTGCGCACGGAGGGCGGGATCGAGCTGGAGGCCGCGGACTTCGGGCGGTTCAGCGAGGTGCTGCCGCGCCTGGCGCGCGAGCACGGCATCCGGCTCTTCGAGGTGACCCCGACCGACGAGTCGCTCGAGAGCGTGTTCGGCTACCTGGTGTCCTCATGAGCGGCCAGGTCCTGTCCCCGACGATCGTGCGGCTCGGCGTGCGCAGCGTGTTCGGGCGCTGGCGCGGGGCCCTGCTGTTCGTGCTGCCGCTGAGCCTGATCGGCCTCGCCGTGCTGGTGCGGGCCCTGGTCGGCGCCGACCCGGGCGCCGCCGAGAACACCCTCTACGCCTTCGGCCTGGCCGTGACCGTGCCGCTGGTCGCACTGCTGGCGACCAGCGGGCTGCTCGCCCCCGAGATCGACGACGGCTCGATCTCCTACTTGCTGGCCAAGCCGATCTCGCGCTACACGATCGTGGCCAGCAAGCTCGCGGTCGCGGCAGCCTGCGTCGTGGTCTTCGCCGCCGTCCCGCTGCTGGTGGCGGGACTGGTGCTGCTCGGCTCCGAGCCGTCGCTGGCGCTGGGCTTCCTCGTCGCCGGCCTGGTCGCCGGCCTCGCGTACTGCTCGCTGTTCGCCCTGCTGTCGGTGATGACCCGGCACGCCATCGTCATCGGGCTGATCTACCTGCTCGGCTGGGAGGGGCTGCTGGGCGGCCTGCTCGACGGTGTGCGCTGGCTCAGCATCACCCGCTGGGCCGGCGAGATCGTCGACACGATCGCCGGCGTGCACCTGGTCGACGACCTGTCGATCTGGTACGCCGTGGTCGCCTCGGTGGTGGTCATCGCGCTCGGCGCCTGGCTGACCGGGCGCCGGCTGCGCGCCTTCAACCTGACCGGCGACGAGTAGCCGCGCGCATGGCCGTCATCCTCCCCGACGGTCAGTAGGCTCACGGTCGTCGGGTTCGCGCGGGGGAGGGGACGGATGACGACGACGAGCTCGACGGACGCCGACACGTCCTTCGACCGCTACGCACGGATGGTGCGGCGCGCCCTCCGGGTGCCGGTCGCGCTCGTGTCGCTGGTCGAGCAGGACCGGCAGGTCTTCCCCGGGGCCGTCGGGCTCCCCCCGCCCTACCAGTCCACCCGCGAGACGCCGCTGTCGCACTCCTTCTGCCAGTACGTCGTCGCCGACCAGGCCCCGCTGGTCGTGGCCGACGCCCGGCTCTACGACCGGGTCCGCGACAACCTCGCCATCCCCGACCTCGGCGTCGTCGCGTACGCCGGGTGGCCGATCACCGACCACACCGGCACGGTGGTGGGCTCGCTGTGCGCCATCGACGACAAGCCGCACCCGTGGCGGCAGGACGAGCTCGACAGCCTCGCCGACCTCGCCGCCGCCTGCTCCAGCGAGCTCGCCGAGCGCGGCCTCCGCGCACAGGCGGTCGCCGGGCAGCGCGACGCCCAGGACCTCGCCCGCCGCAGCCGGGTGCTCCTCGCCCTCAGCGAGGGCCTCTCCCGCACCCAGACCCTCGCGGAGGTCGCCGCCGCCGTCGAGCAGGTCTCGCTGGAGCAGCTGGACTGCCTGCGCGCCGGGCTGTGGCTGCACCACGACCGCGACGCGGCCACCGCCGACCTCCCCACGGCCGGGCCGGCGTCCTCGCCGGAGGTGCTGCGCTACGTCGAGCCGGCCTCGGCCCGCTCGACGTGGGAGTCCGCCGCGCGCCACGCCGCGCTGCGGGTCGACGACAGCAACCCGGTCGGCCTGGCGCTGAGCCTGGGCGAGCCGCTGTTCTTCCCCTCGGTCCGCGCGCAGAACGAGCGCTGGCCCGAGCTCGCGAACGACGCCCAGGTCGGCGAGGGCCGGTTGTTCCTGCCGCTGGTCGTGCAGCGGCGGCGGATCGGCACGCTCGTGCTGGTCTGGGACGAGCCGCGCGAGCTCGGCGACGCCGACCTGGCGACGTACCGCGCGATGGCGGCGTACGCCGCGCAGGCGGTGGTCCGTGGCCGGCTGCACCAGGACCGGATCGAGGCGCTGATGACGCTGCAGAGCGCGATGCTGCCGCGGCTGCCCCAGCCCGACGACCTCCAGCTCGCGGCGCGCTACCGCCCCTCGGCGCAGCGGCACCAGGTGGGCGGCGACTGGTACGACGCGGTCGTCATGCCCGACGGGGTGACCGCGCTGATGATCGGCGACGTCGTGGGCCACGACATCGCCGCGGCCGCCGTCATGGGGCAGCTGCGGACCATGCTGCGCGCCCTCGCCTGGGCCGTCGACGACGCCCCCTCGGGCAACGTCGCCCGGCTCGACCGCGCCCTGCGCGAGCTCGACGTCGACGCGATGGCCACCCTCGTCTACGCCCGCCTCGAGCAGGACGCCGAGGGCCGCCGGGTCGTGCGCTGGACCAACGCGGGCCACCCGCCGCCGCTGGTCGTCGAGGCCGACGGCTCGACCCGCTGGCTGGAGGGCACCCCCGACCTGCTGCTCGGCGTCTCCCCCGGCGCCCCGCGCGGCGACCACCGCTCCCCCGTCGACCCCGGCTCCACGCTGCTGCTCTACACCGACGGGCTCATCGAGCGCCGCGGCGAGGACCTCCGCGAGGGGATGGACCGGCTGGCCGCCTCCGCCGCCCGGCACGTGCACCGCCCGGCCGGCGACTTCCTCGACCGGGTCCTCCACGACCTCGACGCCGCCCACGCCTCCGACGACGTCGCCGTGCTCGCCGTCCGCTTCGGCGAGGAGTAGCCGCACCCGCACTCTGGTCGTCCCCGGCCGGCATGTTGACCGGTCAGTAGGCTTCCGCACCGTGAGCGATCAGGAACGGCTGGCGGGCTACGTCGAGGTCTGGTGGCGGGCGGTCGACGACCTCACCGCGCTGCTGGAGCAGCTGCCCGAGGAGGACTGGTCGCGGCCGACCGACCTCGAGGGCTGGGACGTCCGGGCGGTCGTCGCCCACGTGGCCCACCTGGAGCGGGTGCTGGCCACCGGCGAGGAGGAGCACGCCGAGATCGGCGACCCGGCGCCCGCCCACGTGCGGTCGATGCTCGGCCACTACACCGAGATCGGCCCGGCCAACCGGCGTACCGCCACCCCCGACGAGCTGATCATCGAGATCCGCGCGGCGGCCACCGCGCGGCACACCGCCCTGCTGGCCGACCCGCCGACCGATGCCGCGGCGAAGCCCGAGCGGATCTTCGCCGGCGTGCCGTGGAGCTGGGAGACGCTGCTGCGCAACCGGCCGCTGGACGTGTGGATGCACGAGCAGGACGTACGCCGAGCGGTCGGCCGCCCCGGCGGCATGGACAGCCCGGCGGCGCAGCACGTGGCCGACTACCTGCTGGAGGCCATGGGCTTCGTGCTCGCCAAGCGGGTCGGCGCGCCCGCCGGCACGACCCTGCTGGTCGCGGTCGACGGCAGCGCGCCGATCGCGTTCACCGTCACCGAGCAGGGCCGCGGCGAGCGGCTCCCCGCGGCCCCCGCCGAGCCGACGGCGACCCTGCGGATGGACCGCGAGACCTTCGTGGTGCTCGCCGGCGGGCGGCGCCCCGAGGCCGCCGCGTCGGTCGTGGTCGAGGGCGACCGGGCCCTGGCCCAGCAGGTGCTCGCGCAGATGGCGACGACCCCGTGAGCGCCGACCGCTGGGTCCTGGCCGACATCCCCGACCAGGCCGGCCGCACCGCGCTCGTCACCGGCACCAGCGTCGGCGGCCTGGGCCACCACACCTCCCTCGAGCTGGCCCGCCGCGGGGCGCGCGTGGTCCTCGCCGGGCGGACGCAGGCCAAGCTCGACGCCACCGAGCAGGAGATCCGCCGCGAGGTCCCGCACGCGCAGCTGGAGACCCTCGTCATCGACCTCGCCGACCTCGGGTCGGTGCGCCGCGGCGCGGCCGAGGCGGCCGGCCTCGGCCCGATCGACCTGCTGGTCAACAACGCCGGGGTGATGGGCACGCCGTACTCCCGCACCGCCGACGGCCTCGAGCTCCAGATGGCGACCAACCACTTCGGGCCGTTCCTGCTGACCGGCCTGCTGCTGCCGCAGCTGGTCGCGAGCCGGGACGGCCGCGTGGTCGCGGTCAGCTCGCAATTCCACCGGGTCGCCCGCAGCGCCCCGCTCGGGGACCCGCGGGTCCAGCAGGGCCGCTACGCCCGCTGGCCCACCTACGGGCAGACCAAGCTGGCGAACCTGCTGTTCACCTACGAGCTCGACCGGCGGCTGCGCCGCGCCGAGCTGCCGGTCAAGGCGCTCGCTGCGCACCCGGGCTTCGCCGGCACCCACCTGGCCGCCAACGGCCAGTACGGCCGCTCCTCCGGCGGCATCGCCTCCATCCTCGACGCCGCGATCCGGGCGGTCTCCCAGTCGGCCGCCGCCGGCGCCCAGCCGACGCTGATGGCGGCGACCGCCGACCTGCCCGGCGCGACGTACTGCGGGCCCGGCGGGCCGCAGGAGGTCTCCGGCCCGCCCCGCGTCGTCTCCAGCAACCGGCTCTCCCACGACGAGGTCGCCCAGCGGCGGCTGTGGGAGATCAGCGAGGACGTGACCGGGGTCCGCTACCCCTAGACCAAGGTCTGGGGGTCCGCGACCGGCGTCCGATGCGCCCGGGTCCGCGCCCGCCCTAGCGTGGGAGCCATGCAGGTCTGGGAGCGCACCGTCGAGGGCCGCCACCACCGGGTGGAGGCCGAGGGCTCGGTCCGCCGGCGGCTGCGCTGGTACGTCGACGGCGAGCTCGTGGCCGAGAAGCAGACCGTGGAGGACGGCCCGGAGCTCGACTCCGGCGACGACCATCCCGACCTCGGCGCCGTCAAGCTGAAGTTCAGCACGCTCGGGACCCCGCGCCGCGCCACCCTGCACGGCGACGTCGCCGCGGCGATCATCGGCGTCGGCGGCACCGACCTGGTGCCCGCGGAGGGCTCGCCCGCGGCGCTGCACGAGGCGCGCATGCTCGCCCACCCGAACCGGTACGCCGCCCGGCAGGCCGGCATCGCCGTCGCGATCATCGCGGTGCCGATCCTGCTGGGGCTGCTCTCCCGGTTCCTGCCCGACATCGACATCCCGTGGCCCGACATCGACCTGCCGTCGATCCCCTGGCCCGACATCGACCTGCCCTCGATCCCCTGGCCCGACATCGACCTCCCGATCCCGCACGTCGACCTCGAGGTGCCCGCCTGGGTCCGGCGGGTGGCCGACGTCCTCGGCTACGTCTGGCCGGTCGCGCTGGCCTTCGTGCTGGCCCGCGGCGAGGTCAACCGCCGCCGCAAGCGCGACCAGCAGGCCCGCGAGGAGCAGGAGCGGGCCGACCAGGAGCGCGCCCAGCAGGCCGAGCAGGAGCAGGCCGGCCGGGAGCAGGCCGAGCCGCAGGCCGAGCCGCAGGCCGAGCCGCGGGACTAGTCCCGGCGGTCGCGGACGCGGACCATGCCGGCCAGCGTGGCGACGTACGCGGAGCCGTCGGGGGCGAGGGTGACCGCGGCGTAGTGGTTGTTGAGCAGCAGGCCCAGGCCGGTGCGGACGCGGTAGGCGGTGCGCCCGGTGCGGACGTCGATCGCGACGAGGTACCACGCGGCGGCGCCCCACCGGCTGCTGCGCTTCTCGTAGGCGTAGAGCAGCCCGGTGGCCAGGGAGAGCTTCGCGACCGACGTCGGGGCGGAGACCTCGGAGGTCCACACGGTCTCGCAGTCGCGCTCGCCGTCCTCGCCGGTGACCAGGTCGACGCGGGCGAAGCCGCCGGGGGTGGACCGCCCGAGCAGGGTCCGCCAGGGGCCGGAGTAGCCGGCGTTGTTCTCCACCACGACGCCGGTGCCCACCGAGACCAGGGAGTTGTCGGTCGCGCTGGCGTCGTCGCCGAAGACCGGCTCCTGGCAGATCAGCTCGCCGCGGCGGGTGCCGTAGAGCTGGACGTGCATCCGCGGGCCGGCGTTGTCGGTGATCGCGACGACGCCGCCGGGGAGCAGGGTCGGCGTGGTGCCGCTGCCCTGGGAGACCTGGCCGACCTTGAGCCGCGAGCCCCGGTCGTACGGCGTGCGCCACCGCACCCGCGGCAGGCCGGCCGGGGAGACCTCGAGGCGGTAGAGCGCGTGGGTGGTGACGACGTACACCGCTCCGTCGCGGTCGGTCGCGAAGGAGTTGGCGACCTCCTCGCCGAGCTCGAGCACGGTCACCTCGCCGCTGCCGGGCGCGACGAAGCCGGTGCGGCCGTCCTGGCTGACGTACCAGATCCGGCCCTGCCAGTCCGGCAGCACCGCGATCAGGCAGTCGTCGGCGGGCAGCTGCTCGGACAGGTCGTAGGTCGCCTCGGTGGTCAGGTCGGGGTCACCGTCGGCGTCGGAGGTGCCGACGACGAGCACCCGGCGGTCGGTGGTGGCCAGCACCGCGCGGTCCTCGGCGTCGAGGTAGAAGTAGGCGCCCGCGCAGAGGTTCTCCCACGGCTGCTTGCCCTCGACGTCGGGGCGGTCCGGCAGGTCCTTGCTGACCAGCGGGCGCATCGACTCGGGGTCGATGACGTGCAGCCGCGGTCCGCGGAGGTCCCCGCAGAGCGCGACCAGCCGCTCGTGGCTGTCGAAGGCCAGCGTGGCGCACTCCTCGAGGCCGTACCAGGCGGTCGTCACGCTCGGGGACTCCCCGAGCGGGCCGGGGTGGACGGTGGCGTCGGTGGCCCAGGCGTCGTGGTGCATCGAGCTGACGCCGTTGGGGGCGAGGAAGGGGTTCTGCGGGACCTCGAGGTCGACGGGCTGGGCGGCGAACGGCCGGCCGGTGTAGCCCGGCGTCACCAGCGCGCCCGTGCCGGGAGGGACCGGCAACCACCCGTCGGGCACGACGACCACGATGCCGACGACCGCGACCGCGGCGGCCGCCCAGCCGGCCACGACCCGCCAGGTCGGGCGCAGCCAACGGCGCACGCGCGGCACCGCGAGGGCGGCCGACGCGAGCAGCACGACGAGCGGGCCGAGCGCCCAGGCGAGCAGCGCGACGGCGAGGAGGGCCAGCGTGCGCTGGAACCTCAGGCCGGACCCCACGCCCTTCACGGACGCCGACCCTAGGGGCCGGCGGCGGCGCCTCAGGGCCGGACGCGCGGGCCGAAGGTCGCGCTCGCGCCCTTGAACGCCGCCGCGCGCGCCTTGGCTGTGTTGCGGAAGAACAGCAGCTGGGCCTGCTCGAGCCGCTCGAGGGCGAAGGTACGACGCGCGCTGCGGGTCGTCGCGCCCTCCAGCAGCCGCTTGGCCGCGGCCAGCTGGTCCGGCGAGCGGGTGGCCAGCCGGCGCGCGAGCGCGGTCGCCTCCGCCACCGGGTCCGCCGCGAGCTCGGTGACCAGCCCGAGGTCGTGGGCCTCCTCGCCGTCGATCACGTCGGCGGTCATCGTCAGCAGCTTGGCGGTGTCCGGGCCGACCAGCTCGCTCAGCGACCGGATGCCGCTCATGTCCGGGATGATCCCCCACTTGCCCTCGAGCACCGACCAGCGCGAGTCGGGTGCGGCGATGCGGAAGTCCGCCGCGAGCGCGATCTGCAGGCCCCCGCCGAGGCAGTGCCCATGCACGGCCGCGACCACCGGGACCGGCAGCCGGCGCCAGGCCCAGCAGGCCTCCTGGAAGGTGTTCGTGCCGCGCCAGGGCACCGGCAGGAACGCCGGCACGATCCGGGCCGGCTGGCGCAGCACGTGCGCGAAGTCCAGGCCCGCGCAGAAGGCGTCGCCCTCGCCGGCGATCACCACCGCACGCACCGAGCGGTCGCGCCGCAGCCGGTGGGCGGTCGCCGCCAGCTCGGCCAGGATCGGGAGGGTCAGCGCGTTGAGCTTCTCCGGACGGGCCAGCCGCACCTGGGCGATGCCGTCCTCGACGGTGCACGTCACGGTCATGGGCTGATCCTAGGGAGGAGGCTCGCCGAACCCGGAGGTGGCCGACCGGGCGACGTACGGCTAGATTGTGCGTGTCACGGTCGCTGGTCCCCCTCGTCGTCCCCCCACGTGCGAGGAGCTCCGGCGGCCGTGACGCTTTTCCGGGGCCCGTCCACCGGATCCGCCGGTCGGGTTGCCGCAGCGGCCGGGTGGGCAATGATGTCGGCGTGGCCGACCAGCGCGCGGGACAGCCCGCGGACCCTCGTGACCTCGTCGACGTGGCGCACCTCGTCACCGCCTACTACACCGGCGTGCCCGACCCCGACGACGTCGCCCAGCAGGTCGCCTTCGGCACCAGCGGGCACCGCGGCACGTCGCTGTCCACGTCGTTCAACGAGACCCACATCCTCGCCACCACCCAGGCGATCTGCGACCACCGGCGCGAGCAGGGGTACGACGGGCCGCTGTTCCTCGGCCGCGACACCCACGCGCTCTCCGAGCCGGCGTGGGCCTCGGCGCTGGAGGTGCTCGTCGCCAACGACGTGACAGTGCTCGTCGACTCCCGCGACGGGTACACCCCCACGCCCGCGGTCTCCCACGCGATCCTGCGCGCCAACGGCGGCCGCGGGTCGACCGGTGGGGCCGGCGCCGGGCTCGCCGACGGCATCGTGGTCACCCCCTCGCACAACCCGCCCAGCGACGGCGGGTTCAAGTACAACCCGCCCCACGGCGGCCCCGCCGGGAGCGAGGCGACCTCCGCGATCGCCGCGCGGGCCAACGAGCTGATCGCCGGCGGGCTCGGCGACGTACGCCGCGTGCCGTTCGCGCGGGCGCGCGCCGCGGCCGGCTCCTACGACTTCCTCGGCACCTACGTCGACGACCTGCCCTCGGTGGTCGACATCGAGGCGATCCGTCGGGCCGGCGTGCGGATCGGCGCCGACCCGCTGGGCGGGGCGTCCGTGGCGTACTGGTCGGAGATCGCCGACCGGCACGGCCTCGACCTCACGGTCGTGAACCCGCTCGTCGACCCCACGTGGCGGTTCATGACGCTCGACTGGGACGGCAAGATCCGGATGGACTGCTCCTCCCCGCACGCGATGGCCTCGCTGATCGAGCGGCGCGCGGACTACGACATCGCCACCGGCAACGACGCCGACGCCGACCGGCACGGGATCGTCACCCCCGACGCGGGCCTGATGAACCCCAACCACTTCCTCGCCGTCGCCATCGGCCACCTCTTCGGCGGCGCCCGGCCCGGCTGGCCCGAGGGCGCGCGGATCGGCAAGACGCTGGTCTCCTCCTCGATGATCGACCGGGTCGCGGCGTCGCTGGGCCGGCCGATGGTGGAGGTGCCGGTCGGGTTCAAGTGGTTCGTGCCGGGGCTGGTCGACGGCTCGTTCGGCTTCGGCGGCGAGGAGTCGGCCGGCGCGTCGTTCCTGCGGATGGACGGCACCACCTGGACCACCGACAAGGACGGCATCATCCTCGCGCTGCTCGCGTCCGAGATCCTCGCCCGCACCGGCCGCTCGCCCTCCGAGCACTACGCCGACCTCGTCGCCGAGCACGGCGAGCCGGCGTACGCCCGCATCGACGCCCCGGCCACCCGCGAGCAGAAGGCGGCGCTCGCCCGGCTCTCGGCCGCGGACGTCACCGCCACCGAGCTCGCCGGCGAGCCGATCACCGCCACCCTCACCGAGGCCCCCGGCAACGGTGCGCCGATCGGCGGGCTGAAGGTGACCACCTCCTCGGCGTGGTTCGCCGCGCGGCCCTCCGGCACCGAGGACGTCTACAAGGTGTACGCCGAGTCCTTCCGCGGCCCCGACCACCTCGCCCAGGTCCAGCAGGAGGCGCAGGCGCTCGTCACCGCCGCGCTGGGCTGAGCGGCTCGCATCGCCGGGAATGCTGCCATCGGACCTGTCGGCCGTCGGCGGTGGCGCCTAGCGTGCGGACATGGAGACCACAGCTGGGACCAACGCACCCGCAACCGTCAGCCTCGGCGCCGTGAATGTCGCCGCCCACGACCCCGAGGGCCTGGCCGCCTTCTGGTCCACGGTGCTCGGCGCGCCGTCCACGTCGCCGATGCCCGGGCTGGTGATCCTGCCCGCGACGCCCGGCGGCTTCGGGATGATGTTCATGCCGCGCACCGACGAGTCCGGCAGCACCCTCCACCTCGACCTCACCGTGCCGTGGGGCAGCCGCGCAGCGGAGGTGGAGCGGCTCCTGGCCGCGGGTGCAGAGCACCGGTGGGACGTGCTCGACGAGGTGCCGTGGGTCCGGTGGACGACCCTCGCCGACCCTGAGGGCAACCTGTTCTGCCTCGGCGAGCACCCCCCGGGCGAGCCGACCGCCTGAGGCTCGCTGGACGCCCGCCTCGGCGGCCGTGGCCGGCACCGCACGCGTACTTCATGGTCTGGCACTGCCCCCTGCCCGCGCACCTGGGCGCGCCCGGGAGGTGGCTCGACGCGACTGAGGCCGAAGCGGAGCTAGGTGATCGCCACTGGTGGCCGCTGGCTGCCCACGCAGCGTCCTCCGCTGCGGTCGGCGCACCCTGGTCCGACTAGAGGCTTCGGCGCGATCCACAACCTGCGCGAAGACCCTTCCGTTCGCATAGTTGTTCGAATATACTTTGGACATGACTCGACCCGCCGTCCTCGCACCGGCCGCGCTCCCCGCGGCCGACGACGCGGTGACACCTGCCGCGTTGCTGGACCGGGTGCGTGCGGCACGGACGGCTGCGGACGCCGCCGAGGTCGAGCTGCTCTCGCTGGCGGTGGAGTGGGCGCACGCGCACCCGGTCCTCCCGGGCCAGGAGGCCTGGAGCGTGCCGGGGACGACCGCGGACCCGGCTCCCGAGTCCGAGGTCGAGTGCGCGGAGCTCGCCGGGATCCCCCCGGTGCGCTGGGACGCACCCGCGGCGTTCGCCGCCGCGAACCGGATGTCCACCGAAGCCGGGCAGGCGCTCATCAGGGACGCGCTCGTGCTGCGCCACCGGATGCCCAAGACCTGGGCCCGCACCCTCGCCGGCCACGTCACCGCCTGGCGAGCACGTCGCATCGCCCAAGCCGTCCTCGGCCACGACAACGACGTCGCCACCTACGTCGACGACCACGTCGCGCCCGTGGCCGGCTCCATCGGCATCGTCCGCCTCGACCGCGTCGTCGACGAGGCGATGCTGCGCCTCCACGCCGAGGAACGCGAGCTCGCCCAGCTCGCCGCCCTCGACGCACGCTACGTCCGGCTCGACGAACGCACCCTCAACCACACCGGCATCGCCGAGCTCGTCGTCCGCGGGGACTGGAAGGACCTCCACGACGTCGACGCCACCATCAGCCGCATCGCCGCCATCCTCGGCACCGCAGGACAACCCAGACACGGGGAGTCCCTCGACGTCCGCCGCTCCATGGCCGTCGGCGTCCTCGCCGACCCCGCCGCCGCCGACGCCCTCCTCAACGGCGAGCGACCGGCGCGGCCGGGCACCCGGACCGTGCTCCACCTCCACCTCACCGACGCCGCCCTCTGGGGCCTGGACCCCGTCGGCCGCAACCAGACCGCCGCCCGACCCGAGCTCGAACAGGTCATCCGCTCCTGGTGCGGCCGCACCGACACCCACCTCGTCGTCCAGCCCGTCCTCGACCTCAACGACCACACCCACGTCGAGCAGTACGAGATCCCCGACCGGCTCCGCGACCAGGTCGCCCACCGCGAACCCCACTGCGTCTTCCCCTGGTGCACCCGCCCCGCAGCAGCCTGCGACTGCGACCACATCACCCCCCACGGCGCCGGCGGCGCGACCTGCACCCACAACCTGGCTCCCCTGTGTCGGCGGCACCACCGGCTCAAGACCCACGCACGATGGCGATACCGACCCCTCGACCCCGTCACCGACCCCGGCGTCCACCTCTGGACCGACCCCCACGGCCGGCAGTACCTCCGCGGCCCCACCGGCACCGTCGAGATCACCGCACCGTGAGGCCCAGGCCGCCGACCCCTCGTGTCGAGCGCGTGGTGCGACGAGGATGACGCCATGGACCAGCTCCTCGCCACGACTGATGACGGTGTCGACCTCCACGTGGCCGGTTGTGGCCAGGGCCCCGACGTCGTCGTGCTCTCAGGCGGTCCGGGGTGCGTGCACTACCTCGCGGACGCCGCTCTCGCGCCGGACGGGTGTCGATCCTGGTTCCCGGATCCGCGCGGCGTCGGTCGCTCCGGTGGCGGACCGCACGACATGGCGCGGGCCATCGAGGACCTGGAGGTCGTGCGTCGCTCCATCGGTGCCGAGTCGTGGATCGTGCTGGGGCACTCCTGGGGATCCGACCTCGCCGTGCGCTACGCACTTGAGCACCCTGACCGGGTGGCAGGAGTCGTCGGCATCGCGGGTCACGGACTGCACCGCGATCGGGAGTGGTCGGCCGCGTACGAGGCCGGCGCCGCGGCGGAGACCCCGATCGAGATCGACCACGTGCCTGACATCAATGACTCGCTGATGGACTCCTTCAAGGGGTGGATCCACCAGCCTCGCCTGTGGCGGGAGCTGGCCGACAGCCCGGTGCCGATGCGGTTCATCGCGGCGGGACGGGACATCCGCCCCAGGTGGCCACTCCAGCAGCTGGCCGAGCTGGTCCCCCAGGCAACCTTCGAGACCGTCCCGGACGTCGTACACGACTTCTGGGCGACCGATCCCGGGCTGTGGCGAGCGACGTGCTCGGCCGCGTGCGTCGACCTTGCTCAGAGGTGGTCGGGCACGATCAACGCGTCGGGGTCCTGACGGGGCGGGAGGGCGGCGAGGGCGGCCTGGACGAGGGCGACGCGCCCCTTGACGACGAGCGCCCGACGGACCCGGCCGGCCACGCCCCCGCCGAGCTTCTCCTCCACGACGCGGGTGACCTCCTCGTCGGTGTAGGTCGGGCGGGTGCCGGGCTCCACGTCGACGTCGGGCAACCCGACGAGCACGGGGAGCACCTGGTCGCCGAGCGCGTCGAGCAGGCGGAAGCGCTGCAGGGTGGTCAGCGCCTGCCACGCCTCGTCGACGTCGCGGCGGCCGCGGCGTACGTCCTTGTCCTGGGCGGCGAAGACCATCTTCGCGGCTCCGGTCAGGGCAGCGGTCAGCTCGTGCTCGGTGAACCTCACTGCTCCAGTCTGGCCCCCAGCGTCGACCGCAGCCACGCCACCTGCCTCCGGACGTGGTGCGGGCCGCCGCCCTCGTGGTCGTTGAACGGGTAGACCTCGATCTCGGCCGGGCCCGCCCAGGCGTGGAAGGCGGCGAACACCGTCGACGGCGGGCAGGTGCGGTCGCGCAGCGCCACCGAGAACAGGGCGGGCGCGGTCGCCCGCCGCGCGAGCACCGCGCCGTCGACGTGCGCGAGCGTGGCGAAGGCGGTCTCCACGCGGTCGCGGTGGGCGCCGAGGTAGCGGACCAGCTCGAGGTAGGGGTCGGTCTGCGCGACCGCCACCGCCCGTCGTACGTCGGCGAGGAACGGCACGTCGACGAGCGCCGCCGCGACCGAGCCGGGCGCCAGCGCGGCGACGGCGGTCGCGAGCGCGCCGCCCTGGCTGGCGCCGGCGACGACGACCCGGTCGGGGTCGACGAGCGGATGCGCGCGCAGCACGTCGAGGGCGGCGACGGCGTCGGCGTACGCCCGGCGGTAGTAGTAGCCGCGGGGGTCCTCGATGCCGCGCGTCAGGAACCCCGGCTGCGCCGCGCCCGCCCCGGCCGGGTCGCCCGTCGCGCCGACGCTCCAGCCGCTGCCCTGCCCGCGGGTGTCGACGACGAGGTGGGCGTAGCCGGCGAGCGCCCACAGCACGTGCTCGTGCGGGAGGCCGCGGCCGCCGTTGTAGCCCTGGTACTGCACCACCCCCGGCAGCGGACCGGGCCCGCGCAGCGGCGCGGGCGGCAGGTGCAGCCAGGCGTGCACCGGGTGGTCGTCGTGGCCCGCCAGCTCGACCGCGTGGGTCTCCACGGCCACCAGCCCCGCATCGACGAGCTCGTACGTCGCGTGCGGACCGCGCGCCCGCTGCGGGGCG
This sequence comes from Nocardioides marmotae, assembly GCF_013177455.1. Classification (NCBI taxonomy): domain Bacteria; kingdom Bacillati; phylum Actinomycetota; class Actinomycetes; order Propionibacteriales; family Nocardioidaceae; genus Nocardioides; species Nocardioides marmotae. The sequence continues at coordinate 4,129,255 of NZ_CP053660.1, forward strand.
AGGGTCTCGGCCCAGAAGCCGTCGAGCCCGGCCGGCTCGAGCAGGTGGGGCCGGTAGGCCCGCAGCTGCTCGAGCGGCCAGTCGGTCTCCACCGCAGCAGCGCCGCTCAGCCGCGGACGACGGTGACGGCCGGCTCGAGCACCCGGTCGTGGCCGACCTCGCGCACCGAGCCGGTGAGCCGCAGCTCCACGACCGAGCGGATGTCGGCGCTCGAGGCACCCACCCGCAGCTCGACGGCCCCCGGCTCGACCAGCCGCACCAGGTCCCGGCCGGTGAACGAGGTCAGGTCGGCGTGCAGCTCGAAGCGCACCTCCGTCCGCTCCCCGGCCGCCAGGTCGACCCGCGCCGCGGCGATCAGCTGCTGCACGGGCCGCACCACCGAGGAGGCGCGGTCGTGGAGGTAGACCTGCACGACCTCCGACGTCGCCTGCTCGGGGTGGCCGACCAGCGGCACCACCAGCTCGCAGGTCCCGTCGGTGGCCCACGTCGAGCCCGACGCCGCCGCGTCCCCCCAGGTCGCGGCGGCGTAGGACAGTCCGTGCCCGAAGGCGAACAGGGGGGTCGGGTCGACCGAGCTGACCTCGCTGCGCTGCCCCAGCGTCGAGGCGAGGTACGTCGACGGCTGGGTCGAGCCGGGGCCGGGGAAGGAGACCGGGAGCCGGCCGGTCGGGGCGACCCGGCCCGCGAGCACGTCGGCGACGGCGGTCGCGCCCTCCTCACCCGGGAAGAACCCGCACACCAGCGCGGCGAGCCGGTCGACCTGGCGGGTGAGGTCGTAGGGGCGACCGACGAGGAGCACCGCGACGACCGGGGTGCCGGTGGCCAGCAGCGCCTCGAGCAGCTCCTCCTGGCGGCCGGGCAGCCGCAGGTCGGCGACGTCGCAGCCCTCGCCGGAGGTGCCGTTGCCGAACAGGCCGGCCCGGTCGCCGAGCACGACGACGCACACGTCGGCGTCGGTGGCGACCGCGACGGCCTCGGTGATGTCGGCGTCGGACCCGCCGAGCACCGGGCAGCCGAGCGCGGAGGTGACCTCGAAGGTCTCGGCGAGCGCCTCGCGGACGGTGCGGATCTCCAGCCCGGGCTCGGTGCCGGGGTGGTGGACCAGCACGTGCATCGGGAAGGAGTAGCAGCCGAGCATCGCCTCGGGGGTGTCGGCGCGGGGGCCGACGACCGCGAGCCGGGCGCCGGGCGCGAGGGGCAGCGCGCCGCCCTCGTTCGCCAGCAGCACGACCGAGCGGCGGGCCACCTCGAGCGCGAGCGCCCGGGCCTCCGGCGGGTCGAGGTCGAGGATCGGGTCGGAGCCGGTGCCGGCCTCCGCCGGGGCCCAGCCCGGGTCGAGCAGGCCGAGCTCGCACTTCTGGCGCAGCACGCGGAGCAGGGCCCGGTCGACGAGCTTCTCGTCGACCAGCCCGGCGGCGACCGCGGCGAGCAGCGGCCCGCCGTACGCGTTGATCGAGGGCAGCTCGACGTCGATGCCGGCCTCGAGCGCGAGCCGGGCGGCCTCCTCGAGGTCCTCGGCGACGTGGTGCAGCGACTCGAGGAAGGCGATGGAGAAGTAGTCGGCGACGACGGTGCCCTCGAAGCCGTAGGTGTCGCGCAGCAGGGTGGTGAGCAGCGCGCGGTCGGCGGCGGCGGGGACGCCGTCGGTGTCGGTGTAGGAGTTCATCACCGAGCGGGCGCCGGCGCGCAGCGCCATCTCGAACGGCGGCAGGATCACGTCGGCGAGCTCGCGCGGCCCGAGCGCGACGGGCGCGTGGTTGCGCGCGGCGCGGGAGGCGGAGTAGCCGGCGAAGTGCTTGAGGGTGGCGACCACGCCGGTGCTCTCCAGGCCGCGGACGTAGGCGCTGCCGAGGAGCCCGACGAGGAAGGGGTCCTCGCCCATCGTCTCCTCGACCCGCCCCCAGCGCAGGTCGCGGACGACGTCGAGCACGGGCGCGAGGCCCTGGTGGACGCCGAGGCCGCGCATGGTGGTGCCGATCCGCGCCGCCATCCGCTCCACGAGGTCGGGGTCGAAGGTCGCGGCCCAGCACAGCGGGTTGGGGTAGGCGGTGGCCTGCCAGGCGGCGAGCCCGGTGAGGCACTCCTCGTGCACCTGGGCGGGGATGCCGAACCGGTTGGCCGCCACGACCTGGCGCTGGCGCTCGGCGAGCGCGCGCAGCCCGGCGGCGGGCTCGACCGGGTCGGTGCCGAAGGGGCGGGTCAGCTGCCCGAGGCCGTCGCGGACGAGGTCCTCGAAGCGTTGCCCGGCCGCCAGCGCCTCGCGCAGCATCGGCGCCATGTCGCCGACGTCGGGGTCGACGCCCCAGATGCTGGAGAGCTGAGCGACCTTCTCGGCCAGCGTCATCCGGGCGACGAGGTCGCCCACGCGGACGTCGACGGGGAGGGTGGTGTCCTGCCAGGGGTCGGTCACGCGACCGCTCCGTTCGGGGGATCAGGCGGGTCGGGGCGCCGCGGTGGAGCGGCGGGTGACCAGCGTGGTGGGGAGGGTGAGCTGGGTGTCGGCGACCGGGGCGCCGTCCAGCAGCCCGAGCAGCAGCGCGACCGCGTCGTGGCCCATCCGGCGGATCGGCTGCTCGACGGTCGTGAGCGGCGGGTCGGACAGCGCGGACTCGGGCACGTTGTCGAAGCCGATCACCGACAGGTCGCCGGGCACGTCGAGGCCGCGCTCCCGGGCGACCTCGAGGACGGCCAGCGCGGAGAGGTCGTTGGCGGCGAAGACCGCGGTCGGCGGCTCGGGCAGCGCGAGCAGCCGGTGGGCGGCGACGCGGGCCTGCTCGGTCTCGAACGCGCCGAGCGCCAGGAGCGACTCGTCGACGTCCAGCCCTGCGGCGGCGTGCGCCTCGCGGAAGCCGCGCTCGCGCAACTGGGCCGAGACCAGGTCGGGGCGGCCGGTGACCATCCCGATCCGGGTGTGGCCCAGGCCGATGAGGTGGTCGACGCCGAGGCGCGCGCCCTGGAGGTTGTCCCCGGCCACGGTGGGCAGGCTCGAGCGGCCGGTGTGCGGGTCGACGGCGACCACGGGCCCGTCGTACTGCACGTCGGTCACGGTCGGGGTGACCAGCACCGCGCCGTCGACGAGGGTGCCCATCACCCGGGAGAGGTAGCGCCGCTCCCAGCCGACGTGCTCGTCGACACGGCCGCCGGCGGAGTAGGCGACCAGCTCGAAGCCCGAGTCGCGGATCGCGTCGGCGGCGCCCTTGAGCACCTCGGTGCTGAACGGCTCGAAGTCCGCGACGAGGACGCCGATGACGTTGGTACGCCGGTTGCGCAGGCTCCGCGCGACCAGGCTCGCCTCGTAGCCCAGGCGGGTGATCACCCCCATGACGTGCTGGGAGGTCGCCGGGGAGACGCCGTACCGGCCGTTGAGCACCTTCGAGACCGTCGAGACCGACACCCCCGCCTCGGCCGCGACCTGCTGCATCGTCACGCGGCCGCCGGACGCGCTCGTCGTCCCGGGCTGCTGCTCCACGTCCACCTCGGTGCCCCTCATCCCTTCACCGCGCCCTGCAGGCCGCTGACGATCCGCCGCTGCATCGCCAGGAAGAGCACCAGAGCGGGGATCATGGCGATCGTCGTGAACGCCAGGACGCCGGCGGTGTCGGCGGAGTACTGCGTGGAGTAGTCCGCCACGCCGAGGGGCAGCGTACGCATGTCGTCCTGGAGCAGCAGGAGCGGAAGCAGGTAGGCGTTCCACGACGTCACGAACGCCAGCACGCCGACGGTCACGAGGCCGGGCACGACCAGGGGCAGCGCGATGTGGCGGAACACCCCGATCCGGGAGGCGCCGTCGATGAACGCCGCCTCCTCCAGCTCCCGCGGCAGCGCCATGAGGAAGGGCCGCAGGATCACCACGGTCGTGGGCAGCGCGAACGCCGCCTGCGGCAGCGCCACGCCCCACCAGGTGTTGCCGAGCTCGAGGTCGCGGGTGATGAGGATGAACAGCGGGATGATCGCGACGGCCACCGGGAAGAGCAGGCCGAGCACGAAGACCATGAACAGCGGCTCGCGGAGCTTGAACTGGTAGCGCGCCAGCGGGTAGGCCGCCATCACCCCGGCGATCACGGCGAGCACGGTGGTGATCAGGGCGATCACCGTCGAGTTCAGCGCGTAGCCCCAGAAGTCGGGGTTCGACACGACCCGCTCGTAGTTGTCGGTCACCCACGGGTCGGGCAGGCCGGCGGGGTCGCGGATGAGCTGCTCGTTGCTGCGGAAGCCGCCGAGCGCGCCGTAGAGCACCGGGCCCAGCGTCAGCGCCACCACGGCGAGGGCGAGCAGGTAGACCAGCGGACCGCCGCCGCCGAAGGACCGGCCGCGCCGGCCCCGGGCGCCGCCCGGGCCGTGCGAGGAGCGCGGCTCGGGCTCGTCGGCGACGGGGGGCAGCTCCTGGAGCGTCGTCATCGTCGGCCTCTCATCGCTGGTCGGCGGTGTCGCGCCGCAGCACGAGCACCTGGTAGAGCAGCGCCATCACGAACGCCACGACGAAGAGCACGACCGAGGCGGCGCCGGCGATGCCGTAGTTGCCGCGCTGGGTGCCCTGGCTGACCAGGTAGGTCGCCATCGTGGTCGTGGCGTTGGCGGGGCCGCCGCCGGTCAGGATCCACACCATGTCGAAGAGCTGGAGCGAGCCGATCATCGACAAGAACGCCCAGGTGCGGATGGTCGGGCCGAGCAGGGGCAGCGCGACCCGGACCTGGGTCTGCCACCAGCTGGCGCCGTCGAGCTGGGCGGCCTCGTAGAGCTCGTCGGGCACGCCCTGGAGGCCGGCGAGGAAGAGCAGCACGGCCAGGCCGAGGTACTTCCAGGTCAGCACCACGAAGACGGTCCACAGCGCCAGGTCCGGGGTGCCGAGGAACCCCTGCTCGGGCGGGGTGATGCCGATCGTCGTGAGGATCGACTCCACCAGGCCGCTGCGCGGCTGGAGGAGCTGGAACCACACGACGCCGGCGATCACCTCGGCCAGCACGTAGGGCACGAAGACGATGGTGCGGAGCAGCCCGCGCCCGCGGATGCGGCGGTTGAGCAGCACCGCGAGGAGCAGGCCGAGCGGCAGCTGCACCGCGATGGAGAGCCCGACGATCGTCAGGTTGTGCACGACGGCGTCCTTGAAGACGCTGTCGGTGAGCACCTGCTCGTAGTTGCGCAGGCCCACGAAGTCGTCCATCGGGCCGAAGCCCTTCCAGCGGAAGAACGACATCCGCACCGCCGAGATCACCGGCCAGACGACGAACGTCGCCATCAGGACCAGCGCGGGTGTGACGAACAGGGCGATCTCGAGCCGTTGCCGCCACCGCGAGCTGCCCGGAGGGGCGCCCGGCACCGAGGGGTGCCGGGCGCCGTCGCCCTCGGTCGGCGCCGCTGCCGGGGTGGCCGCGACGGCGGCACCGGTCGAGGTCACGAGCTGCTCACTTCTCCTGGTCGGCGGCCTGCTGGGTGGCGTCGACGACGTCCTGGGCGTCGGCCTGGCCGGCGAACTGCAACGCGATCGCGTCGTTCATCGCGCCGCCCACCGACGCGCCGAACAGCGTGTCGAAGAACAGCTGGACGTACGCCGCCTCGTCGCGGACCTGGATCAGGTCCTTGAGCGCCGGGTCCGAGAGCGAGTCGATCGCGTCCGGGTTGGTCGGCAGGCCCATGTCGTTCTCGGCGAAGCCCTGCTGCACCTCGTCGGAGAAGAGGTACTTCACGAAGTCGACGGCGACATCGGGCGCGGTCTCCGCGACCGCCCACGCGTCGCCGCCGCCGAGCTGTCCGGCCGGGTCGCCGGCCCCGCCCTCGACCTGCGGGAAGGGGAACCAGCCGGTCTTCTCGCCGAGCCCCTTGCCGTCGTCGGTGAGGCCCTGCATGACGCCGGGCTCCCAGTGGCCCTGGAGCTCCATGGCGACCTTGCCGGTCGCGAGCAGGCCGGAGGCCGAGCTCGCGCCCTCCTGGCCGGGCGTGGTGAGGAAGCCGGGGTTGAACGGCTCGGCCGCGACGACGTCCTCGACGACCTCACCGGCCTGGACGAAGCACGGGTCGGAGAAGTCCATGCTCTCCATCGAGGAGTTGAGCGTGTCCTGGGAGCAGGTGCGGACGCCGGCGAAGTACCAGTAGTGGGCGGCCGGCCACTTGTCCCCGGCGCCCACGGAGATCGGGGTGATGTCGGCGGCCTTGAGCTGGTCGATGACGTCCATCAGCTCCGCCATCGTCTCCGGCACTGCCTCCACCCCGGCCTGCTCGAAGAGCTCCTTGTTGTACCAGAACCCGTCGACGCCGACGGAGAACGGGATCGCGTAGGTCTTGCCGTCGACCTGCCAGCCGGCCAGCGTGCCCTCGGCGATCTCGGCGATCTCCTCGGAGGCGTCCGAGGAGAGGTCGCGGGTCAGCCCGGCCTCCACGTGGTCGGCGAGCTCGCCGCCGCCGCGCTCCATGTAGACGTCGGGGATGTCACCGCTCTGGAAGCCCGCGGCGAGCTTGTCGACCATGTCCTGGTGCGCCATGGCGGTCACCTGGACGTCGACGCCCGGGTTGTCCGCCTCGAAGTCCTTCGCGACCTGCTCGTAGAAGCCCTTGCCGGGCTCGTTGTTCGAGTTGTGCCACCAGGTGATGGTGTTGGCGTCCCCGCCGGACGACGACTCGTCGTCGCTCCCGCACGCGCCGGCGGCCGCTAGCACGCCCACGCACAGCACGGCCAGCGCCGCGCTCCGTGTCCTCTTCGCCATGGAAACCCCTCTTGTCAGGCCCCACCCCTCAGTGATGTGGGTCACAGGACACTGACACCGGTCCGACCGGCTTGTCAATCGTTGTCGATAACGTTTTCCACGACTACGGTCAGCGGCCATGACCGATGCCTACGAGCACCGTCGCGGCACCGCGTCGGTGACGGTCCGTCGCGCCGACGGGACCCCGCTGGACCTCGCCGAGGTCGTCGTCGAGCAGCGGCGGCACGCCGTCGCCCTGGGCTGCATCGGCTTCGACCTCGTCCCCCTCGCGGCGGCCGAGGCGGGGCTCCCGACCGAGGCGCCCGGCGGCGGCGCGGACGTCTTCGGCGGCGCCGGGCTCGCGGGCGCCGAGGACCTGGCCGGGCTCTGGCTCGACCTCTTCGAGGTCGCGACCCTGCCCTTCTACTGGGCCGGCTTCGAGCCCGAGCCCGGGCGGACCGACACCGAGCGGCTGCGCGCCGCGGCCCGCTGGTTCGGCGACCGCGACGTCGCGGTCAAGGGCCACCCGCTCGTGTGGCACACCCTGGCCCCCGACTGGCTGCGCGGGCTCCCCGACGACGAGCTCGAGGCGACGGTCCGCGCGCGGGTGCGCCGCGAGACCACCGACCTCGCCGGCCTGGTCGGCACCTGGGACGCGATCAACGAGGCGGTGATCATGCCGGTCTTCGCCAACGAGGAGCAGGAGAACGCGATCACCCGGCTGTGCCGCCGGCTCGGCCGGGTGGAGACCGTGCGGCTGGCCTTCGAGGAGGCCCGGGCCGGCGACCCGACGGCGACGTACGTGCTCAACGACTTCGACATGTCCCCCGCCTACGACCGGCTCGTCGAGGAGGTCCTCGCCGCGGGGGTGCCGGTCGACGCGATCGGCCTGCAGAGCCACATGCACCAGGGCTGGTGGGGCGAGGAGCGGACGCTCGAGGTGCTCGACCGGTTCGCCCGGCACGGGCTGCCGCTGCACCTGACCGAGACCACGCTGCTCTCCGGCGACCTGATGCCGCCCGACGTCGAGGACCTCAACGACCACGTGGTCGACTCCTGGCCCTCGACGCCCGCCGGCGAGGAGCGCCAGGCCGAGGAGGTCGTCGCGCACTACCGGACGCTGCTGGCCCACCCCGCGGTCGCGTCGGTGACGTACTGGGGGATCACCGACCGGGGCGCCTGGCTCGGCGCCCCCGCCGGCCTGGTCCGCGCCGACGGCAGCCCCAAGCCGGCGTACGACGCGCTGCACTCGCTGCTGCGCGAGGAGTGGTGGCTCGCGCCGACCACGCTGCGCACCGACGAGGCGGGGCGGGTCGAGGTGTCCGGCTGGGCGGGGACGTACGCCGTCTCGGCCGGCGGCGCCACAGCCGACCTCACCCTCCCGGCCGGTGCGTCGACGGCGGAGGTCGTCCTCGGCTGACACCATCGCGGCATGACGACCACGATCATGGCCATGGGCGGCGGCGGCTTCTCGATGGAGCCCGACAACCCGCTGCTCGACGACCACCTGCTCTCGCTGGCGACCCGGCGGCGCGGGGCGGGCGGCCTGCCGCGGGTGTGCTTCGTGCCGACGGCCAGCGGGGACTCCGTCGACTACCAGGACCGGTTCCGCGAGGCGTTCGCCGGCCGGGCGGAGACCAGCACGCTCCAGCTGTTCCGCTACGACGAGATCCCCGGGCTGCCCGCGGGGGACCTGCGCTCCTTCGTGCTCTCCCAGGACGTCGTGTACGTCGGCGGCGGCTCGACCGCGAACCTGCTGGCCCTGTGGCGGCTGCACGGCCTCGACACGATCCTGCGCGAGGCGGCCGAGGACGGCGTGGTGCTCGCGGGCATCAGCGCCGGGATGAACTGCTGGTTCGAGGCGTCGGTCACCGACTCCTTCGGCCCGCTCGCCCCGCTCCCCGACGGGCTCGGGCTGCTGCCCGGCTCGTCGTGCCCCCACTACGACGGCGAGACCGACCGGCGCCCCACCTACCTCGACCTCGTCGGCACCCGCCGGCTGCCGTCCGGGTACGCCGCCGACGACGGCTGCGCGCTGGTCTTCCGCGACGGCGCGCTGGCCGAGGCGGTCTCCTCCCGCCCCGAGGCGCGGGCCTACCGGGTCCACCTCTCCGGCGACGCGCTGGACGTCGAGGACGCCCTGGAGGCCCCCGACGTCGCCGAGTCGCCGGTCGAGGTGCGCTACCTCGGCTGAGGGTCGCTGGGCCCCGGCGGCCTCCCGTTCGGACCGCTGACCACCGGCACGTCCGGCACCACCTCGCCCGCGACGGGCGCGACCGTGCCGCCGAAGTACATCTGGGCCAGGTGCGGGTCGGAGAGGATCGCGCCGGCCTCGCGCTGGGTGATGACCTTGCCGGACTCCATCACGATCCCGTCGGTCGCCATCTTCATCCCGAACCGCACGTTCTGCTCGACGATCAGGATCGTCTTCCCGCTGTCGCGCAGGACCATGACCGAGGCGTACAGCGCCTGCAACGCCTTGGGGTCCAGCCCGAGGGACGGCTCGTCCAGGAGCAGCAGCTGGGGGTCGAGCATCAGCGAGCGGGCGAACTCCACCATCCGTCGCTGACCTCCGGAGAGGTTGCCCGCGCTGTCGTTGCAGCGGTCTGCCACCAGCGGGAACAACGCGGCCACCTGGTCGTAGCGCTCCTTCACCAGCGCACTCCTGCGCCGGATGATGTAAGCGCCCAGGAGGACGTTCTCCCGCACCGTCATGGTGGGGAAGAGCGCGTTCGACTGAGGCACCTGGGAGATGCCGAGCTCGAGGATCTGGGACGCCGAAGCCCGCTGGATGGGCCGGCCCTGCAGGTGCACCTCACCCAGGCGAGGGCTCAGCAGGCCGCTGACCGTCTTGAGCACCGTCGACTTGCCGGCGCCGTTCGGGCCCACGATGCACGCCACCGAGCCGGTCGGGACGGTGATGTCGACCCCCTGGAGAACGTCGCCGCCGCCGTAGCCGGCCACGACCCCCCGCATCGTGAGCATGGGCTCGCTCATGCCTCCACCTTCCCCTCGAGGACGAAGTCGTCGCCCAGGTATGCGTCGATGACGGCCGGGTCGCGCTGGATCTCGTCCGGCGTGCCGGACGTCATCGTCCTCCCGCGGGCCAGCACGTGGATCGGGTCGCACAGGCCGAGCACGAACGGCATGTTGTGCTCGACCAGCAAGAACGTCTTGCCGTAGGAGTTGAGCTCGCGGATCATCTCGCCCATCCGCTCGATGAGCGCCGGGTTGATGCCACCGGCGGGCTCGTCGAGCAGGACCACCTTGGGGTCGAGCATCAGGATCTGGGCGAGCTCGACCAGCTTCTGCTGGCCGTAGGAGAGAGCGTGGGCCTTCTGGTCCCGGAACGCTCGCATCCCGACGTACTCCAGCAGCTCGTCGGCGGCTCGCGCCTCGGCGCCGCTCACCGCGACCCGGCCGAGCTGGGCGACGGAGAAGGTGCGCTGCACGGCGACGACGTTCTCGAGCACCGTCATCTCGCGGAACAGGCGGGTGATCTGGAAGGTCCGGCCGAGCCCGCGGTGCGCCCGGTCCCAGGACGGCCGGCCGTCGATGCGCTGGCCGTCGAGCCAGATCTCTCCGGAGTCGGCGTGCACGGTGTCGTCGATGAGGTTGAAGATCGTCGTCTTGCCCGACCCGTTCGGTCCGATCAGTCCCGTGATCGACCCCTCCGGTACGACGAACGAGGCACCGTCGACCGCCTTGACGCCACCGAAGTGCTTGACCAGGTTCTTGACCTCCAGGACCGGCCGATCAGGGATCTCGGCACGGTCGACGACCTGCACCCGGTCGGTGATCGAGGCGAGGCTGCCGCCGGAGCCGATGCGGGCGCCGACGAGGCCGGCCCTGCCCCGGGTCCGGGCCCAGGCCAGGCCGGACTCGATGGCGGGCAGGATGCCCTTGGGCAGGAAGATCACCACCACGACCAGCAGTCCCCCGAAGAGGAACAGCCGGATGTTGCCGCCGCCCCAGTCGTTGTTGGCGGTCTCGTTGAGCCACTCGATGAGGAACGCGCCGAGCACCGGGCCCCAGAGGGTGGCCTTGCCGCCGATCAGCATCGAGAGCACCAGCTGCACGCTGAGCAGGATGCTGAACATGCCCCGCGGGTCGATGAAGGTCAGGTAGTAGCCGTAGACGGCACCGGCCATCCCCACGACCAGGGCGCTGGCCATGAACGCGATGATCTTCTGGGTCGGCAGGTTGATGCCGATCGTCGCGGCCTTGGTCTCGTCCTCGCGGATGGCGATCAGGCCCATCCCGAGCTTGGTCCGCCGGATCCACCACGTCATCAGCAGCTGGAGGCCCAACAGGCCGAGGAGCGTGTAGTGGAAGGGCAGGTTGGCGATGTCGCGGTCCCAGGTCGGCAGCGGCAAGGTCAGCCCCGCCGTGCCGTTGGTCAGGGAGACCCAGTTGACCGCGATCACCTGCACGAGGAAGAGGAACGCGACCGTGATGATCACGAACGACGGCCCCCGCGAGCGCAGCGAGACCAGGCCCAGCACCAGGGCGACGAGCGCAGCGACCCCGCCGGCGACCGGAACCCACAGCCACACGTTGGTGTCGGGGAGCTTGGTCGCCAGGACGCCGATCGTGTAGCCACCCAGACCGATGAACGCGCCCTGGCCCAGAGAGATGTAGCCGGCGAAACCGGAGATGATGCTGAGCCCGCTGGCACCGATCGCGAAGACCAGGGACAGGATGATCATGTTCTCGTAGTAGAGGTCGTCGCTGACCAGCGGGAAGACCACCAGCAGCACGCCCGCGGCCAACGCGACGACCCGGCCGACCCAGATCGGCTGGATCCGGGACCACGGGCTCCGCGGGACGTCCACGGGGGCGGTGGGGGAGCTCATGCGGCGACCGCATCCTCTCGGAGCTTGGCGCCGAGGAGGCCCTGGGGCCGGATCAGCAGCACGGCGAAAACGATGGCGTAGGGGACTGCGGTCGCCCAGGCGGGCGACACGTACGCCGCCGTCATGGTCTCGGCGATCCCGAACATCAAGGCGCCGAGCACGGCGCCGTTGAGGCTGCCCAGGCCACCCAGGACCACGATCGCCAGCAGGCGGGCGATCCACTGGTAGTGCGAGCCGGGCACGAAGGGGTAGAGCACACCGGTGATCGCCCCGCCGGCACCCGCGGCCGCGATCCCGAGGGCGAAGACCAGGGCCGCCACCGAGGCGACCTTGATGCCGACCAGCTCGGCGGAGGCCGGGTTGCTCGCGGCAGCGCGGATCGCGCGCCCGAGCCAGGTCTTGGTCAGCACGATCCACAGCAGGACGAGGACCACGACGGCGATGACGCCGCCGTACACCTGGGCCTTCGGCAGGAACAGTCCGGCGAACCGGAACGACTCGTCGCCGTACGACGGGCGGATCGCGGTCGAGCTGTTGCCCCAGATCTCCCCCATCGCCCCCTCCACCACCAGCGCGAGGCCGAAGGTCAGCAGGACGGTGGAGGCCATCGGAGCAGTACGGACCGGCGAGACCGCCACCTTGTAGGTCAGCCAGCCGATCACGAACACGATCGGGGTGGTGAGCAGGGTGGCCAGGAGGGGATCGATGCCGAAGGAGTCCCACAGCCAGTAGGCGACGAAGGCACCCAGGATGAGGAAGGCACCGTGGGCGATGTTGATCACCCGCATGACACCGAAGATCAGAGTCAGCCCGCTCGCCGCCAGGGCGTAGACGCCGCCCAGCAGCAACCCGAGGAGGAGGGTCTGGAGCAGCTCGGTCATCAGCCGGCGCCGCCCGGGGTCCAGGTGGCGGTGATCTTCGCGGTGGAGGCCTCCTCCGGCAGCACGATCTGTGCCTCGCCGTCCTGCCACTGCCCGATCAGGAACTCACCCTGGGGCGCACCGGTCTCGTCCCACGACAGTGGGCCGAGGATGGTGTCGACCTCGTTCTCGCGCAGCCAATCGGCGATCGCGCCCTGGTCGTCGATGCTGCCGACCGCCTCGACCGCAGTCTGGAGCACCTGGCCTGCGGCATAGGCGTCGGCGGCGTCCTCGGGCGGGAGGCCTCCGTACTCGGCCTCGTAGGCCTTGACGAAGTCGGCGTTGCCGGGGGTGTCGGCGTCGGGGTGGTGGCTCACCGCGTAGAACACGCCCTCGGTGTTGTCCGGCCCGACTCCGTCGGCGTACTGCTCGCCGAACGACGGGGCGTTGGTCTGGAAGAACATCTCGGGTGCGAACCCCGCCTTGAGCATGGAGCGGGTCATCCCGACGCCGTCCTCGAACTGCGCACCGTGGAAGACCAGGTCGGGATCGGCGTTCTTCATGGCGCTGACGATGGTGTCGAAGTTCCGTGTGTCGATCGCGTAGGTCTCCTCGTAGACCGTCTCGACGCCGGCCTCCTCCAGCGCCGAGCGGGCACCCTCGACGACAGGTGCGGCGAAGGGGTCGTCGAGGGTCGGGTACGCCGCGGTCTTCGGACGTTGGTCCTCAGGCAGGTTCGCCACCCACTCGGCGAAGACCAGGCCTTGACGGTCGGCGGTCGCCTGCTGGGCGAAGAAGAGGTACTCGAACCCTCGGCTGAAGATCTCCGGCGACCCGCCCGCCGGCTCGATGTAGATCATCTGGTTCTTCTCCGCGACGGCGGAGGCCGGCAGGTTGAGCAGCGAGGAGAAGGTGCCGAGGAGGAGGTCCACCTTGTCCTGCCCGATCAGCGCGTTGTAGTCGGCGACGATCGTGTTCTGGTTCGACGCGTCGTCCTTGACGACGAGCTCGACGTCGCGTCCCAGCAGGCCCCCGTTGTCGTTGACCGTCTGCGCCCAGATCCGGTATCCCTGCTCGGCCGCCTGGCCCGGCTGGGAGAACTCGCCGGTGAGCGGGAGCGAGGTACCGATGGAGATCGGGTCGTCGGACCCGCCACTGGCGGAGTCGTCGCCGCCGCAGGCGGCCAGCCCGGACGCCAGGACACCTGCCAGGACCAGGGCCGTCAGGCCCCGGCGGTGCAGAGCGTGGGACATATTTCCTCCTCGGTGCTGCCACGGTTGCCGCAATCGATTGCGGCCATTGCAGTGTTGTGAACCACGCCACACTCTGTCAAGGACTTGGCGGGAACGGTCCCCGATCCCTGCCGCGACCGGGCGGGGGGCGGATCGCAGGACCCCGCCGAAAGGGTCCAGCCGTTGCAATCGGTTGTGCCTGGTGCCACGCTCCCCCCATGTCATCCGACCCCCGCCCGGAGCCCGCCGAGGTCGTGGTCGTCGGCGCGGGCCACAACTCGCTCGTCGCCGCGGCTTACCTGGCCCGGGCGGGCCTGGACGTCCTCGTGCTGGAGGCAGAAGAGGCGGTCGGCGGCAACACCCGCACCGAGGAGCTCACGCTCCCCGGCTTCGCCCACGACTCGTGCAGCAGCGCCCACGTGCTCATCCAGAACAACCCCCTGATCCGCGACGACGAGCTCGGCCTCCTCTCCGACCACGGACTGGAGTACGTCGCGACCGACCCGGCCGTCGTCCTCCCGCAGGCCGACGGCGAGCTGCTGGTGATGCACCGGGACCTGTCCGCGACGGCGGCCGAGCTGGCGCGATGGTCATCCGCGGACGCCCGCGCCTTCGAGCAGATGATCGGCGCCTGGCGGGGCGGGCTCGCCGCCGCGCACGGGCGCTGGAGCTCGGGCCTGCCCCAGCCCGACGACGAGACGACCCGGAGCTACCGGGCCCTGCGGCGGCGTAGCGGGTGGGAGGTGGTCCACGAGACCTTCTCCCACCCGGTGACCCGCTCCTTCATGCTCTGGCTGGCCATGGCCACGATCCAGGACCCCCGACGCCCGGGCACCGGGTTCCTGCCCTCGTCGCTGGCGGCCGGGCGGCTCGATGCCGGCTGGACCACCCCGGTCGGGGGGAGCCAGGCACTGCCCGACGCCCTGGTCCGCGTCATCACCGGGCGCGGTGGCCGCGTCGTCTGCGGGACGCCCGTGGTCGGCGTCCTCACCGACGGGGACCGCGCGACGGGTGTCCGCCTCGCGAGCGGCGCCACGGTCCGGGCGAGCCGGGCAGTGGTGACCGGCGGGCACCTCCGGGGACTCTCGGGGATGCTCGAGGGCCGGGCACCGACCGGCGACCTGGACCGGGCCCGGGACAGCTGGCGACCGGGGCTGAGCGTGCTCGCCGTGCACGCGGCCCTCCGCGACGACCTGCGGTTCGGGCCCTCCGGCATCACGAGCGCGGCGGCCGGGCTGGGCACGACCGGGGGGATCGTCGCCCACCTGGACCGGTTCGCCGCGGGCGAGTGGGACGCCGAAGACCCCTGGCTCCTGGCGGTGAACCAGACCACGGTGGACCCCTCCCGCCGTCCCGCCAGCGGCGGCGGCACCTTCAAGATCCTCACCATCGCGCCGTACTCCCTCGCCGGCGGTCGCTCGTGGTCGCAGGAGAAGGACGAGTACGGCGCGCGCCTGGTCGACCTGGTGCGGCGGCACTGCACCGGGCTTGCGCCGGCGGACATCCTCTCGGTCCGCACCGAGTCACCGCCCGACGTCGCCGCGCACAACCCCCAGAACGTCGGCGGCTCCTGCCACGGCGGTGAGTTCGTCCTCGACGGCGAGGTGGTCTCCGGCTGGCCCCGCTACGACACCGACGTGCCCGGGCTCTTCCTGACCGGCGCCTGCGTGCACCCCGGCGGATCGGTCTCCGGGCGACCGGGCCGCAACGCGGCCCGCGCGGTGCTCACGGCACTGGCCCTGGACCCCGGGACGGTGATGGGCCCGACCTGATCCGGACCCATCACCGTCCGCCCGCCGACCGGTCAGCGGGCGAGCAGGGCGGCGAGCGCGCGCTCGGCGCCCCGGACCACGCGGTCCTCGTCGATGTCGACGAGGACGCCGCGGCGCTTGCGGAGGCGGCCGTCGACGATCACGGTGTCGACGTTCTCCGCGCCGGTGGCCAGCGCGAGGGTGTTGGAGACATCGGTGACCGGCGCCGTCCCCACGTCGTGCTTGCGGACGAGCACGAGGTCGGCTCGCTTGCCGGGCGTGAGCGAACCGACGACGTCGCCGAGACCGAGGCTCGTGGCGGCGTCGATCGTCGCCATCTGCAGGATCCGCCGGGTGCCGACGGCGAGCTCCTGCTCGGCGAGGCCGCGGTAGAGCCCGGTCGCGAGTCGGAGCACCGACCACAGGTCGCCGGACCCGACCAGCGAGAGGGTGTCGACCGACAGCGACATCAGCATGCCGCTGGCCTCCATCTCGCCGACCGGCGTCACGCCGTACCCGATCAGCAGCTCCGACCACGGGCTGATGCTCACCGACGCCCCGCTCTCCCGGACCGCGGCGCGCTCGGCCTCGGTCGTGTAGAGCGCGTGGATCAGCTGGGTGTCCGGCGTCAGCATGTCCTGCTCGGCCAGCTGCCTGATCATGCCGATCTGGCCGTGGGCACGCGTGGAGTTCGCGTGGTAGCTGACCGGGATGCCGAGACCTCGCGCGGCGTCGTACTCCGGACGGAAGACCGCCTCGCCGACCAGCCCCGGCGGCCGCCCGGCCAGACCCAGGTGGAGGAGCGGGACCTTGCCGCCGTCGAACCACTCCCGCTTGACCCGGGCGATGTCGTCGAGGTCGACGAGCGAGGTCGCGGGGTGACCCTGGGGGGTCCCGTAGGAGAAGCGACCCCGCAGGCCGATCTCCCGGTGTGCGCGCAGGTTGGCGTCGGCGTGCGCCGGCGAGCGCAGGTTGTGCGACCAGTCGTGGACGGTGGTGATGCCGGTGTTGAGCGCCTCGACCAGCGCGAGCCGGGCACCGTGGTAGAGGTCTTCGGGCAGGGCGCGCACGCCGTTGGCGATGTTGAGCGCGAAGTACGCCGTCTCCGGCGAGCTGCTGGACATCGCGCGGAAGAGCGTGGTCCACAGGTGCCAGTGGGTGTCGACGAGGCCGGGCATCGCGATCATGCCGCGCCCGTCCATCTGGGGCGCCCGGACGCGGAGCCGGTGGCCGACCTTCACGATCCGGCCGTTGCGGACGTGGATGTCCCCGTCCGGGAGGTCACCGACCCTGGGATCCATCGACACCACGTGGGCGCCGGTGACGACGAACTCCCGGTGGCGCGACGCCCCCGGCTTCGAGGCGGCGGGCGAGGCCGCCGCACCCAGGGCGCCGCTCGCGGCCGCACCGCCCAGCACCGTTCTTCTGCTCAGCTCCATCTGTTCTCTCCAGACACTTCGCGGCGCCGGCGGCGCCGGAGTCAGGTGAGCAAGCGGAACGGGCGCTCGAGCAGCTGCGTCAGCGCGGCCAGCCAGCGGGCGGCGACGACGCCGTCGACGGGGCGGTGGTCGACCGAGAGCGTGAGCGTCATCAGCTTGCCGGGGACGACCAACCCGTCCTCCACGACGGGTTCGTCGCGGACCGCACCGACCGCCAGGATCGCGGCGTGCGGCGGGTTGATGATGGCGGCGAACTCCTCGACGCCGTACATGCCGAGGTTGGTGACGCTGATCGTTCCGCCCTCGAGCTCGTCCTGCTTGAGGCTGCCGTCCCGAGCGCGACCGGCCAGGTCGCGGACCCTCTCGGCCACCGCACCGACCGTCAGCGAGGTGACGTCGCGGACCACCGGCGTCATCAGTCCGCGGTCGGTGGCGACCGCCACCGCGATGTCGACGGTGTCGAAGGTGCGGACCGCGTCCGGGGTCCACACGACGTTCATCTCGGGGACGGCGCGGTGCGCCGCGGCGACCCCCTTGACGACCATGTCGTTGAGCGAGACCCGCACGTCGCCGTCGTTGATCTCGGCGCGTAGCGCGACGAGCGCATCGGCGCGCACCGTCGTGCGGAGGTAGAAGTGGGGCGCGGTCTGCTTGCTCTCGGTGAGCCGGGCGGCAACGGCGCGGCGCAGCCGGGTGTGGGGGATCTCGGCGGGGGTCGGCGCGGGGGTCGGCGCGGGGGTCGGCGCGGGGGCGGCGGACTGGGACGGGGCCGCTGCCAGCGCCGCTTCGACGTCGCGGCGCAGGATGCGTCCGCGTGGCCCGGTTCCGGTGATGTCCTCGACGAGGAGGCCGCCTTCCTTCGCGATCTTGCGGGCGAGCGGGCTGGTGAAGACCCGGCCGTTCGACCGCACGGGGGCCGGTGCCTCCTCCTGGAGCGGCGCCCCCGACTCAGGGTCGACCGGGGCGTCGACGGGGGCGTCGAGGGGGTCCTGAGCAGCCGTGTCGGCCGCAGGGTCGGGCGAGGCGTCGGCCAGGTCCCCGCGCTCAGGACCGACCGGAGCGGTCACCGCGACGCCGAGCGCGACGAGCGCTGCGTCGAGGTCGTCGACCGACTCCCCCGGCGTCCCGAGGACCGCGATCGGGGCGCCCACCTCCACCTGGGAGCCGGGCTCGACCAGCCGCCTGAGCACGACGCCTGCGTCGTCGGCCTCGACGTCGACGATCGCCTTCTCGGTCTCGACCGTGGCGATCGCGTCGGAAGCGGCGAACTCGGCGTTCTCAGCCACGAGCCAGTCGGCGAGGACCGCCTCGGTCGCATTGGCGGCGACCTCGGGCATGCGCAGCAGGGTGGGCACGTCAGTACCTCGCGATCTCGGCGAGCTCGGCGATGACCTCGTCCTTCTGGGCGATGGCCGCGCGCTCGAGCACCCTGCTGATGCTGGGCGACGCCTCGGCGCCGGTGACCCTGCGGACCGGTGCGTCGAGCAGGTCGAAGAACCGGCGGTGGATCTCATCGGCGAGCCATCCGCCGTACGACGTGCCGACCGCGCCCTGCTCCGCGATCAGGACCTGGTTGGTCCTGGTCAGCGACTCCTCGATGAGGTCCCAGTCGATGCTCGCGCGGTCCAGCCAGCGCAGGTCGATCACCTCGGCATCGACCTGGCCGAACTCCTCGACCGCCTCGAGCACGAACGCCACCATCCCGAGGTAGGTGAGCACCGTGACGTCGTTCCCGGGGCGGCGCACGACCGCCTTGCCCACGGGCAGCACGTAGTCGAGGTCGTCGATCGGACCGGGGCCCGAGGAGCGGTAGAGGTCGACGTGCTCGAGCACGACCACGGGGTCCTGGCAGGCGAGCGCGGCATTCATCAGCCCGACGTAGTCGTAGGGGGTGGACGGCGCGACGATGCGCCAGCCCGGGTTGGTCGCGAAGACACCGGCGGGGTCCATGGAGTGCTGCGAGCCGTAGCCGGTGCCCATGGCCACCTTGCTGCGCAGGACCAACGGCACACCGGACTCCCCGCCGTACATGTGCCGGGCCTTGCCGATCTGGTTGAACAGCTGGTCGGCGGCGACCCACATGAAGTCGGCGTACATGAACTCGACCACGGGCGTGCAGCGACCGTCGAGCGCGATGCCGCCGGCCAGGCCTGCGAAGGCGTTCTCGCTGATCGGGGTGCCGAGGATGCGGCCGGGGAAGCGGTCGGAGAGGCCGCGGGTCGCGCCGTTGGTGCCGCCGTTGAGCCGGTGGACGTCCTCGCCCATCACGACGACACCGGGGTCGGTCTCCATGCGGCGCCCCATGACGGCGGCGACCGACTCGATGAACGTGGTCTCCTGCACGGGGACGGCGTGGCCGTCCGGCTGGACGACCCGGACGGAGGAGAGCTCGGAGAGGTCGCCGCGTACGCCGACGTCGACCCAGTCCGGGTCGGGCCACTCGGCCGGCTTGATCCGGCGCTCGCCGGGCTTGCCGCCGGGGAGCGGCTCGACGAGCACGCTCCCGATCTCCTCCATGACGGCCTTGGCGGTGGCGACCGCCTGCGCGGTCTCCTCGGCGGACATGATGCCGCGCCGCTGCAGCTGTGCAGCGGTCTGCAGGAGCGGGTCGCGGGCGCGCCAGGAGCGCTCCTCCTCCTTGCTCCGGTAGCCGAATGCGCTGCCGGCGAAGGCGCCGTTCTGGTGGAAGAAGCGGTAGGTGTCGACCTCGACGACGCTCGGCCCCCGGCCGCGGCGCATGTGCTCGACGGCCTCGGTCATGGCGAGGTGGACCGCGAGGGGGTCCATGCCGTCGACCTTCCAGCTGGCGATGTTGAATCCGAGGCCGCGCGCCGAGAGCCGCGGTTCGGCTGTCGACTCGTGGACGGAGGTGGAGACGGCGTACTGGTTGTTCTCGATGAAGAAGCAGACCGGCAGCGACCAGGCGGCCGCGATGTTCATCGTCTCCAGCGTCGAGCCGATGTTGATCGCGCCGTCCCCGAAGTAGGTGACCGCGACGGCGTCGCTGCCGGAGTACCGGTGGGACCAGGCGAAGCCGGCCGCCTGCGGGACGCCACCACCGACGATGGCGTTGGTGCCCATCGCTCCGGCGTCCTTCCACTGCAGGTGCATCGAGCCGCCCCTGCCGTGGCTCCACCCGCGGTCCAGGCCGCAGATCTCCGCGAGGGTCTTCAGCAGCACCTCGCGGACCGCGTCGGCCGGCGGCTCCAGCGGGTCGAGGCCCTTCGGCTCGACATGGTGCAGCGCCTTGGCCAGGAACTGGTGGTGGCCGCGGTGCGAACCGTTGACGGAGTCCTCGCTGGAGAGGGCGAGCACGGAGCCCACCGCGCCACCCTCCTGGCCGATGCTCGAGTGCGCCGGGCCGTGGATGAGGCCCCCGCTGGCCAGGTCGAGGACGTACTGCTCGAAGGTGCGGATCCAGACCAGCTGGGCGTAGATCGACCGCAGCAGGTCCGGGTCGGCCGCGTCCCAGTCGGACTCGGTGGCGACGACCTCGACCCAGGGCGACGCGGGGGCGAGAGGGCGGTGCTCGGGCATGGGTGCTCCTCGGCGAGGTCCTTCGGTCAGCCGACCTTGACACAGGATTGGATCCGAAATCTAGAGTACGGTGTGGTGGACGCCACACATTCCGTCGTGCTTTGCTGCGCCCCACAGGTGATCGGATCCGAAAGGGGCTCTCCATGCCGATGCCCGGCCTCCGCCGGATGGACCACGTCGGCTTCACCGTGCCCGATCTCGACGAGGCCCAGGACTTCCTCGTCGACGTGCTCGGCTGCGAGTACCTCTACTCGCTCGGCCCCTTCCGGCGCGAGGAGGACGACGACTGGATGCTGACCCACCTCAACGTGCACCCGCGCGCCGAGATGGTGGAGAACCGGTGGTTCCGCTGCGGGGACCAGGCGGTCTTCGAGGTCTTCCACTACGCCGCACCGGACCAGCGCGAGGGGGTTCCGCGCAACAGCGACATCGGTGGTCACCACGTCGCCCTCTACGTCGAGGACCTCGACGCCGCGATCGACCATCTCCGGGCGAGCGGCGTGCACGTGCTGGCCGGCCCCACGGCCAGCACGGGGCCGGCGGAGGGCAACCGGTGGATCTACTTCCTGAGCCCGTGGGGGATGCAGTTCGAGCTGGTCTCCTATCCCGAGGGCAAGCGCTGGGACCGCGAGCGTCCTGGGCCGTCAGGATGGTCGGCATGACTGACGTGAGCAGCAGCCGGGTGGCGGCCTACCTCCGCGAGGCGATCCTCGGCGGCGACCTCTTGCCGGGTGACCGTCTCCGCCAGGAGGAGGTGGCGGCGCGGCTCGGGGCGAGCCGGCTGCCGGTGCGCGAGGCGCTGCGCATGCTGGAGGCCGAAGGCCTGACCGAGCACGAGCCGCACAAAGGTGCGCGCGTGCCGCGGCTGACCCAGCACGAGGTCGACGTGATCTACCGGATGCGGGAGCGGCTGGAGCCGCTGGCCCTCGTCGAGAGCCTTCCGCAGCTCACCGCGCTCGACCACGAGCGGCTCGAGGAGGTGCAGCAACGGATCGAGGACAACGACGACCTGGAGAAGTTCCTCGACCTGGACCGCGAGTTCCACATGCTCACCTACAGCGGGTGCTCGATCGAGCCGCTGAACCAGAACGTCACCCGGCTCTGGAACTCCACCCAGCACTACCGCCGCGCCTACGTCGCGCTCGGCGGGCACGGCCGGATGTGGGTCGTCAACGCCGAGCACCGGCTGATCCTCGACGCGGTGGTACGCCGCGACCCCTCCGACGCCGAGCGGTACCTCGAGGGGCACATCCGCCGCACCCGCAACGCGCTCGCGCGCCACCCGGAGGTCTTCGACTGATGGATCTCACCCTCAACGGGGCCCCCGCCACGCTCGCCGGCGACCACGAGACCTCGCTGCTCACCGCGCTCCGCGACGAGCTCGGGCTGGTCGGCACCCGCTTCGGCTGCGGGCAAGGGCTGTGCGGGGCGTGCTTCGTGGAGGTCGACGGCACCGTGGTGCCGTCCTGCCAGACGCCGATGTGGCAGGTGGCCGACCGCTCGATCACCACCGTGGAGGGCCTCTCCCGCGACGGCCGGCCGCACCCGGTACAGCAGGCGATCCTCGACCGGCAGGCCGCGCAGTGCGGATTCTGCATCTCCGGCATCGTGGTGCGCGCGGCCGTGCTGCTGCGCGACGAGCCCGCGGCCGATGCCGACCGGGTCGCCGAGGCGCTCGACCGCAACCTGTGCCGGTGCGGGGCGCAGCGGCGCATCATCGAGGCCGTGCTCGCCGCGCGGGAGCCGGCGTGAGCGCGCTGCCACCGCACGTCGTGGACAACCCCCGGCTCGGGACCTGGCTGAGCGTCGCCGACACCGCCGACGGGCCGGGCGTCGAGGTGCACGTCGGGAAGGTCGAGCTGGGCCAGGGGATCCTCACCGCGCTCGCGCAGGTCGCGGCCGATGCGCTCGCGCTGCCGGTCGCCGGCATCCGGATGGTCCCCGCTGACACCGCCCACGGCCCCGACGAGGGCCTGACCGCGGGGAGCCTGTCGGTGCTGCAGGCCGGCGCGGCGCTGCGCCACGTCGGGGCCGTGGTCCGGGCGATGGCCGACCCGGCCGAGGAGGGGTACGTCGGCCGGATCGCCGCCCTGGACCCCGACACCGATCTCTGCACCGCGCCGACCGCCGGGCCGGTGCGGCCCACGGCGGTGGGGCTGGACGTGCCTCGGCTCGACCTGCCGGACAAGGTGCTCGGCCGGCCGCGCTTCCTGGCCGACCTGCGCCCCGAGGGCCTGCTGCACGGGCGGGTGCTGCGGCCGCCGTCGCCCGGGGCCCGGCTGGTGTCGCTCGCCCCCGACTGGCAGGCACCCGGCGTCGCGCTGGTCCGCGACGGGTCGTTCGTCGGCGTCGTCGGCGAGCGTGAGGCCGATGTGGACCGGGCACTCGAGCAGCTGGCCCGCGACTGCAGCTGGGCGGAGGTCGACTCGCTGCCCGAGGAGTCCGGGATGGTCGAGTGGCTGCGCGCCGGTCCGCACGAGGCGATCGAGGTGCTCGAGGAGTCCCCGGCCCCGGGCACCGTGACGGCGTCGTACTCCAAGCCGCTGCTGGCGCACGCCTCCATCGCCCCGAGCGTGGGGATGGCGCTCTGGGACTCCGCGCGGGTGCGCGTGTGGAGCCACAGCCAGGGCATCCACCTGCTGCGCCTCGCCATCGCCGGAGCACTGGCGCTCGACCCGGCGGCGATCGAGGTCGAGCACGCCGAGAACGCCGGCTGCTACGGCCACAACGCCGCCGACGACGCGGCCTTCGACGCGGTCCTGCTGGCGCGGGCGGTGCCGGGGCGTCCCGTCCAGGCGCGGTGGACGCGGCCCGACGAGCTCTGCTGGGCGCCCCTGTCCCCGGCGATGGCCGCGACGGTGTCCGCCGGACTGGTCGAGGGGCGGATCACCGGCTGGTCCTACGACGTGGTCGGCCTCGGCCACTCCTCGCGCCCCGGCTACCGCGGCGCTCCCGGGCTGCTGGCCGCGGCCCACCTCGCGACGCCCATCGACCTGCCCCAGCCCACCGATCCGCCCCTGGCTTCCGGCGGCGGCACCACCCGCAACGCGGTGCCCCTCTACGACGTCGGCCCGCGCCGGGTGACCGGTCACCGGCGCATGGACAGTCCGTTCCGGACCTCGGCGATGCGCGCGCTCGGCGCCTACCTCAACGTCTTCGCCATCGAGAGCTTCATGGACGAGCTGGCGCTCGCGGCCGGCGCCGACCCGGTCGACTTCCGGCTCGAACATCTCTCCGACGAGCGGGCCCGCCACGTCGTCGCCGAGGCCGCCCGGCTCGCGGGCTGGACCGAGCCGCTCCCCGAGGCCGCCGGGCGCGGCCTCGGCTTCGCGCGCTACAAGGACACGGGCGCCTACTGCGCCGTGGTCGCCGAGGTCACCGCCATCTCCGCGGTGGAGGTACGGCGCCTCACGGTCGTCGCCGACATCGGGCTGGTCGTCAACCCCGACGGCGCCCGCAACCAGCTCGAGGGCGGCGCGACGCAGTCGGTCAGCTGGACCACCAAGGAGCGGGTCCGCTTCGACCGGCGCCGGATCACCACGACGGACTGGGAGCGCTACCCGATCCTCACCTTCAGCGAGGCACCGCCCGTCGACGTCCACCTCGTCGACTCCGACGAGCCCTCGCTCGGCGCGGGGGAGGCCGCCCAGGGACCGACTGCGGCGGCGATCGCCAACGCGGTCCACCGGGCCATCGGCGTACGCGTGCGGGACCTGCCGCTCGACGCCGACTCGATCATCCGGGCCATCGAGGCCTCGGAACGCCAGGAGCAGACCCCGGAGTAGAGGAGAGAACCCGATGCCACGCATCAGCTACGTGCCGATGGAGGCGATGGACGCCGAGATGCGCGCCGAGATGGAGCGCGGCGCGCGGGAGGGCACCCCGCGCCCGGAGTCCTCGACGGTCCGCGCGCACTGCCCCGAGGTCTTCACGACCTTCACCCGCGGGGGCGGGGGCGGGCGATGAGCGCGATGCGGAGGATCGAGCGGGTCGGCTTCGTGGGGCTCGGCGCGATGGGCAGCGGGATCGCCCGACGGATCATGGACGCCGGCCACTGCCTCACCGGTTGGAACCGGACCAAGGCCAAGGCCGAGGACCTGCTGGCCGCCGGCATGGGATGGGCCGACACCCCGCGCGAGGTGGCCGAGCAGTGCGACGTGGTCTTCACGATGCTGACCAACACCGCCGCGATCGAGGCCAACGCCCACGGCGAGGACGGCCTGATCGCCGGTCTGCGACCGGGGTCGGTGTGGGCCGACCTGAGCACGATCGCCCCCGACACCAGCGTGGCCCTCGGCGAGGCCGTCGCCTCGACCGGCGCGTTCTACCTCGACACCCCGGTGTCCGGCAGCCCCGCCACGCTCGCCGCCGGCCAGATGTCGGTGATGGTCGGCGGCGACCGGGCGGCGTACGACCACGTCGAGCAGCTGCTGCACGCGATCGGCCCCAAGGTCACCTACATCGGCCCCAACGGGCACGCGATCCTCACCAAGGTCGCCATCAACCTCTCGCTGGTGGTCTCGGTGACCGCGTTCGCGGAGGCCGTGACGCTCGTGGAGAAGGCCGGTGTCGACCGGGCCGCCGTCGTCGACGCCGCGTTGAAGAGCGTGATCGCCTCGCCGGTGATCGGCTACCGGGCTCCGCTGCTGGTCGACGACGACGAGGTGTACGCCGATGTGGAGCTCCAGCAGAAGGACCTCGTCCTCGCCCAGGAGCTCGCCCGCAGGCTCGGCGCGATGGTGCCGACCTGCTCGGCGGCGAGCGAGATGCTCAGCGCGGCACGCAGCAGCGACCTCGCCGATCGTGACTTCCTCGTCAGCGTCGCTGACGTCTACCGCCGAGCAGCAGGAGTGATCCGATGAGCGACACCGTGCCCCAGCAGCCCGAACAGTCCCAGCAGTCCCAGCAGTCCCAGCAGCCCGCGAGGCCGGTGTTCCGCACCACGATCGACGACGTCCCGCTCGAGCAGGACCTGCGCGAGGACGAGGGGTGGGTCGACATGCAGGTGCAGTACCTCATCAACTCCGAGCGCGGCGGTTCCGACGGCCTGACCGTCGGCCGCACGGTGCTCCCGCCGGGCGCCCGGCACGACCGGCACCTGCACCCCGACGCCGACGAGTTCCTCGTGGTCATGTCGGGCCGGGGCGAGATCCACACCAACCACGGACGCGAGCCCTCCCAGGCCGGGGACGTCATCTTCACCCCCCGCGGCAACTACCACGGGTTCGTCAACACCGGCGAGGAGGACGTGCTGCTGATCTGGGGCTGGAGCGGTGCCGGCTCGCTCGAGGCGGCCGGCTACGGCCTGCCCGGTCCGGACGAGTCGTTCGCCGACCCGGAATGAGCGCGCTGGACCCGCGCATCGCCCAGGGCACGGCGCGGATGCTGGCGGCCCGGGACCGGGCGCTCGCCCGGGGTGCCGGGGCGCTCGGCTGGAAGGCGGGCTTCGGCGCCCCTGCGGCACTCGCGTCCTGGGGCACCGATCGTCCCCTCGTCGGCTTCCTGACCCGCGACCGCCAGGTGGCCTCCGGTGCCCTGGTCGAGGTCTCGAGGTGGGCGAAGCCGGTGCTCGAGGCCGAGGTCGCCGCTCACCTCGCTGCCGACCTCGGCCCCGGCGCCTCGCCCGAGGAGGCGCTGGCCTCCGTCGGCGGCTGGTCGGTCGCGATCGAGCTCGCCGACGTCTCGTTCCCTCCCCACGACCTCGGGCAGGTCCTGGCCGACAACATCTTCCACCGGCACGTGCTGCTCGGTCCGGTGCTCCCCGAGCGACCCTCGCCGCTGTCGTTCTCCGTCCGGCGCGACGGCGAGGAGGTGTCGGCCACCGCCGACCCCGAGGCCCTCACCGGCGAGCTCGGCGCCGTGCTGGCCTCGATGGCCGGCACCCTCGGCGCCTGTGGGGCCGCGCTGGTGGCCGGCGACGTCGTCATCACCGGATCTGTCGTGGCGCCGCTCCCCGCCGCGGCCGGCCGGTGGGTCGCCGACGCGGGCGCCCTCGGCGCGGTCCAGGTCACGCTCCGCTGATGCCTCAGCGCCTCACCAGCTGACGGCGACGTACTTGGACTCCAGGTAGTCGAGCATCCCCTCGTGCCCGCCCTCGCGCCCGATGCCGGACTGCTTGGTGCCGCCGAAGGGGGCGGCGGGATCGGAGACCAGGCCCCGGTTGAGGCCGACCATGCCGGAGTCGAGGCGCTCGCTGAGGCGCAGGCCGCGGGCCAGGTCGCGGGTGTAGATGTAGGAGACCAGGCCGTACTCGGTGTCGTTGGCCATCCGGACCGCCTCGTCCTCGTCGGTGAAGGTGATGACCGGGGCGACGGGGCCGAAGATCTCCTCGCCGAGGATCTCAGCGCCGAGCGGTACGTCGAGCAGCACGGTCGGCTCGTAGTAGAAGCCCTCCCGGTCCGGGCGCCGGCCGCCCACGACCACGCGGGCGCCGGCGGCGACCGCGCCCTGGACGAGCTGGTCGACCTTCGCGGCCGACTCCTCGTTGACGAGCGGGCCGACCTCGGTGTCGTCGCGGGTGCCGGGACCGACGCGCATCGAGGACATCTGCTCTGCCAGGCGGCGGCCGAACTCCCCAGCGACCGCCTCGTGGACGTAGAAGCGGTTCGCGGCGGTGCAGGCCTCGCCCGCGTTGCGCATCTTGGCGATCATCGCGCCCTCGACCGCGGCGTCGAGGTCGGCGTCGTCCAGGACGAGGAACGGGGCGTTGCCGCCGAGCTCCATGGAACAGTTCACGACCTGGTCGGCGGCCTCGCGCAGCAGCACCCGGCCGACCTCGGTGGAGCCGGTGAACGACAGCTTGCGCACCCGCGGGTCGTGCAGCATGGCCGAGACGACCGCGCCGGACCGGCGCGCGGGGAGCACGTTGACGACGCCGGCCGGGACGCCGGCGTCCTCGAGGATCCTGGCCATCAGCAGCGCCGTGAGCGGGGTGTCCGAGGCCGGCTTGAGGATGACCGTGCAGCCGGCGGCGAGCGCCGGGCCGATCTTGCGGGTCGCCATCGCGGCCGGGAAGTTCCAGGGGGTGACCAGCACGCAGATGCCGACCGGCTGCCGCAGCACCACGATCTTGTTGGCCCCCGACGGTGCGGTCATCACCGAGCCGGACCCGCGGACCGCCTCCTCGGCG
The DNA here is from genome assembly GCF_013177455.1 of Nocardioides marmotae. NCBI lineage: Bacteria > Bacillati > Actinomycetota > Actinomycetes > Propionibacteriales > Nocardioidaceae > Nocardioides > Nocardioides marmotae. The sequence continues at coordinate 4,156,736 of NZ_CP053660.1, forward strand.
TACCAGCGGAAGAACTCCGCCGCGTAGGCGGTCTCCCCACGTGCGTCGGGCAGCGCCTTGCCGTTCTCCAGTGAGATCAGGTGAGCGACCTCCTCGCGCCGTTCAGTCATCAGGTCGAAGGCCCGCCGCAGGATCTCTGCCCGCTCGCGCGGCGCCGTCGCCGCCCAGTCGGCAGCCGCCGCGTCGGCCGCGTCGACCGCCGCCATCGCGTCCTCGACGGTGCCGTCGGCGACGGAGGTGAGCACCGCGCCGGTCGCCGGGTCGAGCACGTCGAAGCGACCGCCGTCGGAGGCGGGCACGACCTTGCCGCCGATGTAGAGGTCGAGGGGCAGGTCGGAGATCTGGTCGAGGGAGAAGTCAGCCATGGGAGTGCCTTTCTGGGACCGAGCCGGGCCGGTGGGCTGCGGGCGCAGCCGCGCCGCCCGGCCGGACGGCTAGTACGGATTGGCGACGACGAGCTCCTGGGCAGGGAAGAGGGTGAGGACCTTCGGTCCGTCCTCGGTGATGACGATCTCCTCCTCGATCCGCGCCGCGGAGACGCCGTCGGAGGCCGGGCAGTAGGTCTCCAGGGCGAAGACCATCCCGACCTGGAGCTCGACCGGCTCCTTCATCGAGTTCAGCCGGGAGATGATCGGTCGCTCGTGGAGGCCCAGGCCCAGGCCATGGGCGAACTGGAGCCCGAACGCCTCCATCTCGCTGTCGAACCCGAAGTCCTCGGCGGCCGGCAGCAGCGCCGCGACCTCGTCGGTACCGACCCCGGCCTTGATGCCGTCGATGCCGCGGTCCATCCACTCCCGCGCCCGCGCGTAGGCGTCGCGCTGGGCCGGGGTCGAGCTGCCGACCGCGAAGGTGCGGTAGTAGCAGGTCCGGTAGCCGTTGAAGGAGTGGATGATGTCGAAGAACGCCTGGTCACCCGGGCGGATCAGCCGGTCGGTGAAGTTGTGGGGGTGGGGGTTGCACCGCTCCCCGGAGATCGCGTTGACGGCCTCGACCTGGTCCGAGCCCATCTCGTAGAGACGCTGGTTGGCCAGCGCGACGATCTGGTTCTCCCGGATGCCGGGCTTGAGGACCTCGACGATGTCCTGGTAGACGCCGTCGACCATCGCCGCTGCCTGGTTGAGCAGGATGATCTCGTCCTGGCTCTTGATGCAGCGGGCATCGAGCATCAGCTGCTGGGCGTCGACGACCCGCAGGCCCTGGCGCTGCATCTCGAAGAGGAACGGCGGCTCGACGATGTCCATGCCGACCGGCAGGTCCGCCACTCCCGCCTCGACCAGCAGCGACTTGATCTCGGCGACCGCGTCGCTCATCAGCCCAACGGAGGGCGCGACGGCGCCGCGGAAGCCGAGGAAGCCCGCGCGGTAGTTCTTCTCCGGGACCCACCGGCTGTACCTCTTGTGGTGCTTCACCGCGGACCCGAAGTCCCACAGCACCGGCTCCTTGCCGCGGGCCAGCAGGGCGTAGCGGATCATCTTGTCGCCGAGGGCGCCGCCGATCCAGGTCTGGGTCGTGTAGCGGATGTTGTAGAAGTCGAAGAGCAGGAACGCACCGCACTCGCTGCCCTCCAGCGCGGCCTGCGCGCGGCCGAGCCGGTAGCGGCGCAGTCGGTCGAAGTCGACCCTCTCCTCGTAGTCGACCCCCATGTGTCCCGGTGCGGGCAGAGGCGCGCTCATCCACCGAGCCCGTCGTCGACCGCCACGTCCTCGGGCTTCAACGTGATGCCCGAGCTCTGCGCCTGCATCTCGAGCAGGATCGCGAAGTCCTCCTCGACCCGGCCGCTGCTCACGCTGGCCTGGACCGCGGCGGCGGCGGCCGCAGCGACCGGCATGGGCACGTCGAGGTCGTGGGCGGCGGCGAACCCGAGGTCGAAGTCCTTGCGGAGCAGCACGGGGGTGAAGGTCGGGGTGAAGTCGAGGTTGACGAAGGCCGGGGACTTGTACCGGGTGAAGACCGAGCCCATCACCGAGTCGTTGAGGAACGCCAGGAACGCCGCGCGCGGGATGCCGCCCTTCTCCGCCAGCACCGTGATCTCGGCCAGGTTCTGGGTCACCACGCCGAGCATCACGTTGTGGCAGATCTTGGCCAGCCGGGCGAGCTCGCCCTCGCCGACGTACGTCGCGCCCTTGCCGAGGTGGGCGAGCAGCGGCTCGATCCGCTCCCAGGTCTCCTCCGGCCCCGAGACGACGAGGCTGAGGCCACCCGACCGCACGACCTTGCCGTTGCCGCTGACCGGCGCTGCGAGGAAGTCGACCCCTCGCTCGGCGCAGGCGGCGCGCATCGCGGCCGAGGACTCACTCGAGACGGTCGAGCAGTCGACGACGACCTTCGGCACGTCGCTCGCGTCGGCCAGCAGTCCGCCCTCACCGACCAGCACCTGCTCGAGGTCGGCCGGGGTCGAGACCATCGTGAAGACGACATCGCGACCACGCAGGTCCGCGATCGTGTCGGCGACCCGGCAACCCACCTCGGTCAGCGCCTCGGCCTTCGCCCGCGTCCGGTTCCAGACGGTGACGTCCTCGCCCGCCGTGGCCAGGCGGCTGGCCATCGCAGCCCCCATCCGGCCGGCGCCGATCCAGCCGATGGTGAGGGTGCCGGGCTGCGGGACGGAAGTGTCGGTCATGAGCCTGCCTTCTGGTTCGGGGAGGTGAGGAGGGCACTGTCTGGGGAGCTGACAGCGACGCTGCCGGCTGAGGTCTCTGCGGAGGGGGCGGCGAGCCGGGCGGCCAGCCAGTCGGCGGTGCGCGGACGGTGCCAGGGCGCGACGTTCGCGCAGCCGTGGTTGCCGTCCTCGAGCATCAGCAGCTCGACCGGGCCGGATACGGCGTCGCGCAGGCGCAGGGCGTCCTGCCACGGGATCAGCCGGTCCTGGCGGCCGAAGACGATCAACAGGGGGGCGACCAGGTCGGCGGCGGCGTCGGCCATGGTCAGCGTGAGCGCCACCCGGCGCGCCTCCTCGTCGGTTCCCGACGCCGAGCGCACCCGGAACGTGTCGCGCGTCAGTCGCGGCAGCCGCTCCCAGCACTCCCCGAAGTTGAACGGGCCGGCCAGCGAGACGCACGCCGAGGCCCGATCGCCGAGGGCGGCGGCGACCCGCGGCGCGTAGTACCCCCCCAGGCTCACCCCCCAGAGCCCGAGTCGGGAGCGATCGACCTCGGGGAGACCACCGAGCACGTCCCACAGGGCCTCGGCGACCGGCGCCCAGTCCCCCCGGATCGGCAGGTCGTACTCCGCCTCCCCCTGGCCTGGGCCGTCGAGGGTGAACGTCGCCAGGCCACGGACCAGGAACGTCTCCTCCGTGGAGCGCAGCTCCTCCTTGGTCGAGTCCAGCCCCGGCACCAGCACGACCACGGCATGCGGGCCGGCCCCCGCCGGCACTCGGAGGATCGCCACCAGCCGGCTCCCCTCGAACGGCACCTCGACGCGGCGCCCCGGCGGGTCCAGGTGTGGCAGCGCGGCGTCGAGGCACGCCACCGCGCGAGCATGTGCGGCCCGCATCTGGTCGAGGTCCTCGACGAAGACGAACTTGGCGAAGTGGTGGTAGACCGCGGCCTGAGCCAGGTGCTCGCCGGCCGAGCGCGACCGCCCCTCGGCCAGGGCGGCGCGACCCAACGCCTCGTGCTCGGCCCCCGCACCTACCCACGCCGCACACCAGTCAGCCCAGTGCTCGAGCTCGGCCGTGACCCGCTCGAAGTCGGCGACGGTGACCCCGTTGACCGTGAACCTGGGACCCCAGTGGGACACCGCAGAGGCGACCAGCTCGTCCATGATTCCTCCGGCCTCGTCCCATCACGCGACAACTACTGCAAACGACTGCAGCATTGTTGTTCCACCTACCGGTGTCAAGCGGCGCCGATCTTCGAGCGAAGCGTGCTGCAATCGACTGCACAATCGGCTACCGTGCGGCCCGTGAGACGCATCGTGGTCGGCTCCTTCACGCCGTCAGTCCTGCTCGAGGTCGCCCGCGCCACCGGCGCCCTCGCCGAGCGCGACCTCGACGTCTCGGAGGTGGCCGTCACCTCCTCTCCCGCCCAGTTCCGCTCGCTCCTGGCCGGCGACCTCGACGCCGCGCTGACCAGCCCCGACAACGTCCTGGCCTACCGGTTCGACCCCGGCAACCCGCTCGGCGAGCTCGCCGACGTGCGGATCCTCGCCGCGATCGACCGCGGACTGGGGCTCGGCCTCTACGCACTCCCCGGCACCACCCCGGCCGACCTTGTTCGCGCACCGGTCGGCGTCGACGTCGCCACCTCCGGGTTCGCGCTGGCGCTCTACGCTCTCGCGGAGTCGCTCGGCCTGACCCGTGAGCAGTACGACCTGGTCACGCTCGGATCCACGCCCCGACGCCTGGAGGCCCTGCTGGCCGGGGAGTGCACCGCCACGATGCTGAACGCGGGCAACGAGCTGGTCGCCGAGCAGCAGGGCTGCGTGCGCCTGGCCGCGGTGGCCGACCATCTCTCGCCGTACCTCGGGACGGTGCTCGCGGTGGCTGGGACCGAGCGCATCGACGTCGCGGAGGACCTGGCTACCGCCCTGGTCGCGACGGCCGGGGAGATCCTCGACGGCGGCCTCGGGCCGCAGGCAGCGGCGTCGGCCGCCCGTCGCCTCGCCCTCGACGACGAGCTAGCCCAGCGGTACGTCGACGGCCTGCGCGACCCCCGCGGCGGCCTGGTGCGGGAGGGGGTCGTCGACCGCGGGGCGCTCGAGACGCTGGTGCGGCTGCGCACCACCTACCTGCCCAGCCCCGCCCCGGAGGGTGGCGACGTGCTGGATCGCGCCCTCGACCCGGACTCCGGCCTGGTGCACGGGTGAGCAACCAGCTCCGACGACTGCAGGCCACGACCTTCGTGAGCACGCTGGACCGGTTCGCCATGCCGCCGATGCTGGTGGCGATCGCGCACGACCTGGACGCCCCCCTGAGCGAGGTGGTCCAGGCAGCCGGGGCCTACTTCCTCGTCTACGGGCTGTGCCAGCCGTTCTGGGGGATGGTCTCCGACCGTCTCGGCCGCGTGCGCACGATGCGGCTGACCCTCCTGGTCGCGGGGCTGCTCGCCCTGATGTCCGCGGGCGCGTGGTCGCCGCTCTCGCTCGCCGTCGCCCGCGGGCTGGCGGGCGGCTTCTTCGGGGCGGCGTACCCCTCGACGCTGATCTATGTCGGCGACACGGTCGCGATCGCGGAGCGGCAGCGGGCCATCGCCGGGCTGATGGTCGGCGTGGCCACCGGCACCGCCCTGGCATCGCTGGGGGCAGGCCTGCTCGCCGACCTGGCCTCGTGGCGGGTGGCGTTCCTGATCACCGGCACCGCCTCCGTCGCGCTCGCCTGGACGCTGCACCGGCTGCCCGAGCCCGACGCGACCATGCGCCCGGGCTCGGCCCGCGAGGCGGTCGGGACGCTGGCGCGCTCGCCCGTGGCCCTCCTGGTCCTGCTCTTCGCCTTCGTGGAGGGTGCCGTGCTGCTCGGCGGGCTCACTCTGCTCCCGCCCGCGGTCGAGAACGCCGGCGCCACCGCAGCCGTCGCCGGCGCGGTCACCGCGGTCTACGGCATCGCGGTCTTCCTCGGAGCGCGCCTCGTGGGCCGGCTGGCCGCCACCTGGCACCCTTCGCGCCTGATCGCGCTGGGCGCCAGCGCAGCGGTCCTGGGGTGTGGCCTGCTGGCGGTCTCCCAGGAGCCGCCGATGGCCATCGCGGTGGCCCTCCTGCTGGGCTTGGCGTGGACCTCGATGCACTCCTCCTTGCAGACCTGGGCTACCGAGCTGCTCCCCGCAGCGCGCGCAACGGTCATCTCGTTCTTCGCCGGGTCGCTGTTCGTCGGCAACGCCCTCGCCGCCGTCGTGGTCGGGGGCCTCGCGGACGCCGGGCGCTACTCGCTGATCTACGCGGCCTACGCCACCCTCGCCATCCCCCTGGGGCTGGCGGCCGGGTGGCAACGACACCGCTGGCACCGGACCCCCGTCGCAGCGGCCTAGGATGCCCCCTGTGCAGACCCCGACGCTCCGGGACGTGGCCGAGGCGGCGGGCGTTCATCCGGCCACGGCCTCCCGCGCGTTGAACCCCGGGACCCGCGGGCTGGTCAACGCCGACACGGCGCGGCGGGTGATCAAGGTCGCGGAGTCGCTGGGCTACCGGCCCAACCCGATCGCCCGGAGCCTGAAGACCGCCAAGTCCGGCACGGTCGGGCTGGTCATCCCCGACCTGACGAACCCCCTCTTCCCTCCCATCGTGCGGGGCATCGAGGACGTGCTGGAGCCGGCGGGCTACAGCGGCCTGATCGTCAACACCGACAACGACCCGAACCGCGAGCGCCAGCAGATCGAGTCCCTGCGCTCGCGGCAGGTCGAGGGCCTGATCGTGGCGACCGCGCGGCTCGACCACCCACTGCTCGCCCAGCTGCACCGCGAGGGGGTGCCGATGGTGATGGTCAATCGGCGGCCCGACGGGGTCGACGTCCCCTCGATCACCCCGGACGACGCCACGGGCATCGAGCTCGCCGTCGACCACCTCGCGGCCCTCGGACACCGGCGCATCGCCCACCTCGCCGGTCCCCTGAGCACCTCGACCGGACTGGTGCGGGCCCGGGCGTTCCGCAGCGCGATCCGCGACCGCGGCCTCGACGACGACCCCGCTCTGGTCATCGGCTGCGACTCCTGGACCGAGGACGCCGGTGCCGGCGCCCTGCGCACCCTGCTCGACCGCGGCGCGGACTTCACGGCCGTGGTCGCGGGCAACGACCTGATCGCCCTCGGGTGCTACGACGTGTCCACCGAGCGCGGGTTCGACTGCCCGACCGATCTCAGCGTCGTCGGCTTCAACGACATGCCGTTCCTGGACAAGCTCCGTCCACCGCTCACCACGGTGGCGGTCCCCCACCAGCTGATCGGCGCGGAGGCGGCGCGGCTGCTCCTCGACGCCATCGCCGAGCCGGCTCGGCCGGCCCGCTCGGTCCAGCTCCCGCTGACCCTGGTGGTCCGAGGGTCCACCGCAGCGCCCTCCTGAGGATTCCGGGAGCGCCGCGGAGCGGTCGTAGAATCTGCGCCGCACAGGGTTCTGCGCGTTCTCGGAGGTGGGTACGGCGCGCGCCGATCCGCCGTACCCGAAAGGCCCCTGCAGCGTGACCCCCCTCGCCTCCTACCGTCGACTCCTCGAGATCGCCGGCCCCGCCTACGTCGTCGTGGCGTTCCTCGGCCGACTCCCCCTGGCCATGAGCCAGCTCGGCACCCTCCTGCTCGTCTCCACCGCCACCGGCAGCTACGGCCTCGGCGGCCTGAGCGCCGGCGCGCTCGCGGTCGCCAACGCCGCCGGGGCCCCGGTCGCCGGCGCAGTGGCCGACCGCACCGGCCAACGGCCGGTCGTCCTGGCCCAGTCCCTCGCCGGCGCCGTCGGCCTGGCCGCGCTCGTCGCCGTCGTGCAGGCCGGGGCGGCCGACGCGCTGGTCGTGCTCACCGCGGCGCTGACCGGGCTGGTGCTGCCGCAGGTCGGCCCGCTCGCGCGGGTCCGCTGGCGCCCGCTCACCCGCGGGACGGGGCCGCTGCAGCGGCGACTCGTCGACGCGGCGTTCTCCTACGAGGGCGCGGCCGACGAGGCGTCCTTCGCCATCGGCCCGGCCCTCGTCGGCCTCACCGTCGCCCTGGTCTCCCCCGGCGGCGCGCTGCTGGTCGCGGCCGGGCTGCTGGCGGTCTTCGGCACGGCCTTCGCCCTCGACCCCTCCGCCGCACTCACCCGCCGCGGCTCGGTGCCGCTGCCGACCGGGCGGCTGGTCACCGCGGTCTTCGTCGTGCTCGCGCTGGCGCAGGTCTCGATCGGCATGCTCTTCGGCGCCACCCAGACCGGCGCGACCGTGCTCGCGAACGACGCCGGGCGACCCGGCGCGGCCGGCCTGGTCCACGCCACGCTGGGCGTCGGCAGCGCGGTGGCGGGCATCGCGACGGCGTACCTCCCCGCGCGCATCGGGCACGAGCGCCGCTCGCTGGTCGCCGCCTCGGCGCTGCTCGTGCTCTCCCTGCCGCTGCTGCTCGTCGACTCCCTGCTCGGGGCGACCGCGACCGTGCTGGTGCTCGGCTGCGCGGTGGCGCCCTACATGATCGGGATCTTCTCCCTCGCCGAGCGGGTCGTCCCGCCCGCCCGCGTCGGCGCGGCGATGACGACGCTGGCCAGCGCGACCGGGCTGGGCTACGCGCTCGGCTCCAGCCTCGCGGGCCGGCTCGCCGACGCCGACGGGGCGACCGCGGCCTTCGGCGTCACGGTCGGCGCGAGCGTGCTCGCCGTCGTGCTGATGACCACGCAGCAGGGCCGCCTGCACCGTGCGGTGCAGACGGCCCTGGTGACCGAGCAGGAGCGGGATCAGGCCGCGGCGGCGACCTCGGTGCGCTCGCCGCTCTGACGACGGGCGAGCTGGTCGAGCCGGGCCTGCGCGGCGCGGCGGGTCCGGCGGTCGCCGGTCGCCATCTTCCACAGCAGTGCGAGCTGCTGCGGGGCGTTGGTCGGCGTGGTGGTGGCCAGCCAGCCGTTCGGCAGCGAGAGCCGGACGACCTTGTGCCAGGCGCTGGCGACCTGCTGCGGGAAGGGCGCCTCGTGGTAGTTGAGCTCGTACTTGTCGAACAGCGCCTTGACCTTCGGCGCGACCTCGGCGTAGCGGTTCGAGGGCAGGTCGGGGAAGAGGTGGTGCTCGATCTGGTGGGAGAGGTTGCCGGTCATCAGGTGCATGGCCTTGGAGCCGGAGATGTTGGCCGAGCCGAGCATCTGGCGCAGGTACCACTCACCGCGCGTCTCCTTCTCCGGCAGCGCGGCCTTCTCGAAGGTCTCCACGCCCTCGGGGAAGTGACCGCACATGATCACCGAGTGCGACCACAGGTTGCGCACCAGGTTGGCGACGAAGTTGGCCGCGAGGGTCGGCACGAAGGAGCCGGTGGGGATCGCCAGCGCCGGGTTGACCACGTAGTCCTTGGTGGCCTGCTTGCGGATCTTGCGCAACGTGTTCTTGGCGTTCTTCTTGAACGTCTCGCTGCGCTTCTCCTTGGGGATGCGCAGGTTCTTGCCGAGCTCGAGGTCGTAGGCCGCGATGCCGTACTCGAAGAAGCAGGCGTTGACGAAGTTCAGCAGCGGCTGCGCGAGGTACATCGGGTGCCAGCGCTGGTCCTCGTCCATGCGCATGATGCCCCAGCCGAGGTCGTTGTCCTTGCCCACGATGTTCGTGTAGGTGTGGTGGACCTCGTTGTGCGAGTGCTTCCAGCCCTCCGCGGTCGAGGCGTTGTCCCACTCCCAGGTGGTGGAGTGGATCTTCGGGTCACGCATCCAGTCCCACTGGCCGTGCATGACGTTGTGCCCGATCTCCATGTTCTCGAGGATCTTGGCGACCGAGAGGCCGATCGTGCCGGCGATCCACGCCGGGGGCAGCACGCTGACGAGCAGGACGGCGCGGGAGCCGAGCTCGAGCTTGCGCTGGACGTCGACGATCCGACGGATGTACGCCGCGTCGCGGTCGCCGCGGCTGTCGATGACCTCCTGGCGGATCGCGTCGAGCTCGGCGCCGAGCTGCTCGATGTCCTCCGGCGTGAGGTGGGCCGTGGGGTTCTCGGGCTTGCGGGTGATCGCGGTCATGAGGAGATCTCCTTCGGTCGGTGCGGTCGTCGGAGCGCTGGTCAGTGGTCGATCGAGCACGCGCCGGCGGCGGTGCTGACACAGGTCTGGATGGGCACGCCCTGGGGGCCGGTCTCGCCGGGGACGGCGACGGTGATCGCGCCGTTGCGCAGGTCGCGCACGGCGCCCTCGCGCATCGGCAGGACGCAGGCCATGCAGATGCCCATCCGGCACCCGCTCGGCATGAGGACGCCGGCCTGCTCGGCGGCGTCGAGGATCGGGGTGGCGCCGTCGACCTCGAGGGTCGCGCCGGAGCCGGCCGCGCCGGTCAGGGTGACGGTGCCGCCGCCCTCGCCGTCGCCGGCCTCGACCAGCACCGGCCGGAACCGCTCGGTGGTCAGCTCCAGGCCGCGGGCGGTGTGGTGCTCCTCGAGCGCGTCGAGGAGGCCGGCCGGGCCGCAGGCGTAGGTGAGCCGCTCGTCCAGGTCGGGCACGAGGTCGGCGAGCACGGCGACGTCGAGCAGGCCGTGCTGGTCGTCGAAGCGCTCGACGAGCCGGATCCGCTCGGCGGCGGCGAGCGCCCGGAGCTCGGCGCGGAAGATCGCCGAGCCCTCGCTGGCGTTGACGTGCACCAGGACGATGTCGGTGGCGGGCGCGGTGGCCTTGGAGTGCAGGTTGCGCAGCATGCCGATGACCGGGGTGATGCCGGAGCCGCCGGTGACGAGCAGCAGCTTGGCCGGGAGCGGCTGCGGCAGGACGAACTCGCCCTCGGCCTGGGCCAGCTGGAGCATCTGCCCCTTGCGCGCGCGGTGGACGAGGTGGTTGCTCACCACGCCGCCCGGGATCGCCTTGACGGTGATGCTGATGCAGCCGTCGGGGCGCGGGCCGTGGGTCAGGGAGTAGGTGCGCCACAGGCGCACGCCCTCCACGTCGACCCCGACGCGGACGTACTGGCCCGGCACGTGACCGGCCCAGTCGCGACCGGGCTTGAGCACGATCGTGGCGGACTCGGGCGTCTCGGGCAGGACCTGGACGATCCGGCCGCGCAGCTCGGCGCCCGCGCGCAGCGGGTGGAAGACGTCGAGGACGTCGTCGAGCTCCAGCGGGGTGACCGCGGACTCCGCGACCCGGCGCAGGACACCACGGAGCGATCGCCCACGGACGGGGACGGTCGGGTCGGCAGTGATGCTCATGCACCCACTCTCCTAGATACGAGGGCTAAAGTCCTGTCCGAGTGACGTGAACCGCATGTACTTCGTTGTTCGCAGGTGACAACTATCTAGGAGGAGGCCCGGTGGTACGCCGCGAACCCCGCCAGCTCCCCACCCCCGCCCTGCACCTCCTGCCGGAGGTCGTCGCCGCCATGCGCGAGGACCTGCCGGCCGTCGCCGAGAACGTCGTGCGGGCGATCGTCGAGGAGGTACCCAGCTACGTCGCCGCCTTCGAGGGCTCGATGGGCGAGACCATCCGCAACGCCGTGCAGCTCGCCCTCGGCGGCTTCCTCACCCTCGCGTCCGGCCGCCGCGGCGTCGCCCTGCGGACCCCCGCGCCGGCGATGGAGGGGGCCTACCAGCTCGGCCGCGGCGAGGCGCGCAGCCAGCGGACCACCGACGCCCTGCTCGCGGCGTACCGGATCGGCGCCCGCGTCTCCTGGCGCGAGATGGCCGGCCGCGCGGTCGACGCCGGCGTCGACGGGAGCACCCTGGCGGCCTTCGCCGAGCTGGTCTTCGCCTACATCGACGAGCTCTCCGCCGCGAGCGTCGCCGGGCACGAGGACGAGCTGGCCAGCACCGGCCGCGTGCGCGCCCGGCAGCTGGAGCGGCTCGCGCGGGCCCTGCTGGACGGCTCGGCCGAGGAGGTCGTGCTCGAGGCCGCCGAGCGCGCGGACTGGACGCCGCCGACCACGCTGACCGCCGTGCTGGTGCCGCGCTCCCAGGCCCGCCCGGTGCTCGGCGTGGTGCCGGCGGCGACCCTCGAGGCCGGCGACCTCGCCGGGATGGACGAGCTCGGCGTGCTGCTCGTGCCCGACGCCCATGGGCGCAGCCGGTCGGCGCTGCTGCACTCGCTGCGCGGCCGCGGGGCGGTGGCCGGGCCGGCCCGTCCGTGGCTGGAGGCGCGGACGTCGTACGCCCGGGCCCGCCGCGCGCACGCGCTCGGTCTCGAGGGCGACACCGAGGAGCACCTGCCCGCGCTCGTGCTCACCGCCGACCCCGAGGCCCTCGCCGACCTGCGCTCCCAGGCGCTGGCGCCGCTGGCGGACCTGCGCCCCGCGGCCGCGGAGAAGCTCACCGAGACGCTGCGCTCCTGGCTGCTGCACCAGGGGCGCCGCGAGGACGTCGCCGCCGACCTGTTCGTCCACCCCCAGACCGTGCGCTACCGCCTCGGCCAGCTGCGCGAGCTGTACGGCGACCGGCTCGAGGACCCGCGCACGGTGCTCGGCCTCACCCTCGCGCTCGGGGTCGCGGAACCCCATGAGGTACCCGATCACTGATCCAAGATTCATCCAATCCGGCGGCCATCCGGGATCGAACGCCTCTCGCAGTTCCGTTCGATCACCAGGATCTGACCACCAGGAGAGGGAGAACCATGAAGCACCGCATCGCCACCGCCGCCGTCACCGCCCTGGCCGCCTCGACCGTCCTCGCCGGCGCCGTCGCGCCCGCCCAGGCCGCCGAGCCCGCCGAGCCCGCCGCGAAGGCCGGCAACAAGAGCCTGGCCGCCGTCCTCGGCGCCGACGGCACGAAGCTGGACAAGAACTGGAGCGACTTCGACCTCACCGAGGCCGCCGTGCTCGCCGTTCTCGGCGCCAAGCCGGACAGCCCGGTCGGCCTGCTGACCCAGGGCAACAAGCGGGCCACCGCCTTCGTCCCGACCGACCGCGCCTTCCAGCTGCTGGTCCAGGACCTCAAGGGCTTCGCCCCGAAGACCGAGGCCAAGACGCTCAAGCAGGTCGCCAAGCTCGGCGTCGACACCATCGAGACCGTGCTGCTCTACCACGTCGTGGCGGGCAAGACGCTGACCTCCGACAAGGTCCTCGCCGCCGAGGGCCAGAAGGTCGCGACCGCCCAGGGCGGCTCGATCAAGGTCCACGTCATCAAGGGCAAGGTCACGCTCCTCGACGCCGACAAGGACGACCGCAACCCGCGCGTCGTCGTGCTCGACATCAACAAGGGCAACAAGCAGGTCGCCCACGCCATCGACCGCGTCCTGCGGCCGGTCGACCTCTGAGGGCCGGCCGGATCCGGCCTGACTCGGCCTGACCCGGCCCGACCGGGCCTGACCGGGTCACCTCCCGCGGGCGGGGCGGACGCGAGCGTCCGTCCCGCCCGTAGCTTGTCCGCACGCGGGCGTGGACTTCCCCCGGCGACCGGGCACTGAGCGAGGGACACGACATCTGCTCGGAGGGCCCCTGGGTCACCGGGCAGCACACCGACGACCAAGCAGCGCTCGAGCTCCACCCCTCCGCCGGCTGCGAGCAGGCGGTGGCCGACGCGTTGCAGGAGATGCTGTGAACCTCCCGACGACGGCCCGCCGCAGGCGGACCGCCCCGACCATCCTGCTGACGTCCCTGCTGGCGGGCGTCCTGGCCGGCTCCCTGCTCACCGGCTGCTCCGCCGATGACCCCGGCACCCGCGACGAGCCCGACGCCCGGGCGGTCAGCCCGTCCGCGACCCTGCCGGGGTCCGACGGCCCCGACCCGGCGTCCACCCCCGAGCCCGGCCGCTACCCGACGTACGTCGCGATCGGCGACTCCTTCACCGCCGCCCCGCTCGCCGGGCCGACCGCCGACCAGCAGTGCCTGCGCTCGGCGCAGAACTACCCCGCCCAGGTCGCCGAGGCCCTCGGCGCCGAGCTCACCGACGTCAGCTGCACCGGCGCCGACACCAGCGCCCTCGTCGGCGCCCAGCGGGTGCTCCAGGGCGGCGTCGTGCCGCCGCAGTTCGACGCGCTCGGCCCGGACACCCGGCTGGTGACCATCGGGATCGGCGGCAACGACTTCGACATCTACAGCCTCCTCACCGGCTCCTGCGTGCAGGCCGCCCAGCGCGACCCCGACGGCGCGCCGTGCCGCTCCGAGCTCGGGGCCGAGGGCGTCGCCGAGCTGCGGAAGAACATCCGCACCGTCGGCGAGCGGCTCGTCGCCGTCGTCGAGGGGGTGCGCCAGCGGGCGCCGCGCGCCGAGGTGGTGGTCGTCGGCTACCCCGAGATCGTGCCCGGCGACGCGACCTGCCCGGACCTGCTGCCACTCGCCACCGGCGACGTCCCGTTCGCGGCGACGATGGCCGAGCTGCTCGCCGACGTCCAGGAGCGCGCCGCGAAGCGCGCCGACGTGGCCTACGTCGACACCTACGCCGCCAGCGACGGCCACGACGTCTGCTCCGAGGACCCCTGGATCAACGGCCGCGTCACCAGCGCCGCCACCGCACTGGCCTACCACCCGCTCAAGGTCGGGCAGGAGGCCGTCGCCGGGCTCGTCCTCGAGCAGCTCGCCGACCGCTGACCCCCACCCCGTCGAGGTGGCACTCCTGCAGGGTCGAGGTGGCACTCCTACAGGGCCGAGCCGAGGCGTCAGAGCCCCCAGTGGACGACGGCGCCGTCGACGACGGTGAGGGCGACCGGCATCGAGCGCAGCGCGGCGCCGGCCTCGGCGGTGGTGGGGTGCTCGGCCAGCGGGTCGGCGTCGAGGAGGACGAGGTCGCCGCGGGAGCCGACGCCGACGGTGGGCTGGCCGTCGACGGAGGCGGCGAGCGCCTCCTGGGCGGTGAGCGCCTGCTCGGCGTGCCACGGGTCGCGGTCGTCGGCGCTGCGGTGGACCGCCGCGGCGATCGCCAGCCACGGGTCGAGCGGCGAGACCGGGGCGTCGGAGCCGAGGGCGAGCTCCACGCCGTCGTCGAGCATCCAGCGGAACGCGAAGCACCGGGCCGACCGATCGCCCCAGATCTTCTCGGTGAGGTCGCGGTCGTCGAGGAGGTGCGCCGGCTGCACACTGGCGCGGATCCCGAGCTCGGCCATCCGGCGTACGTCGTCGCGGCCGACCATCTGCGCGTGCTCGATCGAGCCCCGCGCGCTGGTGTCGGCGTACGACGCCAGCGCCTCGGCCACCGCGGCGTCGCCGATCGCGTGGGTGGCGACCTCGACGCCGGCCGCCCGGGCGCGGGCGAGGTGCTCGCGCAGCTCGGCGCCGGAGAGGTTGGGCTGGCCGGCGGGGTACTCCAGGCGGTGGGCGTCGCCGTACGGCTCGCAGCACCACGCGGTGCGGGTGTTGAGCGACCCGTCGCTGATGATCTTCAGCGAGCCCATCGTCAGCCGCGGGCCGCCGCCGGGCAGCGGGTCGCCGGTGCGCAGGCCGGCGTCGAGGACCTCGTCGAAGGTCTCGACGTACGACGCGGCCCGCACGTGGAGCAGGCCGGCGCCCTCGTTCCACCGCTCGACCCAGTCCAGCGGCCCGCGACCGAACTCGTAGTCGACGATGCCGACCACGCCGAGCGCGGCCGCGGTCTCCAGCGAGCGGCGGTAGGCGGCCGGCGAGGTGCCGTCGTTGCCGACGAGGGTGACGAGGCGGGGGTAGGCCGCGAACCACTCGGTCTCGCGGACCACCGAGTCGCGCACCGGCATCGCGAGCCGCAGCAGCGCGGTCGTGTTGAGCCAGGCGTGGTGGCCGTCGCCGCTGATGAGCACCACGGGGGTCTGGCCGGAGACCGCGTCGAGCTCGGAGACGGTGACCTCCCGGTCCCACGTGCCGGAGCGGTGGCCCCAGCCGATGACCGGCGCACCGGGCTGCTCGGCGACCCGCGCGGCGACCAAGCTGGTGACGTCCTCGGGCGTGCGGGCGCCGCTCAGGTCGAGCCGCTGGGAGCTCAGCGTCCACTGGCCCATGTGCACGTGCTGGTCCCACAGGCCCGGCGTCAGCCAGCGCCCGGCGGCGTCGATCTCCTCGACCCCCTCGGGGCGGTGGAGCCCGGGGCCGACCGCGGTGACGGTGCCGTCCTCGACGAGCACGTCGACCGGGTCGGCCGCTCGATCAGCCCCTTGATCGGCGAGGTCACCGGCGCGCAGGGGCACCCGGCGGGCGTTGCGGAGCAGCAGGCTCGTCATGCGCAGAACGTAACCCCGGGCCCGATGCCGTCTACCCTCGGGCGCCATGAGCAGGCGACGACCCGGGGGCACGGTCCTCGCGGCCGTGGTCGCGTGCGCCGCGGTGCTCGGGGTCGCCGGCGGCGCGGTGCTGGCCGGCGCGCTCGAGGAGGAGCCGCGGACGGTCGCGAGCGCGGTGCCGCTGCCGGCCGTCTCGCCGTCGTACCCCGTCGACCCGCCGCTACCGGTCAAGGCCGACCCGGACACCCCCGGGCTGAAGACGGGGGTCCGGCTCCAGCGGGCGCAGGTCGGGATCCCGCCGTTCGGGCTGCGGCTGCCGGTGCCCGCCGGGTGGCGGCGCAGCGACTCGCTGCTCGGCGAGTGGAAGTGGTTCCCGCCCGGGCAGCCGGACAAGAACGCCTACTTCCTGCGCGTCCGGCTCGTCACCGGCTTCCAGACCCGCGAGGCCGCCCTGCGCGAGCGCCTCTCCGCCCTCTCCGGCGCCTCCGACGTCCAGGAGCTCGTCATCGAGACCCAGGACGAGGACGGGTTCACCGCGACGTACGTGACCGACGACCACCGGCGGGTGGCGATGGAGCGGTTCCTCTCCTTCGACGGCCGCACGGCCTACGCCACCGTCGCGGTCGTGGGCCGCGAGCGCGACCTGCTCGGCATGGCCGACCTCGTCGAGCGGATCGTCCGGCGCGCCGCCACGTCCTGACTGCCACCTCGACCCTGCAGGAGTGCCACCTCGACCCTGCAGGAGTGCCACTTCGACCGTGCAGGAGTGCCACCTCGACCCTGCAGGAGTGCCACTTCGGCGGATCTCAGATGCCGTGGGTCTCCACGCTGTCGAGCACCCGGTTGGCGGTGGCGCGGGCGAGGCTGCGCACCTGCACCCACAGCAGCCGGTTGCCCGCGACCTGCACCACCCGCTCGACCACGACGCCGCCGGGGCAGCCGGTGTGCACGACGGTCCGCGAGGGGTCGCCCGCGGTCTGGGTGACCGGCTCCTGCGCCTCCGCACACTCCGGGTGCCGCGGCAGCGTCGTGGGCAGCTCGGTGCCCGGCAGCAGCCCGAGGAAGACGCCCTCGGCGCTCGTGCCCGGCTCGGTCCAGCCCTCGACGGTGCCGGCCGAGAGGGCGGGGTACGTCGCGTCGTCACCGTTCGGCGGCGTCCAGCCGGCGACCGCCACGGCCCGCTCCCAGTCGCGCGGCACGGCCACGCTCAGGCTGCCCTGCTCGTCGCTGAGCCGGACCTCCGCGTCGCGCTCCTGCTGCCACAGGTAGCCGCCCATGCCGCCCGCCACGAGCGCGGCCACCGCGAGCCCGCAGGCGAGGAGCCACCGGCCCCGCACCGCCGGGGCGGGGAGCGGCGCGGGCGCGGACGCGGGCGCGGGCGCGGACGCGGGGGTCGGCCGCGGCTCCGGCCGGGTCGGGCCGGGGTCGACCGGCAGCCACGGCGCCGGCGCGGTCGCGTCGCAGTCGAGCGTCGCCTCCAGCGCCTCGACGAAGGACGCCACGTCGGGGAACCGGTCCTCGCGGTCCACGGCCAGCGCGCGCCGGACGACCGCGTCGGTGGCGTCCGGGAAGGGCCGCTCGGGGGTCGAGAGCGGCGGCGGCGGGGCCGGGGCGGCGGCCGCGCCCAGCGTGGTGTGGGTGTACGGCGCCCGGCCGGACAGCAGCAGGTAGGCCAGCGCCCCGAGGGAGTACTGGTCCGCGCGCGCGTCCAGCGGCTCGGCCTGCGCCTGCTCGGGCGCCACGAAGGTCGGCGTGCCCGCGACCATCGTCAGCCGCGAGGACATGTCGAGCGCCTTGCCGAGCCCGAGGTCGCCGAGCATCGCGCGGACCGTGCCCTCGACGGTGCGGAAGAGCACGTTCGCGGGCTTGACGTCGCGGTGCAGGATGCCGCGGCCGTGCAGCGCGGTCAGCCCGGCGCCCACCTGGCGCAGCACCTCCACCGCCTGGGGCAGCGTGAGCCCGGCGGGGCCGACCTCGGGGCCGACCTCGGGGCCGACCTCGGCACCGGCAGCCGCGTCTGCCTCGAGCCGGTCGGCGAGCGTGCCCTGGTCGGCGTAGGCCATGACCAGGTAGGGCCGGCCGTCGTCGAGCTCGCCGGCGTCGTAGACACCGACGACGTGGGGCGACTCCACCCGCCGCAGGTAGCGGCCCTCCTCGACGAACCGGCCGCGGACGTGCGCGTCCTCGGTCCAGTTGTCGGCCAGCACCTTGATCGCGACCGGGCTGTCGAGCTGCTCGTCGTAGGCCAGCCACACCGTCGCGAACCCGCCCGAGCCGAGACGCCGGCGCACGACGTAGCGACCGAGACGCGTGGGGGAAGACACCCCGGCATTATGTTGCAGCCCACAGGGGAGGACATCCGACATGACGACGAGCCCGGGCAGCGAGGACGCGCAGGCACCGACCGCCGACGAGATCGACGACCTCGCGCGGCGCGCGCAGGCCGGCGACCGCGACGCGTTGGAGGACCTGCTCGCGGCGGTCCGCCCACGGGCGCTCAGCGTCTGCCGCGGGGTGCTGCCGCACTCCGCCGACGCCGAGGACGCCTGCCAGGAGGCCCTGCTGAACGTCGCCGGCAAGATCGGGTCGTGGGGCGGCCGCGGCCGGTTCACCACGTGGCTGCACGTCGTGGCGCTCAACAGCGCCCGGTCGACGTACCGCCGGCTGAAGAACCAGGCCTTCGCCAGCGACGTGCTGCCCGCCGAGCGGCCCGACCCGCGCACCACCTCGGTCATCGCCGGCACCCGGCTCGACCTGCTCGAGGCGATGGAGACCCTCGAGCGCGAGCACCCGCAGATGGTCGAGCCGCTGCTGCTGCGCGACGTCTACGGGCTGCCCTACGAGGAGATCGCCGCGCTGCTCGGCGCGCCGACCGGCACCGTCAAGGCGCAGATCCACCACGGCCGCAAGCTGGTCCGGCCGCTGCTGCGCGGTGACGCGTGACCCGCACCAGGCGTCCCGCCCGGCTGGTCCCGGCCCTGCTCGCCCTCGCGCTGCTGCCGCTCGCCGGCTGCACCGACACCGACACCGAGCCGCCTCCGCCGGACCCGGCCCCCTCGGCCGCGGCGGCGACCCGCGCGCCGGTCGCCCACCCCGCCCCCACCGAGCAGCCCGCGCCCGACGCGCTCGAGGAGGCCGTCAACGAGCCGCGGGAGGACTCGGTCTACCCCGACGTCGGCGACCCCGGCGTCGACGCGCTGCACTACGACCTCTCCCTCGACTGGGACCCCGAGACCCGCGTCCTCGACGGGCTCGAGCGGGTCCTGCTGCGCGCCACCGCGGACGACGACACCGTCCAGCTCGACCTCTCCCCCGCGCTGACCGTGCGCTCGGTGAGCGTCGACGGCGAGAAGGTCGACTTCCGCCACGCCGGCAAGGACCTCTACCTGCGCCAGGACGTCGTGGCCGACGAGCGCTACGAGGTGGTCGTCTCCTACTCCGGCACCCCGCGGCCGGCCGCGGCACCGACCACCCGCGGCGACTTCAGCACGACCGGGTGGACGACCACCGCCGACGGCTGGACCTGGACGATGCAGGAGCCCTACGGCGCCTACACCTGGTACGCCGTCAACGACCACCCCTCCGACAAGGCGCTCTACGACGTCACGGTCAGCGTGCCGAGCCCGTGGACCGGCATCAGCAACGGGGAGCTGGTCTCCCGCGAGGAGCGCGAGGGCCGCACGGTCACCCGGTGGCACCTGGCCGAGCCGGCCGCCTCCTACCTGGTCACCCTGGCCACCGGCGACTACACCAGCGCCGAGGCGACCTCGGCGAGCGGCGTGCCGGTGACGTGGTGGGTGCCGCGCGACCAGCCGCGGCTCGGCTCCGGCGCGACGACGATGGCCCGCGAGCTGGCGTGGCTCGAGGAGCGGCTGGGCCCCTACCCCTACGACACCGCCGGCGCGGTGCTCGTGGAGTCGCTCAGCGGCATGGAGACCCAGACCATGATCACCCTCGGGATCAGCGACTACACGCTCTCGGCCGCGGTGATCGTCCACGAGCTGGCCCACCACTGGTACGGCAACCAGGTCACGCCGGAGGACTGGCGCGACGTGTGGATGAACGAGGGCATGGCGATGTACCTCCAGATCCTCTGGCAGGTCGAGCAGGACGGCGGCGACCTCGAGACGGTGCTCGAGGAGTACGCCGTGCGCGAGGCGGAGGAGCGGGCGACGGCGGGCCCGCCGGGCGACTACGACCCGGCGACCTTCGGGGAGTCGAACATCTACTACGGCCCCATGCTCATGTGGCACGAGCTGCGCCGACGGCTCGCGGCCCGGTCGGGGAGCGACGCGGACTTCTGGGCGCTCGTGCGCGCGTGGCCGGCCTCGCGGGACAACGGCACCGCCGACCGCGAGGAGTACCTCGCCTGGGTCGAGGCGGAGACCGGGCTGGAGCTCTCGGCGTTCTTCGACCGGTGGCTGATGGGCGCCACCACCCCGGCCCGCTCCTAGCGGCTTCGGCAGGGGTTGCCCACGCGCCCCGGCCGCTTCGTCAACGGTCGCTGGCGGCAGGCCGGGCGCGAGCCGTTAGGTTCGCAGCATGGGCCGACCGAACGCTCGACCGAACGCTGCCACGCTGATCGACCTGGTGCTCGACGAGGGCTCGTGGGTCTCCTGGGACACCCGCCCCGAGCGGGCCGGGATCACCGAGGAGTACGCCGCCGAGCTGGCGCGAGCCGAGGAGAAGAGCGGCGTCGATGAGTCGGTGCTGACCGGCGAGGGGCTGATGCGCGGGCGACGCGTCGCGGTCATCGTCGGTGAGTTCGGGTTCCTCGCCGGCTCGATCGGGCGGGCCAGCGCGGACCGCATCGTCGCCGGCATCGAGCGCGCCACGGCCGAGGGGCTGCCGCTGCTCGCGGCGCCGGTCAGCGGCGGCACCCGCATGCAGGAGGGCACGCCGGCGTTCGTGCAGATGGTGCGGATCAGCCAGGCGGTCGCCGCGCACAAGGCCGCCGAGCTGCCCTACCTGGTCTACCTGCGCCACCCCACCACCGGCGGGGTCATGGCCTCGTGGGGCTCGCTCGGGCACGTGACGGTCGGCGAGCCGGGCGCGCTGCTCGGCTTCCTCGGCCCGCGGGTCTACGAGGCGCTCTACGGCAAGCCGTTCCCCGAGGGCGTGCAGACCGCGGAGAACCTCCACGCCCACGGCATCATCGACGCCGTCGTCGCCCCCGAGGACATCGCCGAGATCCTCGACCGCGCGCTGACCGTCATCCTCTCCCCGCGCCACGGCTTCACGACGACCCCGCTCGACGCGGACGCGACGTACGACGAGCCGGGCTCCGCGCCCGAGGTCGAGACGTGGGACGCGGTCACCCGCTCCCGGCGCCCGGACCGCCCCGGCGTGCGCCGCCTGCTGCGGTACGCCGCCAGCGACGTCGTCCCGCTCAACGGCACCGGCCAGGGCGAGCAGGACCCGGGGATGTTCATCGGGCTGGTCCGGTTCGGCGAGGCGCCGTGCGTCTTCCTCGGCCAGGACCGCCGCGGGCAGACCGCCGAGCAGCCGCTGGGGCCCGGGGCGCTGCGGGAGGCCCGCCGCGGCATGCGGCTCGCCTCCGAGCTCGGCCTGCCGCTGGTGACCGCGATCGACACCCGCGGCGCCGCGCTGTCCGCCGACGCCGAGAACGGCGGCCTGGCCGGCGAGATCGCCCGCTGCCTGGCCGACCTGGTCACCCTCGACGCCCCGACCCTGTGCCTGATGCTCGGCGAGGGCAACGGCGGCGGCGCGCTCGCGCTGCTGCCGGCCGACCGGGTGCTGGCCGCCCAGCACGCCTGGCTCTCCCCGCTGCCGCCGGAGGGGGCGAGCGCGATCGTGCACCGCGACCTCGACCACGCGCCGGAGATGGCCCGCAAGCAGCAGGTGCGCGCCCTCGACCTGCACCGGCTCGGCATCGTCGACCGGGTGGTCGCGGAGCGGCCCGACGCCGCCGACGAGGCCGAGGCGTTCTGCCGGCGGGTCGGCGCCGTGCTCGAGCAGGAGCTCGCGGCGCTGCTCGAGTCCGGCCCCGGGAGCCCCGAGGACCGCGCCCGCCGCTACGTCTAGCCGTCGCCCGCGGCGCCGACGCAGGCGGTGAGCGCGGCGGCGACGGCGGCGCGCATCTGGTCGGTCATCTCCGCGGAGGGCCGGTCGACGAAGGTCGAGTCCTCGGTGAGGAACCCGTCGGCGCGCAGCTGGGACAGGCCGGTCCCGTCGACCCAGTGCTCGGCCATGCAGACCGCGATCCCCGACCGGGCGGCGGCCTCCCCGAGCTGCTCCTCGAACGCCGCGGCGACGCTCGCGACGGCCCGTCCGCGGTCCAGCGACGGGGCACCGCCGGTCGCCTCGTCGTCCTCCTCGCCCCAGGTCAGGGCCCAGGCCACGACGCCGACCACGGCGAGCACGAGGATCGCGGCCACCAGCGCGACCAGCCGGCGCCGGGCGTGCGGCGGGGGCGGCAGCGGTGCGGCCGCGGGCGGGTCGACGGCGTCGACCGGCACGACCGGGCCGCCGGCCGGCAGCCGCAGCAGGTCGCGCAGGTCCTCGCGCAGCGGCCTCGCGTCGGCGTACCGCTGGGCCGGGTCCTTGGCCATCGCCGTGGCCAGCACCCGGTTCACCCCCTCGACCAGGGGACCCTCGCCGGGCAGCCGCGGCACGGGCTGCTCGCGGTGGGCGGTCACCAGCTCCCACTCCGAGGCGCCGGAGTACGGCGGGGACCCGGTGAGCGTGGTCCACAGCAGGCAGCCGAGGGAGTAGACGTCGGTGCGCGCGCTCGCCTTGGCGCCGGTGTGCAGCTCGGGGGCCATGAAGTCCGGGGTGCCGGCCGTGCCGGCGGCGGTCGCGGTGTGGTCGGCGTCGGCCTCGCGGACGATGCCGAAGTCGCCGAGGTAGGCGGTGACGCCGTCCTCGCGCCGGCGCAGCAGCACGTTGGAGGGCTTGACGTCGCGGTGCACGAAGCCGGCCGCGTGGACGTCGGCGAGCCCCGCCGCGACCTGGGCGACGATGTCGACGGCCGCCTCCAGCGGTGGCGCGCCGTGGGTGCGCAGCGCGTCGGCCAGGTCGCCGTCGGGGATGTGCTGGGTGACCAGGTAGAGCCGGCCGTCGACCTCGCCGTGGTCGTAGACGTGGACCACGTGCGGGGAGTCCAGGGACGCCTGGGCCTGCGCCTCGCGCACGAACCGGTCGCGGAAGCCCGCGTCCCCCGCGAGCTGCGGCGCGATCACCTTGACCGCGACCTGCCGGTGCAGCCGGGTGTCGAGCGCCTCGTAGACCCAGCCCATCCCGCCCGAGCCGATCCGGGCGCCGAGCATGTACGGCCCGAGCCGCTCGCCGACCTCGGGGTAGCCCCCGTCCTCCGCGTCCTTGGTCACGGGTTCCGCTTACCCCGTAGCCCCCCTCGTGATGCCAGCGTGATGCCCAGCGTGCGCTCCGGCGCACGCTGGGCATCACGAGGCGGGTGGGCGGGTCAGAACAGCAGCGCGTTCGCCGGGTCGCGCAGGATCGAGGCCACGTCGGCGAGGAACCGCGAGCCCTTCTCCCCGTCGATGTGGCGGTGGTCGAAGGAGAGCGCCAGCGTCGTCACGTCGCGCGCGACGATCTCGCCGGTCTCCTCATCGACCCAGGGCCGCTTCGCGATCGCGCCGAAGCAGAGGATCGCCGACTCGCCGGGGTTGATGATCGGCGTGCCCGCGTCGATGCCGAAGACGCCCACGTTGGTGATCGTGAACGTCCCCCCGCTCATCTCCGCCGGCTGCGTCCGGCCCTGGCGGGCGGTGTCGGTGAGCTCCTCGAGCGCGCCGGCGAGCTCGACCAGCGACATCGCGTCGGCGTCCTTGATGTTCGGCACGACCAGCCCGCGCGGGGTGGCCGCGGCGATGCCGAGGTTGACGTAGCCCTTGAGCACGACCTCCTGGGCGGCCTCGTCCCACCAGGAGTTGATCTCCGGCGTACGCCGCATGGCCAGCATCGCGGCGCGGGCGAGCACGAGCAGCGGGCTGACCTTGACCCCCCGCAGGTCGCGGGAGGACCGGAGGCGCTCGACGAGGCGCATCGTCGCGGTCACGTCGACGGTCACCCACTCGGTGACGTGCGGGCTGGTGAACGCCGACTGCGTCATCGCCTGCGCCATCGCCCGGCGCACGCCCTTGACCGGCTCGCGGGTCTCGCGGGCGCCGGCCATCGGGTGCACGCCCGGCCGGCCGAGGTCGGCGTACGCCGCCGGCATCGCGACCGCGGGCTCCGGCTCGACCACGGGCTTGATCACGGCGGCGCCGCTCGCGGCCTGCTCCACGTCGGCCCGGGTGACCGTGCCG
Source organism: Nocardioides marmotae (assembly GCF_013177455.1). Lineage (NCBI taxonomy): Bacteria > Bacillati > Actinomycetota > Actinomycetes > Propionibacteriales > Nocardioidaceae > Nocardioides > Nocardioides marmotae. The sequence goes on from NZ_CP053660.1 coordinate 4,180,693, forward strand.
TGCGGCCCGGTGGGGGTCACCGAGGCCAGGTCGACCCCGAGGTCCTTGGCGAGCCGGCGCACCGGCGGCTTGGCCAGCACCTGCTCGCGCACCGGCAGCGGCGGGGCCGTCGTGGCCGGCACGGCCGGCTCGTCGGCCTCCACGACCGGCTCGGACCGGGCGCCCCCGGGCGCGAACGCGCCCTGCACCTGCATCTGGGTCGCCGCGGCCGCCTCGGTCGACGGCGAGGCCGAGCCCTTGCGGGGCCGGCGCATCGGGCCGCGCTCGGCCTTGTTCCGGCCGACCAGCGACTCGCCCTCCCCGCCGCCGCTGGCCGCGGGGTTGGACAGGTCGATGACCATGTCCCCGCCCATCGGCGCGGCGGGGGCGGGCGCGGGCGCCTCGCCGGGGGCGCCGATCGCGATGATCGGCGTGCCGACCGCGACGGTCTCCCCCTCGGCCACGAGCAGGGCGCTGACCGTGCCGGCGTACGGCGAGGGCAGCTCGACCAGGGACTTGGCGGTCTCGATCTCGACCACCACGTCGTTGATGTCGACGGTGTCGCCGACCTTGACCTTCCAGGAGACGATCTCGGCCTCGATCAGGCCCTCGCCGACGTCGGGCAGGAGGTACTCGGGCATGCGTCCTCCTCAGATCGCGAGCGAGCGGTCGACGGCGTCGAGGACGCGGTCGAGGTCGGGCAGGAAGTCCTCCTCGATGCGCGAGGGCGGGTACGGCGTGTCGAACCCGCCCACCCGCAGCACCGGCGCCTCGAGGGAGTAGAAGCACTCCTCGGTGATCCGGGCGGCGAGCTCCGCGCCCATGCCGAGGTTGACGTGCGCCTCGTGGCACACCACCGCGCGGCCGGTGCGGCGCACCGACTCGTACACCGGGCCCATGTCGAGCGGGGAGAGCGTGCGCAGGTCGATGACCTCCAGCGAGCGGCCCTCGTTCGAGGCGGCCTCGGCGGCCTTGAGCGCGGTCTTCACCGTCGGGCCGTAGGCGAGCACCGTGACGTCGGTGCCGCGGCGCACCAGCCGCGAGGAGAACAGCGGGTCGGGCGTGAGCGCGACGTCGAGGTCGGCCTTGTCGGCGTGGTACTGCCGCTTGGGCTCGAGGAAGACCACCGGGTCGTCGCAGGCGATGGCCTGCTGGAGCATCCAGTAGCCGTCGACGGGGTTGGAGCAGGCGACCACCTTGAGGCCCGGCGTGTGCGCGAACTGCGCCTCGGGCGACTCGCTGTGGTGCTCGACCGCACCGATGCCGCCGCCGAACGGGATCCGGATGACCATCGGCATCCGCGAGCGGCCCTGGCTGCGGAAGTGCATCTTCGCGACCTGGCAGACGATCTGGTCGTAGGCGGGGTAGACGAACCCGTCGAACTGGATCTCGACCACGGGCCGGTAGCCGCGCAGCGCGAGGCCGACCGCGGTGCCGACGATGCCGGACTCCGCCAGCGGGGAGTCGATGACCCGGTCCTCGCCGAAGTCCTTCTGCAGGCCGTCGGTGATCCGGAAGACGCCGCCGAGCTTGCCGACGTCCTCGCCCATGACCAGGACCTTCTCGTCGTCCTCCATCGCGGCGCGCAGGCCCATGTTCAGGGCCTTCGCCAGGGTGACCTTCTGGGTGCCGGTGCCGGTGTGGGTGTCGGTCATCTCAGGCCTCCCCGTGCGCTGCGTCGAACTGGTTGTCGAACTGGTTGTGGTCGAACTGGGCGGCGTAGGCCGCGAAGCCGTCGCGCTGGGCGGCGAGCTCCTCGGTCATCTCGGCGTAGACGTGGTCGAAGATGCTCAGCGCCCGCGGGTCGGGCATCGCCTTGCAGCCCTCGCGCAGCGTCGCGCCGAGCTGGTCGGCCTCCTCGGCGAGGTCGCCGAAGAAAGACCCCTCGGCCAGGCCGTTGCGCTTGAGGTAGACCTCCAGCCGCGCGATCGGGTCCTTGAGCTTCCAGTGCTCCAGGTCGTCGGAGAGCCGGTAGCGGGTCGGGTCGTCGGTGGTCGTGTGGGCACCCATCCGGTAGGTGTAGGCCTCCACCAGCGTCGGGCCCTGGCCCTCCCGGGCCCGCTGCAGCGCCGCCTGGGTCACGGCGTACGTCGCCAGCACGTCGTTGCCGTCGACCCGCACGCCGGGGAAGCCGAACCCGAGCGCGCGCTGGTAGAGCGGGATCCGCGTCTGGCGCTCGATCGGCTCGGAGATGGCCCACTGGTTGTTCTGGCAGAAGAAGACGACCGGGGCGTTGTACGACGCCGCGAAGATGAACGCCTCGTTCACGTCGCCCTGGCTGGAGGCGCCGTCGCCGAAGTGCGCGAGGACCGCGGCGTCCCGGTCGGGGTCGCCGGTGCCGACGACGCCGTCGCGCTGCATGCCCATCGCGTAGCCGGTGGCGTGCAGGGTCTGGGCGCCGATGACGATCGTGTAGAGCCCGAAGTGGAACTCCTCGGGGTCCCACGAGCCCTGGTCGACACCGCGGAAGAGGCCGAGCAGGCGCAGCGGGTCCAGGCCGCGGCACCAGGCGACGCCGTGCTCGCGGTAGGTCGGGAAGACGTGGTCCTGGTCGCGCAGCGCCCGGCCGGCGCCGATCTGCGCGGCCTCCTGGCCGAGCAGCTGGGCCCAGATGCCGAGCTCGCCGTGGCGCTGGAGGGCGGTGGCCTCGGTGTCGATCCGCCGGGTCAGCACCATGTCGCGGTAGAACCCGCGCAGCTGCTCGGCGGAGAAGTCCAGGTCGAACTGCTCGAACTCGGGAGGGAGGTCGTGGACCCGCTCGCCCTCGGGGGTCAGCAGCTGGACGAGCTCGGGCCCGCCGTCTCGTTGCGAGGGGCCGAAGACCTCCGCGAGGTCGGGGCCGAATCCGGACGTGTGGCTCACGGGCGCGCTCCTTCGTGGTCACCGGCACCCGGGATCCCCGGTCGCCGGGTGGCGAGGGTCCCCGGCCGGCGGGCGCGGGGGTGGTGCGCCTTGTGACCGGGACCACAGTCGTGGTGGGCACAACGTACCGGCGCCTCCCGCGCGCACGCCAACCACCCGGCTGGGGCGGCCCCGCTAGGTTCGGGCCATGAGCGACGACACCGACATGCGCGTCTCCGCCACCGAGCTGATCGCCGCACCGCCCGAGGCGGTCTTCGCGATCCTCGCCGACCCGCGCCAGCACCCCCGGATCGACGGCTCCGGCACCGTGCGCGGGTCGATCTCCGGGCCCGAGCGGCTCAGCCTGGGCTCGACGTTCGGGATGAGCATGAAGATGGGCGCGCCCTACCGCATCCGCAACAAGGTCGTGGAGTTCGAGGAGGGCCGGCTCATCGCCTGGAAGCACCTCGGCCCGCACCGCTGGCGCTACGAGCTCGAGCCGGTCGACCTGGCCGGCACCCCGGGCACCCGGGTCACCGAGACCTGGGACGCGACGTACTACCCCGGCCTCGGGCGGGCCGCGCTGCGCCGCCTCGGGATCCCGGAGAAGAACCGCCGCGGCATCGAGGGCACGCTGCCCAAGCTCAAGGCCGCCGCCGAGGACGACGCCGGCCGCTGAGCAGGCTCCCCCGGCCGGTCAGGGGCCGGGTCAGTCGCCGCGCAGCCGCGAGTAGGCGTGCTGGAGGGTGTCGGAGAGCGCGGTGACCGCGAACAGCGCCGCCCAGGCCCGGGTGGGCCGCGGCGCGAGGTTGAGGCCCGCGATGTAGGCGGTGCCGACCCACACGCCGAGGCAGAACGGGCAGGTGATCAGCTTCCCGATCGTGGCGCGCAGCCGGCCGTCGTCCTCCCGCGCGCTCTCCACGTGCTCCCCGGAGCCGGCGGCCCCCTCGAACCGGGTGAACGGCGCCCGCACCGGCGCCGCCACCGAGGACCGCGACACCAGCCGGGTGAACTTGTGCACCGCCAGGCCGCCGAGCGCGATGTCGGCGAGGTCGTAGCGCTCGGCGAGGTGGTGGCCCGACGCCGAGCCCGCCGCGGCGATGCCGGCGAGGACCAGGCCGTACGTCGTCAGGCTGCCGGCGTACCCCTCGAGCTCGACCTCGCCGTCCGGGTCGTAGCCGTCGACGAGGCGGCCGACCGGGTGGGCATGGGTGTGCGCGGAGGTCATGGCCACCCGATGACCCGGCGGGCCGCGTCCCAGACGCGCCCGTCCGGGTGAGGCCGGCTGCTGCGCCGGCCGTGGTCAGTGGACCTCGCCGAGGTCCTCGTGCGCGCCGTGGGAGACCGGCTCGACCTGGAACGTCGCGTGCCGCACCCCGAAGTGCTCGGCCAGGCAGGCCCCGAGGTCGTCGAGCACCGGCCCGACGCCGCGGGCGGCCAGCGCCTCGTCGGTGACGGTCACGTGGGCCGAGAGGCTGGCGATGCCGCTGGTGATCGTCCAGGCGTGCAGGTCGTGCACGTCGACGACCCCGGACACGTGGGAGAGGTGGTGGCGCACGTCGTCGAGGTCGAGCCCGGCCGGGGCGAGCTCCAGGAGCACCGCCACGCTGTCGCGCAGCAGCACCCACGACCGCGGCGCGATGAGCACGGCGATGAGCAGCGAGGCGATCGGGTCGGCCCGGTCGAAGCCGGTCGTCCACGCGACCACGCCCGCGGCGAGCGCCAGCACCGACCCGAGGGTGTCGGCGAGCACCTCGTTGGTCGCCCCGCGCATGTTGAGCGAGCCGCTCGTCGAGCCGCGCAGGACCACCACGGCGACGAGGTTCGCGACCAGGCCGACGGCGGCGAAGCCGATCATCGGGCCGGCCTCGAGGTGGGAGTCGCCGCCGTCGAGCAGCCGGGCGACGCCGGCGTAGGCCAGGTAGACGCACACGCCGAGCAGCACCAGCGCGTTGACCAGGGCCGCGAGGATCTCCGCGCGGTGCAGGCCGAACGTCGAGCGCGGGCCGCCGCCGCGGGAGGCGACGTACGACGCCGCGAGCGCGAGCACCACCGCCGCCGCGTCGGTGGCCATGTGCCCGGCGTCGGCCAGCAGCGCCAGGGACCCGGTCAGCCAGGCGCCGACCAGCTCGACGACCAGCACGGTCGCGGTGATCGCGAGGACGACCTTCAGCCGCCGCCGGTCCTCCGCGCGGCCGGCGGCGTGCCCGTGCCCGTGGCCGTGCCCGTGTCCGTGTCCCACGCCCCCCATCCTGCCTGGGGGCGGCCCGTCACCAGGGGCGGATCGGCTCCCCGCCGAGCGCCTCGCGACCGTGCGGGGTCAGCCAGACGTCCGGGTCGGGCCCCTTCGGCACGATGCCGGTGGGGTTGATGTCGGTGTGGACGACGTAGTAGTGCGCCTTGATCTGGTCGAAGTCGATGGTCTCGCCGAAGCCGGGCATCTGGAACAGGTCGCGGGCGTAGGCCCACAGCACCGGCATCTCGCTCAGCTTGTTCCGGTTGCACTTGAAGTGGCCGTGGTAGACCGCGTCGAAGCGCACCAGGGTGGTGAACAGCCGGATGTCGGCCTCGGTGACGACCTCGCCCATGAGGAAGCGGCGGTCGGCGAGGCGCTCCTCGAGCCAGTCCATCGCGGTCCCGAGCCGGTCGTAGGCGTCGTCGTAGGCCTCCTGGGAGCCGGCGAAGCCGCAGCGGTAGACGCCGTTGTTGACCTCGGTGAAGATCCGCTTCATCACCGCCTCCATCTCTTCGCGGACCTCGTCGGGCCACAGGTCCGGGGCGCCGGGACGGTGGTGGTCGCGCCACTCGAAGGACAGGTCGTGGGTGATCCACGGGAAGTCGTTCGTGACGACCTTGCCGGAGGCGACCTCGACGATCGCCGGCACGGTGATCCCCTTGGGGTAGTCCGGGTAGCGCGCGACGTAGGCGTCCTGCAGCCGCTCGATCCCGAGCACCGGGTCCTTGCCGTCGGGGTCGAGGTCGAAGGTCCAGCTGCGCTTGTCGTGGGTGGGCCCGGGCATCCCGAGGGAGATGACGTCCTCGAGGCCGAGCAGCCGGCGCACGATGATCGCGCGGTTCGCCCACGGGCAGGCCTTGGCCGCGACCAGGCGGTAGCGGCCCGGCTCGACCGGCCACAGCTCACCCTCGACCGGCCCGTGCTCGGGGCGGCGCGGGGCGCCGTCGACGACCCGGGTGATCCGGTCCGGGATGTAGGACATGTCCCGGTCGAAGGCCTTGCCCTTCTCGGTGTACGTCGGCTTGTCGCTGTCCGTCGCCTGGGGAGCCATCCCCCCAGCGTAGGTGAAGACTCAACCACCCGGCGCCGCGCGGGGCCGGGGCGACCTGCCCCGGCCCGCGCGCGCTCAGGCGTCGATGACCAGCGGGATGATCAGCGGGCTGCGGCGGAACGCGCGGTGCGCCCAGCGCCCGATCTCGCGGCTCAGCAGCTGCTCGAGCTGCTGGGGGTCGCCGATCCCCTCGGAGGCCGCGCGGGCGAGCGTCTTCTCGATGACCTGGACGGCCGGGTCGAAGGCGTTCGGCTCGTGCACGAAGCCGCGGACGAGGAAGTCCGGCGGGTCGGCCAGCTTGCCGGTGTCGGCGTCGACGATCGCCAGGACGGTGACCACGCCCTCCTCGGCCAGCGTGCGGCGGTCCTTGAGGGTGGCCTCGGTGGCGCCGCCGACGGTCTGGGCGTCGACGTACACGTTGCCGGAGCGGACCTTGCCGACGATGCTGGCCTGGCCCTCGACGAGGTCGACGACGACGCCGTCCTCGGCGATGACCACGTGGTCCGCGGGCACGCCGGTGGCGATCGCGAGGTCGGCGTTGGCCTTGAGGTGGCGCCACTCGCCGTGCACCGGCATCACGTTGCGCGGCTTGACGATGTTGTAGCAGTAGACGAGCTCGCCGGCGCTGGCGTGGCCCGAGACGTGCACCTTGGCGTTGCCCTTGTGCACGACCTGCGCGCCCCAGCGGCTGAGGTTGTTGATCAGCCCGGAGATGGCGTTCTCGTTGCCGGGGACCGCGGAGCTGGCCATGAGGATCGTGTCGCCCTCGCCGACGCGGATCTTGTGGTCGCGGTTGGCCATCCGGGCCAGCGCGGCCATCGGCTCGCCCTGGGAGCCGGTGCACACCAGCGTCGCCTTGTTGGCCGGGAGCCGCTCGAGCTGGTCCAGCGGCACGATCAGGCCCTGCGGGACCTTGAGGTAGCCCAGGTCCTGCGCGACACCCATGTTGCGGACCATCGAGCGGCCCACGAAGGCCACCTTGCGGCCGTGCGCGTGGGCGGTGTCGAGGACCTGCTGGATGCGGTGCACGTGGCTGGCGAAGCTGGAGACGATGATCCGGCGCGGGGCGGTGCGGAAGACCTGCTCGATCGCCGGCGCGAGGTCGCGCTCGGACATCGTGAAGCCCGGGACCTCGGCGTTGGTGGAGTCGGTGAGGAAGAGGTCGACCCCCTCCTCGCCGAGCCGGGCGAAGCCGCGCAGGTCGGTGATCCGGCGGTCCAGCGGGAACTGGTCCATCTTGAAGTCGCCGGTGTGCAGCACCGTGCCGGCCGCGGTGCGGATGGCGACCGCGAGCCCGTCAGGGATGGAGTGGTTGACCGCGAGGAACTCCAGGTCGAAGCCGTCGTACTCCTTGCGGTCGCCCTCGGCGACCTCGTGCAGGACCGGGGTGATCCGGTGCTCCTTGAGCTTCTCCCGGATCAGCGCCAGCGTCAGCCGCGACCCGATGACCGGGATGTCGGCCCGCTCGCGCAGGAGGTACGGCACGCCGCCGATGTGGTCCTCGTGGCCGTGGGTGAGCACCAGGCCGACCACGGAGTCGAGGCGGTCCCGGATCCAGCTGAAGTCCGGGAGGATGACGTCGATGCCCGGCTGGTGCTCCTCGGGGAACAACACGCCGCAGTCGACGACCAGCAGCTTCCCGCGGTGCTCGAAGACGGTCATGTTGCGGCCGATCTCGCCGAGTCCACCGAGTCCGACGACGCGGAGGCCGTTGCGGGGGAGGCGGGGCGGCTTCTGGAGCTCGGGGTGCGGGTGGCTCACGTGGTGGTTCCGTTCGGGTCGCGGGTCGTGCGGGCAGCGGGCCCCATGGTCTCACCAGGTGCCCCGGATCGGGCCTCGGCGTGTCGCACGCCTCTCCGGGACCGGCCGGACCGGCTCACCGCGGGAACCTCGTGGCCAGGTCGAGCAGCCGGTCGTTGGCCTCCGGCTCGCCGATCGAGACCCGCGCGCCCTCCCCGGCGAAGGGCCGGACCACGATGCCGAGCTCGTCGGCGGCCAGCGCGAAGTCGGCCGTGCGCTCCCCCAGCCCGAACCAGACGAAGTTGCCCTGCGCGTCGGGCACGTCCCAGCCGCGCTCGCGCAGGCCCTCGACGACGCGGGTCCGCTCCGCGACGAGCGCCTCGACCCGCTCGAGCAGCTCGGCGCGTCGCTCCAGGCTCGCGATCGCCGCGACCTGGGCGACCGTCGAGACGCCGAACGGCAGGGAGACCGCCCGCAGCGCCGCCGCGATCGGGGCCGGCGCGACGGCGTACCCCACGCGGAAGCCCGCGAGGCCGTAGGCCTTGGAGAAGGTGCGGGTGAGGACGACGTTGTCGTGGCGGCGGTACGTCGCGATCCCGTCGACCGGGTCGTCGGTGCGCACGAACTCCAGGTAGGCCTCGTCGACGACGACCAGCACGTGGCCGGGCACCTGGGCGAGGAACGCGTCCAGCTCGGCCTGCGTGATCGCCGGCCCGGTCGGGTTGTTCGGCGTGCAGACCAGCACCACCTTGGTGCGGTCGGTGACCGCCGCGGCCATGGCGTCGAGGTCGTGCCGGCCGTCGGGGAGCAGCGGGACCCGCACCGAGGTCGCGGCCGCCGCGGTGACCGCGATCGGGTAGGCCTCGAAGGAGCGCCACGCGAAGACGACCTCGTCCCCGGGGTCGCAGAAGGCCTGGACGAGCTGGTAGATCAGCCCCACCGACCCGGTCGCCACCGAGAGGTGGTCGGCCGGCACCTCGAAGGTCTCGGCGAGCTTGGCGTAGAGCGCGGTCGACCCCATGTCGGGGTAGCGGTTCATCTGCCCCACGGCCTGCTGCACGGCCTCGACGACGCCGGGCAGCGGCGGGTAGGGGTTCTCGTTGCTGGAGAGCTTGTAGGAGACCATCCCCGGCCGGACCGCCGGCGGCTTCCCGGCGACGTACGGCGGGATGTCGGCGACGTTCGGGCGGGGCTGCGGGCTGCTCACGCCGCACAGGCTAGGCGCAGGTTTGAGCGCGCGCGGCCGGACGCGGCGAGGATCCCCACGCCCGTCATCGGGACAACGATCAGACCGGATCCGAGGAGCGGCCGATGTCGATCACCATGGCCCACGCGGCAATGCGGGACGCGATCAGGGACGTCGACCGGTGACCGGGCCGCCGCGGAGAACGTCATCCGCGACATGCGCGACGCGCTCGCAGGACGGTGACGACATGAGCGACGAGTACCAGGCCTTCATCGACGCCGTCCTGGAAGCGGCACCCGAGGTCGGGGACGCGCTGCGGGCGCAGGGCGAGGACACCGCACCAGACCTGGAGATCCCGGTGCTGTGGCTGGGCCTTGTCGGCCGCGCGGTGGCGACGTGCCTGCCCCGCATGTCTCCCGACGTCGCGAGCCGCGTCTTCGGAACGGTCGAGCACCACCTGGCCCACGGGTCGGAGTCGATGAGCACCGCCGTGGCCACCGGTTTCCTCGAGTCCGTCGCCGGGGCCGTGTCGGCGGACCGTCTGGCGCCGGACCTGCTTGCCGGCGTGTTGGGACCGGAGTCCCGCGCGTACATCGACGCCTGGGACCAGTTCACCCTGGGCCGTTCCAGCCTGGAGGGCTCGTGACCGCGCAGCGCCCCCTCGACGACGAGGGTGCCGAGCTCATCCGCTCCCGGCTCGGTGGCTTGCGTGACCTTCTCGCTCGGCGCGACCCGGCGTGGCCCTACTGGTCGGCCATCGGCGACGAGGCCGCAGTGCGACGTCTCGCCGCAGCCGTGGAGCGGGTCGTCGACGGTCGTTCCAGCGTGCAGGAACTGGTCAGCGACCCGGGCTTCCAGGCGCTGGCGTTCGCCGGCATGTCGGACGCCCACGCCGCGTGGCAGGAGCTGGACCCCGCAGAGAAGCGACGGCTCCTCGAGCAGTGACGCGAGCCCCCAGGTCCCGCTAGCGCCAGCGCCAGGGCCGCAGCACCAGCGCGAGGACCAGGCCGATCCCGACGCCGATCGCGGCGCCGAGGACGTTGTCGACGACGTCGGTGACGTCGCAGGCGCGGTCGAGGCGGGCGAGGACGAGCTGGGTGAGCTCGATGCCGACCGAGCACGCCGCCAGGAACGCCAGCCCGAACGGCGCGACCACGAAGGCGCCGCGCGCGCTCCGGGCGGCCGCGAGCACGAACAGCGCCCCGGAGGGCACGAACACCACGGTGTTGAGCAGCCGCTGGCCGCCGGAGAAGATCCAGAACCCCTCCGGCGCCGGCCCGCCGAGGTCCCACGAGCACGAGTCCAGCCGGCCCTCGGCGGGGACGATGCCGGGCGCGCCGTTGGCCGGGATGAGCGTGATGAAGCCGATCACCGTCAGCGACCAGACGAACGCCGCGATCGAGCCGGCGCGGAACCCACCGAGCCGGCGGCGCAGCGCCAGGTGGAGCAGCAGGCACACGGCCGCGGACGCGACGATGCCCAGCAGCATCACGCCCACGCCACCGACCGGGAACACGCCCCGGAGGCTAGCCGCCGGCTCCGAGACCGTGCAGCGCCGCGTCGGTGCCGAGGGCGGCCCGGCGCCCCCGGTCGGTGCGGCACGCCTCGACCAGCGCGGCGAGGAGCGCGGCGTCGGAGGCGAGGAAGCCGACGGGCACCGAGACCTCCTCGGCGGAGGCCCGGAGGACGAGCCGGCGGCCCGGGTCGGCCACCAGGTCGACCCGCGCCAGGTCGGCCCACGGCAGCCGCGTCTCGCTGCTCCAGCCCCGCCAGGTCACCCCCGCCTCGTCGAGCACCAGGGCGGGCAGGTGGATGCGCCCGGCGAGCACCCGGACCAGCACCGGCAGGCCGAGCGGGAGCAGCAGCACGGCCAGCACCAGCGCGAAGGTGGAGCTGCCCACGGGCTCGCCCAGGATCCGGGCGCCCAGCAGCGTCACCGGCAGCAGCAGGCTGAGGACCAGGAGCCCGAGGAGGAGGCCTCCGAGCGGCCGCGAGCCGGGCAGGCCGAGCCGGCCGGGGGACTCCTCGACGAGCAGCCGACCCGACCGGGTCAGCGTCGAGCCGAGCAGCACGAGCGCCCAGCCGCCGAGCAGCAGCGCCGTGGCCTCGAGCGCCACGGCCGCGCCCCAGGCGCCGGTGGGCGCCGCCGTCCAGACCCCCGCCCCGGCGAGCACGACGGCCACGGCGATGAGCAGGTGCGTGCCGACCGCGCGCCCCCACGGCACCCGCGGTCCGGGAAGGCCGGCGGGGAGGCGCACCACGCGCCGGCGGGCTGGCTGGGTCGTCTGCTGGTCCACGTCTCGACCCTCTCAGTCCCAGAAGGTCAGCGCGTCCCCGACGTCCCCCGCGACGTCGGCCACCCCGTTGCCGAAGTCGCGCAGGCCGTCGTCGATCTTGTCGCGGACCTCGTCGGGCACCCAGTTCTCATAGGCGTACTGAGCGGCCATCCCCGCGCCCACGCCGACGACGGCCGCGCCGGCGGCCACCGCGATGACCGGGGCGCCGACGCCGAGCAGGGCCGCACCGCCCACCACCGCCGCGCCGCCCAGGACGCCGCCGACGATGCCGCCCGCCTCACCGACGATGACCGAGGACGGTGATTCGCCGCCCGCGATCTCGCCGCCGGCGACCGCGACCGTCACCAGTCCCCCGATCAGGGGCAGCCGGCGGGCGATCCGCTCGGTGCCCTCGGCCAGGGCGTCCAGGGCACGCGCCGTGCCGCGGTTGTCCGCGATGTCGACGCCCTCGCCCGCAGCGCGCCGGGCCGGGTTGCCCGAGCGACGCGCGTCCCGGGCCTCCTCGGCCTCCTGGCGCAGCCGCTTGCTCTCCTCGCGGGCCGCGGCGGCGTTCTCGCGCAGGCTCCGTTCGTGCAGGTCGATCCCGAGTCCGGTGAGCGCTGCGGGCATGCCCGCGAGGACGTCGGCGGCGGTGGTCGCCAGGCTCGGTCCGTGCACGGTCGACCAGAACGTACTGAGGTTGTCGCGGATCCAGTCGGTGTGGGCCTCGTGGTCGTCCTGCACCTCGCCGAGGAGTCGGTTGTACGTCTCGATCTTGGCCTTCTGGGCCTCGTACGCCGCGGTCGCCTCGGCGTGGGCGTCGGCCTGCCGCGGCGTCGCATCCGCCCCGAGGGGGCCAGGGCCGACCGCGTCCGCGGGCGTCTCGATGACCATGCCGTTCACGACCAGGCCGGCCCCGCGGGCCTCCTGGCGCCGCTCGCGCATCCGGTCCTTGATGCGCCCGAGCCGGCCGGCGTACGCATCGAACTTCTGCCGAGCCTCCCGCAGGTGCTCCTCCTGCTCGTCGGCGGCCTCGACGAGCTGGCGGGCGAAGGCTCGGAAGGACGTCGAGGCGTCGCCGTCCCACGACGACAGGGCCCGCGACCGCGCCGACTGCGCGTCGTCGCCGGCATCGACGACCTGCGTCTTCAGCGTGTCGCCGAGGTACGTCGCCGCCGACCGGACCGAGGACTCGCTGCCGTCGACCGTCGTGTCGATCACGGGTGCGCACCCCCCGGGTCGACGTCGGCGACCAGGTCGGCGAAGGCCGACCCGACCTCGGCGTCGGTGTCGTAGTAGTCGTTCGCGACCGACCGCATCACCCCGGCGGTGGCGCGGTTGGCGATCGCGAGGTCGTCGGCGTCGGTGACCAGCTTGGCCAGGATCTTGCCGAGCACGGCCGCGGCCTCCCCGCCGTCGACCTTGTCCGGGACGGATTCCGCGGTGCCCTCGATGCCCTCCGCGCCCGACTCGTGCAGCGCGGCGATGGCCCGGGCGTCGGCATCGGTGATCTGGATGTTGGTCATGACTGCCCCGCCCCCTGGGTCGCCTGGTGCCACAGCTCCCGCGGGAGCGGCTGGTCGAGGGCGACGACGTCGTAGGGCGAGGCCCGGTCGAGCTCGCCGAGCTGGTCGGTGCGGTAGAGCACCCACGGCTGGTGCGGGCCGCAGCAGCCGACCAGCCGGTCCAGGGCGGTGTAGACCATGAGGGCCACCCGCCCGTCGGCGAGGCGGCGCATCTCGACCTCGGGGGCCTCCTCGGTCGAGCCGGGGCGGACCGGCAGGTAGAGCACCGGCGGGATCGGCTTGTCGCCCCGGGGGGCGGTCGGGTCGGTCGGGTCGGCTGGCGTGGTCACGGAGCACTCCGGTGGTCGACGACGGGTCCCGCTCCAGGATGACCCCGATGCTCCTCGGCGAAACCCCTCCGGCGCGGCCGCGCCGCCCCTAGGATCCAGCGGTGTCCCTCGCTCGCGACCTCGGCCTCGGCCTGCTGCTTACCAGCCTCGCCGTGCTGGCCGTCGGCCATGCCCCGCAGGCCGAGCTGACCACCACCAGCTGCGCGACGCCCGGCTGCCGCTAGCCCGGCAGATCAGTCCGGCAGATCAGTCCGGCAGATCAGTCCGGCAGGTCAGTCCGGCAGGAGCACCTCGCCCCCGGGGACGACCGCCAGGTCGCGGCCCAGCGCGACGTCGACGGGGTTGGTCAGGCAGCGGATCGAGCCGCCGCCCTTGTGGAACTCCGAGACGTCGGCGAGCACCACGGCGAAGCCCCACGCCTCCAGCTGCGCGCGCACCCGCGGCGGGCAGGCCGGCATGAGGACCGTGCGGCCGACGACGACGGAGTTGGCGCAGAACGTGCTCAGCGCCTCCTCCTCGGTCAGCACCAGCGGCTCGGGCACCAGGTCGAGCAGCGCCGCCGCCGAGGCGTCGTCCAGCGCGGCCGGGCACACCATCGCCCGGCGCTCGTCGAGCGGGCAGAACGCCAGGTCGAGGTGGTACATCCCCGGGTGGGTGATCCGCAGGCCGCGCACCCGCACGCCGAGGTCGGTGGCCAGGTGCTTGAGCGCGAGCTCCTCGGTGCGCGGTCCGTAGCCGACGACCAGGTCGCCGCGGTAGGCGAACGCGTCGCCCGCCTCGAGGTGCGCGCCCACGCCGTCGCGACCGACGTACGACGTCGTGGCGCCGGAGGCCGCGAACCACGGCTGGGCCGTGAGCCCCTCCATCCGCCGCTCGGCGTGGCGCATGTGCGACATGACGACGTGGCGCGAGCCGTCGGGGCGGACCAGGCCGAGGCCGAGGTTCATCGCGTAGACCATGTCCGGCGCGTCCGGCCGCTGCGCCAGCACGTCGACGCGGGCGCCGAGCCGCTCGAGGGTGCCGACCATCCCGGCCCACTGCGCGGCGGAGCGCTCGGGGTCGGGCTGGACCGCGGGGTCCATGAACGGGTTGATCGCGTAGTCGACGCGGAAGTGCGTCGGCTCTACCGCGACGTAGTGACGACCCCACTGCAGCTGCTCCACGAGCACCCCCCGGTTCGGCTCGCGAAGCGGTGCCCGCGATTGTCAGACAATCTGACAAGCGCGAGTGTGGGGCACGGCGGCGCGAACCACAAGCCCCCGCGCGTGAGGGAGGATGGCGACATGTCCGAGCCGTTCGGCACGCTGAGCCTCGACCACTCCTCCACCGTCGACCGGGTGGCGCAGGAGCTGCGGCGCGCCGTCTTCGAGGGCGAACTGGAGAGCGGCACCGCGCTGCGCGAGGTCGCCCTGGCCGGCTCGCTCGGCGTCTCCCGGCCGACCGTCCGCGAGGCGCTGACCGTGCTGGTCGCCGAGGGGCTCGCGACCCGCGAGCCGCACCGCGGGGTCTCGGTCACCAGCCCCGACCCGGCCTCGGTGCGCGACGTCTGCCGCGCCCGCGCGGTGCTCGAGGGCGCCGGCGTACGACGGTGGGCCGAGGCACCCGAGGAGCTGCGCGACCGCGTCCGCACCACGCTGGTCGCCTACACCTCCGCGGTCGCCGAGGGCGCGTCGTACCAGCTGCTCAACGAGCGCCACCTCGCCTTCCACGTCTCCCTCGTCGGGCTCACCGGCTCCCCCCGGCTGGTCCAGATGGCCGAGCACCTGGTCACCGAGCTCAAGCTCGCGCTGGCCCAGGTCGACCGGATCCGCCGCAACGCCCACGACCAGGCCGACTCCCACCGGGCCCTGCTCGACCTGCTCGAGGCCGGCGACCTGCCCGCCGCCTCCGCCTTCCTCGACCGCCACCTCGCCGACGCCGAGGTCGCGATCATCGAGGCGCTCGGCCTCGAGGACTGAGCCGGGCCGGAGCCGCCCGGGAGGGGGCTGCGAGGACGGCTGCAAGGATGACGGGGTGCGCTTCGTCATCTGGCTCCTGACCAACGCGATCGCCCTGGCGACGGCGGCCTGGCTCGTCGACGGCGTGCGGTTCACCGGACCCTCGAGCGGCACCGCGGAGCTGGAGCACAAGTGGCCCACGCTGCTGCTGGTCGCGCTCATCCTCGGCGTGGTGACCTCGGTGGTGAAGCCGGTGATCACCCTGCTCTCGCTGCCCTTCGTCATCGTCACCCTCGGGCTGTTCCTGCTGGTCATCAATGCCGCGATGCTGGAGCTGACCGGGTGGCTGGCCCGCCAGCTCGACCTCGGCTTCCGCGTCGACGGCTTCTGGTCCGCGGTCGGCGGCGCGATCGTGATCACCGTGATGACCTGGGTCGTCGACGCCTTCGTCGGGGACGAGCGCCGATGACCGCGGCCGCACCGGCACCGCGCACCCCCGGCCGCTACTCGATCGCCCTGGTCTGCCTGGGCAACATCTGCCGCTCGCCGATGGCCCACGTCGTGCTCGAGCAGCGCCTCGAGGCGGCCGGGCTCGCGGACGTCGTGCGCGTGGTCAGCTCCGGCACCGGCGACTGGCACGTCGGCAAGCCGATGGACGAGCGGGCGGCGGCGACGCTGACCGAGGCGGGGTACGACGCGACGCGGCACCGCGCGCAGCAGTTCGCGCCGTCGTGGCTCGACGAGCACGACCTCGTCCTGGCGATGGACCGCGCCAACCTCGCCGACATCGGCGGGCCCGGCGAGCGGGTCATGCTCTTCCGCGCCTTCGACCCCGTCGCCCCCGGCAGCGAGGTTCCCGACCCGTACTACGGTGGCCCGGAGGGCTTCGAGGAGGTGCTGGAGATGGTCGAGCGGACGTCGGACGCCGTCGTCGTCGCCCTGCAGCGCCTGCTGGGACGCCCCTGACATGGCTCGCCAGCCGCTGGTCGCCCGCCGCGCCGAGGGACTCCTCGGCGCTGCCGTGGTGGCCACGGCCCCCGTCGCCGGCGGCGACACCGCCACCGCGACCAAGCTGCGGCTCAGCAACGGCACCACGGCGCTGATGAAGACGATGCCGCACGCGCCCGCCGACTTCTTCGAGGCCGAGGCCCGCGGGCTGCGCTGGCTCGGCGAGGTCGAGGGGGGCGCCCGGGTCCCCGAGGTGCTCGGCGTCGACAGCGAGTGCCTGGTCATGCGGTGGATCGAGCCGGGCAAGCAGACCGCCGACGCCGCCGCCGACCTGGGCCGGGCGCTCGCCGCCACCCACGCGGCCGGCGCGGCGGCGTACGGCGCGGGGCCGGGCGGCGAGCACCGCGACACCTACATCGCCCGGCTGCCGCTGCCCAACCGGCCCGCGCCGACGTGGGCGGAGTTCTACGCCGTGCGCCGGGTGCTGCCCTACCTCAAGCTCGCCCGCGACCGCGGCGCGATGACCGACGAGCAGGCCGCGACCGTCGAGTCGGTCGTCGGGAAGCTGCCCGCGCTGCTGCCCGAGGAGGGGCCGGCGCGGCTGCACGGCGACCTGTGGAACGGCAACGTCGTGTGGGGCGTCGACGGCGTGCACCTGGTCGACCCGGCGGCGTACGGCGGGCACCGCGAGATGGACCTGGCGATGCTCTCCCTCTTCGGCCTCCCGCACCTGCCCAAGATGATCGAGGCCTACGCCGAGGTCACCCCGCTCACCGAGGGCTGGGAGGACCGGCTCGCGCTGCACCAGCTCTTCCCGCTCCTGGTGCACGCCTGCCTGTTCGGCGGCGGGTACGGCCCGCGGGCGGCGGCCGCCGCCGCCCGCTACCGCTGATCCCTACTTCTTCTGGCGGCGGTAGACCGCGGTGAGCGTCGCCGGCCGCGCCGGCGCGACGTAGGTGTGCGTGCGGCGGCCGCCGTCGGACCAGCGCTTGAACACGAACCTCGCCCGGTCCCGGCGGTGCCGCTTGGGCGCGGTGACCGTCACCCGCGAGCCGACGATGAAGGTGCCGGTCCAGGTCTTCGCGCGGCGCACCCCGGCGATCGAGAGCGGCAGCCCGCCCGGCTTGGTCCGGAAGCGCAGCCGCACCGTGCGCGGGTCGAGGCGGAAGGACTCGGTCGTGCTCAGCCCGCGGCCGTCGGTCGCGGTCGCGGAGACCAGCAGGTAGGACGGGTGCTCGTGGTCGGGCGCGCGCACCAGGGTGTCGCCGGGGACCGCGGTCTGCAGCGGGTGGGTGTGGCACACGTCGTTGGGGCAGTGCGCCAGCGCCACCGACCAGGTCACGGTCGGCTCGGTGCCGTCGGGGTCGGTGGCGGTCGCCGCCAGCGGGATCCGGTCGCCGACCGCCCAGCGCAGGTCGCGCGCGGGCGAGGCGATGGTGAGCACCGGCGGGCCGGCGTCGCCGGGGTGCAGCACGATCGCGCCGATGTCCTCGCCGCCGTTGCCGTCGGTCACCCGGACCCGGACGGTGACGTCCTCGGCGCCGGTCACCGTCGTGTAGACCTCCGGGCTGTCCGCGTCGTCGAACTCGCCGTCGCCGTCGAGGTCCCAGCGGTAGCCGAGGATGTCGTCCTCGGCGTCGGTGGAGACCGACGCGTCGAGCACCACGTCGAGCGGAGAGGGCCCCCAGACGGGGGTGCGCGACTCGATCCGCGCCTCCGGGGGGCGGTTCCCGGCGACGTACCGGACCCGGCGCAGGGAGCCCGCGCCGGCCGCGGGGTAGCCCTGGGCGTCCACACCGAGGCTGAGGTAGTACAGGTCGCCCTCCGGCCCGGTGAGCAGCTCGACCGGGCTGGCGGCGCCCTCGAGGAACGGGCGCACCGAGCGCGGGTCCGGCGAGCCGTCGGCCCGCTTGCCCATCACCCAGATGCACTGGCGGGAGTAGTCGGAGAAGAACAGCGCCCCGCGGTACGCCGACGGGTAGGTCGCGCTCGCGCCGAACTGGAGCCCCGAGATCGACGCCGAGCCCGTCGGGCAGGACTCGCCCGCGATCGCGCCGGTGCGCGGATAGGCGTAGAACGGCTGCGCGGCGCTCCCGTCGCGGTAGAGCGACTCGCACAGCGGCAGGTCGAGCGGGTCGAAGCCGGCGTTGCGGTCGGGCCCCTCGAAGCAGGGCCAGCCGAAGTTCTCCGCCGGACCGCCGGGCCGCAGCCGGTTGATCTCCTCCCAGCCGCCCTGGCCGACGTCGCCGACGTAGACCTCCGGGTCCGTGCCGCCGGTGCCGGGGCGGAAGGCAAAGCGGAACGGGTTGCGCATGCCGTAGGCCACGATCCGCCGCGCGTTCTCCTCGGCCCGGCCCGCGAACGGGTTGCCGGGCACGCCCTCGCCGGTCTCCAGGTCGATGCGGACGACCGCACCGGACAGTCCCGTGGGGTCGCCGGTGGTGCGGACGTCCTGGGCGCGCAGCGAGCCGCCCTCGCGGGCGGGGTCCCCGCACGGGTTGCCGCCGGGCCAGTACGGCGCGCCGAGCTGGCCGCGGTCGACCTCGAGGTAGTGCGCGCCCTCGCCGCCGCTGGCCCACAGGTGACCGTCGGGGCCGACGTGCAGCGAGCCGGTCGCGTGCGAGGGGTACTGCATGCACCAGCCCTCGAGCATGACCCGCTTCTCCCCCGAGGCGCGCCACCCGCCCGGCACCTTCGCGAGGGTCAGCCGGGAGAGCCGGCCGCTGGCCACGCAGCCCATGTCCTCCGCGCCCGGCCCGCCGTCCTCGGGGTCGGGGCAGTCGTCGTAGGAGACCCCGGGGACGCCCCACCGCGGCGCCGGCTCGGCGCTGCCGAGGACGTGGTCGTAGGCGTAGAGCACGTAGAGGTAGGGCCGCTCGGGGAAGCCCGGGTCGACCGCGAGGCCGAGCAGGCCGCGGTCGTAGAGGTTGTGCACCTCGGTGCTGAGGTCGACGACCTGCACCGGCTGGGCCTCCGGGGACTCCCAGACCCGGACGACGCCGGCCTTGTCGGCCACGAAGATCTCGCCGGCCGGCCCGAAGTCGACAGCCGTCGGCTGGTCGAGGCCGCCGAGCACGACCTCCTCCTGGA
Organism: Nocardioides marmotae; assembly: GCF_013177455.1. NCBI lineage: Bacteria > Bacillati > Actinomycetota > Actinomycetes > Propionibacteriales > Nocardioidaceae > Nocardioides > Nocardioides marmotae. The sequence goes on from NZ_CP053660.1 coordinate 4,199,832, forward strand.
ACCGGTCGGGCAGGACCGGGTCGGCGGCTCGCGCCGGCACCACCACCCGCTGCTGGTCGGCGGCGGTCTCCCCGGGGGCGGGCGCGGCCGGCGCGGGCGTGGTCACCCCCAGCACCGTCAACGACGCGAGCACGGACGAGACGAGCGTGGCTGTGAGCGCACGGTGCGACATGAGACCCCCCAGGTTTGCGCGCAGCCTAGGGCGCGGCACCGACCCCGCGGGGCGCTTCGGGCTACGACCCACCCCGCCGGGCGGGGTCGCTCTCAGCGCGGACTCAGGCCGGACTGGCACGATGGACGGGTGCCGCCGACCGCCAAGCCCCGCGTCCTCGTCGTCGACGACGACAAGGCCGTGCGGGAGTCGCTGCGGCGGTCCCTGGAGTTCAACGGCTACGAGGTGGCCACCGCCAACGACGGCGCCGAGGCGCTGGCCGCGATCGGCCGGGTCTCCCCCGACGTGGTCGTGATGGACGTGATGATGCCGCGGCTCGACGGGATCGAGGCCACCCGCGCGCTGCGCGCGGCCGGCAACGACGTACCCGTCCTCGTGCTCACCGCCCGCGACGCCGTCGGCGACCGGGTCGAGGGCCTGGACGCGGGGGCCGACGACTACCTGACCAAGCCGTTCGCGCTCGCCGAGCTGCTCGCCCGGCTGCGCGCGCTGCTGCGGCGGGTCGTGCCCGCCGAGGACGACCCCGACGAGGTGCTGTCCTTCGCCGACCTCTCGATGGACGTCGCGACCCGCGAGGTGCGCCGCGGCGACCGGCTGATCGAGCTGACCCGGACCGAGTTCACGCTGCTGGAGATGTTCCTGCGCCGGCCCCGGCGGGTGCTCGAACGGTCGTTCATCCTCGAGGAGGTCTGGGGCTATGACTTCCCGACCACCGCGAACTCCCTCGAGGTGTACGTCGGCTACCTGCGCCGCAAGACCGAGGCGGAGGGCGAGCCGCGGCTGATCCACACCGTCCGCGGCGTGGGCTACGTGCTGAAGGAAGCATGAGCCGACTGCTGCGTTCGCTCGCCGGCCGGGTCACCCTGCTCACCACCATCGCCGTCGGGCTCGCGGTCGCCTTCGTGGCCGTCGGCGCGTTCATGACCGTCCGGGTCCAGCTGCAGTCGACGCTGGACAACTCCCTGCTCGAGCGCGCCCACGCCGCCGCGAAGTACCCGCTCCTCTCCGAGCTCACCAACGACTACCAGCTGCCCTCGTGGGCGCTGGGCGCCGCGGACGTGCGGATCGCCTTCGTCTACTCCGACGGCAGCTACCGCACCTACGACCAGCTGCCCCCCATGCAGCTCGACGCCGAGCGGGACGTCGCCACCGGCGACCGAGACTGGACCGCCCGCACCATCTACGCCGGCGGGCGCGACTACCGGGTCGTGGCGGTGCCGGCCGGCAAGGGCGGCGCGCTCGTCGTGGCCCAGTCGCTCGAGCCGCAGCAGCAGGTGCTGGCGCGGCTCGGCGTGGTCATGCTCGTCTTCGGCCTGCTCGGCGTCGTGGCCGCGGGCGTCGCGGGCTGGGCGGTGGCCCGCAACGGCCTGCGCCCGGTCCGGCGGCTCACCAGCGAGGTGGAGGCGATCGCCCGCACCGAGGACCTCGACCCGATCGAGGTCGAGGGCGACGACGAGGTCGCGCGCCTGGCCACGGCGTTCAACGAGATGCTCACCGCACTGGCCGCCTCCCGCGACCGGCAGCGCCGCCTCGTCGCGGACGCCGGGCACGAGCTGCGCACCCCGCTGACCTCGCTGCGCACCAACATCGAGCTGCTCACCCAGGCCGACGCCGAGACCGCCGGCGTGCTGCCCGAGGGCGCCCGCGCCGAGCTGCTCGCCGACGTCCACGCCCAGATCGAGGAGCTCACCACCCTCATCGGCGACCTCGTCGAGCTCTCCCGCGACGACGAGGCCGCCCACGTGGTGGCCCCCGTCGACCTCGCGGAGGTCGTCGACCAGGCCCTGGCGCGGGTACGCCGCCGGGCGCCCGGCCTGGAGTTCGACGTCGCCGTCGAGCCGTTCGAGGTCGTGGGCGACTCCGCCGCGCTCGAGCGCGCGGTGACCAACCTGCTGGACAACGCCGCCAAGTGGAGCCCGCCCGGGGGCACCGTCACCGTCCGGCTGGCGGGCGGCGTGCTGACCGTCGACGACGAGGGCCCGGGCATCTCGGAGGAGGACAGACCGCACGTGTTCGACCGCTTCTGGCGCGCCGAGGAGTCCCGCGGCATGCCGGGCTCGGGGCTCGGCCTCTCGATCGTGGCGCGCGTCGCCGACCGGCACGCGGGCACGGTGGAGGTCGACCGCTCCCCCGCCGGCGGGGCGCGCTTCGTGCTCACCCTGCCCGCCCCGGCCCCCGCCGCGCCTCCCCCCTCGGGGGCGCACCTCTGGACGGGCGGCCGCGGATGAGGCGCGCGCTGCTCGCCGCACCCCTCGTCCCCCTGCTGCTCCTCGCCGGGTGCGGCTCGGGCGACGCCGACAGCGGGAACGGCGGCGGATCCGGTGAGGCCGGCGCGTCGTCCCCGCACGGCGGGAGCGACCCCGGCACGGGCGCGTCGACGCCGGTCGCGTCGTGGAACCCCTGCGACGACCTCACCGCCGCCGAGGTGGGCCGCCTGCTCGGCGAGGAGGTCCGCGAGGAGGTCGGCGAGCCCGGCGCGATGCGGTGCACGTTCGTGCCGGTCGCCGAGGGCGGCGCCACGATCGACGTGAACTACCTGTGGTTCGACGGCTCCTTCGCCGAGGCCTGGGACAGCATCGGCGCCGACGTGGCCGGCAAGGTCCGCGACGTCGACGTCCCGACGGCCGAGGCCGCGCGCACCGTCGAGCAGGTCACCGACGACGCGGCCGTGGTCACCGGCTTCGTGCAGACCGGCGGGCTGATCGAGTCGGTCAACGCGATCGTGCTGGACCCCGACGAGCGCGACCGGTTGGTGCGGGCCACCCGCGGGATGCTGCGGCTGCTCTCCGAGCGCGCGCCGGAACGCGCCGCCGACTGAGCGCGCCGCCGACTGAGCGGGGGCAGCCGCCTGCCAGGATGCCGCCCATGGAGCTCGCCTTCTTCACCTCCGACGACGGCGAGAACCTCGTCGCCACCGACCTCGCGGTCAGCAGCTGGGGCAGCGACCACCTGCACGGCGTCGCGGTCAGCGGGGCGATGGCCCGGGCGCTGGAGCAGCGGATCGAGGCCGAGGGGCGCACCGACCTGCACCCCGCGCGCTACACCGCGGACCTGTTCCGCCCCGCCGGCCGGGCGCCGATGACCTTCACCACCGACGTGGTCCGGGTCGGCCCGCGGCTCGCGCTGATCGACGTCGTGGCGCACCAGGAGGGCCGGGCGGTCGCGCGGGCGAGCGCGCTGTTCCTCAAGCCGACCGGCTCCACCGAGGGCGAGGTGTGGTCCCCCGGCGGGCACCCCTCGCCGCCGCCGGAGGACGTCGCGCCGCCGACCACCGAGCCGCACGTGCCGTTCCTCCACAGCGACGCCGGGTGGTCCCAGGACTTCCGCGAGCACCAGAACGCCTCCCGCAAGACCTCGTGGAACAGCGCCGTGCCGGTCGTCGCCGGCGAGCCCGCCACCGCGTTCCAGGCCGCCGCCGCCATCGCCGACGGCGCCAGCCTGGTCACCAACTGGGGCACCCGCGGCGTCGAGCACATCAACACCGACATCACCCTGACCCTCGTCCGCCGCCCGGCCGGCACCGAGATCGGGCTGCAGGCGGTCGACCGGCTCGAGCAGGACGGGATCGCCGTCGGCACCGCGTCGGTCTTCGACCGCGAGGGGCCGCTCGGCACGATCGTGCTCACCTCGCTGGCCAACGCCCGCCGCACCGTCGACCTCGGCAAGGAGCAGTGGGAGGACGACGGACGGCGTACGACGTCGGGCGCCTGAGCTCGATCCGAGCCTGACGTGCCCGGCGTCAGGCGTCGGTGCCGTCCGGGGCCGGCGTCCGCCAGCCGCGCTCGAACGGCAGCCGCCACGCGTTCGGCGCGACGAGCTGGTGGATCGCGTTCGGGCCCCACGTGCCGGGCTGGTAGGTCCGCACCGGCGGCGGCGTCTCGAGCAGCGCGGTCGACTTCTCCCACAGCGTCTCGATGCCCTCGGCGGTGGTGAACAGGGTGTGGTCCCCGCGCATCGCGTCGTGGATGAGCCGCTCGTAGGCCGCCAGCACGGCCGTGGAGGAGGACGTCTCGTGCGTGGCGAACTGCATCGAGAGCTTCTCCAGCTTCATCCCCGGGCCGGGCCGCTTGCCGTAGAACGACAGCGACATCCGCGACTGGTCGGCGAGGTCGAAGGTCAGGTGGTCCGGGCCCTGCATGCCGGCCTGCGAGCCCGCGGGGAACATCGACAGCGGCGGCTCCTTGAACGCGATCGAGATGATCCGGGCGCTCTCGGCGAGCTTCTTGCCGGTCCGCAGGTAGATCGGCACGCCGGCCCACCGCCAGTTGTCGATCTCGACCTTGAGCGCGATGAAGGTCTCGGTGTCGGAGTCGTCGGCGACCTCCTCCTTGCCGCGGTAGCCGGCGTACTGACCGCGCACCACGTCGTGGGGGTCGATCGCCTTCATCGAGCGGAAGACCTTGTTCTTCTCGTCGCTGATCGGGTCCGGCTCCAGCGAGGTCGGCGGCTCCATCGCCATGAACGCCAGGACCTGCATCAGGTGGGTGACCACCATGTCGCGGTAGGCGCCGGTGGACTCGTAGAACTTGGTGCGGCCCTCGAGGCCGAGCGTCTCGGGGACGTCGATCTGGACGTGGTCGATGAAGTTGCGGTTCCAGATCGGCTCGAAGAGGCCGTTGGCGAACCGGAAGGCCAGGATGTTCTGGGCCGCCTCCTTGCCGAGGAAGTGGTCGATGCGGAAGATCTGCTGCTCGTCGAAGACCTCGTGCAGCTCGGCGTTGAGGTTGACCGCCGAGGCCAGGTCGGTGCCGAACGGCTTCTCCATCACGATCCGCGAGCGCTCCACCAGCCCGGCCTTGTCGAGCTGGTGGACGACGTCGAGGGCGGCCTTGGGCGGCACGCTGAGGTAGTGCAGCCGGCGCTTGCGCTCCTCGGGCCCGGGCAGGGTCTCCTCGGCGCGGGCGACCTCGTCGGCGAGCGCCTGCGGTCCGGCCGACTGCGGCAGGTAGCTCAGCAGGTTCCCGAACGGCGCCCAGCGGGCGTCGTCGATGGTGCCGTCGCCGAACTCCTCGCAGGCCTCGCGGGCGAAGGACTCGAAGTGGGCGGTGTCGACCTCCTCCAGGGAGGTGCCGACGATCCGGGTGTCGGCCAGCAGCCCGGCCTCGAAGAGGTGCAGCAGCCCGGGCAGCAGCTTGCGGCGGGACAGGTCGCCGGTGGCGCCGAACAGCACGATGACGTGCGGCTTGGCCAGGCTCTCGACGGTGCTCACGGGGGGTTGCCTCCTCGGTCCGCGAAGACGGCGAGGAGCCGCTCCGCCTTCCATCGTGCCTCAGCGTGCTCGGACCCGACGTCGGAGTGGACGGTGACCCCGCCACCGGTACCCAGCTCCCACGAGCCGTCGCCGGCGGTGACCAGGCTGCGGATGACCACGCCGAGGTCCGCGGTGCCGTCGGCGGCGACCCGGCCGAACGCGCCGGCGTAGACCCCGCGCGGGGTGGCCTCGACCGCGTCGATGACCTCCATCGTCCGCCGCTTCGGCGCGCCGGTCATCGACCCGGCGGGGAAGAGCGCGCGCAGCGCACCGACGGTGGAGACCTCCGGGCGCAGCCGCCCGCGGACGGTCGAGACCAGCTGGTGCACGGTCGCGTAGGACTCCACCTCCATCAGCGCCGGCACCTCGACCGAGCCGGGCGCGCACACGGAGGCCACGTCGTTGCGCAGCAGGTCGACGACCATGAGGTTCTCGGCGCGGTAGCGCTGCTCGGTCCGCAGCCGCTCGGCCGCCGCCGCGTCCTCGGCCGGCGTCGTGCCGCGCGGGGTGGTGCCCTTGATCGGCCGGGTCTCCAGGGTGCGCCCGCCGCCGGGGTCGGCCGTCACGGCGGCGTACCGCTCGGGGCTGCTGGAGAGCAGCCACGCCCGGGCGCCGGGCACGTCGTGCTGGAGGAAGCCGGCGTACGGCGCCGGGTTGAGCGCGCGCAGCCGGAGGTAAGCCGTCACCGGGTCCACCGCGTCGGCGACCCGCTCGCGGTGGGTCAGGTTGACCTCGTAGCTGTGCCCGCCGCGCAGCGCCTCCTGCACCTTCTCGAAGGCCTCGACGTACCACCCGGGCGCCGGCGCGGCGGCGGGCGGCACGGTGCGCGCGGCTGCCGGCGCCGACCCGGCGGGGGCGACCCGGCGGACGTGGGAGGGCCGCATCCACACCGCGTCGGGCACTCCCTGCGCCGGCCGGGCCGGCAGGTCCGGGCGGCAGGCGTAGCCGAGGTAGCCGAACCACTGGTCCTCCGGCGAGCCGGCGGCGAGCTCGGCCTCGAGCACCGCGAAGACGTCCGCACCCTCGGCGACCACCTCGGACCGGCCCCCGGCGTGCCGGGTGACCGTGCGGGTGGCGGCGGCGTAGGACAGCGAGACGTCGTCGTCGGTGAGCCACCCCAGCATCGACCCGGCCTCGAACCAGAAGCAGCGCCGGTGGGCCGCGGCGACCTCGGCGAACGCCCGCTCGGCCACTGCGTCCCCGGTCCGGCCGGTCACGTCGGCCCCGCGAGGAAGGAGGCGACGATCCGCAGGCCGTGCTCGGAGAGCACCGACTCGGGGTGGAACTGCACGCCCTCGAGCGGCAGCGTGCGGTGTCGCACGCCCATGACGGTGCCGTCCTCGCAGCGGGCGGTCACCTCGAGGCAGTCGGGCACGACGGTGGCGGCCAGCGAGTGGTAGCGGACCGCGGCGAACCCCTGCGGCAGGCCGGCCAGCACGCCGCGGCCGTCGTGGGTCACGTGCGCCACGACGCCGTGGGCGGGCTCGACCCGCTCCACGCGACCGCCGTACGCCGCCACGAGCCCCTGCATGCCCAGGCACACGCCCAGCACCGGCCGGGTCGCGGCCCGGAGGACCTCCCGACCGACGCCGAAGTCCGCCGGGTCGTCGGGGCGGCCCGGCCCCGGCGAGAGCACCACCCGCTCGTGGGCGAGCACCTCGGCCGCGGTCACCTCGTCGTGCTGGACCACCCGCGGGAGGGCGCCGGTGACCTGGGCGAGCAGGTCGACGAGGTTCCAGGTGTAGGAGTCGTGGTGGTCGACCACCACCACGTCCGGGGCCACGGCCTCAGGCGTCCCCGGGCCGGTCGAGCAGCAGCGCGACGACGTAGTCGTGCAGCAGGTCGTAGCCGCGCTCGGTGAGGATCGACTCGGCGTGGAACTGGATGCCGCGGTAGTGCGGGCCCGCCAGGTGGTGCACGTCACCGGTCGCGGGGTCGGTGTCGACCCGCACGCCCTCGGGCAGCGCGTCGCCGTCGCCGACCCGCCCCACGAAGGTGTTGTAGAAGCCGACCCGCTCGGTGCGGCCCTCGAGGGTCACCGGCGACTGGGTGCCCTGGAAGACGATGTCCTTGTAGGCCAGCGGGATGCCGAGCTCGTGGCAGAGCGCCTGGTGGCCCAGGCAGACCGCGAGGAACGGCCGCTCCTTCGCGAGCAGCTCCGCGACGGCGGCGCGCAGGTTGGCCATCTTGGGGTCGGCGTCGTCGCGCGGGTCGCCCGGGCCCGGCCCGACGATGACCAGGTCGAAGCCGTCGAGGCACCCGGCGACGTACTCCTCGTGGCGGACGACGGTGCTGGTCATGCCGAGCACGCCGAGGACGTGGCGCAGCATGTTCACGAAGTCGTCCTCGCCGTCGAGGATCACCGCGCTGCGGCCGGCCAGCCGCGGGTCGGGGGCCGAGCCGCCCTGGTCGGTGAGCCAGAACGAGGAGAGCCGCCGGTTGCGGGCGTTGAGCGCGAGCAGGACGTCCTCGTCGTTGACCAGCTCCGCGACGTTGACGTCCGGGGTCGGGGCGGCGGGGACCAGGCCGAAGGCGCTGAGGATGCCGCCGGCCTTGGCGTGGGTCTCCGCGACCTCGTACGCCGCGTCGGAGTCGCGCACCAGCGTCGCGCCGGCGGTCACCTTGAGGTTGCCGTCGAGGTCGACGTCGGCGGTGCGGATGACGATCGGGCTGTCCACGACCGGCCCGCCCTCGGGGTCGCGGCCCAGCACGGCCAGCGCGGCGCCGTAGTAGCCGCGCCCCTCGGTCTCGTAGGCCTTGATCAGCCGGCAGGCGTTCTCCACCGGGCTGCCGGTGACGGTCGCGGCGTACATCGTGTCGCGCAGGACCTCGCGGGGGTCGCGGTCGGTGCGGCCGGCGAGGAGGTACTCGGTGTGGACGAGGCGGCTCATCGGCTTCAGGAACGGCCCGAGCACCTGGCCGCCCTGGTTGCAGATGTCGCACATCATCTTCAGCTCCTCGTCGACGACCATGAAGAGCTCATAGATCTCCTTCTCGTCGCGCAGGAACTCCAGCAGCCCTCCCTTGACGTCGGCGTCGGGCTCGCGGGGGATGCGGAAGGTGCCGCTGATCGGGTTCATCCGCACGTCGCCGCCGTGGATCGACACGTGTCGCTCGGGGCTGGCGCCGATCAGGTAGCGGTCGCCGGTGAAGAACAGGAAGGTCCAGTACGCCCCGCGCTCGCGCTCGAGCAGGCGGCGGAAGACCGCGAGGGCCGCCTCGGCGCCCCAGGCGTCGACCTTCGCGCGGTAGTGGCGGCCGACGACGAGGTTGGCGCCCTCGCCCTGGCCGATCTCGTCGCGGATGATCGCCTCGACGAGCCGGCCGTACTCCTCGTCGTCGGTCTCGAAGCCGCCGCGGTCGGCGAAGGTCACCTCGACCTCGTCGATCGCCTCGACCACCTCGGCGACGGAGAACTCCAGCTCGGTCTCCACGTCGACGACCACCAGCGGGGTGCCGTCGTCGTGGGCCTCGAAGCCCCGCTCGGCCACCTGCCGGAACGGCACCGCGAGCAGCCGGTCGGCGATGTGGCCCGCCTCCGGCACACCCTCCTCCAGCGGTACGTCGAGCAGCGACTCGACCACCGAGCGCTTGCCGCCGACGAGGCCGACGCTGTCGCGGTCACCCGCCCGCGTCGAGCGCCGGATGATCGCCCACGCCTCGTGCCCCTGGAGCGCGGCGATGGCGTCCCGGGCGTTCGGCGTGCTCGTCATGGCGCGAACTCTAGTTGTCGCCCGCGGGTCTCCTTGCCCCGTCGCCGCTGGTTGAGCAGCCAAGGCCCGCACCGCCTGCTCGCACCGCTGGTTGAGCAGCGAAGGCCCGCACCGCTGGTTGAGCAGCGAAGGCCGTCTGACGGCCTGAGCGTGTCGAAACCCGGTGAGGGGCGCACGGCCTCGGCCACGGTCACCGGGTTTCGACACAGCTCGCTGGCGCTCGCCTGCTCAACCAGCGGGGGCCGCCTGCTCGACCAGCGGCGACGTCAGCTGATCGTGGTGAGCAGCTGGGTGGCGCGGGTGAGCACGACGTACAGCGTGGCGCGGCCGGTGAGCGACTCGTCCTCGATCTCCTGGGGGCGGACGACGACGATCCCGTCGAACTCCAGGCCCTTGGTGTCGAGGCCGGTGAGCACGACGACGCGGTCCTCCCCCGAGGGGGTCACCGAGGAGTCGACGGCGGCGCGCGCGCTGGGCGCGGCGTCGGCGAGCTCGGGCCAGGAGGCCAACCAGGAGTTGACCTCCGAGCGGCGGGCGACCGGCACGACGATGCCGACGGTGCCGCCGACCCGGCCCGCGACGTCGACGACGGCCTCGCGGGTGGCGGCCTCGAGGTCGGCCACCCCGGTCACCTCGACCGGCTCGACGCCGGTGGAGCGGACCGCGGTGGGCAGGTCGGCGTCGAGCCCGACGCGGCGGGCGTAGGCCTCGGCGTAGGCGTAGATCTCCGCGGAGTTGCGGTAGTTCGTCGAGAGGTGGAAGGAGTGGATCCGCTTGCCCTCGAGCGCCTCGGCGCGGGCGGCCTCGGCCTCCTCCCGCACCGGCCAGGACGACTGGGCGGGGTCCCCGACGATGGTCCAGGAGGCGGCGCGGCCGCGGCGGCCGACCATCCGCCACTGCATCGGGGTGAGGTCCTGGGCCTCGTCGACGAGCACGTGGGCGAAGCCGTCGTCCTCGATCCGGTGCTGCGGCGGGGCCCAGGCGCGGCCGGAGGGGGCGTACTCGCGGTCGGCGGCGGTGGTGAGCTCCTGCAGGTCGACCGCGCCCTCGATGACCGCGAGCGGGTCGTCGCGGTCGTCCTCGGGCTTGGCCGGCACGTCGCCGAGGGCGTAGCGCAGCTCGTCGAGGAGCGCGACGTCGGCGACCGAGAGGTCCGAGGCGCCGGACCACGACTTGAGCAGCAGCCGCTGCTCCTCGGCGCTGACCACGCCCTCGCCGACCCGGGCCAGGATGTCGGGGTCGCGCAGCCAGCCGAGCACGGTCGGGGCGTCCAGCGGCGGCCACCAGGCGACGGCGAAGTCGACGAACCGCTGGTCGGAGAGCATCTCCTCCTGGAACGACTCGCGCCCGCGGTCCCGGCCGCGCTCGCCACGCACCTGCCGCCACATCGCGTCGAGCAGCGTGGGGGCGACCCGCGGCAGCTGCTTGTTGCGGCGGCCCTGCGACATCAGCTGGCGACGCAGCCGACCCAGCAGGCCGCGGTCCAGGACGATCGTGTCGTCGCGGTAGAAGATGCGGAACTCGGTGGGGCTGCCCGGGGCCTGCTGCCGCGCCGTACGCCGCATGAGCTCGGCCATCCGCGCCGCGCCCTTGACGTCGGCGACCGCCGGCTCGTCGTGGCGGGTGGCGCGGACGCCGTCGACGACCTCGCCGAGCGAGCGCAGCGCGACGGCGGTCTCGCCGAGGCTGGGCAGCACCCGCTCGATGTAGCGCATGAACACCCCGCTGGGGCCGACGACGAGCACGCCGCCGGTCTCGTAGCGGCGCCGCTCGGTGTAGAGCAGGAACGCCGCGCGGTGCAGCGCGACGACCGTCTTGCCGGTGCCGGGGCCGCCGGAGATCGTGACGACGCCCTTGGAGGGCGCACGGATCGCCTTGTCCTGCTCGGCCTGGATGGTCGCGACGATCGAGTGCATCGACCGGTCCCGGGCGCGGGAGAGCTGCGCCATCAGCGCGCCCTCGCCGACGATCGGCAGGTCGAGGCCGGAGCGCTCCAGCGCGTCGGCGTCGAGCAGCTCGTCCTCGACGCCGACGACCTGCGGGCCGGTGCAGCGCAGCACCCGGCGGCGGATGACGTGGTGCGGCTCGGCGGCCGTGGCCTGGTAGAACACCGCGGCCGCGGGCGCCCGCCAGTCGATCAGCAGGGAGTCGCGGTCGGCGTCGCGCAGGCCGATCCGGCCGACGTACCGGGGCGCGGTGTCGACCTCGGGCTCGAGGTCGAGCCGGCCGAAGACCAGGCCCTCGTGGGCGGCGTCGAGCTGGGCGATCCGCTTCGCGGCCTGGAAGACCATCGCGTCGCGCTCGACGAGGCCGCCCTCGTGGCCGAGGCGGCCACGCTGGTGGCCCTCCTGGGCGAGCTGCCGCGCCGCGTCGGCCGACTCGCTCAGCTGTCGGTAGACGCGGTCGACGAATGCCTGCTCCGCCGCGACCTCCCGCTCCGCGACGTGCTGGTCCTGCTGGTCGTGCTGGCTGGCTGCTGCTGCTTCCGACAACGCTCGGTCTCCACTCGTGCGACGTCCCCGCTGGCTCCGCCACCCGGTCGTCGCACCCGGAGCGGCAAGTCCTCAAGCCTAACCGGGCCCGCCCGGGCTCGCCGACCGGTTCACCAGAACGTCGCGTGCGGGGGCCCCGACGCCGCCGCGCTGTGCGATCCTGCCCGCCATGACGGCCGGGGCGGGGGACGGCGCGGACGGCCCGGGGGGCGCGCGCTGGCTGCGCCGCGCCCGGGTGGCGGGCGCCGTCGCCGTGGTCGCCGCCCTCGCCGTGGCGGTGCCGCTCGCGCCGCGCTGGGTCGAGGCCTCCCGGCCCGAGGCGCCGCTGGCCGCGCCCGGCACGGTCGAGGTCTCCACCGAGTGCCGCACCCGGGCCGACGGCGGGCTCGACCACCCCGACTTCCTGCTCGGCGACGCCTCCTGGGCCCGCTTCTGCGTCGTCGGCGGCTCCTACCCGCGCCCGATCGGCTCGGCGCTGGTCCCCGACACCGTGCTCTCCGACGGCGCCGCCGCGCTGGTCGGCGGCTGGCAGCGCAGCGAGGGCCCCGTGGGGCCGTGCCGGCCGACGCCGTCGGCGACGAAGTTCGCGGTGCAGGTCGGCTTCGACGACGGCACCGTCGCCGAGGTGTACGGCGAGACCTCGGAGTGCGCCGCCTACACCCGGCCCGGCCCGGGCACCCGCGTCGTCCCCGGCGGCCGCGTCTTCCGCGAGCTGATGACCGCGCTGGCGCTCGAGGAGTCCGGGGGGTCCGGTGGGGCCGGCGGGTCGGTGGCGCCCGCTCCGTCGCCGACCTGTCCCGCCGCTCCGCCCGCGCTCCCGTCCGCGATCACCCGGCGACCGGCGACCGGGCTCGCCGCCACCGGGGTGGCCGAGGCGGTCGTGTGCCGCTACGACCGGCCGGGGGCGGACCCGGTCGGCACGCCCCTGCGGCCCACCGAGGCCGAGCGGGTGCGGCTGCTGGCGCTGGGCGCGTTCGACCCGACCCCGCCGGCGTGCACGCCCGACCCCGGCGCCGCGTCGTACGTCGTGCTGCTCGCGGGCCACGACGGGGCGACGTACGACCTCGGGCTCGCCGGGGGCGACTGCGACGCGGTCCGGCTCGACGACCAGCGGCTCGGCACGTCGCCCGCGCTCGCGACCGCGCTGGCCGGTCTCGCGGCGGGCACCGGCTCCTGAGGGCGGCGCTCGCCAACTGTTACCGAACGCTGGCCCGGCCGTGGACGTCGTGTGGACCGCGCTCTCGTAGCGTCCTACTCGGCAGGGCAACCTGTCGAAAAAGCGGAGAACGACACGAGCCACCGGGGGGATGGCTCGCGTGCGGCGTCGGGGGGCGCCGAGCGTCTTCGCCCGTCGAAGCCCGTCCGGCGCCTTTGGGGGACCGCCGGACGGGCTTCGTCTATTTCTCGGTTCTTGTTCCGGGCTACTTCTGCCGGGTCACTTCTTCCGGGACAGGAACGCCGTCATCGCCTCGCGGGCCTCGGCCGAGCCGAAGAGCCGCGCGCTCTGCGCCGCCACGTCGTCGCCGAGCCGGTCGATCCGCTCCAGCAGGTCGTGCGCGAGCAGCGCCTTGGTCTCGCGCAGCCCCTGGACCGCGCCGGTCGCCAGCGACGCGCACACCCGCGCAACCTCGGCGTCGAGCTCGGCCGCGGGCACCGCACGGGTCACCAGCCCCATCCGCTCCGCCTCGGTGCCGGTGAAGGTCTCGCCGGTCAGGAACGTGTACGCCGCCGCGCGCGACGTCAGCCGCGGCAGCACCGTCAGCGAGATCACCGCCGGCGCCAGGCCGAGCTTGACCTCGGTCAGCGCGAAGGTCGCGTCCTCGTTGGCCACGACCACGTCCGCGGCCGCGACCAGGCCGATCCCGCCCGCCCGCACCGCGCCCTGGAGCCGCAGCACGACCGGCTTGGTCGAGCCGACCATCAGGCGCTGCAGCCGCACGATCCCCCGCGGCGCGTCCTCCGACCCCGCCGCCGAGGCCTCGGACAGGTCCGCGCCGGAGCAGAACACCGTCCCCTCCGCGCGCACCAGCACCACCTTCGCCGCCGGGTCGGACTCCGCCTGCTCCAGGCGCTCGCCGAGCTCCCGAACCAGCTGCCCGGACAGCGCGTTGCGGTTGTGCGGGGAGTCGAGGGTGATGGTCGCGACGTCGTCGGCGACCGCGTAGTGGACCAGCTCGTCGGACATGGCCGTGATCCTGCCGGACCACACCCCTCCCGTCCCCGCGGGCTCGGCTGCGGCCTGCGGGCGGTGGGTGGTCTCGGCGGGAGCAGCTAGCGGGAGAGGTACGCCGTGGTCGCGGTCGCCTCCCGGCTCGCGGTGCGCGACCAGGCCCTGGCTCGCTTGGACACCTCAGAAACTCACTGAAGTCTCGTCTCAACATGCGGCCTGACCTGGGGAAACAGCACTTTGACTGTCGGTGGTCGGTGCTTGAGTAGACCCATGGCCAAGGACTCGCGACACCACGCACACACCGTGTGCCGGGCTGTCGCGAAGTCCCGCCGCAAGACCCGCCAGGCGGCCACGGCGGACCTGTGGTCGATGTCCGACGAGGACGTCGAAGCCACCATCCTCGAAGCCGAGAAGCTCCGCGCGCAGGCCGACGCCCTCGCACTCCGACTGGTCGCCGAGGCCGACCGGCGCCACGCCGGCGAACGAGCCGGGGCGACCGACACCGCCGCCTGGTGGGCGCACCGCACCCGGCAGGAGCGGCGGGTGGCCAAGGGCCGGGCGCGGCTGGCGGAATCACTGGACCGGCATGCGCCCACCTCGGCCGCGCTGGTCGAGGGCGCGATCTCGGTCGACCACGCCCGGGTGATCACGTCGTGTGTCGATCGGCTCCCCGACGACCTCGAGGACCCCACCGTCCCCGCCCGCGCTGAGCAGCACCTCCTCGACGAGGCCGCCCACCTCGACCCGAAGACGCTTGCGGTGCTCGCCAAGCACGTCCTGACCGTGGTCGCGCCCGAGATCGGCGAGGCCCGCGACGCCCGCGCCCTCGAACGGGAAGAACGCGAGGCCCGCGCCAACGCCTGGCTGACCATGTGCCCCGATGGGAAGGGCTCGGTGCGCGGGAAGTTCTCCATCCCCGAGCTGCACGCCGCGATGCTCCACAAGACCCTCCTCGCATACGCCGCACCCAAGCACCAGACCGCTACCCGCACCGAAGACCCCGAGGCGGAGCAGGTCGAGCGGCGGCCCTCGCCGGAGCGGATGGGGGATGCGTTCTGTGAGTTCCTCGAACGGCTCCCCACCGACGGGCTCCCGAAGCTCGGTGGCCTCAACGCGACCGTCGTGGTCACGATGGACCTCGAGTCACTCGTCGGTGGGCTCGCGCCCGGTGTGCTGGACGACGGCGGGGTCATCTCCGCGGCGACCGCACGTCGGCTGGCCTGCGAGGCGGGACTGATCCCGGCGGTGCTCGGTTCGAGGTCCGAGCTGCTCGACCTCGGCCGTAGGACGCGACTCTTCTCAGGCGCCCAGCGCCGCGGGCTCAACCTGACCCAGCCGACCTGCACCGCAGACGGTTGCGACTGGCCAGCCCACCTCTGCCACGCCCACCACGACCAGCCCTGGTCACACGGCGGCACGACCGACCTGGCCAACGCCCGCAACCTCTGCCCCAGACACCACGCCCGGATCCACGACCCAGCCTTCGAGACCACCCACCTCCCCGACGGCAAGGTCGCCTTCCACCGAAGGACATAGGCCGACCAGCCGACGGACCAGGTCCGCCCCGCAGTCAGATCCCTCGACCACCGCAACCACAGCGGTCGACCCCCACCCACCGCGAGCCGACAAGCAGCCGCGCCCACGTGCTCCGACCACCCCGAGGCCCTGCGCACCTCGCCGGGCCTCGACACGCTCGCCAGGGCTCGCTGCTCGACCAGCGGGACCCAGGGCACATCCCTCGGCCACCGCAACCACAGCGGTCGACCCCCGCTAACCGCGAGCCGAGAAGCAACAGCGCCCAGGTGCCTCGACCACGACGGCGCGCAACCACGTCCTTCTCAAAGTCTCCCTACAACGCACCACCCGGCAGCCCGACGACCACCCCGAGGCCCTGCGCACCTCACCGGGCCTCGACACGCTCGCCAGGGCTCGCTGCTCGACCAGCGGGACGCAGGGCGCATCCCCCGACCACCGCAACCACAACGGTCGACCCGCGCCTGCCGCGAGCCGACAAGCAACCGCGCCCAGGTGCCTCGACCCCAGCGGCGAGCAACCACGTCCTTCTCAAAGTCCTTCTACAACGCACCACCCGGCAGCCGGACGACCACCCCGAGGCCCTGCGCACCTCACCGGGCCTCGACACGCTCGCCAGGGCTCGCTGCTCGACCAACGGGTGCCGCCAAGGCTCGCTGCTCGACCAACGGGTGGCCGCCAAGGTTCGCTGCTCGACCGACGGAGCGGGAAGTGCGGCCTCAGCCGACGGTGACGATGAGCTCCTGGATGCCGCTGGAGCCCTCGGGGAAGGGGTTGGCGCGGGCGGGGGACTGCGGGCCGCCGTCTCCGTCGACCACGCGGGAGGCGATCCGGTGCTGGCCGGAGGCGGCGTCCCATCGGTAGAACCACTGCCGCCAGTAGTCGTTGCCGACGTCGGGCCCGAGCTCGGCGTCCTGCCAGGGACCGCCGTCGATGCGGACCTGGACGGTGCCGACGCCGCCGTTCTGCTGGGCCCACGCGACACCGCCGACGACGACCTCACCGACGTCGAGCGGTGCGAGCGCGCGGGGGGTGTCGATCCGGCTGGAGGGCTTGATGGGGGCTTCGGTGGCCCAGTCGCGGTCGGTCCAGTACGCCGTCTCCGCGTCGTACGTCGTCAGGGTCATCCGGGTGACCCACTTCGTGGCGCTGATGAAGCCGTAGAGGCCGGGGATGACCATCCGCGCGGGGAACCCGTGCTCGCGCGGGAGCTGCTCGCCGTTCATGCCGACGGCCAGCAGCGCGTCGCGCCCGTCGGTGGCGAGCGCCAACGGCGTGGAGATCGTCATGCCGTCGACGTCGGTGGAGAGGATCTGGTCGGCGCGGGTGCCGACGCCGGCGCGGTCGAGCAGCTCGTTCAGCGGTACGCCGAGCCAGCGGGCGCCGCCGACGAACTCGCCACCGACGCTGTTGGACACGCAGGTCAGCGTGATGTCCTTCTCGACCAGGTCCATGGCGAGGATGTCGTCGAGGGTGAAGGTGACCTCCTCCTCGACGTCGCCGTCGATGGTGAGCGTCCACTCCTCGACGTCGACGATCGGCACGTCGAGCCGGGTGTCGACGCGGTAGAAGTCGCTGTTCGCCACCTGCAGCGGCGTGATCCCGGCGAACCGCTCCTCCAGCCCCTCGGGCAGCGGCGGCAGCGGCTTCGCGGCGGCGGGGAGGTCGATGGCGACGGCGCGGGTGCGGTACGACGCGACCCAGCGGCCCGCGCCGCCGAGCACGGCCGCGGCGCCGGCCACGACGCCCATCGCCACGAGCAGCCCGCGGCGGGACGGCCCGCCGGCCTCCCCCGGGCGGTCCTCGACACGGTCCTCAGCGGGGGCACCGACCCGGCCACCGACGGCCGCAGGAGCCGCCGCCCGCACCAGCCAGGCGAGGGCGGCGAGGCCGACGACGAGCGCCACCAGGCTCGGCGCCACCGCGGAGACGCCGGCGGTGGGCCGGGTGACGGCGATGACGGCGGGCACGGCGACGAGCAGGACGAACACGGCGGCGCCGTACGCGAAGCGCCGGCGGGCGAGCAGGCCGGCGACGGCCGCCAGCAGGACCACCCCGACGAGGACCGACCCGATGAGGATCGGCTTGTCGCGGGTGCCGAACTGGCTGATCGCCCACTCCTTGACGGGGGTGGGCGTCAGGTCGATGACCTGCGAGCCCACCGCCAGGACCGGCGAGGTCGCCGGGTCGAGGAGAGCGGCCGCGAGGTGCCCGGCGGCCACGCCGGCGAGCGTGGCGAGGACGCCGGACAGGGCGGCGAGGAGTCGATTCACGGGCAGTCGTTCGGAGCGGACCTCACCCCGGACTGAATGACCGGACTGCGACGCAGCCCACGCCCGGCCACGCGGAGGCCAGGAACTCGGCCCGCGCACCGGCCGTTGACCGAGGACCATGCGCAAGAAACCTCGACCAGTCCTGGCCGCCCGCTCCCGAACAAGCGTCACTGACGCGGGACCCGGTGGCCGATGACCCCGCTCCTCTCCCTCCTCCTCGGCCTGCTGGTCGTGCTGGCGATCACCGCCGTCACCGGCTACTTCGTGGCCCAGGAGTTCGCCTACATGGCGGTGGACCGCTCCCGCCTCAAGGCCCGCGCCGCCGCCGGCGACGCCACCGCCCGCCGCGCGCTGAAGGTCACGCGTCGCACCTCGTTCATGCTGTCGGGCGCCCAGCTCGGCATCACCGTCACCGGCCTGCTGGTCGGGTACGTCGCCGAGCCGCTCATCGGCGACTCGCTGGGCACGATGCTCGGCGGCGTCGGGGTCCCGACCGCGGTCGGCGTCGGAGTCGGCACGGTCCTGGCGCTGGTCTTCTCGACCTTCGTCCAGATGCTCTTCGGCGAGCTGTTCCCCAAGAACCTCGCGATCGCCCGCCCCGGCCCGGTCGCCGACCGGCTCGCCTTCTCGACCCTGGCCTACCTCAAGGCCACCGGCCCGCTGATCTGGGTCTTCGACCAGTCCTCGAACCTGCTCCTGCGCGCGCTGCGCATCGAGCCGGTCCACGACGTGGAGCACTCCGCGACCGCCCGCGACCTCGAGCACATCGTCGCCGACTCCCGCGAGGCCGGTGACCTGCCCGAGGAGCTCTCGGTGCTGCTCGACCGGATCCTCGACTTCCCGACCCGCGACGTCGAGCACGCGATGGTGCCGCGCCCCCGGGTCGGCACCGTCCCGGAAGGCACGCCCGTCGCCGACGTACGCCGCCTGATGGCCACCGGCCACTCCCGCTACCCGGTGCTCGACGCCGCCGGCGGGGTCCTCGGCGTGGTCCACCTCGCCGACGTCCTCGACGCCCCCGCCGGGGCGCAGCTGGCCGACCTGACCCGCCCCGCCCTCGTCGTCCCGACCCGGATGGCGCTGCCCGACGCCCTCGAGGAGCTCGTCCACAGCCGCAACGAGCTGGCCGCGGTCATCGACGAGCACGGCGGGTTCGTCGGCGCCCTGACGGTGGAGGACCTGGCCGAGGAGCTGGTCGGCGAGCTCACCGACGAGCACGACGAGCAGGTCCGGGTCGTGCTCGACGACGCCGGCGGCTCCTGGCTCGTGGCCGGCGACCAGCCCCTCGACGAGGTCGAGCGCACCCTCGACCAGGACCTGCCCACCGGCGACTACCAGACGCTCGCGGGCCTGGTCATCGCCGAGCACGGCCGGCTCCCGGAGGTCGGGACCGTCGTCGACATCCGGCTCCCCGACGACCCCGCCGACCTGGTCCACGAGGGGGAGCCGCACGCGCGGCACGCCCGGATGGAGGTGGTCGAGGTCGAGCAGCACGTCCCGGCCCTGCTGCGGATCACGCTGGTCCCCGCCGGGACCGGGGAGGAGTCCTGATGGAGAACCCGATCGTGGTGGCCGTCGCCACCGTCCTCATCATCGCCGCCAGCGCGTTCTTCGTCGCCGTCGAGTTCGCGCTGATGGCGGCCAAGAAGCACCGGCTCGAGGACGCCGCGGCCTCCAGCCGCTCCGCCCGCGCCGCGCTGCGCAGCTCCTCCGAGCTCACCGTCCTGCTCGCCGGCTCCCAGCTCGGCATCACCATCAGCGTCCTGGCGCTGGGTGCGATCACCAAGCCGGCCGTGCACCACTGGCTGACCCCGGTCTTCGAGGGCTGGGGCGCCGCGCTGTGGCTGGCCGACGTCGCCGGCTTCGTGCTCGCGCTGGTCGTGGTCACCTTCCTCCACCTCGTCGTCGGCGAGATGGCCCCGAAGTCGTGGGCCATCGCGCACCCCGAGCGGTCGGCCACGATGCTCGCGATCCCGATGCGCGCGTTCATGTGGGCGACCCGGCCGATGCTCCGGCTGCTCAACGACGCCGCGAACTGGTGCCTGCGCCGGGTCGGCGTCGACCCGGTCGACGAGATGGCCGCCGGTCAGGACCCGGCCGCGCTGCGTCAGCTGGTGGAGCACTCGGCCAACGTCGGCGCGCTCGACGCGTCGTACTCCGCCCAGCTCTCCGGCGCGCTGGACCTGGAGACGCTGACCATCGGCGAGCTGGTCCGCCCGGCGCCGCCGACCGCCGTGCCGGCGACGGCGCGCGTGGCCGACGTCCAGGCCGCGAGCCGCCGCTCGGGCCACCTGCGGATCCTGGTCGCCGACGGCGACGACGCGATCGGCCTGGTGCACGTCCGGGACACCCTCGAGGAGCCGGAGGACGCACCGCTCGGGCCGCTGACCCGGCCGCTGCTGCGGCTGCCGGCGGACACCACGGTGTACGCCGCGCTGGCGCGGATGCGGGAGACGAGCAACCAGCTCGCGGTGGTCACCGACCTCGGCGGGCCGCCCCGGCTGCCCGGCGTGGTGACCGTCGCCGACCTGCTGCGCCGGCTGCTGCCGATGGCCGACCAGCGGGCCTGAGCCGCCGGTGCGACCTGGGCCCGACCCGCGGGCCCGGGTCGCACCAATCCGTTGCGGAGGCGGGGCCGAACAACCCCCGACAGCGCGCCTCGACGGTGCGCAGTGACCCTCCCAGGAAGGCTCCACCATGAAGCTCCAGACCCTGCGCCGCACGGGCGTCGCGGCCGCGGCCATCTCGCTCTCCCTCGGCCTCGCGGCCTGCAGCAGCGAGGACGACTCCGACAGCGCCTCCGACGGCAGCAGCAGCAGCGCCGCGGAGAGCCCCTCGGAGACCATGTCCTCGCCCAGCGAGGAGGAGACGATGGCGGCCGAGGGCGCCGCCGCCCAGACCTTCGGCGACGCGTGCTCCGCGGTCCCGGCCGACGGCCCCGGCTCGTTCGACGGCATGGTCCAGGACCCGGTCGCCACGGCTGCGTCCAACAACCCGCTGCTCGAGACCCTCGTGACCGCCGTCGGCGCGGTCGACGGCCTCGGCGACACCCTCAACTCGGCCGAGGCGCTCACCGTCTTCGCGCCCACCAACGACGCGTTCGCCGCGATCCCGGAGAAGCAGCTGCAGGCGCTCCTCAAGGACCAGAAGAAGCTCGGCGCGATCCTGTCGCACCACGTGGTCGCCGGCCAGCTCGACCCCGAGGCCGTCGTGGGCAAGCAGGACACGCTGAACAAGGACACCATCACCGTCGAGGGCGACACCTCGGGCATGACCGTCGACGGCGCGACCGTGCTGTGCGGCAACATCCCGACCGCCAACGCGACGGTGTACGTCATCGACCAGGTCCTCATGCCCCAGGGCTGAGGCACACCACTCCTTGCGGACGACTGACAGGATCATCGGGTGGAACACCTGAGGCCCGTCGCGCCGGGCGGACCCGCCGAGGGTTCGCCCGTCGCGCCCGACCTCGCCGACCTGCTGCGGGCGGCGGGGCGAGGGGACCAGCAAGCCTTCGCGCAGCTCTACGACGCCACCTGCTCGCGGGTGGTCGGCATGGCGGTCCGGGTCGTCCGCGACCCCGCCCAGGCCGAGGAGGTCGCCCAGGAGGCGTTCCTCGAGATCTGGCGGACCGCCAGCAGGTACGACCCCGACCGGGGCAGCCCGCTCTCGTGGCTGCTCACGATCACCCATCGCAAGGCCGTCGACCGGGTCCGCTCGGCCGAGGCCTCCACGCGACGGGACCAGAACTACCACCACCAGAACCAGCCGGTGCCGCACGACGCCACCGCCGAGGCCGCCCACGCCTCGCTGGAGGCCCGCCGGGTGCGCACCGCGCTCGGGAGCCTCACCCCGGTCCAGCGCGAGGCCTTGGAGCTGGCGTACTTCGGGGGTTATACCCACACCGAGGTGGCCACGATGCTGGAGCTGCCGGTGGGCACCGCCAAGACCCGGATCCGCGACGGGCTGATCCGATTGCGAGACACGATGGGAGTAGGGAGCTGACATGAGCGACGACATCCACGCCCTGTCCGGCGCCTACGCCGTCGACGCGCTGGACGACATCGAGCGCGCCCAGTTCGAGCGGCACCTCGCCGGCTGCGAGGCCTGCCGCGAGGAGGTCGACGGGCTGCGCGAGACCGCCGCCCTGCTGGCTGAGACGACGATGACCACGCCCAGCGCCGAGCTGCGCGACCGCGTCCTCGCCGGGATCGCCACCGTGCGTCCGCTGCCCCCCGTCGTACCCCCGCACGCCCCCACCGGCGAGGGCCTCCCGGCGTCGCCGGCGCCCACCACGCCCTCGACCCGGGGCCCGCGCCGTCGCTGGCTCACGATGGTCGCGGCGGCCGCCGCCGTCATGGCGGTCGGCGTCGGCGGCACGGTCGTGGCCCAGCAGCCGTGGTCCGAGGACTCCTCCGAGGCCCCGCGGCTCTCGGCGGTCGACCGGATCAAGGCCGCCGACGACGTCCAGACCTTCCGGCACCGCTTCCCCGACGGCGCGGAGGCCGTGCTCTACCGCTCGCCCTCGCTCAACGAGGCCGTCGTCGTCACCCACGACATGGGCCCGGCGCCGGACGGCAAGGTCTACCAGGCCTGGCTCCAGCACGACGACACGATGGTCTCGGCCGGGCTGATGCCCGAGGGACCGGACAACGTCGTCCCGCTGCAGGGCGACCCGGCCACGGCCGACGGCTTCGGCATCACCGTCGAGCCCGCCGGCGGCTCGGTCGTGCCGTCGAAGGAGAAGCCGGTGCTCCTGGTGGAGTTCACCTGATCGCCTGGTCGGTTCCCCGCCGCGCGGTCGGCGGGGAACCTAGGCTGCGCGGATGAGCGAACCGCAGATCGGCGAGGAGCTGGTCCGGCTCGCCTCGGCCGACAACTTCCGCGACGTGGCCGGGTCGGGCCACCCCACCGCCGACGGTGGCCGGGTCCGCCGCGGCGTGCTGTTCCGGTCCAACGAGCTGCAGCTGACCGACGCCGACGCGCACTCCCTCGGCGGCCTCGGCATCACCGCGGTCTACGACCTGCGCGGCGCCCGCGAGGTCGAGGCGCACCCCGACGTACCCGTCCCCGGCGCGGCCTGGCACCACCTGGCCGTCGGCGGCATCCCGATGGACGAGGTCGCGGCGCTGACCACCGGCGAGAAGTCGCTGGCCGCGATGCACCGCGTCTACCGTGCCTTCGTCGAGGAGCCCGACGCCCGCGCCGCCTTCGGCGCGCTGCTCACCCGGGTCGCGACCACGGACGGCGCGCAGCTGTTCCACTGCACCGCCGGGAAGGACCGCACCGGCTGGGCCGCGGCGGTCGTCCTCGGCCTGCTCGGCGTCCCGGACGAGGTCGTCGTCGAGGACTACCTGCTGACCAACACCTTCTCCTCCGCAACCCGCGAGAAGTACCTCGGCCTCATCCGCGAGAACCTCGGCCCGGACAAGGTCGAGGTCTACGAGGCGGTCATGGTCGCCGACGAGGCCTACCTGCGCACCGCGTACGACGCCGTCGCGGCGTCGTACGGCGACCTGCGCGGCTACGCCCTCGACGGCCTCGGCGTCGCGCCCGCCGACCTCGGCGCGCTGCTCGACCGCCTGCGCGAGTGAGGCGCACGCCTCCTGCCCCGGGGGAACATCGCCCGGCGCGAGGGCGTTGTGACCCGTCGTGACCGCGACCGCTCCCGCCCCGACTCCCCCCGGAACGACCTCACCCCCGATCGTGGACCGGCCCGGCCGGTTGATCGCGCTGCTGGTCGGCTCGGCGTTCGTGGTGATCCTCAACGAGACGATCATGGGCGTCGCGCTGCCGGAGCTGATGCGCGAGTTCGACGTCCCGGCGACGAGCGCCCAGTGGCTGACCACGGCGTTCCTGCTGACCATGGCGGTGGTCATCCCGGTGACCGGGTTCCTGCTGACGCGCTACCCGCTGCGCCGGGTGTTCATGGCGGCGATGATCTCCTTCACCGCAGGCACCCTGCTGGCGGCCCTCGCGCCGACCTTCGCCGTCCTGGTGGCGGCCCGGGTCGTGCAGGCCGTCGGCACCGCGCTGATGATGCCGTTGCTCATCACCACGATCCTGACCATCGTCCCCGCGGAGCGGCGCGGCCGGATGATGGGCACGATCTCGATCGTCATCTCGG
Organism: Nocardioides marmotae; assembly: GCF_013177455.1. NCBI lineage: Bacteria > Bacillati > Actinomycetota > Actinomycetes > Propionibacteriales > Nocardioidaceae > Nocardioides > Nocardioides marmotae. The sequence goes on from NZ_CP053660.1 coordinate 4,223,563, forward strand.
TCGCCCCGGCGATCGGCCCCACCATCTCCGGCATCGTGCTGGACCAGCTCGACTGGCGCTGGATGTTCTGGCTGGTGCTGCCGATCGCGCTGGTCTCGCTGGCCCTGGGCACCGCCTGGGTCCGCAACGTCACCGAGCCGCGCGCGATCCCGCTCGACGTGCTCTCCGTCGTGCTCTCCGCCCTCGCCTTCGGTGGGGTGATCTACGGCCTGAGCAGCTTCGGCGAGGCCGCGTCGGGCGAGACGACGGTGCCGGTGTGGCTGCCGCTGGTGGTCGGCGGGGTGGCCCTGGCGCTGTTCACCTGGCGCCAGCTCAGCCTGCGCGAGCGGGCCCTGCTCGACCTGCGCACCTTCGCCAGCCGCACCTTCACCGTCGCCGTGCTGCTCGTGGCGGTCAGCATGATGGCGCTGTTCGGCACGCTGATCCTGCTGCCGATCTACCTCCAGCAGGTCCTCGGCCTCTCCACCCTGGAGACCGGCCTGGTCCTGCTGCCCGGCGGCCTGACCATGGGCCTGCTCGCGCCGTTCGTCGGCCGGCTCTTCGACCGGGTCGGCCCGCGTCCGCTGGTCGCGCCGGGCGCCGCGATCTCCTCGGTGGCGCTGTGGTGCCTCTCGAGCCTCGGCACCGAGACCTCGCAGGGCACGGTCGTCGCGATCCACGTGCTGCTGAGCATCGGCCTGGCGCTCATGTTCACCCCGCTGATGACCTCGGCGCTGGGCTCGCTGCCGCCGCGCCTGTACTCCCACGGCAGCGCGACCGTCTCGACGATCCAGCAGGTCGCCGGTGCGGCCGGCACGGCGCTGTTCGTCACGGTGATGACGCGCCGCTCGGTGAGCGAGGCCGAGGCCGGGGCCTCCCTGGTCGAGGCGACCGCCGAGGGCGTGCACGCCGCGCTGTTCTACGGCGGCGTCATCTCCGCCGTGGCGGTGCTGGTCGCCCTGCTCGTGCGGGGCACCGCGCCCGCCCCGGTCTCCTCGGGCCACGCCCCGTCGGCCCAGGCCCCGTCGGCCCAGGCCCCGTCCGCCTGAGCCGAGGGCCGTCGCCGGGTCGTCGCCTGGTCGTCGCCCGGTCGTCGTCTGGGGGCGCTCAGCCCCGGGCGACGGCCTTGCTGAACGTGCGCGGGGTGCCCAGCCAGTCGACGGCCGTGCCGCCGTCCTTCTTGGCGCCGCTGACGCGGACCTCGACCCGCACGTCGGTGCTGTCGTCGGCGGCGTCGTCGCCCGCGAAGCAGTCCTGGGAGAACCGGGAGCGCACCGTCTCGGCGTCGTAGTCGAGGCGGCTGGCGTAGTCGCACTCGACCCGCTCGCCGTCGCGGTCGCCCCAGCCGTCGACCTCGACGAGGGCGTAGTCGGTGCCGTCGAAGTAGCCGCCGACCAGCGCGTGCTCCGGCCCCTTGCTGTCGAGGTCGGTGTCGAGGTAGACCGCGCCGCCGGCCGCGGATCGGTAGGACGGGACGAGGTCGCGGTGGGTCGTGACGACGCGCAGGTTCGTCTCGCCGTTCACGACCTTGACCGAGAGCAGGTCGACGCCGGGGCCGATGTCGCCGGCCTTGTCGGTGAACGTCGAGGTCGCGGCGTGCGCGGCGCCCGGGGTGGCGAGCACGAGGGCCGCGGCGCCGACGGCCGTCGCGGCCGCCATCGAGCGGCGGGTGGTGGGGGACATGAAGCTGGACATGGTGACTCCTGGTGTGGGGGAACGTCCTTCACCAGGGAGGACGCTCCGCGGAGCCGTCCGGTTGCGGCCGGGAGGCGATCGGTTGCCGGGAGCCCGGTCGGCTCAGAGGCCGGGCAGCGCCGGGACGAGGCCGCGCACGACGTCGTACGTCGCCCGGTCGGCCGCCACGACCAGGCCCGACGGCGGCGGGCCCTGCGGCCGGTACGGCTCGCCCCGGAACGTCCCGACGTGCCCGCCGGCCTCGGCGACGAGCAGCGAGCCCGGGGCGTGGTCCCACGGCTTGGTCTTCTTGTAGAGCGCGTAGTCGGCGCGGCCGTCGACGATCGCGGGGTAGTCCACCCCGCAGCAGCGCCAGGACAGCTCGAGGGTCCGCAGGGTGCCGAGCGCGCGGCCGATCCAGCCGCGGCGCGAGGTGATGCCGAGCAGGCCGTCGCCCACGGGCGGACGGTGCACCCGCACGTCGTTGCGCCACGCGCCGGCGCCCCGCTCGGCGACGTACGCCGCCCGGTGCTGCGGCTGCCAGATCCAGCTGCGCACGACGTCGCCGCCGCGCAGCTCGGCCACCATCACCGCGTGGTCCGGCGAGTCCTTGACGAAGTTCCGGGTGCCGTCGACGGGGTCGACGGTGAAGGCGTGCTCGGCCGAGCGGAACCGGTCGAGGACCGTCGGGTCGGCCGACGCGGCCTCCTCGCCGAGCACCAGCGCGTCGGGATAGGCCGCGGTGAGCCGCCGGGTGATGAGGACCTCGGCCTCCCGGTCCGCCACGGTGACCAGGTCGCCCGGGTGCGACTTGGAGGAGACGTCGCCCTCGGCCAGCCGCCGGAACCGCGGCGTGATGACCTCGTCGGCGACCTCCTCCAGCATCGCGAGCACCTCGGCGGTGCCGAGCTCAGGCATCGGCGCCGTCCCTCTCCCGGCCGGCGCGGGCGCAGGTGCCCGACGTGGACCGCGCGTCCTCCGCGTCGCTCGCCATGTCGTCACCTTTCCGCGCCGTCTGCCACCGGACCGCCTGCACGCTAGCCGCTCGGCCGGGCGAGCGGTGCTCAGACCCCGAGCCAGTCCGCGGCGCGGTGGCTGAAGCGCTTCAGCGCCCGGGCCTGCACCCGGGTCAGCTCGCCGGCGCGCCGCTCGCGGGTCACGCGGTCGCGGAAGACCTCGAGGCGGCGGGCGGCGGCGACGTCGCGCCCGCCGGCGGCGTACCGCACGACGGCCTGGACCGGGCGGCGCAGCGCCCGCGCCCGGTCCGCGCGGATCCGCTGGTGGGCGACGAGGCCGTCGAAGCGGCGCAGCACCCGGTCGCCGGCGGACGGGGCGGGGGCGACGGGCAGCCCGAGGGTGCGGATCGCGGCCTCGGCATCTGCTCCTCGCCGAAGGCGTTGGGGTGCACGACGACCGGGTTGGTGCCGCCGAAGACCGGCTCGATCCAGCGGGTCCCGGCGGGCTGGCAGGCGTCGTGGCCCTCGGAGACGCCCGCGAGGTCGACGTACGTCGCGCCGGTCGCCTCGGCCGCGCGGCGCACGGCGTCGTTGAGGGTGGCCTGGAGCCCGCGGAGGTAGGGCACGTCGCCCTCGGCGACCGGCATCCGGCCGAAGCAGCTGCCCTCGGCGGGGAGGATCCACGGGTAGCCGAGCACGCCGACCTGCGCCCGCGGCGCGCGCTCACGGACGTCGGTGAGCGCCTGCACGAGCGCGGGGTACGTCGCGTCGCGGACGATGTCCTCGTAGGCCGAGCCGTTCGCGTCGCGGCACGGGCTGCCCGCGCCCCCGGTGGAGAAGCCGGCGATGCTGCACTCGCGGATCGCGTCGCCGAAGACGCCGCCGTCGTTGCCGCCGATGGTCACCGTGACCAGCGTGGTGCTGGCCGACAGCGCGTCGAGCTGCGGCGCGACGCCGGGGTGCTGGGAGGTGCGGAAGTGGGAGGTGTCCGCCCCGCCGCAGGTCACGTCGGTGAGGGCCGCGCCGGTGCGCGCGGCGAGCACGTGCGGGTAGTTGCGGCTCGAGCGCTGGCACTCCACCGGCGCCGTCGGGTCCACCGGCTCGACGCCGGCCGCGGAGGCGTAGGAGTCGCCGAGGGCGACGTACGTCGGTCCGGCAGGTGCGGCGGCGCCGGGGCCGGCGCCCGCGACGAGGAACGCGGCGCTGACCGCGGAGAGGGAGGCGAGGCTCGCCAGGGACCTGGTGGTGCGACGGGGCATGGGTGCGGCTCTCCGGACGGGCGGCGGGGCGTGTGGGCCCGGACACGGTACGCCGCGTCGGCCAGCCGGGCGGGCTCGCTGGCGTGCGTGCCGGCCCTGCCCGATGGTCCTAGTACCCGCCGTTCTCCCGCGTCGCGGCCCTCGGGACGCCTAGCGTGGACCCTGGTCACCCCTCCGGAGCAGCGGCCGGCGAGGCTGACCGAGGTACGGCGGAGCGCGCACGTGCCGTCCGACCCGGACCCGCGCAGCGGCTGGTTCGTCGGGTGGAACGGCTCGTGCGCGCCACCGTCGTACGCCGGCCCACCGGCCCACCGCCCGCGGCGCGGGCACCGTAGGCTCGGTGGCGTGACCGCCAGCCGATCCGCCCGCGGCCGACGCGCCGCCGTCCAGGCCGGCCCCCTCGCCCGGGTGACCGTCGACGTCGACACCGAGGACCAGCTGGTCTACAAGATCAGCTGCACCTCCTGCACCGTGCGCGGCGGCAAGCCCTGGTCGGCGTACCGCCCCGGCGCCGACAACGGCTACCTCGCCGCCATGGACCGCTGGTCCTTCCACCTCGTCGAGCGCCACCCCGGGGAGCAGGCCCCGTGCCTGGAGTTCCTGGGCGAGGCCCAGCAGCGGCTGCACGAGCGACGCGAGGGCGGAACATCCACCGACGAGTGAATGTTCAACCAACCATGAAGAACATCGGGTTCCTGTCGTTCGGCCACTGGACGCCCTCGCCGCAGTCGCAGACGCGGTCGGCCTCCGACGCGCTGCTCCAGTCGATCGACCTCGCGGTCGCGGCCGAGGAGCTCGGCGTCGACGGGGCGTACTTCCGGGTCCACCACTTCGCCCGGCAGCTCGCCTCGCCCTTCCCGCTGCTCGCCGCGGTCGGCGCGCGCACCAGCCGGATCGAGATCGGCACCGGCGTGATCGACATGCGCTACGAGAACCCGCTCTACATGGCCGAGGACGCCGGCTCCGCCGACCTCATCTCCGGCGGCAGGCTGCAGCTCGGCATCAGCCGCGGGTCACCGGAGCAGGTCGTCGACGGGTTCCGCTACTTCGGCTACGAGCCGCCGGAGGGCATGGACCACGCCGACATGGCCCGCCGGCACACCGAGGTCTTCCTCCAGGTCATCGAGGGCGAGGGCTTCGCCGAGCCCAACCCGCGCCCGATGTTCCCCAACCCGCCCGGGCTGCTGCGCCTCGAGCCGCACGCGCCGGGCCTGCGCGACCGGATCTGGTGGGGCGCCGGCTCCCGCGCGACCGCGGAGTGGACCGCGCAGCAGGGCATGAACCTGATGAGCTCCACGCTGCTCACCGAGGACACCGGCGTGCCGTTCCACCGGCTCCAGGCCGAGCAGATCGAGCGGTACCGCAAGGCCTGGACCGACGCCGGCCACCCCCGCGAGCCGCGCGTCTCGGTCAGCCGCAGCATCTTCCCGATCGTCAGCGACGCCGACCGCGCCTACTTCGGGCACGAGTCCCGCAGCCAGGACCAGGTCGGCATGATCGACGGCGGCCGGGCGCGGTTCGGCAAGACGTACGCCGGCGAGCCCGACCAGCTCGTCCGCGAGCTCGCCGAGGACGAGGCGGTCGCCGCAGCCGACACGCTGCTGCTCACCGTGCCCAACCAGCTCGGCGTCGACTACAACGCCCACGTGCTCCAGGCGGTCGTCGAGCACGTCGCGCCCGCCCTCGGCTGGCGCTGAGCGCCCGCTCCGGCATCCCGGATCAGGCCAGCAGGTCGCGGATCTGGGGCAGCAACCGGTCGAGGTCGGCGGCGTCGCGCAGGACCAGCACGGCCGGCAGCGGCTCGGCGGTGGCGGCCTCGCGGCCGGGCACGTCGACGTGCGACTCCACCTCGGCCATCGCCGCGCGGAAGGCGCGGCGGGCGTCGCCGGTGGTGGCCAGCTGCCCGCGCAGCCAGGCCCGCAGCACGTGGTTGTGCCCGGTGACCACGCCGTTCGCGATGAGCTCGGCGCGCAGCAGGCTCTCCGGCGTCCCGCCGAGCCAGCCGTGGATGTGGCGGGCGAAGATCCGCTCGTACTGCCGGATCCCCGCCCGCTCGCGCTCCTGCAGCGCCGGCACGGTGCGGGTCAGCCGGTAGCGGCGACGCGCCCGCTCGCCCTCGTCGAGGTAGTGCTGGAGCACCAGCGCGGCCGCCTCGGAGACGCCGACCACCGCGGTCCGCGGCGTCGCGGTCGCCAGGCGTGCCCCGATCGCGCTCAGCAGCTGCTCGTGGTCGGGGAAGACCGCGTGCTCCTTGGAGCGGAACTGCCGGAAGAACGTCGTGCGCCCGACCCCCGCCCGCGCCGCGATGTCCTCGACCGTCGTGGCGTCGTACCCGCGCTCGGCGAACAGGTCGAAGGCCGCATCGACGATGCGCTCCCGCGTGCTCGACTCCGGCACCGCCCCCACCTCCCGTTCGTGCTCGACCGGTGCTCCCCCGGCCTGCTGCCCGCAGCCTAGACGGTACGGAGTACCGTGACCGCGGCATCCGGTGCCACGGTGGCCCGGGCGGAGGAGGGACGCAGGCGTGGAGCGCGTAGGAGTGGTCGGGTTCGGGCTCATGGGAGCCGGTATCGCGGAGGTCAGCGCACGCGCCGGCCTCGACGTCGTCGTCGTGGACGCCGACCAGGCAGCGCTGGACCGGGGCCGCTCGCGGCTCGAGGCGTCCCTGCGCCGCGCCGAGGCCAAGGGCAAGCTGACCGCGGCCGAGGGCTCCGCCGACGACGTGCTCGCGCGGATCCGGCCGGTCACCGAGCTCGACGCGCTCGCCGACCGCCAGCTCGTCGTCGAGGCGATCGTCGAGGACGAGGCGGCGAAGGTCGACCTGTTCCGCACCCTCGACAAGACGCTCACCGACGACCAGGCGATCCTGGCCTCGAACACCTCCTCGATCCCGATCATGAAGCTCGGCGTGGTCACCCAGCGCCCCGAGCACGTGCTCGGCATCCACTTCTTCAACCCGGTGCCGGTGCTCAAGCTCGTCGAGCTGGTCCCGAGCCTGCTGACCGCGCCGGAGACCACCGAGCGCAGCCGCGCCTTCGTCCAGGACCGGCTGGGCAAGCAGGCCATCGACTGCCAGGACCGCGCCGGCTTCGTCGTCAACGCGCTGCTGATCCCCTTCATCCTCTCCGCGATCCGGATGTACGAGTCCGGCTTCGCCTCCGCCGAGGACATCGACCAAGGCCTCGTGCTCGGCGCCGCGCACCCGCAGGGCCCGCTCGCGCTGGCCGACCTGATCGGCCTCGACACCACCAAGGCCGTCGCCGAGTCGCTCTACGAGGAGTTCAAGGAGCCGCTGTACGCCGCCCCGCCGCTGCTCCAGCGCATGGTCGACGCCGGCCTGCTCGGCCGCAAGAGCGGCCGTGGCTTCTACACCTACTGATCCACCGCTGATCCACCACCCGATCCACCGGAGAACGCACCGATGAGCACCGACTTCCCCCTCTACGACACCTCCGAGGAGCACCGCGCCGTCCGCGAGGCCGTCCGCGCGCTCTGCGACGCCAAGGTGGCGCCGTACGCCGCGGAGGTCGACGAGCAGGCCCGCTTCCCCCAGGAGGCGGCCGACGCGCTGCTCGCGGCCGACTTCCACGCCCCGCACGTCCCCGAGGAGTACGGCGGCGCCGGTGCCGACGCGCTCGCCACGGTCATCGTGATCGAGGAGGTCGCGCGCGCCGACGTCTCCGCCTCGCTGATCCCGGCCGTGAACAAGCTCGGCTCGCTCCCGGTGCAGATTGCGGGCTCGGAGGAGCTCAAGAAGCACTACCTCGGCGCGCTCGCCCGCGGCGAGGGCGGCTTCTCCTACTGCCTCTCCGAGCCCGAGGCCGGCTCGGACGCCGTCTCGATGCGCACCCGCGCGGTGCGCGACGGCGACGGGTGGGTGCTCGACGGCGTCAAGCGGTGGATCACCAACGCCGGCGTCTCGGAGTACTACACCGTCCTCGCCGTCACCGACCCCGAGAAGCGCTCCAAGGGCATCTCGGCGTTCGTGGTCGAGAAGTCCGACCCGGGCGTCTCCTTCGGCGCCCCGGAGAAGAAGCTCGGCATCAAGGGCTCCCCCACCCGCGAGGTCTACCTCGACAAGGTCCGCATCCCCGCGGACCGGATGATCGGCGCCGAGGGCACCGGCTTCGCCACTGCGATGAAGACCCTCGACCACACCCGCGTCACCATCGCCGCCCAGGCCGTCGGCGTCGCCCAGGGCGCGCTCGACCACGCGCTGGCCTACGCCAAGGAGCGCCGGCAGTTCGGGAAGCCGATCGCGGACTTCCAGGGCCTGCAGTTCATGCTCGCCGACATGGGCATGAAGGTGGAGGCCGCGCGCCAGATGACGTACGCCGCCGCCGGCCGCTCCGAGCGCGGCGACGCCGACCTCACCTTCTTCGGCGCCGCGGCCAAGTGCTTCGCCTCCGACGTGGCCATGGAGGTCACCACCAACGCGGTCCAGGTGCTCGGCGGCTACGGCTACACCCGCGACTACCCGCTCGAGCGGATGATGCGCGATGCCAAGATCACCCAGATCTACGAGGGCACCAACCAGGTCCAGCGGATCGTGATGGCCCGCCAGCTCCTCGCCGGGGTGCAGTCGAGCATCTGAGCGACCGGCGCCCCCGCGGCTCCGCGGGCGCGACCACGATCGGGCGGGCCGTGCTTCACTGGAAGACGGCCGGTGGACGCGGGCCGTCCGGTCGACACCCCGAGGCCCTGCTCCGACGTACGGAGGGTGTGTCGTCATGAACTACTGGGTCAGCGTCATCTTCCGGGCCATCCCGCTGGCCATGATGGCCGTCTGCATCGGGTTCGGCGCCTACGTCTGGACCGCGGCCGACGCGCCGGGGAACTACGTGGCCGGCCGGGTGCTCATCGCCCTCGCCGCGATCTGCCTGTGCCTGTTCTGCACGGCCGCCACGATCATCCGGCAGCTCATCAAGCGTTTCAACCGCGTCGACGAGGTGCTCTACCCCGCGCTCGGCTACCTGTCCGCGGTCGTCACCGTGGCGTACGGCGCCTACCTCTTCACCGGCGCCTCGGGCAGCGGCCAGGACCCGGCGTACGTCGCCGGGCACGTCGTCCTCGGCGTGGGCCTGATCTGCGGCTGCGTGGCGACCGTCGCCACCGCCTCCACGAAGTTCTCCCTCATCCCGGCCAACTCCGCGAAGCCCGCCGGTGACCGGACCCCGCCCCCGGCGGGCTTCTCCCGGGGCGCCGTGGTCGTGCTCGAGGCCCTCCCGGTGCTGCTCGCCGCGACCGCCTGGGCCTTCGCGATCACCAACCTGGCGCTGCCCACCTCCCCGAGCCGGTTCACCGTGGGCCACGTGGTCAGCGGCCTGGCGATGATCTGCACGAGCCTGATCGGGCTGGTGTGGAGCATCCTGCGCCAGGTCCAGGACTCCTACGGCCCGCGCGACCGGGTGCTGTGGCCCTGGCTGGTGATCGTGATGGGCGCGGCCGCGATGCTCTGGGGGATCGTGCTGCTGGTCCTCGACGACGAGCCGTACTACCGCACCCCCGGGTTCGTGCTCATCGGCCTGGGGCTGGTCTGCTTCAGCATCCTCAGCAAGGTCGGGCTGCTCGCGCTGGTGTGGCGGCAGACGTTCAGCCTGGCGAACCGCGTGCCGCTGATCCCGATCGTGACCGCGCTGAGCTGCCTGTTCCTGGCGGCGTTCGTCTTCCAGGCCGCGTTCACCGACACCAACGTCTTCATCGCCGCGCACGTGCTGGTCGGGCTGGGCGCCGTCTGCTTCACCCTCTACTCGATCGTCTCGATCCTGGAGAGCGGCACGTCCTCCACATCCGACTGAGCGGGAGGATGGCCGGGTGCGCGCCACCACCCCTCCGGGAGCCCATCGGGCCGAACCGCACGACGCGTCCGTCGCCAGCCGGCTCAACGCGCTGCGGGCGGCCGTCCTCGGCGCGAACGACGGGATCGTCTCCACCGCCGGTCTGGTCGTCGGCGTCTCCGGCGCGACCGGCGACCGGGGGACGCTGGTGGTGGCGGGCCTCGCCGGGCTGGTCGCGGGCGCGATGAGCATGGCGGCCGGGGAGTACGTCTCGGTCAGCACCCAGCGCGACACCGAGCGCGCCCTCATCGCCAAGGAGGCCCGCGAGCTCGAGGAGATGCCCGAGGCCGAGCTCGACGAGCTGACCGGGCTCTACCAGGCCAAGGGCCTCTCCCCCGAGCTGGCACGGAAGGTCGCGGTCGAGCTGACCGAGACCGCGCCCCTGCGCAGCCACCTCGACGCCGAGCTCGGCATCGACCCCGACGACCTGACCAACCCCTGGCACGCCGCCTTCGCCTCGATGGCCAGCTTCATCGTCGGCGCGCTGCTGCCGCTGCTGGCCATCGCGTTCTTCCCCGGCGACCTGCGCACCCCGCTGACGGTGGCCGCGGTCGCGGTCGCCCTCGCCGGCACCGGGTACGTCGCCGCGCGGGCCGGCGGCAGCCCCCCAGGCCGGGCGGTGGTCCGCAACGTCGGCGGCGGCCTGCTCGCGATGGGCATCACCTACGGCATCGGCTCGCTGGTCGGCACCACCGGCGCCGTGTAGCGCCCCTGGTGAGCGCCCCTGGTGCCGAGCCGCCCGGCGCGGGGCGCTCAGTCCAGCGGCACGTCGTAGGTCTCGCCCAGCAGGTCGTCCTGCTCGTTCGTGGTGTCCACGCAGGGGCCGACGACGCCGACGGTGACCTGGCCGGGGTAGCGACGGGAGACGCCGACGCTGGCCCGCAGGTCTCCCCGGGTGAGGACTCCGTAGGGGCGGGGGTCGGTGCCGGCGTTCTCGACCTTCCAGCCGGCGGCCTCGAGCGCGTCGGTCACCTTCGCGACCATCGCGGCCGGGGACAGGTCGCCCGGATCGCCGCCACCGCCGGCGTCGTACTCCAGGGACGGCGGCTCGGGCGTGCAGACCGACCACCCGCCGGTCAGCCTCCCCACCTCCAGCCCGGCGCCGCGCGCGACGTCGGCGACCTCCCGCACCGCCTCCTCGACCTCGGCGCGCGAGGCGGCCGTGCCCTCCGCGCCCTCCTCCGGGGACACCTTCGGGTCGCCGCAGCCGGCCATCAGCACTCCCGTCGTCGTCAGGGCCAGCACCAGTCCGGCCAGCCGCCTCACGGCACCATCCTGCGGTCCCGCGTCTGCGACTCGCCCGGCACGTCGCTGGACGGGTCGCGGTCCCACTCGGGGTCGCGGGCGACGTCGTACCAGGGGTCGTAGCTGTGCTCGGCGACGTTCACCTGGTCCCCGTGCCCGTCGACGATCAGACCGATGTTGTAGAGCGACTCGCTGTCGTGGTGCAGGTAGGAGCCGTGCGCGTCGTCCCAGTTGCGGATCGGGCCCCGGTCGACGTCCTCGGCCTCGAACCGGGTCGCGCCGAAGTCGTCGGAGGAGGGGTCGGTGCCGAGCCCGAGGCCGCCCTTGCCGATCCAGCCCTCGTCGCCGAGCACCGCCACGATGTCGCGGCTGTCGCGGCCGACGTAGACGTTGTCCGCCCCGACGCTGAAGTCCCCGGCGTTCCCCGCGGGGCCGGCGCCCGGGCTGCCGATGAGCACCACGTCGTCGGCGGCGAGGTCGAAGTCCCCGGCGGCGTACGACGTCGTGGTCGAGCCGTAGCTGTGCCCGATCGCGGTCAGGTGGGCCGGGTCGTCGGGCCGGGAGGCGCGCAGCCCGTCGACCATGTCCGCGAGCCGGCGCCCGCCGTCCTCGGCCCGGCCCTCGGTGGCCGTGGCGGGATCGTAGAACGCGTCGGGCGCGTCGTACCCGAGCCAGAACAGCGTCGCCACCGACGAGCCGTCCCCGTTGTAGCGGGTCGACTCGTAGAGGTTGATCATCTGGCCGGTGTAGCTGGTGGTGTCGCCCATCGTGGTCGTGATGCCCGGGGTGAAGACCGCGACGTCGTCGGCGGTGTCGAGGTCGCCGACCCCGATCGCGACCCGGCCGTCGCCGTCGAAGGCGCCGGGGTCGTAGAGGTGCAGCAGCCCGCCGGGGCGCTCCCCGGTGATCGGGTCCTCGAAGGCGTCGGCGTCCTCGAGCGCCTGGCGCGCCTGCTCGGCGTTGGCGAGCACGCGCTCCTCGGCGGGGGAGATGGTGCCGTCCTCGGCCTTGGAGCCGAGCGTCGCGAGGTCGTCGTCGAGGACGACCCGGTTGGCGTCGTCGCGGACCGCGGCGGGCAGCCCGTCGGCCGCGCCGATCCGCTCGGGGTAGGCCGTGACGACGGCCTCGCGCTCGGCCTCGGTGAGCCCGTCCCACCAGTCGCGGACCTGCTCGGGGGTCGCCCCGGAGCCCGGGGCGCCCGGCTTGTCCATCGCGTTCTGGGCCGACTGCGGCACGCCGCCGTCCGCCGAGAGCGCCTCGTCCAGGGACGTCGCGGCCTCGAACGCCTGCCGCAGCAGCGTCTCGGCCTCGCGGACCCGCCGCTGGAGGTCGTCGTGGTCGGTGACCAGCTCGGCGTAGTCGCCCCGCAGCTCGGTCGCCCGCTCCCGCAGCGCCGCGACCACCTCGGGCGTCGCCTCGGCGGTGGCGTTGATGTCGGCGATGAGCGCCGTGCGCCGGCCGTCGAGCGCCTCCTTGCGGTCGACCTGCTCCTCGTAGGTGCGCAGGAGGTCGCGGAGGGTGTCGGCGTACGCCGTCACCGCCCGCGCCACGCGCTGCACCGTCGTCGCCATCGACGCGTGCTCGCCGCCGGCCTCGGTGGTCGCCTCGCGGTAGGCGTCGGCAGCGTCCCCGTACCAGCCGCCGATCCACTGGATCTGCGCGGTCTCGTCGGAGAACTCCTCGTAGCGGCCCGCCGCGGTGTAGAGCCCCTCGGCCAGCGTGTCGGCCCCCGCCGGGTTGCCCTCGGGCTTGACCACGGTCTCCGGCTGGGACGGTGGCACCTCGATCACGACGCTCATCGGGCCGGCCCCAGACGTCCGTCGAGGTCGGTCAACCCGCTCTCGGCGCCCTGGTCGGTGGTGCTGTAGTCGGTGACCCGGGCGTCGAGCGCGTCGGCGAACCCGGTGGCGAGCGTCGAGCTCTCCGCGGCGTACCCGGACCACGCGGTGAGGAAGGCCTGCGCCGCGGACTGCACGCCTGGGGCGAGCGCGCCGGTGCCCTGGCCGGCGAGGTCGCGGGAGGTGGAGGTCATCAGCTCGGCGAGGGCGAGCCAGTTGGTGCTGCCGAGGGAGAGCTGGTTGTAGTCGGCGCCCATGGTGCTCACGCGTGGGCCTCCCCGGTCGGCTCGGTCGGCTCGGTCGGCTCGGTCGGCTCGGCGAGGTGGACGTCGGCCGAGCGGAGGCGGAGCACGAGGCGGGCCTCGGCCGGCGCGTGCACCAGCTGGAGCTCGGTGCGGCTCAGCCCGGTGCCGCGGCCGGCGAGGGCGCGGGGCAGGCCGTCGGCCGGCGCGAGGACGTGCCAGCCCTCGCCGGTCAGGGTCTCCCCGGCGCGCCCCACGGCGGCGACCGCGGCGGTCGGGTCGACGTCGTCGAGCCGGAGCGTGGTCTCGAGGCGGGACGTGCCGGCGGCGCGCCCGGCCGTCCAGCGCCCCCGCACGTCGCTCGGCTCGGCGCCGACGAGGACCGCCCACGTCGCGCGGGCGTCGGCCTCGCCGCGCTCGGCCTCTGCGGCCGGGTCCACCGCGGGGAGAGCGGCGACCTCAGCGGGGTCCGGCCGGGCCGCAGCGGTGGCCGGCAGGACGACGACGTCGACGTCGGGGTGCCGGCGGCGTACGACGGACCAGAACGGGTCCCTCGCCACCTGCTCGGCCGCCTCGTCCCCGGTGACGAAGGGCTCGGTGCGCGGGCTGGGCATGTCGGCTGCATACCCGCCCGCGTCCGCGTCCACACCCGCGGGCACCCCGGCGCCGCGGGCATCTCACCGGGTGGCGCTTTCCCGCTGGTTGAGCAGGGAGGCGCCCCAGCGCCGACCGTGTCGAAACCCCGTGAGAGGCGCAGGGCCTGAGGCCGCAGGTCCCTCACCGGGTTTCGACACGCTCGCTGGCGCCGGCGCTTTCCAGCTGGTTGAGCAGGGAGGCGCCCCAGCGCCGACCGTGTCGAAACCCCGTGAGAGGCGCAGGGCTCGAGGCCGCAGGTCCCTCACCGGGTTTCGACACGCTCGCTGGCGCTCGCTGCTCAACCAACAGCGGAGGACGCCGGCGTTTTCCTGCTGGTTGAGCAGGGAGGCGCCCCAGCGCCGACCGTGTCGAAACCCCGTGAGAGGCGCAGAGCCTGAGGCCGCAGATCCCTCACCGGGTTTCGACACGCTCGCTGGCGCTCGCTGCTCAACCAACGGGGGACGCTGGCGCTCGCTGCTCAACCAACAGCGCGGGGCCTCAGTAGGACTTGGGGAGGCCCAGGGAGTGCATGGCGACGAAGTTGAGGATCATCTCCCGGCTGACCGGGGCGATCCGGCCGAGGCGGGCGGCGACCAGCATGTTGGCCAGGCCCAGCTCGCGGGTCAGCCCGGAGCCGCCGTGGGTGTGCACGGCGATGTCGGTGGCGTTGCAGGCGACCTCGCCGGCGGCGTACTTGGCCATGTTGGCGTACTCACCCGCGCCCATGTCATCACCGGCGTCGTAGAGCGCGGCGGCCTTCTGCTGCAGCAGCCGGGACTGCTCGAGCTCGATCTTGACCTTCGCCAGCGGGTGCGCGATGCCCTGGTGGGTGCCGATCGGCTGGTCCTTCCAGACCTTGCGGGTCTTGGCGTACTCGACGGCCTTGGCGAGGGCGAAGCGCGACATGCCGTTGGAGTACGCCGCGCCCATGATCCGCTCGGGGTTGAGCCCGGCGAAGAGCTGGAGCAGCCCGGCGTCCTCGTCGCCGACCAGCGCGTCGGCGGGGAGCCGGACGTCGTCGAAGAACAGCGTCCACTGCTTCTCGGGGGCGTCGAAGGTCATCTCCAGCGGCTGCTTCTCCAGCCCCGGCGCGTCGGTCGGGACGACGAACAGGCAGGGCTTGAGCTTGCCGGTCTTCGCGTCGGCGGCGCGGCTGACGACGAGGATGCCTTGGGCCTCGTCGACGCCGGAGATCCACGTCTTCTGGCCCTTGAGCACCCATCCGTCGCCGTCGCGCGTGGCGGTGGTGGTGATGTTGTGGGAGTTCGAGCCCGCGTCGGCCTCGGTGATGGCGAAGGCCATCGTGTAGGCGCCGGAGGCGATGTCGGGCAGCCAGCGCTTCTTCTGCTCCTCGGTGCCGAACCGGCCGATGACCGAGCCGCAGATCGCCTGGGAGACCACCATCATCAGCATCGGCGCGCCGGCGGCCGCGGCCTCCTCGAGCACCGCCGACAGGTCGCCCATGCCGCCGCCCCCGCCGCCGTGCTCCTCGGCGATGTTGACGCCGAGGAAGCCGTGGCGGCCCATGTCCTGCCACAGCTCGGTGGTCTTGCCGCCGGTGCGGGCCTTCTCTGCGACGTACTCGTGGCCGTACTTCGAGGCCAGCGCGAAGACCGCCTTGCGCAGCTCCTGGCGCTCCTCGGGCTCGGCGAACGCGTGGGCGATGGGGGTGGTGGTCATGCCTGCTCCTCCTCGACGACGGCGAGCACCTCGCCGGCTGCGACCTGCTGCCCGGTGGTGACCGGGAGCTCGGTGACCGTGCCGGCGGTCGGCGCCGCCACGGTGTGCTGCATCTTCATGGCCTCCAGGACCAGGACGGGGTCGCCCGCCCGGACCTGCTGTCCCTGCTCCACCGCGACCCGCACGACCGTGCCGGGCATCGGCGCGAGCAGGCTGCCGCTGGCGACCTGGTCGGCGGGGTCGACGAACCGCGGCACCCGGACCAGCCGGACGTGACCGCGCGGCGAGTCCACGTCGACGGTCTCGGCGCCCGCGGGCCCGCCGACCACGACGTCGTACGTCGTCCGCACGCCGTCCCGCTCGAGCGTGACCTGCCTCGGGGCCGCCGCGACGACGGCGAGCCCGTCCACGAGGTACCCGTCGCGCGTGCCCAGCCACTCGACCGTGGTGACCGTGCCGTCGCGCTGCTCGAGCTCCGTGCGCTGGGGCTGGCTGACCACGTTGCGCCAGGCCACGGGGATCCCGCGCTGGACGGCGCGGGCCGCGCCGGCCCGCTCGGCGAGCGCGAGGGCCGCGGCGACGGCGGCGTCGGGGTCCTGGGGATGCTCGGGGCGTTGGTCGAACGTTCGATCACCCAGGAACGCGGTGCTGAGGTCCCCGGCGAGGAACGCCGGCGAGCGGAGCACGTCGACCAGGAGGTCGCGGTTGGTGACCAGGCCGTGGATGCGGGCGCGGGAGAGCACGCCGGCGAGCGTCCGCGCGGCCTGCTCGCGGGTCGGCGCGTGCGCGACGACCTTGGCGAGCATCGCGTCGTAGTGGGTCGAGACCTCCGAGCCGGACGCGAAGCCGGCGTCGACGCGGATGCCCGGCGCGGCCGGGACCTCGAAGGTGGTCAGGGTGCCGCTCTGCGGCTGGTAGTCCGCGGCCGGGTCCTCGGCGTAGAGCCGCACCTCGATCGCGTGACCCTGCGGCAGGCCGGCCTGGAGAACACCAGCCTGCCCCGCGGACGGGCCGGCCTCGGCGGCGCGCAGCTGGAGGGCGACCAGGTCGACCCCGTGGACCAGCTCGGTGACCGGGTGCTCGACCTGGAGCCGGGTGTTCATCTCCAGGAACCAGAACCGCTCGGTGGCCGGGTCGTAGAGGAACTCCACGGTGCCGGCGCCGCGGTAGTCGATCGCCTCGGCGGCCGTGCGTGCCGCCTCGTGCATGGCGGCGCGGACCTCGTCGGGGATGCCCGGGGCGGGCGACTCCTCGACGACCTTCTGGTGGCGGCGCTGGACCGAGCAGTCGCGATCGCCGAAGACGACGGAGCCGACCAGCTGGACCTCGACGTGGCGGCCGCGCTCGACGTACGGCTCGACGAAGACGGTGCCGTCGCCGAACGCCGAGGCCGCCTCCTCCCGGGCCCGGGCGACCTCGGTCCCCAGGTCGGCCAGCGTGCGCACGACGCGCATGCCGCGGCCACCGCCGCCGGCGGAGGCCTTGACCAGCAGCGGCAGGTCGGCGTCGGTGGGCTGCTCGGGCGCCTCGAGGACGGGTACGCCGGCGGCGCGCATGATCTCCTTGGCGCGGATCTTGGAGCCCATCGCCTCGATCGACTCCGGCGCGGGGCCGACCCAGACCAGCCCGGCGTCGAGGACGGCGCGGGCGAAGTCGGCGTTCTCGGACAGGAACCCGTAGCCGGGGTGGACCGCGTCCGCGCCCGCCCGCCGGGCGGCGTCGAGCACGAGGTCGATGCGCAGGTAGGTCTCGGCCGGCGTGGACCCGGGCAGCCGCACGGCGAGGTCGGCCTCGCGGACGTAGGGCAGGTGGGCGTCGGGGTCGGAGTGGACCGCGACGGTCTCGATGCCGAGGTCGCGGCAGGTCCGGAAGACGCGGCCGGCGATCTCGGCGCGGTTGGCGACGAGGAGTCTGGTGATCATCCGGCTCACATCCTGAAGACGCCGAAGCGGTCGGTGCCGACGATCGGCTTGTTCTCGATGACGGACAGGCAGATGCCGAGCACGGTCCGGGTGTCGCGGGGGTCGATGACCCCGTCGTCGTAGACCATCCCGGAGAGGAAGAACGGCAGGCTCTGCTCCTCGATCGAGGCCTCGACGAACTGCCGCATCGCGGCGTCGCCGGCCTCGTCGAAGTCGCGGCCCTTCGCCTCCGCCGCGGCCCGCGCGACGATGCTCATCACCCCGGCGAGCTGGGCCGGGCCCATGACGGCGGACTTCGCCGAGGGCCAGGTGAAGAGGAACCGGGGGTCGAAGGCGCGGCCGTTCATGCCGTAGTTGCCGGCGCCGTACGACGCGCCCATCACCACGGTCAGGTGCGGCACGGTGGAGTTGGAGATCGCGTTGATCATCATCGCGCCGTGCTTGATGATCCCGCCCTGCTCGTACTCCTGGCCGACCATGTAGCCGGTGGTGTTGTGCAGGAACAGCAGCGGGGTGTCGGTCTGGTTGGCGAGCTGGACGAACTGGGTCGCCTTCTGCGCCTCCTCGGAGAACAGCACGCCCTGGGCGTTGGCGAGGATGCCGATCGGCCGGCCGTGGATGCGGGCCCAGCCGGTGACCAGCGAGGTGCCGTAGAGCGGCTTGAACTCGTCGAAGGCGACGCCGTTCCCCGTGCTGACCCCGTCGACGACGCGGGCGATGACCTCGCGGGGGTCGAAGGGCTCCTTGAGGTCGGCGGGGACCAGGTCGAGCAGGCCGTCGGGGTCGGCGTCGGGCTCGGCGTACGTCACCGCCGCCGGCCGGTCGACCGCCT
Organism: Nocardioides marmotae; assembly: GCF_013177455.1. Classification (NCBI taxonomy): domain Bacteria; kingdom Bacillati; phylum Actinomycetota; class Actinomycetes; order Propionibacteriales; family Nocardioidaceae; genus Nocardioides; species Nocardioides marmotae. Next base: position 4,241,663 of record NZ_CP053660.1, read on the forward strand.
TGCGCCAGTTGAGCCGGGCGACGATGCGCCGGCCGATGCGGATGGCGTCGCGCTCGTCCTCGGCGAGGTAGTCGGCCAGGCCGGAGGTGCGCGCGTGCATCTCCGCGCCGCCGAGCGACTCGTCGTCGGCCTCCTCGCCGGTGGCCATCTTGACCAGGGGCGGGCCGCCGAGGAAGACCTTGGCCTGCTCGCGGACCATGACGGTGTAGTCGGACATGCCGGGGACGTAGGCGCCGCCGGCGGTGGAGTTGCCGAAGACCAGCGCGATCGTCGGCTCCTTGCGGGCGCTGGAGCGGGTGAGGTCGCGGAAGAGCCGCCCGCCGGGGATGAAGATCTCCTTCTGCGTGGGCAGGTCCGCGCCGCCGGACTCGACCAGGGAGATGGTCGGCAGCCCGTTCTCCTCCGCGACCTGGTTGGCGCGGAAGATCTTCTTCAGCGTCCACGGGTTCGACGCGCCGCCCTTGACGGTCGGGTCGTGGGCGACGACGAGGCACTCCACGCCCTCGACGACGCCGATCCCGGTGACCACGCTGGCCCCGACGGTGAAGTCCGAGCCCCAGCCGGCCAGCGGCGAGAGCTCGAGGAAGGCCGAGCCCTCGTCGAGGAGCAGCTCGATCCGCTCGCGGGGGGTGAGCTTCCCGCGGGCGTGGTGGCGCTCGACGTACCGCTCGCCGCCGCCCGCGACCGCCCTCGCGTGCTCGGCGTCGAGGTCGGCGAGCTTGGTGAGCATCGCCTCCCGGTTCGTCGGGGCCGCGCGGTCGGTCACCCCGCCTTCGGCCTCGGTCACCCCGCCACTCACTTGGTGTAGCCGAGCAGCTTGGCGGCGAGGTCGGTGAGCACCTCGGTGGCGCCACCGCCGATGGGCAGCAGGCGGGCGTCGCGGTAGTGCATCTCGACCTCGGTGCCGTTCATGTAGCCCGCGCCGCCGAAGAGCTGGACGGCCTCGTGGCAGACGAAGGTCGCGGTCTCGCAGGCGGTCTGCTTGGCCAGGCACGCCTCGGCGATGACGCTCTCGCCGGCGACGTGGCGGCGCGCCACCGCGTGGGTGTAGGCCCGGGCGACCTCGACCTGGCGGTGCATCTCGACCAGCTTGTGCCGCACGACCTGGCGCTTGATGAGCGGCTCGCCGAAGGTCTCGCGCTGCTGGCAGTACTCCTTGGCCAGCGCGAGCGACCGGGCGGCGATGCCGTAGGCGTGGACGGCGATGGCCATCCGCTCGACGACGAACTGCTCGGCGATGTACCAGAAGCCGGCGTCCTGCTCGCCGACCAGGTTGCCCACCGGCACCCGCACGTCGACGTAGGACAGCTCGGCGGTGTCCGAGCAGTGCCAGCCCATCTTCTCCAGCTTGCGGGTGACGCTGAAGCCGGGCGTGTCGGTGTCGACGACCAGCAGGCTGACCCCGCCGGCGCCCGGGCCGCCGGTGCGCACCGCGGTGGTCACGAAGTCCGCGCGGGTGGCGCTGGTGATGAAGGTCTTCGACCCGTTGACGACGAAGTGGTCGCCATCGCGCACCGCGGTCGTGCGCAGGTTGCCGACGTCGGAGCCGCCGCCGGGCTCGGTGATGGCGAGCGAGCCGATCTTCTCCCCGGCCAGCGTCGGGCGGACGTAGCGGTCGACCAGGTCGGGCGAGCCGTGCGCGGACGTGTGCGGCAGCGCGATGCCGTGGGTGAACAGCGCGGAGAGCAGCCCGCTGGAGGCACCGGCGGAGAGCATCCCCTCCTGGAGCGCGACCGTGTCGAGCAGGTCGCCGCCCTCGCCACCCTGCTCCTCGGGGAAGCTGATCCCGAGCAGGCCCTGCTTGGCGGCGCTGCGGTGCAGCTCGCGCGGGACCTCCCGGGCGGCCTCCCACTCCGCGAGGCGCGGGGCGACCTCGCGGCGGGTGAACTCCGCCCCCAGCTCGGTCAGCGCCTGCCGGTGGTCGCTCGGGTTCTCGCTCTGGTTCTGGGTCGCCTGGTTGTTCACAGCAGTCCTTCCTGGACGTGCACGACGCGCGAGCGGACCCACTCGCCGAGCCCCTTGGCCTGAGGGTCGAAGCGGGTCGACGCGGCGACCCCCCGCCCGAGCAGGCCCTTGATGACGACGTTCACCGCGCCGAGGTTCGGCAGCAGGTAGACCTCCACGGCGTCGTGCGGGAGGTCGGCGGCCTCGGGGACCAGCTCGCGCACCTTGCGCGGGGTGATCAGCTTGGCCAGCCAGGTGGTGCGGGCCTCGTCCAGCGCGGCGTCACCGGTCCGGGCGACCCACAGCCCGAGGTTGGCGTCGCCGCCCTTGTCGCCCGAGCGGGCGTGGACGAAGGTGCCGAGCGGGGCCCGGCGGGTCAGGGAGTCCAGCGGCGCCGGGTACGGCGAGGGCCGCCGGCCGGCGTCGGCCGCCTCCTCGGCCGCGGCCGCGGGGGCCGTCGGCGGGTCGGGCACCACCTCGCGCCGGCCGTCGGGATGGACGACCGTGTGGGTGACGTCCGCGCGGTCGACGTACACCGGGCGGTAGACGCCGTACGGCGTGGGCTGGGCGGGCGGCCCGGTCATGGTGAAGCCGGGGTAGGAGGCCAGCGCGAGCTCGACCGCGGGGCCGGTGAACGCCTTGCCGACCGGGCCGGCCTGGGGGTCCATGACGGTGACCCGGAGCAGGGCCGAGGCGCCCTCCTCGGTGTCGGCGTCCGCGGGCGGGAGCGCGGTGCGGGTCCAGTCGACCGACTCCGCGGTGAACGCGGGGGCCAGCTGCTCGCGCAGCCAGTCGGCCTTGGCGTCGACGTCGAGGCCGGTGAGCACGAACTCCGCGGTGTTGCGGAAGCCGCCGAGCTCGTTGACGCAGACCTTGAGCTGCTCGGGCGGGGCCTCGCCGCGAACGCCGGTGACCGCGACCCGGTCCTCGCCGACCTCCTCGAGCCGGACGGTGTCGAGCAGGGTGGTGACGTCGGGGCCCAGGTAGCGGGTGGACTGGATCTCATAGACCAGCTGCGCGGTGACGGTGTCGACGGTGACCGCGCCGCCGGTGCCGGCGTGCTTGGTGATGACGCTGGAGCCGTCGGCGGCGACCTCGGCGATCGGGAAGCCGAGCGGCCGCGTCGGGTCCATCCGGCCGCTCTTGATCAGCTCGCGGAAGCCGGAGAAGTTGCCGCCGGTGGCCTGCGTGCCGCACTCGAGCACGTGGCCTGCGACGACCGCGCCGGCCAGCTCGTCGTACGACGACGGCGTCCAGCCGTGGTGCGCGGCGGCGGGGCCGACGACCAGGCTGGCGTCGGTGACCCGGCCGGTGACCACGACGTCGGCGCCGGCGCCCAGGGCGGCGGCGATGCCGAAGCCGCCGAGGTAGGCGTTGGCGGTCAGCGCGCCCTCCGCGCCGATCGCAGGGCCGAGCGCGCGGACGTCGTCGCCCTCGACGTGGGCGACCGCGACGTCGAGGCCCAGGCCGCGGGCGATCTCGCGGACCTTGTCGGCCAGCCCGGCGGGGTTGAGCCCGCCGGCGTTGCTGACGATGCGGGTGCCGCGCTCGATCGCGAGGCCGAGGCAGTCCTCGAGCTGGCGCACGAAGGTCCGGGCGTAGCCCAGGGACGGGTCCTTCATCGTGTCCTTGCCCAGGATGAGCATGGTCAGCTCGGCGAGGTAGTCGCCGGTGAGCACGTCGAGCTGGCCACCTTCGAGCATCTCGCGCATCGCGGAGAGCCGGTCGCCGTAGAAGCCCGAGCAGTTGCCGATCCGGATCGGGCCGGTGGTGGGGGTCGGGTCAGCCACGGGGCCGCCTCCCCTCTCCCGGGGGCCCGGCGAAGCACTGGGCCACGTCCAGCCAGCGGTCGGCGTCGGCGCCGACGGCGACCAGGTCGGTGTCGGTGCGGTGCACGCGCTGGGTGACCAGGCGGCAGAAGTCCGCGGCCGAGCCGGTCACCGACTGCGCGGCGCCCTCGGGGCCCCAGGCCCAGGTCGCGTCGCCGGGCGCGGCCAGCTCGACGCGGAACTCCTCGGTGGGCGGCGTCAGGCCGCGGGTGGCGAAGGAGAAGTCGCGGGTGCGGACGCCGAGGTGCGCGACGTGGCGCACCCGGTCGGTCACGGTCGGCTCGAGGCCGAGCGCCTCGTGGACGTCGAGGGAGTGCGCCCAGGTCTCCATGTAGCGCGCGGTCGCCATCGAGGCGGCCGACATCGGCGGGCCGAACCACGGCATCTTCACCCCGGCCGGGAGGTCGCGCAGCACGCGGGCGAGCGCCACGCGGGCCGCGCCCCAGCGGGTCAACAGCGCCTGCGGGGCCAACCGGGCGATCTCGTGGGCGCCGGCGTCGACGAAGCCTTCGGGGTCGGCAGCGGCCTGCCCGACGAGCGCGGTCCAGGCGACCGTGGCGGTCTCGTCCCCGGCCGCGGACAGCGCGGAGAGCAGGGCCACCTCGTCGGTCCACACCAGGTGCGCCACCTGGGTCGCGACCGACCAGCCCGGCGCAGGGGTGGGTCGCGCCCAGCCGTCGGCGTCCAGGCCGCTCACGACGGCGGCGAGCTGGTCGCCCTCCGCGCGCAGGTCGGCCAGCAGGTCCTCGAGCAGGGTCATCGCTCCCCCTCCGTGTCACGGGCGTCGCGGGCGTCGCGGGCTCCCCCGGCCAGGGCCTCGTCGAGCGTGTCGGCCCACTGGTCGAGGATCCGGCGGCGCCGGCGCGCGTCGTCGGTGATCGTGTTGGCCAGGCCGAGGCCGCGGACCAGGTCGAGCGTGGCCTGCACCAGCTCGCGGACGCCCGGCCGGGACTCGTCGGCCCCGAGCAGCTCGACGGCCATCTGGTGGGTCTCGCGGCCGATCCGCTGCTCGAGCGGGGCGACGGCCTCGAGCAGCGTCTCGTCGGTGCGCGCGGCGACCCACAGCTCGAGGGCGGCGACGAAGAGCGGCGAGGCGAAGTGGTCCCCGAGCATGTGCAGCACGGCGCGGGTGCGCCGCCGGCCGGTCGGCAGGGCCGCGGCCGCGGCCGCGAGCTCCTCGCGGCGTACGTCGGAGAGGTGCTCGACGGCGGCGACGACCAGCGCGTTCTTGGTCGGGAAGTGGTGCAGCTGGGCGCCCCGGCTGACCCCGGCCCGCTCGCTGACCAGGGTCGTCGACGTGCCGCTGAAGCCGCGCTCGACCAGCAGCTCCACCGTCGCCTCGAGCAGGCGGGCCCGCATCGCGCGGGTCCGCTCCTCCTGGCTCAGGCGGGTGCTGCCGGACGGGGTGCTCACGACGTCAGCATGACGCTGCGGACCACAAACAGTCAAGCGTGACTGTTTGTTTGTGGCTGCTCACTCCCGCCCGGCCGCCTGTGTCAGTCGAGCCGCGCCGCCAGCGGGAGCCGGCTGCGGCTGGTCAGGGCCACGAGCCCGGCGCTCAGCAGCGGCAGCCCGACCACGATGACCGCCACCAGCAACCACGGGACGGCGAGGAAGTGGTCGGGCAGCGCGTCGCCGCCCGGCCCGTAGCCCGACCACTCGTTGCTGGTCAGGGGGTAGGCCGCCGCCACCCCCGGCACCGCGCCGACGACCGCTCCGAGCACCGCTCCCACCAGCCCGACGACCAGGGCGTACGCCGCGGCCACCGCCCGTCGGGTCCGCGGCGCCGCGCCCACCGCCGCCAGCGTCGCGAGGTCGGGCCGGGCGTCGGAGAGCGCGAGCGACGTCGCCGTCAGCGTGCCGCCCAGCATGAGCAGGCCGCCGAGCGCGCCGAGCACGACCATGAGGATCCAGGTGTCGTCGTCGGCGGCGAAGCCCCGCTCGACGTAGAGGTCGAGGTCGGGGTCGATCCCCGCGACCGCCTCGTCGACGTCCCGCTGCACGTCCTCGCTGACCGGCCCCTCGACCTGCAGCGAGACGGTGCCGACCTCGACCCCGGCCCGCTCCGCGAGCACGGGAGGCACGACGGCCTGGACGGGCGCGTCGAAGCCGCGCACCCGCACGAACGCCGCGGGCAGCTCCGCCCGGGTGACGACCCGCCCCCGGCCGCCGGCCATGGGGTGCTCGACGACCCGCAACCGGACCGACTCGGCCCGCACCGTGCGGCGGTCGGTGAGGACGGCGGCCCGGCCGGCCGCCAACGCGGCCTCGGCCCGGTCGAGCTCACCGGGCGCCAGCGCCTGGGCGACGAACGCGGGCACGGTGTCGTCGACCAGCAGGGAGGTCCCGGCGACGCCGCCGTACGCGGACAACAGGGAACCTCCACCGGACGCGCGCACCGCGACATCGCGGTAGAGGTCGCCCTCGACCACCTCGCTCACGCCGCGCGCGGGCCGCACCGCACCGGCGACCTCCGACTCGACCCGCTGCTGCACCCGTCGCCAGTCGGCGTCGCTGGTCAGGGGGCCCCGGACGATCCCGTCGCCCATCGCCAGCTGGGGGCTGTAGAGCGCCTCGCTCTGGGCGCGGTCGCTGGCGTTGGCGATGCCGAGGGCGACCACGCCCGCGACGGTCGCGGCGACCGCGGCGACGGCCGGGACCGTGCGGGTGCGGTGCCGGGCGGCGTCGCGCACGGCGTACCGCAGGACCAGCGGCAGGCCCCGGGAGACCCGGGCGAGCGCGGCGAGGACCACCGGCACGAGCAGCACCATGCCGAGGACGGTGGGGATCGCGGAGCCCGCGATCAGCAGCTCCCCGCCCGGGCCCTGGAGCGCGCCGAAGGCCGAGCCGGCTGCGCCGAGGCCGAGCAGCACCACGCCGAGCAGCGGGGAGCGGAGCGAGGGCTTCGGGTCGCCTCGACGGCCGGCCAGCACCGCGACGACGTCCTGGCGCGAGGCCAGCCAGGCCGGGACGACGGCGGCGAGCAGGGCGCTGACCAGGCCGAACGCCGCGACCCCGCCGACCTGGAGCCAGGGAACGTCGAACGGGCCGAGCCATTGGTCGGAGTAGGACTGGAGCACCCGCGCCGCGAGCGCCCCGGCCCCGAGCCCGAGGCCGACCCCGACCACGGCGCCGAGACCGCCGAGCACAAGCCCGCCGGCGAGCACGACGCGGCGGGCCTGGCGGGGGGTGCCGCCGGAGGCGGCGAGCAGGGCGAGGGTGCGCGCCTGGCGGCGCGCGCCGACGGCGAAGGCCGGGCCGGCGAGCAGCACCACCTCGATGAGGACCATGACCGCGACCAGCGCCACGATCGCCAGCCACACGTCGTCGGTGCCACCGGGGTAGCCGATCTCCTCGGGCACCGCGGAGGCCGGCGGCGGGTCCTCCAGGACGGCACGGCTGACCACGAGCGCGCCGAGGCCGTTGAGCGCCCGCACGTCGGACCAGGTGACCGGCCCCCCGCCGACCAGCCAGGACGTCGTCTCGGCCCGGGAGCCGACCAGGCCCGGGCCGGGGCCGACCAGGACCGGCGAGGTACGCCACGAGGTCGACTCCCCCAGGCCGACGACCTCGAAGCGGCCACCGTCGGCGAGCTCGACCTGCTCGCCGAGGCCGAAGCCCCGCTCGGCCAGCGCCCGGTTGACGACGACCTCGTCGGCCGCCCGCGGCAGGCGGCCGTCCTCGAGCCGGAACAGCCCCTCGGCCAACGGGTCGGCCAGGTCGACCTCGGAGGCCTCCGCGTCGAGCACGCCGCGCTCGGTGGTGACCGCGAGGCGGGCCTGCCGCCAGGGCAGCGCCGGGACGTCGCGGCCCAGGGCCTGCTCCATCTCCGCGACGCCCGGCGTCGGCGCGCCGCGCCCGCCGGTGGACCAGCTGGCCACGTCGTCCGGGTCGGGCGCCTGGTCCGCGCTCCGCGCGCCGCGCTTGATGTCGACCCGGGCGTCCGCGGCGCCGATGCGGCGCTCGATGGCCTCGGTGCCACCGACGTCCTCGGTCGCGATGACCACGGCCGCGGCCGTCACCGCCAGCACCGGCAGGGCGATCATGACCAGCACCAGGGCGGTGCGGGCCCGGGCCCGGCGCGCCTCGCGCCGGGCGATGCGCAGGGCGGGGCGCCAGCCGGCGGCCCAGCTCACCGGGCGGCCTCCTGGTCCAGCAGCGCGTCGACCGGCGAGGATCCGGTCTCGTCGACGACCACCCCGTCGCGGAGGAACACCACCCGGTCCGCCCAGGCCGCGTGCCGCGCCTCGTGGGTCACCAGCACGCCCGCGGCGCCGGCGTCGCAGCGCGCCCGGAGCAGGCGCAGGATCTCCTCGCCGGTCTCGGTGTCCAGGGCGCCGGTCGGCTCGTCGGCCAGGACCAGGCGCCGCTCGCCCACGATGGCCCGGGCGATCGCGACCCGCTGCTGCTGGCCGCCCGACATCTCGTCGGGGAAGCGGTCGGCGAGCTCGGGGATCCCGACCTCCTCCAGGGCCGCGAGCGCGTGCCGGCGGGCGGCGCGGGCGCGCTCGCCGTCGAGCTCCCGCGGGAGGGCGACGTTCTCGGCCGCGGTGAGGGCGGGGATGAGGTTGAAGTCCTGGAAGACGTAGCCCAGCGACGTACGCCGCATCCGCGCGAGCTCCGCGGGCGGCAGCGAGCCCAGGTCGACGCCCTCGACGGCGACCGTGCCGGAGGTCGGCCGGTCCAGCCCGCCGGCCAGGGTCAGCAGCGTCGACTTGCCCGAGCCCGAGGGGCCCATGACCGCGACCAGCTCGCCGGCGTGGGCGGAGAACGAGACGCTGCGCAGCGCGTGGACGGCCGTGTCCCCCTCGCCGTGGACGCGGGTGACCTGCTCGAGGTGGAGCACGGCGCTCATCGGGCCTCCCCCGCCCCGGTCGTGCGCTTCGCGGCCCCGCGGCGGGTGGCCGCGGCCCGCAGCCGCTCGGCGGACTGGCGCAGCCAGCGCTGCTCGGCCCGGCGGAGCCGGTCGTGGTCGACCTCGGTCAGCGCGCTCATCGGGTCCGCTCCTGCTCCGTGCTCGTGGGGGTGGTCGTCTCGGCGGCCTCGGGTGCCGCGGGGCGCTCCAGGGCCGCTCGGCGCAGCCGGGCCTCGCAGTGATCGAGCCAGCGCACCTCGGCCTCGGCGTCGAAGACCAGCGAGTCGAGGACCAGGCTCCAGGCGAGGTCGGCCGGCTCGACCGGGCGGGCGGCGCGGCCGCTGCGCTTGAGCCGGGTGTAGTCCTGCAGCGCGGTCATCGTGGCGCTGCGCTGCTGCTGGATGACGGCGCCGACGTCGACGCCGGGCACGGTCACGGCGAGCGCGAGCTTGATCGCCAGCTCATCGCGCGGCGGCTGGGTCCGGGCCACCGGGGTGGTGAACCAGGCGGCGACCTCCTCGCGGCCGGTGTCGGTGATCCGGTAGACCACGTGTCCCTCGCCGTCGTCGCCCGCGCCCTCGACGAGGCCGTCGCGCTCGAGGCGGGTCAGCGTCGTGTAGACCTGCCCGACGTTCAGCGGCCAGGTGGCCCCGGTCCGCTGCTCGAACTCGCTGCGCAGCTGGTAGCCGTACATGGGCCCCTGCTCGAGCAGCGCCAGGAGCGCCTGCTTCACCGACATGGTCCGACCTCCGCCTTGATGGATACCGAGTATGTATACCACGTATGCATCCGCTCACCCGGTCGCTGCGTCAGGGCAGTGTCGGGGCGGCGTCGGGCCGCGGCGGCGTACCGGGAACCGCAGGGCAGACTGCGCGCATGACGACGACTCTCATCACCGGCGCGTCCAGCGGTCTCGGCGCGGAGATGGCCCGCCAGCTCGCGGCGCGCGGGGACGACCTCGCCCTCTGCGCCCGCCGGCAGGAGCGGCTGACCGAGCTGCGTGCGGAGATCCTCGCCGCCCACCCCGACCGCCGGGTCGAGGTGCGCACGCTCGACGTGCTCGACGAGGACGCCGTCTTCGAGACCTTCCGCGCCTTCCGCCACGACCTCGGCTCGCTCGACCGGGTCGTGGTCAACGCCGGCCTCGGCAAGGGCGCGCCGCTCGGCACCGGCGGCCAGGCCGCCAACCGGGAGACCGCGATGACCAACTTCGTCGGCGCGCTGACCCAGACCGAGGCCGCGATGGAGGCCTTCCGCGACCAGCAGGCCGGCCACCTGGTGATGGTCTCCTCGATGTCGGCCATGCGCGGGATGCCGAAGACGATGACGACGTACGCCGCCACCAAGATCGGTGCGGCGCACCTCGCCGAGGGCATCCGCAACGAGCTGCACGGCAAGCCGTTGGGGCGGACGGTCAAGGTGACCGTGCTCTACCCCGGCTACATCGCCTCGGAGATGAACGAGAAGGTCGCCCAGAAGACCAAGATGATGGTGCCCACCGACGTCGGCGTCCGCGCGATGGTCGAGGCGATCGAGAAGCAGGTCGACTCCGCCTGCGTCCCGCGCCTGCCCTGTGCCCCGCTCTCGGTCGTGATGAAGCACGCCCCGCTCGGGGTGTTCAAGAAGCTGATGTGAGCGCCGCCCCTGCAGGAGTGCCACCTCGACCCTGCAGGGGTGCCACCTCGACCCTGCAGGAGTGCCGCTTCGGCGCGGTCAGCGGTAGGTGAGGACGTCCCCCTCGAGGTGGGCGTGCTCGTTGAAGGTGAGCAGCCGGGCGCCGGTGGAGCCGACGACGACGCGGGAGTAGGAGGAGTTCACGACGACCGTGTTGAACCGGCTCCACAACCGGGCGGTCGTGGCGTCGTCGCCGTCCGGGTCGACCAGCGCGGCGGCGGCGACCGCGATCGGGCCGCCGGAGGTGACCACGACGACCGTGCCGCCGGGGCCGGCCTGTGCGCAGGACCGCTCGAGCGAGCCGCGGACCCGGGCGAGGAAGCCCGGCCACGGCTCGGGGTAGGCCACGTCGTCGTCGCCGCCGGCGGACCACCGGGCGGTGGCCTCCTCGAAGGCGCGCTGGAAGGCGCGCCGGTCCTCGGTGCCCGTGACGAGGTCGGGGTGGGCCGCGACGACGCCGAGGTGGTCGAACTCGTCCCAGCCGGCGTCGACCTCGACGTCGGCCGACCAGCCGCCACCCTCGAGCATCCCCTCGGCGGTCTCGCGGTGGCGGCGCATGTCGCCGCGCACGACGACGTCCGGCTTCACCCCGTGCCGGGCGAGGTGGGCGCCCAGCAGCCGCGCCTGCTCGTGACCGGTCGCGGAGAGCACGTCGTAGTCCTCGGCACCGAAGGAGGCCTGCCCGTGCCGGACCAGGATCAGCACGCCCATCAGGCGGCACCCCCGGTGGGTGCGTCGGCCGGGTGCTCGGCGATCAGCCGGCGGCAGCGCGCCTCGAGGTAGGCCACCACCTGGCCGAGCACCGCGTGGGACTCGTTGGTGGTCTGCCGGTGGACGTAGCGGTACCAGATCTGCTGGGCGATGACGGCCAGCCGGAACAGCCCGAAGACCTCGTAGAACAGCCGCTGCTCGGCGGTGATCTCGAAGCCCATCCGCGCGCAGTACCGCTCGACCAGCTGGTCGCGGGTCCACATGCCCGGGGCGTTGGTCGGCTGGCGGCGGAAGAGCTGGAACAGGTCGTCGTCGGCAGCCTCGACCCAGTAGGCCAGCGTCGAGGAGAGGTCCATGAGCGGGTCCCCCACGGTGGCCATCTCCCAGTCGAGCACCGCGCGCACCTCGAGGCGCCCCTGGCTGTCGTCGAGCACGAGGTTGTCGAAGCGGAAGTCGTTGTGGATCAGCACCTGGGCCACGTCCGCGGGCCGGTGCTCCTCGATCCACGCCATCACGTCGGACCAGTCGCCGGTGTCCTCGGTGCGCGCGTCGGCCATCCGGCCGACCCACCCGCGCACCTGCCGGTCGACGTACCCCTCGCCGCGGCCGAGGTCCGCGAGCTCGGGCACGGCGGCCACGTCGACGGAGTGCAGCGCGACCAGGACGTCGAGCGCCCGCGCGCACAGGTCGTCGGCCTCCTCGGCGCTCACCTCGCGGGGGAACTCCGAGCGCAGGACCAGCCCGGGGACCTTCTCCATGACGTAGAACTCCGAGCCGATCACCGAGGTGTCGGTGCAGTGCCCGACCATCGCGGCGACGTACGGGAAGACGGGCGCGAGCGCGGACTGGATGCGGTGCTCGCGGCCCATGTCGTGCGCGCCGGCCGCCTTCCGCCCGGCCGGCGGGCGGCGCAGGATCAGCTCGCGGTCGCCGGCGAGGAGCAGGTACGTCAGGTTGGACGCGCCGCCGCTGAACTGGCGGACCTCCTCGATCGGGCCGACGCCCGCGCCGATGGCCTCCAGCCAGGCGCTCACGGCGGCGGCGTCGAAGGCGTCCTCCTCGCGGACCGGCTTCGCCGGGTTGCCGGTGTCGTCGGCGCTCACGCCTGCCCCATCCGGTCGAGCTTGGCGGCCTGCGCGCGCATGACGGCGTCGTACGTCGCCCGGTCGCCGACCTTGAGCGCGTAGGCGTCCCGCGCCGCCGGGTCGGGGAGGATCACCTCGTCACCGCGGTCGATCCCCTCGAGCACCGCCGCGGCGACCTCCTCCGCGGTCGTCGGGGACTCCTCGACCAGCTTGCTCATCACCGCACCGAGGGCGGTGTCGTTGCCGCGCAGCGAGCTCATCAGGTTGGTGCGGAAGTAGGACGGGCAGACCACGTGCGCGCTCACGCCGTACGACGCGAGCTCGTGGCCGGTGGTCTCGGTGAGCGCGACGACGGCCGCCTTGACCGCGTTGTACGACGCCATCCCGCCCGGGTGCACCAGGCCGGCCAGCGACGCGACGTTGACGATCCGCCCCGAGCCCTGCTGCTTGAGCAGCGGCACGAACGCGCGCGTCCCGCGGACCGCGCCGAACAGGTTGATCTCGGTGATCCACTGCCACTCCTCGAGGGTGGCCACGTCGAGCCGGCCGCCCCCGGCGACGCCGGCGTTGTTGACGAGCACGTCGAGGCCGCCCCAGGTCCGCTCGACGTGGTCGACCGCGGCCGCCCAGTCGGCGTCGCTGGTGACGTCGAGGACCAGGTCCACGCCGTCGGCCTCCGCGCGGTCGGTGGCCAGCACCTCGTCGCCCCGCGCGCGGAACGCCTCGGTCAGCGCCTTGCCCAGGCCGGACGCGGCGCCGGTGACCAGGACGCGCTGCTGCTGGCCGGCCTGCTGGCCGGTCATCGCTTGGCGCCGTGCTTGCCGAGCTCGATGCGCGCGACGACGCCGCGGTGGACCTCGTCGGGGCCGTCGGCGAGCCGGAGCGAGCGGGCGGCGGTCCAGGCCGCGGCGAGCGGGAAGTCGCTGGAGAGGCCGCCACCGCCGTGGATCTGCATGGCCAGGTCGATGACCTGCTGGGCCATGTTCGGCACGGCCACCTTGATCTGGGAGACCTCCGAGAGCGCGTTGGCCGGGCCGCCGACGTCGAGCTTCCAGGCGGCGTTGAGCACGAGCAGGCGGGCGGAGTCGATGGCGATCCGGGCGTCGGCGATCCGCTCGCGGTTGCCGCCGAGGTTGATGATCGGCTTGCCGAACGCGGTGCGCTCCAGGCCCCGCTTGCAGGCCAGCTCCAGCGCCATCTCGGCCAGGCCGATCAGCCGCATGCAGTGGTGGACGCGGCCGGGGCCGAGCCGGCCCTGGGCGATCGCGAACGCCTCGCCGGGGCCGCTGATGATGTTGGCGGCCGGGACGCGGACGTCGGTGAAGGACACCTCGCCGTGGCCGAGCGGCTCGTCGTAGATGCCCATCGTGTCCAGGAGCCGCTCGATCTTCACGCCCGGGGTGTCGCGCGGGACGAGGACCATCGAGTGCCGGCGGTGCCGGTCCGCGTCGGGGTCGGTGAGCCCCATGAAGATGAAGATCTTGCAGTCGGGGTGGCCGACGCCGGTCGACCACCACTTGCGGCCGTTGATGACGACCTCGTCGCCGTCGACGACCGCGGTCGCCTCCATGGTGGTCGCATCCGAGGACGCGACGCCCGGCTCGGTCATCGTGAACGCCGAGCGGATCCGGCCGTCGAGCAGCGGCTCGAGCCAGTCCCGCTTCTGCTCCTCGCTGCCGTAGCGGAGCAGCACCTCCATGTTGCCGGTGTCGGGTGCGTTGCAGTTCAGCACCAGCGGGGCGATGGCCGAGCGGCCGGTGAGCTCGGCGATCGGGGCGTAGTCGACGTTGGTCAGTCCCTCGCCGCCGTCGGTGCCGAACCGCGCGGCGTACTCCCCGGCGTGCTCCTTGGGCAGGAAGAGGTTCCACAGGCCGCGCTCGCGCGCCTTGGCCTTGAGCTCCTCGATGAGCGGCAGCGGGATCCAGGCCTCGCCGCGGGCGCGGGCCTCGGCGAGATCCGCGTGGTACTGCGGCTCGGCCGGCTCCACCTCCTCGGCCAGGAAGGCGCGCACGCGCTCGGTCAGGTCGGCGGCGCGGGGGGACGGCGAGAAGTCCATGCCGCGCACCCTAGCCAGACGGGGGTGGGAGACTCATCGGGTGCCGCGCACAGTCCTCGCCGTCCCTCTGCTCGCCCTGCTCCTCACCGGGTGCAGCGGAGACTCCGCGACTCCCGGCTCCTCGGGCGCTACTCGCTCCTCGGACGCCTCCGCCGCTCCCGAGGTCCGGGCCGGGCTCGCCGCCCTCTACGCCGGCGACCGCCCCGGCGAGGAGGACACCCGCAACGGCGAGTGCTTCGCCGACGCCCTGCTCGACCGGGTCTCCACCGCGGAGCTCGAGGAGGCCGGCGTGGTCGTCGGCGGCCAGGTCGCCGCCACCTCCCCCGAGCTCGAGCCGGACCTCGCCGAGACCTGGGTGGACGCGATGTTCTCCTGCATGGACTTCGTCGAGGAGTCCGCCCGCGCCCAGGTCGCCTTCACCAAGGGCGCGGTCGACTGGCGCGAGTACGCCGCGTGCCTGCGCGCGGAGCTCGACGAGGACGCCGTCCGCGCCGCCGTCGTCGGCATGCTCTCCGGTGACTGGCGCACCCCCGAGGTCGCCGCCCTCACCGACGCCCAGGCCGAGTGCTCCGCCCAGGCCGACCCGCGCTGACCTGCGGGTCAGCCCGCGACGGTCATCACCACGCGGGCCCGATCGACGGGGTCGACCCAGCGGGCGTGGGCGCGGACGAGCCGGGTCAGCGACCAGCACAGGAACGGCACGGCGACCAGCACGGAGACCTCCCACGCCGGCACCCGGGCCAGGCCGGAGAAGACCAGGCCGGTGAGCGTCGTGGAGACCGCGAGGCGGGTGGAGTAGCCGACCATCGTCAGCGGTGGGGCGGGCGTGGCGCGGGCCGAGCGGAGGTCGACGGCGTAGGGGCGCTGGGCCGACCAGCGCATGCCGGCCGCGACGACCTGCACGGTGACCACCACGACCGTGCAGACCAGGGCGGTGAGCTCGGCGACCGACGGGACGCCGGCGCGGACGGCCGCCAGCAGGACCGTCACCGCCGAGGCCGCGAGGAGGAACTCGGTCAGCACCCACGCCCGGGCCGCGAACACCGTCCCCGGCGCGACCGGCAGGCTCTCGCGCCACAACCCGCCGCGGGCGTCGAGGCACCAGGCGTTGACCCCGAAGAGCAGCGCCCCGCCGGAGGCGACGAGGCCGGGCAGCACGGTCATCGTCTCCCACGGCAGCCCGCCGAGCAGCGCGACCGCGCCCGGCCCGATCGCCAGCACCGCGATGCCGCGGCGCATCGGCACCGCGCGCCACACCGACCCGCGGTCGGTGCGCACCAGGGCGAGCAGGTCCGAGCCGGGCAGCCGGCCGGCGACGTACCGGCCGGACTCGACGCGCGCCTCGTCACGCGGGGTACGGCGCGCGGCGATGTGGGCGGGCACGGCGCCCAGAGCGATCGCGGCGAGCAGGAGGACGAGCAGCGCGGCGACCGTTGCGGCCCAGGTCCCCCCGAAGCCGGCGATCATTCCCAGCACGACCCGCCGCGTCGGGAGCTGGTCGAGCACGGAGACCAGCGCGTCGGCCAGCTGGAGGCCGAGCGCCAGCCCGAGCAGGGTGAGGGTCAGCAGCCGGACGCCGGCGATGCCGTGGTGGCCGCGGCGCACGCCCTCGAAGGTCCAGGCGACGACCTGCGCGACCGCGGTCGCGGCGGCCAGCCAGAGCAGCACGACGACCTGCGCGGCGAGCAGGCCGGAGGGGCCGAGGGCGTAGGCGGTCGTGCCGAGGAGGAGCCAGGCCTGGAGCAGCCAGGCGATGTTGAGCGGGGCGAGCGCGAGCGCGCCGAGGTGGTCGGTGGTCGGGCTGAGCGGCAGCACGGCCGCCGCGTCGCGGGCGACGAGCTCGCGGCCGCCGCCCGAGGCGACCGCCGAGACGATCGCCAGGCCGAGGAAGCCGGCGAGCGCGGTCGGCAGCAGCACCAGCAGGTCGAAGGCGCGTCCCTCGCCGCCGGCGCCGGGGGTGTACGCCGGCACGACCGCCGCCGCGGTCGTCAGCGCCGCGAAGCCGAGCAGCAGCCACGCGGCGGTGCCCCGTCGACGTACCGTCGCGGCGCGGAAGCGCAGCAGGTGGCCGACGTCCGCGACCGCGCGGTGCGCCTCGGCCCAGCGGTCTGTTGCGCTGCGGGCCGAGCGGCTAGTCCAGGAGGCCGCGGTAGGCACGCGCGCCCTCCTCGCCGGCCATCTCGGTCGCGGTGGCGGTGGCGACGCGGGCGCCGCCGCGCAGCACGGTGACGGTGCTGCACGCCTCGACGGCGAGCTCGCGCAGGTGGGTGGAGACCAGGACGCACGCGCCGCGCGCGCGGGCGTCGTCGATGGCGGCCATCGTCGCCTCGACGCCGATCGGGTCGACGCCGTCGAAGGGCTCGTCGAGCAGCAGCACCTGCGGCTCGTGGAGCACCGCGAGCACGACCGAGAGCCGCCGGCCCATGCCGTGGGAGAAGCCGGCGGTCACCCGGTGGGCGACGTCGCCGAGCTCGAAGCGCTCGAGCAGGTCGCGGGCGCGCTGCTCCCAGGCCGGGTCGGTGCGGTGCAGCCGGCGCAGGCGGGCCGAGACCTGCAGGTGCTCCCAGGGGGTGGCCCGGGGCACGAGCCCGCCGACGTCGGGGCAGTAGCCGACCGCGCGCTTGACCGCCAGCGGGTCGCGGCGTACGTCGTGGCCGGCCACGGTCGCGGCGCCGGAGGTCGGCGGCACCACGCCGGCCAGCACCCGCATCGTCGTGGACTTGCCGGCGCCGTTGCGCCCGAGCAGCGCGGTCGCCTGGCCGGCCTCGGCGAGGAGGTCCACGCCGGTCACGGCCTCGACCTCGCCGAAGCGGACGTGCAGGTCGCGCACCTCGACGGGGTGGCCGCTGGGGGGAGGGGTCACCGAGCCATCCTCCCCGCGCCGGCGCGCCGGGGCCACCGGTTCGCGGGCGAACCACCCGCAGGCGTCCCGCGGACCGGCCGATCGGACGACCGGGCCGACCAGCGACGACCGCGCCGACCGGGTCGCCCGGGTCGCCCGGGTCGCCCGCGCCGCCCGGGCCGCCCGGGTCGCCCGGGTCGCCCGGGTCGCCCGGGCGACCCGGGCGGCGTACTTCTCAGGGGACCCCTGCACTTCTCAGGGGAGATCTGCCCGGCGAGCTCAATCGGTCTAAGCAACGCTGACCGATGGGAGTGTGGCGTTGCCGAAGTTGTTCTCGTACGAGACGCGTGATGAGTTCTTCGAGTTGGTCTGTGGTGGGTTCTCTTTGCAGAGAGCCGCGGAGGTTGTCGGGGTGTCGGCTGATGCTGCGACCAGCTGGTGGCGATCCTCGGGGCTTGTGACTCCCGTGATCCAGTACGGCGCTGTGGGTGGCCTTCCCGGTACCGCCGCCCCGGGTGTACCCGGCGCCCAGGGCCCCGACGAACCAGGCCGGCAGCGGCGGCCGTTGACCAGCGAGGACCGCTCCGCGATCGCGGTCGGGCTGATGTGCAAGTGCTCGTATGCGCAGATCGGGGCGATGATCGGGCGCGACAAGTCCGTGGTGTGGCGTGAGGTGGCCCGCAACCGCGGCCCGGACGGCTCGTACTGGGCGCCGGTCGCGCACCGGGCCGCGCACGAGCGCCGCCGCCGGCCCAAGGACTTCAAGCTGGTCGTGAACCGCGGCCTGTGTCGTCGGATCGAGGCCTGGATGGACGAGGGCTGGTCCCCGGGGCTGATCGCGGCCATGCTGCGCCACCAGCACCCGCACATGATCATGGACCGTGTGTCGCACGAGACGATCTACCGGGCGCTGTACGTCCAGACCCGCGGCAGCCTGCGCAAGGACCTCGCCGCGCAACTGCTGACCAAGCGGCGCACCCGCAAGCCCCACGGCGCGGTCGACGGACGCGGGAAGTCGCTGTACCGGGAGGCGTTCACGATCAGCCAGCGGCCCGCCGAAGCAGCCGACCGCGCGGTCCCCGGGCACTGGGAAGGCGACCTGATCTTGGGAGCCGGCAACCGCTCGGCGGTCGGCACCCTGGTCGAGCGGTCCACCCGGTTCGTGATCCTGCTGCACCTGCCCGGCCGCCATGACGCCGCTTCGGTCGCCGAGGCGATGATCCGCGAGATGAGCCAGCTACCGATCCACCTGCGGCGATCCCTGACCTGGGACCGCGGATCTGAGCTGGCCAACTACCGCGACGTCGAGGCTCGCCTCGAGATGCCGGTCTTCTTCTGCGACCCCCACTCGCCCTGGCAACGCGGCACGAACGAGAACACCAACCGGCTGCTGCGGTTCTGGCTCGAGAAGGGCACCGACCTCTCACTCCACACCGCCGACGACCTCGCCCGGATCGCCGCCACCCTCAACCGCCGTCCCCGGCCTACCCTCGACCTCAAAACCCCAGCCCAAGCGCTGGCCGAACTGCTCGCCAACCCGGCAGCAGCATGACCGTTGCTAAGACCGATTGAGCTCGCCCCCCGACAAGTGCAGGGGTCACCGGTGAACCGGTGACCCCTGCACCCCGCTCACGCGGGCCCCACCAGGATCAGGCGGGGAAGGACCCGCCGGAGGCGGCGAGGTCGCGGAGGTACTGCGTCGGGCGGAACCGGTCGCCGTACTTCTCGGCCAGCTCGTCGGCACGCTTGACGAACGCCGCGAGGCCGATCTCGCCGTCAGTGCCCTCGTAGCCGGTCATGAACTGCGCGGCACCACCGGTCATCGGGGGGAAGCCGATGCCCATGATCGAGCCGATGTTCGCGGCGGCCGCCGAGGTGATGACGCCCTCCTCGAAGCACTTCGCGGTCTCGAGCGCCTCGGCGAAGAGCATCCGGTCCTTGCAGTCCTGGATCGGGGGCTGCTCCTCGGCGAGCGGGAACAGCTCGCCCAGGCCCGACCACAGGGTCTGGCGCTTGCCGGACTCGTCGTACTCGTAGAAGCCGGCGCCGCGCAGGCGGCCCGGACGGCCCGCCTCGAGCATCCGGCCGACGACGGCGGTGCCCGGGTGCTCGGCCAGGTCGAGGCCGTCGCGCTCGGCGGCGGCCCGGGTGGCCTTGGCGATCTTGTCCATCAGCTCGAGGTTGAGCTCGTCGGAGAGCTGGAGCACCGGGGCCGGGTAGCCGGCCTGGGTGGTCGCGCGCTCGATCGTCCAGGGCTGGACGCCCTCGGCGAGCATCGCCATGCCCTCGTTGACCATGAAGCCGATGACCCGCGAGGTGTAGAAGCCGCGGCTGTCGTTGACGACGATCGGGGTCTTCTTGATCTGCTGGACCACGTCGTAGGCCTTGGCCAGGGCGACGTCGGAGGTCTCGGCGCCCTTGATGATCTCGACCAGCGGCATCTTGTCGACGGGGCTGAAGAAGTGCAGGCCGATGAAGTCCTTGGGCCGGTCCACGCCCTCGGCGAGCTCGGTGATCGGGAGCGTCGAGGTGTTGGAGCACAGCAGCGCGTCGTCGTTGACGTACGGCGCCACCTCGGCGAAGACCTTCGCCTTGAGCGCCGGGTCCTCGAAGACGGCCTCGATGACCAGGTCGCAGCCGGCCAGGTCCGCGGGGTCACCGGTGGCGAGGATCCGGCCGAGCATCTCGGCGGACTTCTCCTCGGTGAGCTTCCCGCGGGAGACGGCCTTGGCGTTGATCTTCTCCGAGTAGGCCTTGCCCTTGGCGGCGTTCTCGGCCGAGACGTCCTTGAGCACGACCTCCATGCCGGCCCGGGCGCACACGTAGGCGATGCCCGCGCCCATCATGCCGGCGCCGAGGACGCCGACCTTGGTGGCCTTCCACGGCTCGATGCCCTGCGGGCGGAGCGAGCCGGACTTGATGGCCTGCAGGTCGGTGAAGAACGCCTGGATCATGTTCTTCGAGCCCTGGTTGACCACGAGGTTGGTCAGGTAGCGCGACTCGATCCGCGAGGCGGTGTCGAAGTCGACCTGGGCGCCCTCGACGGCCGCGGACAGGATCGCGCGGGCGGCCGGGTAGACCGCGCCCTTGGTCTGCTTGCGCAGCAGGGCGGGGAACGCCGGGAGGAAGCCGGCCAGCGCCGGGGACTTCGGGGAGCCGCCGGGCATCTTGTAGCCGGGGGCGTCCCACGGGTTCTTGCTGGCCTCGGGGTTGGCCTTGATCCAGGCCTTCGCGGCCGGGACGAGCTCCTCGCGGGTGGCGACCAGCTCGTCGACCAGGCCCTTCTCCTTGGCCTGGGCGGCCTTGAACTGCTTGCCCTCGAGCAGGAAGCCCATCAGGCCCTCCTGCAGGCCGAACATCCGCACGATGCGGGTCACGCCGCCGCCGCCGGGGAGCAGGCCGAGGCTGACCTCGGGCAGGCCCACGATCACCGAGGAGGAGTCCACGGCGATGCGGTGGTTGGTGGCCAGGCAGATCTCGAGGCCACCGCCGAGGGCGGCGCCGTTGATCGCGGCCACGACCGGCTTCGGGAAGAGCTCGAGCTTGCGGAGGGCGGCCTTGACGCCCTCGGCCATCGCGAAGACGTCGGCGGCGTCCTCACGGGTGGCGGTGACCATCTTCTTCAGGTCGCCGCCGGCGAAGAAGGTCTTCTTGGCGCTCGCCACGACGACGCCGGTGACGTCGGCCTCCTCGGCGTACAGGCGCTCGACGGCGTCCCGCATCGAGGAGATGTAGAGCTCGTTCATCGTGTTCGCCGACTGGTTCGGGTCGTCGAGGGTCAGGGTGACGATCCCGTCCGCGTCGCGCTCGTAGCGGACAGCGGTCTGCTCGGTGGTGCTCGTGGTCATTCGGGGTCCTGTTCGGTACGTCGAAGAGTCAGTGGTTGCGGTGCGCGCTCGGCTCGCGGGGTCTCGACACGCGGGTCGCGGCTTCGTTCCTCAGCCGCGCCGCTTGCTCGACCAGCATCGATCGCGACGATCGAGATCAGTGGTGTGGACGGCTCCGCCGTCACACCACCTCCACGATCGTCGCGATCCCCATGCCGCCGCCGACGCAGAGCGTGGCGAGGCCGCGGCGCAGGTCGCGGCGCTTGAGCTCGTCGATGAGCGTGCCGAGGATGATCGCGCCGGTCGCGCCGAGCGGGTGGCCCATCGCGATCGCGCCGCCGTTGACGTTGGTGATCTCGTCGTTGATGCCCATGTCGCGCATGAAGCGCAGCGCGACCGCGGCGAACGCCTCGTTGATCTCGAACAGGTCGATGTCCCCGACCTCGAGGCCGGCCTTGGCGAGCGCCTTGCGGGCCGCCGGCGCCGGGCCGGTGAGCATGATCGTCGGGTCCGCACCGGAGACGGCGGTGGAGATGATGCGCGCGCGGGGCGTGAGGCCGAGCTCGGTGCCGACCTGCTCGCTGCCGATCGCCATGATCGCGGCGCCGTCGACGATGCCGGAGGAGTTGCCGGCGTGGTGGACGTGGTTGATCTTCTCGACCCAGTGGTACTTCTCCAGCGCCACGTCGTCGAAGCCGGCGTCGGCACCGATCTGGGCGAAGGACGGCTTGAGGCCCGAGAGGCTCTCGACGCTGGTGTCGGGGCGGATCTGCTCGTCGCGGTCCAGGATGACCAGGCCGCTCTGGTCGCGGACCGGGAGGACGGCGTCGGAGAAGTAGCCGTTGGCCCAGGCCTTCGCGGCGCGGTGGTGGGACTCCGCGGCGAACGCGTCGACGTCCTCGCGGCTGAAGCCCTCGATGGTGGCGATCAGGTCGGCGCCGATGCCCTGGGGCACGAAGCCGGTCTTCAGCGCGGTGGCCGGGTCGGAGGCCCAGGCACCGCCGTCGGAGCCCATCGGCACGCGGCTCATCGACTCCACGCCGCCGGCGAGGATCAGGTCCTCGAAGCCGGAGCGGACGCGGCCGGCGGCCTGGTTGACGGCCTCGAGACCGGAGGCGCAGAAGCGGTTGAGCTGCACGCCCGCGACCGTGTCGGGGTAGCCGGCCGCGAGCGCGGCCGTCTTGGCGATGTCGCCGCCCTGGTCGCCGACCGGCGAGACGACACCGAGCACGACGTCGTCGACGCGCGCCGGGTCCAGGGAGGGGTTGCGGTCCTTGATCTCGTCCAGCAGGCCGACCACGAGGTCGACGGGCTTGACCTCGTGCAGCGAGCCGGCCGCCTTGCCCTTGCCACGCGGCGTACGAATGTGGTCGTACACGAATGCTTCTGCCATGACCGTCCTAGCGTCAGTGGTGCGTTGTGATGGTGGTGCCTCGATTGTGACACTATTGGTGTCACGGTCAAGGGCGGGTCCCTTGTGGTCTGGCTCACGGGAGGAGTGGACGTGACGCAGACGGAGGATCGGGTGGAGGCCGCCCGCGAGCTGCTCACGCTCGACGAGCTCACGAGCCGGGTCGGCATGAGCGTGCGCAACGTGCGCTTCTACACGACCAAGGGCCTGGTGCCGCCGCCGATCCGGCGCGGCCGCAGCGGCTACTACACCTCCGACCACGTCGCCCGGCTGGAGCTGGTGCGCGAGCTCCAGGGCCACGGGTTCACCCTCGCCGCCATCGAGAAGTACCTCGCCGGGATCCCCGACGACGCCGCCCCCGAGGACATCGCGCTGCACCGGGCGATGCTCGCCCCCTGGCAGGCCGAGGTGCCCGAGGAGATGTCGCGCGCCGGGCTCGAGCGCCGGGCGGGCCGGGCGCTGGACGAGGAGGAGCTCGCCACGCTGGAGGCGCTGGGCATCGTGCGCAGCCCGCGGCGCGGCCGGTTCGAGGTGGCCGTCTCCCAGCTGCCGGTGGGGCTCGGGCTGCTCGACCTCGGGTTCCCCACCGAGGCCGCCGTCGCCGCGGGCCAGGTGTACGCCGCGCACGGCCGGCAGATCGCCCAGGAGCTCAACGAGCTGTTCCGGACCATGGTGTGGCCGGCGTACAAGGAGGCCGGCGCACCGCCCGAGCGGATCCAGCAGGTCGTCGAGCGGCTCAAGCCGCTCTCGATCGCCAGCCTGGTCGCGGCCTACGAGTCCGCGATGGACGAGGACCGCCGGGCCCGGATCGCCGCCCGCGCGAGCCGGGAGTCCTAGGGGCCCGTCCCTAGGGTGGGCCCATGAGCACCGTCCTGGTCACGGGCGCGACCGGCTTCGTCGGCGCCCGGCTCGTCCCCGAGCTGCTCGAGCGCGGGCACACGGTGAAGGCGATGACGCGTCACCCCGACACCTACGACGGCCCCGGGAAGCCGGTCTTCGGCGACGTCCACGACCCGGGCTCGCTCGCCGAGGCGCTCGAGGACGTGGACGTGGCGATCTACCTCGTGCACTCCCTCGACGACGGCGACTTCGAGCGCAAGGACGCCGACGCGGCCCGGGGCTTCGGGCTCGCCGCGGCCGCGAGCGGCGTCCGGCAGGTCGTCTACCTCGGCGGGCTCGGCGCCGAGGGCGAGGCGCTCTCGGCCCACCTCCGCTCCCGCCGCGAGGTCGAGCAGCTGCTCGGCGAGGCCGGCGTGCCGGTGACGGTCCTGCGGGCCGCGATCGTCGTCGGCTCCGGCGGGATCTCCTGGGAGATGACCCGGCGGCTGGTGAAGAACCTGCCCGCGATGATCGTCCCCCGCTGGGCTTCCACCCGCACCCAGCCGATCGCGATCGCCGACGTCGTGCGCTACCTCGCCGGTGTCGTCGACGTGCCCGAGGCGCTCGGCCGGGTCTTCGAGGTCGGCGGCGCCGACCAGCTGACGTACGCCGACATGCTCGCCCAGGCCGGTGCGGTCATGCACGGGCGCCGACTGCCGATCGTGCACGTGCCGTTCGGCACGCCGGTCCTGTCGCAGTACTGGATCAAGCTGGTCACCGGCGTCGACGCCACCACCGCCGCGAACCTGATCGAGTCGATGGGCAACGAGGTCGTCGTCACCGACCCCGCCATCCGCGACCTCGTCCCCGGTGAGCCGCTCACCTACATCGAGGCCGTCGAGGCCGCCCTCGCCGAGGACCGGGAGGCGTCCCGGCGGTAGCGGCGAGGTCGCGGCCGGCGGATGTTTCATCGGCCGGCCGCTAGAACTGTCGGTGGGCCGATGGAACTTCATCGTCCAACCGGGAGGTTCATCGGCCGGCCGATGAAACGTCGAGCCGCTCAGCCGATGATCGGCGGCAGGACGAGCAGCATCGAGAGCGACCAGGTGCAGTGGGTGAGGATCGGCGCGAGGATGCCGCCAGAGGCGCGCCGCTCGAGGCCGACGACCACGCCGAGGAGGATCGCGGCGAAGGCGAGCATCACGTTGCCGGTCGCGGCGGTGGCGACGACGTAGGCGACGGTCGTCCACAGGACCGGGCGGTGCGGGATGGCGGCGTACGCCGCGCCGCGGAAGAACAGCTCCTCGGCGATGCCGTTGACGGCGGTGATCACCACCAGCAGCGGCAGCGAGCCCTGGTCGGCGTAGTCGAGGACCGAGCTGACCTGCTGCTGGAGGAACGGGATCTCGCGGATCACCAGCCCGCCGAGCACGAACACCCCGACGATCGCTGCGCCGAGCAGGACCGGGGTGACGATCGGGCGGGCGAGCCCGTCGCGCCAGGCGATCCGGCCGAGGTGGAGCGGGCCGGACGCGAACGCGCCGACCGTCCAGACGCCGGCCAGGGCCGCGGTGGAGAGGTAGAACCAGCCGCTGCCCGGGTCGATGCGCAGCGAGAGGCCGAGCACGACCGCGCCGATGACGACGACCGCGACCGTCACCACCTGCCGCCGCCGCAGGGCGGCGGCGGTCTGGCGGTGGTCGCGCGGGACGACGTCCCACAGCGCTCGGCGCAGCCAGGTCTGGACGGTGCTCACCACACCGACCCTACGGACGGCTGGTCGCGGCGCTCAGCCGCGACCAGCCCGTCCGGGAGACGGTCGAGCGTCAGCGGCGGCCGGTGCTGAACGACGCGGCGGTGTGGCGGCTGCCACCGGCGGCCGCGCCGCCGGACGAGGCACCACCGGTACGACGCCCGCGACCCTGGCCGGAGCCGGCCGGCTTGCTGCCGCCCGCCTTCGCCTGGCCGCCGGTGGAGGACTGGCCACCCTGGCCACCGGGGCCGCCGGAGCGACCGCGGCCGCCGCGGGAGGAGCGGCGAGGCGCGCCGGAGCCGGAGCCCGAGCGGGCCGAGCCGCCGCCGCTGCGGGCGCCGGCGGTCGGGGCGGGGGCCTCGACGACGAGGCCACCGGGGATGGTCGACCGCTCACCGGGGGCGAGCGAGACGAGCACCGGGTCGGTCGCCGTGGCCATGCGGGTGATGGTCGGCTTGATGCCGGCCGCGCGGGTCAGGTCGCGGACGTCGCGGACCTGCTCGTCGGTCATCAGCGTCACGACGGTGCCGGCGGCACCGGCGCGGGCGGTGCGGCCCGAGCGGTGCAGGTAGGCCTTGTGCTCGGCCGGCGGGTCGGCGTGGACGACCAGCGTCACGTCGTCGACGTGGATGCCGCGGGCGGCGATGTCGGTGGCGACCAGCGTGCTGGCCTTGCCGGTGTGGAACGCCTCCATGTTGCGCGTGCGGGCGTTCTGGCTGAGGTTGCCGTGCAGCTCGACGGTGGGCACGCCGGACTTGTTCAGCTGGCGGGTCAGCGCCTTCGCGCCGTGCTTGGTGCGGGTGAAGACGACCGTGCGGCCCGGCGCGCTGGCCAGGTCGACCAGCACCGGGAGGCGGTGCTCGCGGTTGAGGTGCAGCACGTGGTGGTCCATCGCGGAGACCGGCGACTGGGCCGAGTCGGCCTGGTGGACGACCGGCTCGTGGAGGAACCGCTTGACCAGCACGTCGATGGCCTTGTCGAGCGTGGCCGAGAACAGCAGGCGCTGCCCGCGCGAGGGGGTGGCGTCCAGCAGGCGACGTACGGCCGGGAGGAACCCGAGGTCGGCCATGTGGTCGGCCTCGTCGAGCACGGTGACCTCGACGGCGCCGAGGTCGCAGTGACCCTGGCCGATGAGGTCCTCGAGCCGGCCGGGGCAGGCCAGCAGGATGTCGACGCCGGAGCGGAGGCTGCGGACCTGGGGGTTCTGCCCGACGCCGCCGAAGACGGTCATCGTGGTCAGGCCGGCAGCGTCGGCCAGCGGCTTGAGCGCCTCCTCGATCTGGCCGACGAGCTCGCGGGTCGGGGCCAGCACGAGGGCGCGCGGCTTGCGGGCCGTCGCCGGGCGGCCGGAGGCGGCCAGGCGGGCGACGAGCGGGAGGAGGAAGGCGTAGGTCTTGCCGGAGCCGGTGCGGCCGCGGCCCAGGACGTCGCGACCCGCGAGGGAGTCCGGCAGCGTCTTGGCCTGGATCGGGGTGGGCTCGGTGATGCCGCGGTCCGCGAGGACGGCGGTGAGGTCGGCGGGGACGCCGAGGGTGGTGAAGGCAGGCATGAAGGGGTGACAGATCCGTCTCGTGGCGGTTGTCTCGCCATGGGACGGCGCGGAGCTGACCTGAGAATCAGTGCTCAACGCAGAAAAGAACGGCTCCGGGGCGGGACTGGAACGGGCCGCATCCCCCACTGTAGGGATGCGGCCCGCGGATCACCCCATCGACGCGGGGTGACATGGCTCTCCCGCCCGAGCGGGAACAGGGGAGCCGCCGCGCACGGCGACTCCGGAACGGCTACTTGGTGAGCCCGTCCTTGACGTCGCTCGCGGCGTCCTTGACCTTCTCGCCGGCGTTCTTGAGGTTGGCCGACGTCTGGTCGGCCTTGCCCTCGGCCTTGAGCTCGTCGTCGCCGGTCGCGTCGCCGGCGGTCTCCTTGCCCTTGCCGCCGAGCTCCTCGGCCTTGTTGCTGATCTTGTCGCCCAGTCCCATGTCTGACCTCCTGTGGTCGTGCGGTGGCGTACGGGCCCCCGGTGACCCCCGGACGGGGGTGGGAAACGGGTCTCAGGAGGTTCTCAGCGGAAGGTCAGGACGCCGTCGTCGATCGCGTCGCGGCGGATCGTGCGGACGTCGGTCAGGTAGTTCTGGTCGAGCTTCCACGGCGCCCGGTCGCCCTGGCGGGGCAGTCCGTCGAGCGCCCGCTGGACGTAGCCGGAGGAGAAGTCGAGGAACGGGCGCTCGCCGACCGCCGGGTCCCGGTCGGCGACGAAGGAGCGCTTCCCGGTCTCGTCGAGGTGGCGCAGCATCCGGCAGACGTAGTCGGCGACGAGGTCGGCCTTGAGCGTCCAGGAGGCGTTGGTGTAGCCGATCGTGTAGACGAAGTTCGGGATGCCGCTGAGCATCAGCGCCTTGTACGACATCGTCTCCGAGAGCTCCACGGGGCGGCCGTCGACCTCGAGCGGGATGCCCCCGAACGGCAGCAGCTTGAGCCCGGTGGCGCTCACGACGACGTCGGCCTCGAGCTCGGTGCCGTCGTCGAGCCGGATGCCGGTCTCGGTGAAGGTGTCGATGGCCGCGGTCACGATCGAGGCCTCGCCGCGGCGCAGCACCTTGAACAGGTCGCCGTCCGGGACGAAGCAGAGGCGCTGGTCCCACGGGTCGTACGACGGCTTGAAGTGCGTGTCGACGTCGACGTGCTCGGGCAGCTGGCGCTTCACCCCGGCGCGCACGACGCCCTTGACCACCGTCGGCCGGCTCTTCGCCAGCTTGTAGGTGCCGATCGCGAGCAGGATGTTCTTCCAACGCACGAGCGGATAGCTGATCCGGGCCGGCAGCTTGGCCATCGCCTTGGCCCACGGGTCGCGGCCCGGCCGGGAGAGGATGTACGTCGGCGAGCGCTGGAGCATCGTGACGTGCTCGGCCGTGCCGGCCAGCGCCGGGACGAGCGTGACCGCGGTGGCGCCGCTGCCGATGACGACGACCCGCTTGCCGGTCGTGTCGAGGTCCTCGGGCCACTGCTGCGGGTGGACCAGCCGGCCGGCGTACCGCTCCTGACCGGGGAAGACCGGGGAGTGGCCCGACTCGTAGTCGTAGTAGCCCGCGCAGCTCCACAGCAGGTCGGTGGTGAACGTCCGCTCTCCCTCGGGCGTCCCGACGCGGACCGTCCAGCGGGAGGCCGCGGAGTCCCAGGCCGCCCCGAGCACCTTGTGCTGGTAGCGGATCAGCCGGTCCACGCCGCGCTCCTCGGCGACGGTCCGCAGGTAGTCGAGGATCAGCTGGCCGTCGGCGAGCGCGGTGTCGCTCGGCCAGGGCCGCCAGCGGTAGCCGAAGGTGAACATGTCGGAGTCCGAGCGGATGCCGGGGTAGCGGAACAGGTCCCACGTCCCGCCGCTGACCTCGCGCATCTCGAGCAGCGCCAGGCTGCGGCCGGGGTGCTCCTCACGCAGCCGGCAGGCCGCGCCGATGCCGGACAGGCCGGCGCCGATGACGATGACGTCCAGGTGCTCGGGCGTGGGCTCGGGGGCGCGCTCGGGAGTGCTCACCCGGTCATTATTGACAGATGTTCAACAGGAGTCGAGTGTGATGCGCCTCACCGGGCGATCCCTGGGCGGTCACCGGGCGATCACGGGGCGTAGAGCTCGGCGAAGCGGGCGAGCAGCCGCGCCGGCTCGGTGACGCTCGCGGCGCGGGCCAGCGCCTTGAGCGCCTCGGCCCCACCCGGCTCGAAGTAGCCGTGGTGCTCGTAGACGTCGATGCGCAGGCACAACCCCTCGACGTCGAGCTCGGGGTGGAACTGCGTGGCGTAGACGTGGCGCCCGAGGCGGAAGGCCTGCACCGGACAGGTCGCCGAGGAGGCGAGCAGGACGGCACCGTCGGGCAGGCGGGCGACGGCCTCCTTGTGGCCGAGGTACGCCGCGAAGCTCGCGGGCAGCACGCCGGTGAGCGGATCGGCCCGCCCTTCGTCGCTCAGCGTGATCTCGACGGCGCCGATCGGCTCGCCGAAGGTCCGGTCGACCACGCCGCCGCGCAGCACCCCGAGGGTGCCGATGCCGTAGCAGCAGCCGAGGAACGGGTGGTCCGCGGCGACCACCCGCTCGCACAGCTCGCCGAGCTCGGCCTCGACGCGCCGCTGGACCTCCGACTTCGCCCCGGGCGGGTCGCTGACGTTGAACGGCCCGCCGCCCAGCACGATGCCGGACCAGTCGGCGAGGTCGAGCGGGCCACCCAGGGCCTCGGCCAGCGGCTGCTGCTCGAGCCGCACGCGGCGTACGTCGCGCTCGTCGAGGCCCGTGGCGAGCAGGACGGCGTCGTACTCCCCGTCGGCGGCGGCGTCCTCCGCCCGGGTCCCGATGAAGAGGAGCGGGCGGTTCAGACCTGCACCGCCACTCCGCGCTCGATCAGCCCGTCGACGTCGGCGACGCCCCACGCGCACAGCGCGGCGCGGGTGTGCTCGCCGGCCTCGCGCGACGGCGGCAGCGACAGGGTCGCCTCGGTCCGGCTGAAGCGGGGCGCCGGCGTGGGCTGGAGCAGGTCGTCCTTGGTGACGAAGACGCCGCGCGCGGCCATGTGCGGGTGCTCCGCTGCCTCGCTGATCGGGATGATGCCGGCCACGCAGGCATCGGTTCCCTCGAAGACCTCGACCCAGTCCGCCTGGGTGCGCTGCTTGAACGTCTCGGTGAACAGCGCGCGCATCTCCTCCCAGCGCTCCATCTCGAACTGGCCCGGGCAGCGGTCCTCGACGCCGAGCAGCGAGACGAGCTGGGCGAAGAACTGCGGCTCCAGCGAGCCGACCGACATGTGCCGGCCGTCGGAGGTCTCGTAGACGTCGTAGAACGGGGCGCCGCCGTCGAGGAGGTTGGCGGCGCGCTCCTCGGTGAACTGCCCGCCGGCGAGGAAGGCCGCGGTCATCGCGTTGAGGCTCGCGGTGCCGTCGACGATCGCGGCGTCGACGGTCTGGCCCTTCCCGCTGACCTTGGCCTCGAGCAGTGCGGCGAGGATGCCGATGACGAGGTACGTCGACCCGCCGCCGAAGTCGCCGACGAGGTTGCTCGGGAAGTGCGGCTTGGCCTTGTCCTGGCCGAGGCCGAAGAGGGTGCCGGTGATCGCGATGTAGTTCATGTCGTGGCCGGCGGCCTGGGCGAGCGGGCCGTCCTGGCCCCAGCCGGTCATCCGGCCGTAGACGAGCCGCTCGTTGACCGCGGCGCAGTCCTCGGGGCCCAGGCCGAGACGCTCCATCACGCCGGGGCGCATCCCCTCGACGAGCACGTCGGCCTGCTCGACCAGCTCCAGCACGGTCGCGCGGGCCTCGGGGTTCTTCAGGTCCAGCGCGACGCTCGGCCGGCCGCGGTTGAGCAGGTTGTGCGCGCCGCCGGCGAGCAGCTGGCCCCCGGGGCGCTCGACCCGGATCACGTCCGCGCCGAGGTCGGCCAGCAGCATGCACGCGTGCGGCCCGGGGCCGATCCCCGCGATCTCCACGACCTTGACCCCGCGGAGCGGTCCGGTCCCCTGGCCCAGCTCGATGCCCGTGCTCGTGCTCTCAGTCATGGGTCGGATCATGACAGAACTACTGTCACGGTTGCGAGGGGTTGCCGCCGGTTGAGCAGGGAGGCGCCCCAGCGCCAGGCCGCCGCTGGTTGAGCAGGGAGGCGCGCCAGCGCCGGTCGCCGCTGGTTGAGCAGGGAGGCGCCCCAGCGCCGGTCGCCGCTGGTTGAGCAGGGAGGCGCCCCAGCGCCGACCGTGTCGAAACCCGGTGACGGACGCAGGGGCCGCAAACCACGGCCACCGGGTCTCGACGGGCGTCCCCGAGGCCGCGGTCGGCTCACCGGGTTTCGACACGCTCAGGCCTTGGCGGCCTTCGCTGCTCAACCAGCGGGGCGCCGCCTTCGCTGCTCAACCAGCGGAAGGGAGGACGCGGGCGAGGAACTGGCGGGTCCGCTCCTCGCGCGGGGCGGTGAAGAGCTGCGCGGGCGGGCCCTGCTCGAGGATCCGGCCCTCGTGGAGGAAGCAGACCTTCGTGGCGACCTCGCGGGCGAAGGCCATCTCGTGGGTGGCCAGGATCATCGTGGTGCCGGCGAGGGCGAGGTCGCGGACGATGGTGAGCACCTCGCCGACCAGCTCGGGGTCGAGGGCGGCGGTGATCTCGTCGAGCAGCAGCAGCTCGGGGCGGGTGCACAGCGCGCGGACGAGCGCGACCCGCTGCTGCTGGCCGCCGGAGAGGCGGTCGGGGTGCTTGCCGGCGTGCTCGGCGAGGCCGAACTGCGCGAGCAGCTCGTGGGCCCGCGCCTCCGCCTCGGCCTTGGAGAGCCCGTGCACGCGCCGCGGGGAGAGCGTGCAGTTGTCGAGGACGGTGAGGTGCGGGAAGAGGTTGTAGGCCTGGAAGACCATCCCCACCCGCTTGCGGACCTCGCGCGGGTCGACGGCGGGGTCGGTGATCTCGTGGCCCGCGAGCCGGACCGTGCCGTCGTCGACCTCCTCGAGCAGGTCCAGGCAGCGCAGCAGCGTGGACTTGCCGGAGCCGGAGGAGCCGATCAGGCAGACCACGTCGTGGGCCGCGACGTCGAGGTCGACGGAGTCCAGGACGACCCGGTCGCCGTAGGTCTTGCGCAGGCCGCGGACCTCCAGCAGCGCCGTCGAAGGGGGAGCGTTCACAGCTGGCCGGCCCTCTCCCGCGCCAGCCAGCGCCGCTGCAGCCAGTCGGTGAGACGGGCCAGCGGCACGGTGAGCACGACGAAGAACGCCGCGACGACGACGTACGGCGTGTAGTTGAAGTTGTACGCCGCGTAGTCGCGCGCGGCGAAGACCGCGTCGAAGACGGCGACGGCGGAGACCAGGGCGGTGTCCTTCTGGAGCGAGACGAAGTCGTTGAGCAGCGGCGGGACGACCCGGCGGACGGCCTGGGGCACCACGACGTGGCGCAGCGCCTGCGGCCGGCTGAGGCCGAGGGCCTGCGCGGAGGCGACCTGCGAGGGGTGCACGGAGTCGATGCCGGCGCGGAAGACCTCGGCGACGTAGGCGCTGTAGGAGAGCACCAGCGCGACCCCGGCCCAGAAGGTGCCGCTGATCGGGACGCCCTGGAGGCCGAGGGCGGGCATGCCGAAGCCGAGCATCAGCACGAGCAGCAGGGTCGGGACGCCGCGGAGCAGGTCGGTGTAGACGACGGCCAGCACCCGGATCGGCGCCAGCCACGGCGAGCGGGCGACGCGGGCCAGCGCCACCAGCAGGCCCAGGGCGAGGATGAGGACCTCGCAGATGAGGAACAGCTTCACGTTGAGCCAGAACCCCGCCGCGATCGCGGGGAAGGCGTCGCGGGCGTGCTCCCAGGAGAAGAACAGCTCGCGGACGTTCGGCCACCCCGGGGAGGACCGGACGGCCACGACGAGCGCGACCAGCACGAGCACGACCAGGCCGGTCGCGATCAGCTGCGAGCGGATCCGCCGCCGGCGCCGGTAGGACCGCCGTTCCAGCTCGCGCAGGCTCGGCGTCCAGCCCGGCGCCGGGGTCTCAGTCAAGCGTCGGCACGCTGACGGTGTCGGAGAGCCACTGCTGCTCGATCTCGGCGAGCGTGCCGTCCTCGCGCAGGTTCGCCAGCGCCGCGTCGACGCACTCGCGCAGCGGGTTGCCCTTCTCGAAGAGCATCCCGAACTCCTCCTGCTCGCCGGTCTCGGGCTGGAACTGCCCGATGATCGTGCTGCCGGGGATCTCGACGGCGGAGATGTAGAACGCGGTGGGCAGGTCGGCGAGGATCGCCTCGACCTGGCCGTTCTTGAGCGCCTGCTTGGCGGCGTTGGTGTCCTCGAAGACCAGCGGGTCCTCGTCGGGCTCGATGACGTCGCGGATGGCGGTCAGCGAGGTGGTGCCGGTCTGCGCGCCGAGCTTGTGGTCGGCGAGGTCGGCGATGCTGGAGAGGCCGGCGAGCGGGGAGTCCTCGAGGGTGATCACGGCCTGCGAGGCCTGGTAGTAGCCCTCGGAGAAGTCCACGACCTTCGCCCGGTCCGGGGTGATCGAGATCTGGTTGATGTCGAAGTCGAACTTCTTCGCACCCGGGGCGTAGGAGGAGTTGAACGGCACCGTCACCCACGCCACCTGGTCCTCGGAGAAGCCGAGCTCCTCGGCGACCGCGTAGGCCACCGCCGCCTCGTAGCCCTCCCCGTTGGTGGGGTCGTTGTCGACGAACCACGGCTCGAAGGCCGGGGAGTCGGTGCCGATGGTCAGCCGGCCGTCCTGGACCAGCGGGGCGCCCTCGACGCACGCGGCCGGGTCGGCGTCCGGCGACGCGGCACCCGAGGTGTCGGCGGAGGTGTCGGCGGCCGTGTCGGACCCCTCGTCCTCGACCGGGGCGCACGCGGTGGCGAGGCCCGTCGCGAGGGCGGTGAGCAGGACGGGGGCGGCGAGGGTGGCACGACGCGAGCGCATGACCCGCATCGTAGGGAGTTCGGGCGCCGACCTGTTCAATGAAGCGGTGATCCGTGACCTGAGCGACACCGAGGCCCGCCGCGCGCTCGTCCACAAGTGGGGTCAGGTGCCCGAGGACGTGCTGCCCGCGTGGGTCGCGGAGATGGACTACGCGCTGGCCCCGGCGGTCGCCGACGCGGTCGCCGAGGCGGTCGCGGCCGGCATGACCGGCTACCCCTCGTTCGAGCCGGGGGGCGGCGCGCTGGGCCGGGCGTACGCCGGGTTCGCGGCGCGGCACTTCGGCTGGCGGGTCGACCCGACGCAGGTGCTCCCGACCGTCGACGTCACGGCGGGCGTGCGGCTCGCGATCGACGTGCTGAGCGGGCCGGGCGCGGTGGTGCTGCCGCTGCCGGCGTACGCCCCGCAGCTGGGGCTGCCCGAGGTCTGCGGCCGCGAGCGGTGGGACCTGCCGGTCGAGCCGGACGCCGAGCGGGTCACGATCGACCTGGACCGGCTGGACCGGATGTTCGCCGACGGCGCCTCCACGCTGCTGCTGACCCAGCCGCACAACCCGTGCGGGCAGGTCTACACCCGCGCCGAGCTCGAGGGCGTGCGCGACGTGGTGACCCGGCACGGCGGACGGGTGGTCAGCGACGAGATCCACGCGCCGCTGGTGCTGCCGGGGGCCGAGCACGTGCCCTACCTCTCCCTGGAGGGGGCCGGGGAGCACGCCGTCGCGGTGGTGGCGGCGTC
The DNA here is from genome assembly GCF_013177455.1 of Nocardioides marmotae. Taxonomy (NCBI): domain Bacteria; kingdom Bacillati; phylum Actinomycetota; class Actinomycetes; order Propionibacteriales; family Nocardioidaceae; genus Nocardioides; species Nocardioides marmotae. The sequence continues at coordinate 4,275,597 of NZ_CP053660.1, forward strand.
GAAGACGTTCAACACCGCGGGGCTGCGCTGCGCCCAGGTGGTCGTCGACGACCCGGCGACGGCCGCGCGGCTGGCGGGCGTGCCGATCGCGCGCAACGACTCGTGGTCGCCGCTCGGGGAGGTCGCCGCGGTGGCGGCCTACGAGCAGGGCGACGCCTGGCTCGCGGCGCTGCTGGAGCGGCTCGACGGGCAGCGCACCCTGCTCGGCGCGCTGTTGGCCGAGCACCTGCCGCGCGCGCGGATGCGCCCGCTGGAGGCGACGTACCTGGCCTGGCTCGACCTGCGCGCCTACGGCCATGACGACCCGGCAGCCATCGCACTGGAGCGCGGGCGGGTGCGCGTGGCGCCGGGGCACGACTACCACCCCGGCCTGGCCGGGCACGTGCGGCTCAACATCGCGACGTCGCCGGAGCGGCTGCGCGAGATCGTCCGCCGGCTCGCCACGGCCCTGGGCTGAGCCGCTCGAGCGCCGGGGGGCGGCTGGGGACGGCGCCTACGATCGGGGAGGTGAGCGGGCCCCGCGCACGCCCAGGTCGCCTCCGGCGGTGGCGTGCGGCCACGGGTCAGGCGCCGCCCGGCCGCTCCTCGGGGGCGCAGGAGAGCAGCCGGCTGGGCCGGAAGCCCTCCCACCGCTGCTGGACGCGCGCGGGGTCGAGCAGCTCCTCGAGGTCGACCTCCCAGGTGTGGCCGGAGGCGTTGCGGCGCAGCAGGTAGCCCAGGCCGGAGGTGCGGTAGACCGTCCCGCCGGCGGCGTGCACGGCGGCGAGCAGCTGGGCGTCGACGTACCGCCGCACCTGCCGCCACCAGCCGACCTCGCGCAGCAGGTCGCGGGAGAGCAGGATCGTGCCGCCGGCGACGAACCGGGTCCACGCCTCGGCGCGGTGACCGCGGGTGACGGTGAGGTCGAGCGGGGCGAGGTAGTGCTGCTCGGCGGGCGTGCCCACCACGTCGGCGCCGCTCCAGGCGCGGGCGCGGAGGAGGTCGGCGACGAAGTCGGGGCCGTACCAGTCGTCGTCGTCCATCTTGAGCACCAGCTCGCCGGCCGCGGCGCGCGAGGCGCTGGTCAGCACGTCGCCGAAGGCGGCCTCCGGCGGCTGCGGCAGGACCGTGGTGGGTACGCCGGCACGCTGCTGCGCGGCGGCCGGGTCGGGGTCGAAGCCGTGCGGCGCGAGCACCAGCTCGAGCCGGTCGACGCCGCGCTGCTTGGCGACCTGGCGCAGGGCGTGGTCGAGCATGTCGGGCCGCTTGGTCGCCAGCACGATGCTCACCGACGGCTGCCGGCGGGCCGGGCCGTGGGCGTCGAGGGCGGCGCGGCGCAGGAGGACCGAGTGCTCCTCGCGGGCGAGCGGGTCGGCCAGGTCGACGGGCGCGGCCACCTGGTCGCGCAGCGCCGGGTCGAGGCCGGCGGGCGCCTCGCCGACGAGCGGTACGCCGGCCATCGCGAGCGCGGCGACGACCGCGGGGGCGGTCGCGGCGCTGACCCGGGCGCCCGCGTGGGCGCGCAGGTCGGCGACCAGCCGCTCGCTCGGCTCGGCGGCGGCCACCTCAGCAACCGGCCCGTCGGCCGGCCCGAACCCCTCGGCGTTGAAGACGCGGTCGTCGAGCGTGAGGCCCGGGCGCGGCTCGGTGACGTCGAGGACCGGCCGGACGGCGTACCGCCCGAGCTCGGCGAGGACCTCGGCGACCTCGACGTGGCCGCCGAGCCGGACGACGACCCGCCAGCCGTCGTCGGTGCGGTGGGCGCGGTAGCGGCGCAGCGGCGGCCACTCCGGGCGCGGCACGAAGCCGAGCGGCCCGGGGTCGGCGTCGAGCAGCACCTCCACGGTGCGGGCCAGGACGCCGGAAGCCGCGCCCGAGGCCGCGTGGGCGCGCAGCGCCGCGCGGTCGGCGAAGCGGAGGGTGACCCGGTCCGCAGGGCCGGGGCCGGGCTCGCTCACGAGGCTCAGACGTCCAGCCGGCCGCGGCGCCTGACCAGCGGTCGGGGCGCCTGCGGCAGCCAGCTGCGGGTGACGTGGTCGACGACGTGGACGCCCGGCGGCGCCTCGATCCGGTGCAGGCCCGGCACCTCCTCGCCGCGGCCCTCGCGCAGCGCGGAGTAGACCTCCCACTCGCGGCGCTTGCGGGGGGCGCGGGAGGAGTCGAAGTCCTCGGTGCTGCTCCAGTGGGCGAACTCGTCCTGGTCCAGCCACTTCAGCTCCACGCACAACCCCTCGGGGGCGACGATCCGCTCGGAGGTCTCCGGGAACTCCCGCACCTCCCACTCAAAGGCCTTGACGAAGGTGAACTCGGGGCCCATCGGGTAGACCCACGGCTCGAGGAACCGGAAGCCGAGGTCGATCCAGGCCACCGACTCGCTCTCGATGCTCAGCGGGTGCCGCGGCACGGCGACGACCGCGCCCGACCCGTGCAGCTGCCAGGCGAGGTCGGCCAGCAGCGCCTCCCCCTCGCCGGTGAGCACCATGTCGCCGTCCCACTTCATCGAGTAGCTCGTGCGGACGTGGGAGAAGGACCAGTTGTAGAAGTGGGTCAGGGAGTGGACCGAGTGCGGCGGCGTCGCGAGGTGCTCGGTGCCGGCGCGGCTCACGCGGAACGGGTAGGACGTGACCTCGATCCGGTCGCTCGCGCCGCACTCCTCCGCGACCCGCCGGGCCACCTCGGCCGTGCCGTCGTCGGACTGGTTGTCCACCAGCACCACCCGCTGGACCGCCCGCAGCATCGGCGGGAGGACCCAGGGGAGGTTGCGGGCCTCGTTCTTCACGCGGAACACGCAGGTCAGCCCGGGGTCGAGCGGGCCCTCCTGCCACGCCCAGCTGACGTCGTACGCCGCGTCGCCCTCGAGGCAGGCGATGTCGGGCCGGCGGGTGCTCATCGCTGCTTGCCGAGCGCCTTGCGCAGGCCACGGCGGGCGCTCGCCGGCACCATCGCGCGGACGCCGTGGGGGATGCGCTCGGCGCCGCTGCGGCCGGGCGGGAGCTGGTCGGGCTGCGGCTTCTGCGTCTGGCCCGCGCGCTTGGCGGCCAGCGCGGTGGACTCGCTGAGGGCCTCGGCCTCGGCGTAGAGCTCGGCGTAGGCGGTGCGGAGCTCGTCGAGCCGGTCGTGGACCTCGGGGGTGTCGCCGTCGTCGTCGGCGAGGCGGTCCAGCTGCTGCCAGGACTCCTCGGCGACCTCGCGCAGGCGGTCCGGGACGCGCACGTCGTCCCAGGTCAGCTGCACCCGGCGCAGGGTCGGGTCGATGAACTGGTGGACCTTGCGGATGTCGTTGGCCGAGGCCGACTTCACCGCGTCGAGGTCGAAGCGCTGGCCGAGGCCGAAGACCGGGATCGTCCAGTCGGTGAGCATGTCGTGGTAGCGGACGAAGGCCCGCGCGCTGCCCCGCGTCGAGCGCTCGGTGTGCAGCATCATGTTCACCCAGGCCGCCGTGCGGCTGATCTCGCCGGCGGTGCTGGAGGTGCGCCCGCCCGCGTAGTACTTCTGCTTGCTGCCCACGACCTCGGTCGGCGGGCGGAGCATCGTGACGTACGCCGGGGTGGCGTCGCAGCGCAGCGCGGCGCTGCGCCACAGGCCCATGAACCACGCCAGCCGCGGGTCCTTGACCACGAGCTCCGGGCCGCCCTCGACGAACTGCTGCTCCAGCCACGCGTGCAGCCGCCCGCGCAGCGGCTCGAACGTCGCGAGCTTGCCCGCCTCGAACCACGCCGAGGGCCGCGCGTCGGAGACCGCCACGTTGCAGCGCTGGAGCAGCTCGTGGTGGAAGTCGACGACCCACTGCGGCTCGCCGAACCCCTTCGGGTTGGTCTCGTCGGCCTGCACCTCCGGCTGCGGCACGTGCATGCCCAGCGTCTGCAGCGTCCCGGACATCGTGCTCGTCCCGCTCCGGCCGGACCCGACCACGAACACCACCCGCCGCTTCTCCGCAGGGGCCGGCGGGACAGGCGACGTCGACATGGCCCTCAGCCTAGGAGATGTGCCTGGCAGGACCTGCCACCTGTTCCCGGCCGGGTCGTCGCGGTCACAGGGTCGGTCGTCTGCGGGTCGCCAGACCCGGTGGCTCGACTGCGGCCTGCGGGTCGTGGGTGGTCGCGGTGGTGGCAGCTATCGGGAGAGGTACGCCGTGGTCGCGGTCGCTTCCCGGCTCGCGGTGCGCGCCCCGCCTCGGGGTGGGCCGGTCGGTTCATCAAGGTATGCAGGCAAACCGTCACTTCCCAGGGTGAGCTCGCACGGGGAAGTGACGCCTCGGCGACATACCTTGATGAAACAACCGCTGATGATGTTTCGGGGTTGCTGGGACGCCTCCGAAAACTGGTCGAAGTTGCGTCTCAATATTCGGTCTGACCTGGGGAAACGGTACTTTGACTGTCGGTGGTGAGTGCTTGAGTAGACCCATGGCCAAGGACTCCCGACACCACGCACACACCGTGTGCCGGGCTGTCGCGAAGTCCCGCCGCAAGACCCGCCAGGCGGCGACCGCGGAGCTGTGGTCGATGTCCGACGAGGACGTCGAAGCCACCCTCGTCGAAGCCTCCCGGCTGCGTGCCCAGGCAGTGGCGTTGGAGCTGCGGCTGGTCGCTGAGGCCGACCGGCGGCATGCCGGCGAACGAGCCGGGGCCACCGACACGGCGTCGTGGTGGGCCCACCGGACCCGGCAGGAACGGCGGGTGGCGAAGGGCCGGGCCCGGCTCGCCGAATCCCTGGACCGGCACGAGCCGACCTCGGCTGCCCTGGTCGAGGGCGCGATCTCGGTCGACCACGCCCGGTGATCACCCCTGTGTCGACCGGCTGCCCGAGGACCTGGAAGACCCGACCGTCCCGGCGCGGGCCGAGCAGCACCTCCTCGACGAGGCGGCGCATCTCGACCCGAAGACGCTGGCGTGCTCGCCAAGCACGTCCTGACCGTGGTCGCTCCCGAGATCGGCGAGGCACGCGACGCCCGTGCCCTGGAGCGTGAGGAGCGTGAGGCTCGGGCGGGTGCGTGGCTGACCATGTGTCCGGACGGGAAGGGCTCGGTGCGGGGCAAGTTCTCCATCCCCGAGCTGCACGCCGCGATGCTCCACAAGACCCTCCTCGCATACGCCGCACCCAAGCACCAGACCGCTACCCGCACCGAAGACCCCGACGCGGTCGAGCAGGTCGAGCGGCGGCCCTCCCCGGAACGGATGGGGGACGCGTTCTGCGAGCTCCTCGAACGGCTCCCCACCGACCAGCTCCCGAAGCTCGGCGGTCTCAACGCGACCGTCGTGGTCACGATGGATCTCGACTCGCTCATGGGTGGGCTCGCACCTGGGGTGCTCGACGACGGGAGCGTGATCTCCGCCGCCACCGCCCGCCGCCTCGCCTGCGAAGCCGGCCTCATCCCGGCCGTGCTCGGCACGAAGTCCGAGCTGCTCGACCTCGGCCGGAGGACCCGACTGTTCTCCGGCCCCCAGCGCCGCGGCCTCAACCTCACCCAGCCCACCTGCACCGCCGAGGGCTGCGACTGGCCCGCCCACCTCTGCCACGCCCACCACGACCAACCCTGGTCCAGTGGCGGCAAGACCGACCTGGCCAACGCCCGCAACCTCTGCCCCCGACACCACGCCCGCATCCACGACCCCGCCTTCGAGACCGCCCACCTCCCCGACGGGCGGGTCGCCTTCCACCGAAGGACATAGACCGACCAGCCAGACCCGCCCCGCAGTCCGATCCCTTGACCACCGCAACCACAACGGTCGACCCCCGCCAACCGCAAGCCGACAAGCAACCGCGCCCAGGTGCCTCGACCCCAGCGGCGCGCAACCACGTCTTTCTCAGTCCTTCTACAACGCACCACCCGCCGCCTCCGGTCGCGCCCGCACCGCCGCCACCAGGCCGCAGGCACCTCACCGGGCCTCGACACGCTCGCCAGGGCTCGCTGCTCGACCAGCGGAGCGAAGGCGTAACCCTCGACCACCGCAACCACAAGGGTCGACCCCCGCCAACCGCAAGCCGAGAAGCAACCGCGCCCAAGCACCCGCACCCCAGCGGCGAGCAACCACGTCCTTCTCAAAGTCCTCCTACGACGCACCACCCGGCAGCCGGACGACCACCCCGAGGCCCTGCGCCCCTCACCGGGCCTCGACACGCTCGCCAGGGCTCGCTGCTCGACCAGCGGGTGGCGGGGCACAGCTCCCGACCACCGCAACCACAGCGGTCGACCCCCGCCAACCGCGACCTGAGAAGCAGCCGCGCCCAGGTACCTCGACCCCAGCGGCAAGCAACCACGTCGTTCTCAAAGTCCTCCTACGACGCACCACCCGGCAGCCGGACGACCACCCCGAGGCCCTGCGCACCTCACCGGGCCTCGACACGCTCGCCAGGGCTCGCTGCTCGACCAACGGGTGGCCGGGCTGGGACCAGTCGCTTGAGCAGTGACCGCAGGCGGGTCAGCGGTGGAGGCGGCGGCGGGCGCGGGCGAGCAGCGAGGCGCGGTCGGTCCCGGCCGGGTCGGGCTCGGGAGCGGGATCGGGCCGGGGCCCGGACTGGGGAGCCCGAGGGGAGGTGCCGGCCTTGGCCGCGTTCGGGTTCGGGCGCGGGCGCGCCTGCGGGTGGGGCCGCTCGTGCAGCTCGCGCCAGGACTCGGCGGGATCGAGAGGGGGGCCGGCGATGCCGGGCAGGCGCGGGCGCCTCATGTCCGCGACGGCGACGAAGCCGGCGTCCTCGGCCTCCAGCCACCACGAGCCGAACAGCTCGTCGACGACGTCGTCGAGGTCCTCGCCGGGGTCGGCGACCAGGTGGGCGCGGGAGACGGCGGCCGTGCGCTCGATGCGGACCACCGAGCCGTCGGGGCAGTGCACCTGGCGCAGCCCGTGGTGGGTGCGCTCGAGGTGCATCAGCATCGCGGCGAGCGCGAGCTGCCGGGGCGCCCAGCCGGCGCCGGGCAGCGTCATCCGGAACATCGCCGGGCAGCGCCCCTCGGGGAGCTCGGCGAGGAACCGGACGCGGGGGTCGCCGACGTACGACGCGTGCACCAACCGGGTCTCGAGCAGCGGCTCGGTGAGCGGCGAGCGGCGCTCGTCGGTGAGGGCGTCCCAGTCGCCGAGCAGCACCACCGACAGGTCGGCCAGGGTCGAGGCGAGGACCGCGTCGACGACGGTGCAGACCGCCTCGTGGGGCTGGCCACGGGTGTCGAGGACGACCTCGAGGTACGGCACCGTGTAGAGCCGCCCCGGCCGCCGCTTGGGCCGCAGGTCGGGGACCCGGTCGGCAAGGTAGGGGTCGTTGTGGTCGTTGACCCGGTCGCGCTGGGTCATCACGTGCGACGGCCCGAGGTGCCAGCTGCGCGCGGACCGGTCGGGCACGAAGACCGCGCCGACCTCGGCGAGCCGGTGGCCGAGGTCGATGTCCTCGCCGAGGACGAGCGAGGTGTCCATGCCGCCGGCGGCGTCGTACAGGCTGCGGCGCAGCGACGCGGTCGCCCCCACGTGCGTGCGCAGGGCCCGCGGCCCGGCCGAGCGGAGGTCGTCAGTGCGCTCGTAGGTCTGCTCGACCCACTCGTGCGGCTCCCGCGGCCGCCCCTCGAAGTACGTCGCCACCGACCCGTCCGCGACGGCCGCCCGGACCGCTGCAGGGCCGGCCGCGAGCACCGGCTCCGGGTCGACGAACCACTTGTGGCCCAGCACGACGGCGTGGTCGATCGCGTGGTGCCAGCGCAGCTGCGCCTCGACGTGCTCCCGCTCGACCAGCATGTCGGCGTCGAGCCAGTGCAGGACGTCGCCGTCGGAGGCGAGCGCGCCGGTGTGGCAGGCGTTCGCGCGGCCCCAGCCGGACGCGACGCGCACGATCCGGGTCCGCTCGGGGCGCACCTCGGGGAGCTCCAGGTCGTCCGGGCCATCGTTGGCGACGACCACCTCGAGCAGGTGGGACGGGTAGGTCTGCGCCGCGAGCCCCGCCAGGACGATCGGCAGCAGCGTCTCGGAGCGGTACGCCGGCACCACCACGCTCACCGACAGCCGCGGCTCCCACGCCCCGAGCGCGGGCACCTCGATCACGCTCCAGTCGTTGTGGCGCACCCGCGGCTGCCCGCTCACGACGCCGCCCCCGCGCCGGGCACCGCCGCGCCGGGCACCGACAGGCAGGGCGTCACCAGCGGGCCCAGCCGCAGCCCGCGCCACTGGTCGCGGACCCGGTCGCTGCGCAGCAGGGCGCCCACGTGCTCGTGGCCCCCGCGGAGGCGGGCGACGTGCGCCAGCCCGTGCGTGCGGTACGTCGTCGCGCCGGCCGCCCGCAGCTCACCGGGCCCGAGGCCGGCCAGCGCCCGGTCGACCAGCACCAGCCCCTCGATCCCGGGGGACCGGTCCGGCCCGGCGACGTACGTGCGCGTGGGGAGGAGCCGCCGGACCGTCGTGCCGATCGCCTCGGCGTGCACGACCTCGGCGGGCATCTCGACGACGTCGGCGCCCGAGGAGCGGCGCGCCCGCAGCAGGTCGGCCAGCACCTCGGGGCCCCACCAGCCGTCCGCGGCGGTGGTGAGCACCACGTCGCCGCGGGCGGGCTCGCCGGGGGCGAGGACCTCGACGTCGACCCCGACCTGGCGCTCGACCTGGGCGCGGGCGTGGTCGAGACCGGGCCCGGCCGGGGCCGTCAGCACGACGCTGAGGGTGGGCGCGGTCGCGGTGCGCAGCCCGGCCCGGGCGCCGGCGCGCGCCCGCCAGGCCGGCACGGCGTGGAGGTCGTGGGCGGCGCGGGCGAGCAGCACCGAGCGCACCTCGCGGTCCAGGTCCGCGGCGGCCGGCTCCAGCAGGTCGGCGAGCGCGGCGCCGAGCACCTCCCGAGATGCCGCGGGGACGGGCCCGGCCGGCAGGAGCGGGACGCCCGCCAGGGCCAGGCCGGCGACGAGCCGCTCGGGGGCGGGCCAGACGAGGCGGACGCCCTCGACGTCGCGCAGCGAGGCGACGAGCGCGGGGGTGGGCTCCCACCCGGGGTCGAGGTCGACCGCCGGGCGGGTGGCCGGGACGTCGGAGCCGCGCAGGTCGAGCACGGTGTCGTCGAGCGGGCCGACCGCGAGGTCCGGGCCGGCGGGGGGTCGCACCGGCTCGACGGTGAGGATCGTGGACGGCTCGGCTGGCAGCTCGCTGGGCGCGACGAGCGAGGCGGGCACGTCGTCGGTCACGCCCGTGCCGTCGACGGGGAGGCCGAGGTCGACCGCGGAGACCAGGCCGCCGCTGCCCGAGCCGCGGCCCGCGACGGCGCGCGAGCCGGTGCCCCGGGCCAGCTCGACGAGCACGTCGGCGACCGGCAGGCCCCGGGTCAGCTCGACCCGGGTGACCGCGCCGCCGTCGACGGCCCGGACGTCCAGCTCGCGCAGGGCCGGCCACTCCGGCCGCGGGACGAGGGCCACCGGCGAGACCGCCGAGCGCAGCACCACGACCAGGGACCGCGCCCGGCCCAGCGGCGGCAGCGCCGAGACGAGCCGCCGCAGCGCGGTCTCGTCGGCGAGCGCGAGCGTCACCGACGCCCAGCCGCCGTCCCGGGCCGGCCGCTCCCCCACCGCGCAGACCGTCACGCCCTCGGCCGGGGCCACCGAGGACGGGTCGTCGGTCAGCACCAGGGCCGGGGTCCGGAGGTCCGCGGGCAGCGGGGCGGTGGGGGCAGGCATGGTGCTGAGTAGGGTACGGCCGTGCCGCCGCGGATCTCCGAGACCGAGGCCGTCGCCCTCGTCGCGACCAGCCCGCTCCTCGACGCGGAGTGGTACGCCGCGCAGGCCGGCCGGGCGTTCGGCTCGCGGGTCAAGGCGGCCGAGCACTGGGTGCGCGAGCGGCCCGAGGGCGCGAGCCCGCACCCGCTCTTCGAGCCGGCCTGGCTCTACCCGCGCGGCCGCTGGGCCCGCCGGGCCCCCGACCCGCTGAGCTTCTGGCTGGCCGACGACGCGGAGCGGCAGCGCTCGCCGCACCCGCTCGTCGACCTCGACGTCACCGGCCCGCTCGAGGACTGGCTGGCCGAGCACGACCCGGCCGAGCTCCTCCGGACGCCGCTGGAGCGGGACCACTCCTCGCCGGTCACCGTGGTGGTCGACGTCCACGACCTCCCGCGGGCGGTGCACTGGGCGCGCCACCTCGCGCGCACCCCCGACGTCGGCGGCCGGCTCGTCACGACCGACGCCGCCGCCACCCGCATCCTCACCGCGGTCACCGCCGGCCTGCCGACCGTCCACGTCGTGGCCGAGGCCGAGCAGCACGGGCCCGGGCCGGCGACGGTCCACGTGCACGGCCGGGTCCGCCCGCCCCGCTGGCCGTGGGTCGAGGACCTCGTCGCGGCGCTCGACGCCGACGGGGTCGGCGCGGCCGTGCCGCTGCTGCTGCACCCCGACCACAGCGTCGCCGGCCCGGTCCTCGTCGGCCAGCCGGTCGCCGACGTCGAGCGGGCCGCCCACCTGCCGCTGCCGCCGAACGTCGACCCGCCGGTCCGCGCCACCCGGGGCCGGCCCGGCGCGACCGTGCTGGTCACCACCTCCCGCCTGGTCACCGGCGCGGACCTGCCCGAGGGCGCCGACGAGGCCTGGTGGCGTGCGGCGGGGTTCGCCGCCCCCGGCCGGCCGCTGACCGTGCGCGAGGGCCGCCGGGCGCTGCGCTGGTCGATCGACATCGCCGCCCCGGCCACGCCGCGCGGGCAGCGGTGGGGCGACTGGCACTTCGCGCGCTCGCTCGCGGCCGCGCTGGAGCGGCAGGGCCAGTGGGTCGCGATCGACCACCCCGAGACCCGCGGCCGGGCCAGCCGCGACCTCGACGACGTCACCCTGGTCCTGCGCGGGCTGGACCGCGTGACGCCGCCGGCCCGCACCGCGAACCTGCTGTGGGTGATCAGCCACCCCGAGCTGGTCACCCCGGCCGAGCTCGCGACGTACGACGCCGCCTTCGCCGCCTCCGCGACCTGGGCCGCCCGACACGGCATCGAGCCGCTCCTGCAGTGCACCGACCCGACCCGCTTCCACCCCGACGTGGCCCGCCGCGAGGGCCCGCCGGCGCTCTTCGTCGGCAACTCCCGCGGCGAGCTGCGCGCGAGCGTCGCGGCCGCGGAGCGCACCGGCCTCGACCTCACCGTCATCGGGCAGGGCTGGCCGGGCCACGTGCCCGTCGCCGCCGACCACGTGGCCAACGACGAGCTCGGCTCGTGCTACGCCAGCGCGGGGATCGTGCTCAACGACCACTGGGCCGACATGCGCGAGCAGGGGTTCGTCTCCAACCGGGTCTTCGACGTGCTGGCCACCGGCGCGCGGCTGCTCTCCGACGACGTGGCCGGCCTCGCGGACGCGCTCGGCGAGGCGGCCGGCGCGGTGCGGGTGTGGCGGACCGACGAGGAGTTCCGCGCGCTCACCACCGGCGACCCGGACGAGCTGTGGCCCGACGCGGCCGCCCGGCGGCGTACCGCCGAGCGGGTCGTCGCCGAGCACTCCTTCGACGCGCGCGCCGCGACGCTGCTGGCCCGGGCCTCCGCCCTCGTAGACTCCCGGCCGTGACCGACGCAACGGCCCGGGAGGGCCGGCTCGACCCCGCCGCCGTGCCACTGCCGCCCTACCGGCTGCGGATGGGCGGGGCGCACTTCAAGCGCGACGACGACTTCGTCGCCGCGGGTGTCCGCGACGTCCGGCTGCTGCGCCAGCGCGCCGGCCTGGGGCGCCGCAAGACGCTGCTCGACTGGGGCTGCGGCGCCGGGCGGCTCGCGATCGGCGTCAAGCACCTGCTCGGCAACGTGGCCGACTACCACGGCGTCGACGTGCAGCCCGAGCTGCTGACCTGGGCCCAGGAGAACCTCTCCGACGAGCACACCCGGTTCACCCTCGTCGACCAGCACAACGCCCGCTACAACCCCGACGGGCAGGCGACGTACGACATCCCGGCGGAGCCGGGCAGCGTCGACGTCCTCTACTCCTACTCGGTCTTCTCCCACATGCTCACCGACGACGTCGCCGGCTACGCCCGCACGATCGCGCGGATCCTGGCGCCGGAGGGGCGGGCCTTGATGACGGCCTTCGTCGAGGACGACGTGCCCGACTGCGTGGAGAACCCGGCGGACTACCTCAACCTGGAGTGGTCCGGTGCGCTGCACTGCGTGCGGTTCGACCGGCGCTTCTTCGAGCAGCTGGTGTGGGACGCCGGCCTGGCGGTCGAGGAGTACGTCCACGGCCGCGAGACCGACGGCCAGTCGATGTACGTCTTCTCCCGGCGAGGCTGAGCCGTTGGGGACCGACCGGGGGGAGGCGGCGACCGACGAGGTCGCCCGGCTCCGCGCGCGCCTGCGCAAGCACCGCCGGCGGGAGAACCCCGAGCTGGACTACCTCTTCGTCGTCACCTACGGCCGCTCCGGCTCCACGCTCGTCTCCGGCCTGCTCAACGCGATCCCGGGCTACCTCATCCGCGGGGAGAACCGCGACGCGCTGCACCACCTCTTCGCCTTCCACGCGACGATGGTCACCGAGTCCCGCCGCGGGCTCGGCCCCGAGCGCAAGGAGCGGGTGCGGCAGCCGACCCACCCGTTCTTCGGGATCGGCGACTTCCCCGCGCAGCGCTCGCTCGCCGGGATCCGGCGGCTGGTGGTCGACACCGTGCTCCGCCCCGAGGAGGGCACCCGGGTGGCGGGCTTCAAGGAGATCCGGTGGTACCACCCGGACCTCGAGGAGTACGTCGCGTGGCTGCGCGAGGTCTTCCCCGGCGCCCGGTTCCTCGTCAACACCCGCGAGCACGCCGACGTGCTGCGCAGCAAGTGGTGGGCCGAGGGCGACCCGGACGAGCAGGCCTCGAACCTCAGCGGCATCGAGGAGCGGCTGCTCAAGCTCGCCGTGGAGCTCGGCGACGCCGCCTACCGCGTGCACTACGACGAGTACGTCGCCGACCCGACCGTGCTGCGCGGGATGTACGACTGGCTCGGCGAGCCCTGGGACGAGGCCTCGGTCCGCGCGACGATGGCCGTGCGGCACTCGGTCTGAACGGCGCGCGCCTCCGGCGTCAGCCGAGCGAGCGGGTCTGCGCGGCGATCACGTCGGCGAACCACCGGTAGGAGCTCTTCGGCGTCCGCACCTGGGTCTCGTAGTCGACGTGCACGAGGCCGAAGCGCTGGCTGTAGCCCTCGGTCCACTCGAAGTTGTCCAGCAGCGACCAGCAGTAGTACCCGCGGACGTCGACGCCGCGCTGGACGGCGGTGGCGACCGCGCGCAGGTGGCCGTCGAGGTAGTCGATCCGGGCCCGGTCGTCCACCACGCCGTCGGCGTCGGGGCCGGTGCCGTAGGCCGCGCCGTTCTCGGTGATGTAGATCGGCGGGAGGGCGTTGCGGTAGCGGGCGCGGAACATGATCAGCCACTCGCGCAGCGCGTCGGGCACGACCGGCCAGCCGATGTCGGTGGTCGGGTAGCCGAGCAGCTCGCGGAACTCGAAGGGCAGGTCGGCGCCCTCGCCGGCGGCCGCGATCCGCCACGGGTTGTAGTAGTTGACGCCGTAGAAGTCGAGCGGCTGGCGGATGGTCGCGAGGTCACCGTCGACCACGACGTCCTCGAGGAGCGGGGCGAGGTCGACCGGGTAGCGGCCCAGCAGCATCGGCTCGAGGAACAGCCCGTTCCACACCGCGTCGAACAGCTTGGTCGCGCCGATGTCGGCGGCGTCGTCGGAGGCCGGCCACATCGGGGCGTGGTTGTTGGCGCAGCCCACGCTCGCGGTCACCCCGGCGGGCACCGAGTCGCGCAGGGCGATGGTCGCGCGGCCGTGGGCGAGCAGCAGGTGGTGGGCGGCCGGCAGGGCGTCGAAGAACATCGCGCGGCCCGGCGCGTGCATGCCGATGCCGTAGCCCATCATCGTCACGACGTTGGGCTCGTTGACCGGCACCCAGTGCTCGACGCGGTCCCCGAGCCGCGCGGCGGCGATCGCGGCGTACTCCGCGAAGCGGTCGATGGTCGAGCGGTTGAGCCAGCCGCCGTCGTCCTCGAGCGCCTGCGGCAGGTCCCAGTGGAAGAGGGTGACCATCGGCTGCACGCCGGCGGCCAGCAGCTCGTCGAGGAGCCGGTCGTAGAAGTCCAGGCCCTGCTGGTTGACCGGGCCCGCGCCGGTCGGCTGGATCCGCGACCACGACAGCGAGAGCCGGTAGCCGCCGACGCCGAGGTCCTTCATCAGCGCGACGTCCTCGGGGAAGCGGTGGTAGTGGTCGCAGGCGACGTCACCGGTCGAGCCGTCGTTGATCCGACCCGCGGTGTGGCTGAAGGTGTCCCAGATCGACGGGCCGCGGCCGTCCTGGTCCACCGCGCCCTCGACCTGGTAGGCCGCGGTGCTCGTGCCGAACCGGAAGCCCGGCGGCAGCACCGGCAGGCCCACGCCCGCTGCGGGGGACGGGTCGGGCGCGGCGGCGGGCACGGGCACAATCATGGACGTGACGACCGAGATCCGCCGAGGTTCTGCCCGTTTCCTGACCCGGTCCCCCGGGATGGTGACCCACCACGGGTTCTCCTTCGGCGAGCACTACGACCCCGAGCGGCTGCGGTTCGGGCCGATGGTGTGCCACGACGACCACCACCTCGGCGCCGGTCGCGGCTTCGAGACCCACCGCCACTCCGGGCTCGACATCGTCACCTGGGTCGTCGAGGGCCGCCTGGCGCACCGCGACTCCCACGGCCACGACGCGGTGCTCTCCCCCGGCGAGGTCGCCGTGCTCGCGGCCGGCTCCGGTGTCGAGCACGCCGAGCACGCGACGCCCGACGGGCGGGCCCGGTTCGTGCAGGTCTGGCTGGCGGCCGACCCCGAGCGCGCGGACGCCGAACCGTCGTACGCCGTCACGCCGGCGCCCGCCGCCGCTCCCGGCACCGGTCTGGTCGAGCTGGTCTCCCCCCAGCCCGGCGCGGTGCTCTCCGTCGCCCGGCTCGGCGCGCTCGAGACGCTCACCCTGCCGGCCGCCCCGCTCCTGCACGCCTACGTCGTCTCCGGCGCGCTCACCCGCAGCTCGCTCGCCGAGCCGCTCGCCGCCGGCGACGCCTTCCTCTTCACCGACGAGCCCGCCCACGAGGTCACCGCCGCCGTGCCCACCGAGCTGCTGGTGTGGACGTTCGGGGGGTGAGCGGGGGTGCAGGAGTCACCTGAGAAGTCAGCCGCGGCCGGCCCCGACCACCCGCGCCGGCGCGGACCCCGCCGCCTCAGCAGACGACGGCCACCGCGCCGCGACGCACCTCGACGACGAGCGGGTCGCCGGCCAGGCCGGGCAGCGCGCCGAGCGGCTCGCCGTCACCACCCACGGGGACCGGCCGGCCACCCGCGCGCGACGGGTCGGCCCGCAGCTCCACGCGCCGGCCGGAGAGCACGGTGACCTCGGGCAGGTCGACGTGCCCGCCGTCGTACACCTTCGGCAGCGAGCGGACCAGCGCCGCCTTCGAGGCGGCCTCGATGACCACGACGTCGAGCAGGCCGTCGGTGACCGAGGCGGGCGGGGCGATCCGCATGCCCTTGCCGTAGAAGGCCGAGTTCGCGACGACCACGGTCGCGGCCTCGAGCTCGCGCTCGTCCTCGTCGACGCGCAGCCGGTAGCGCGCCGGGGCGTAGGTGAGCAGGGCGCCGACGGCGGCGAGCGGGTACTGCAGGCGGCGCGGCAGCCGGTGCGCCCGGTCGACGAGCGCGGCGGCGCGGGCGTCGACGCCGCAGTAGACCGAGCCGGCGACCTCGCGCGGCGGGCCGCCGGGGAACGACGCGCACAGCAGGTCGATCCGCCGGGGCGTCCCCGTCAGCAGCAGCTCCGCGAGCCCCTCGGCGGAGTCGGGCAGCCCGAGCATCCGCGCGAAGTCGTTGCCGCGCCCGGCCGGCAGCACCCCGAGCGTGCCGCCCGCGGCCGCCACCACGCCGGCCAGCGACGAGAGCATCCCGTCGCCGCCGACCGAGACCACCACGTCGCCGCGCTCGACCGCGGCCGCGACCAGGCCCGGCATCGCGCGCGGCCCGGGTGAGTACGTCACGTCCACGGTCGCACCGGCCTCGCGGAGCAGCCGCGCCACCGGCACGACCGCCCCGGGCGCGGCGCCCCCACCGGAGGCGGGGTTGACCAGGAACGTGAACGAGCGGGTCACACCAGCACCCCGGGGTTGAGCACGCCCGTCGGGTCGAGCTCGGCCTTGACCGCGCGGAGCACCGCGACGCCGAGCTCGCCGACCTCGGCGGGCAGCCACGGCTTGTGGTCGGTGCCGACCGCGTGGTGGTGGGTGATCGTCGCGCCGGTCGCGGCGATCGCGTCGCTCGCGGCCGCCTTGGCCCGCTGCCAGCGCCCGAGGGCGTCGTCCCCGCCGGAGGCGGCCACGGTGAAGTAGAGCGAGCAGCCGGTCTCGTAGACGTGGCTGATGTGGCACAGCACGAGCACCGGCTCGCCGAGCGCGCCGACCAGGGCGGTGCGCACGGCGTCGTACAGCTGCGGCACGCGCGACCAGAACGTCGCCGTCTCCAGCGTCTCGACCAGCACGCCGACGTCGAGCATCGCGTCGCGCAGGTACGGCGCGTCGAAGCGGCCGTGGGCCCACGCGCGGCCCGGCTCCTCGCCGAGCGGCGTGCCGCCGAGGCCGGCGAGCACCGAGGCGACCGCGGTCCGGCGGGCGGCGACCGGCTCCGGTTCGCCCTCGTGGCCCACGACCATCAGGCAGCCGCTCGCACCCGCGGCGCCGATCGCGTCGGGCCGGGCCAGGTTGATCGCGGTCTCGTGCTCGTCGGAGAGCCGCAGCACCGTGGGCAGCAGCCCGGCCTGCGCGAGGGTCCGCATCGCGGCGGCGCCCGCCTCGAACGACGGCCACGCCCAGCCCTCGTAGACCTTCTCCGCAGGCAACCGGCGCACCCGCACGGTCACCTCGGTGATCACGCCGAAGGCGCCCTCCGAGCCGAGCAGCAGCTGCCGCAGGTCGGGCCCGGCGGCGCTGGCGGGCGCGCTGCCCAGCCGCAGCTCGCCGCGCGGGGTGGCGACGCGCAGGCCGACGACGAGCGCGTCGAAGCGGCCGTACCCGGCGCTGGACTGGCCGCTGGACCGGGTCGCGGCGAAGCCGCCGATCGTGGCGTGCTCGAAGGACTGCGGATAGTGGCCCAGCACCAGCCCCTCGGCCGCCAGCAGCGCCTCGGCCTCCGGGCCGCGCAGGCCCGGCTCCAGCGTGGCGGTCATCGAGGTGTGGTCGACGGCGAGCAGCCGCTTCATCCGGACCAGGTCGAGGGAGACCAGCCCGGCGTACCCCTCGCGGCGCGCGACGAGCCCGCCGGTCACCGACGTCCCGCCGCCGAACGGCACGACCGCGAGCCGGTGCTCGACGGCGAGCGCGAGCACGGCGGCGACCTGGTCGTGGTCGGCGGGCCGGACGACGGCGTCGGGGGCGTCGGAGAGGTCGCCGGCGCGCTGGCGGAGCAGGTCGGGCGTGGACTTCCCGCGCGTCCGCAGCCGGCGGGTGGCGTCGTCGAGCAGCACGTGCTCGGCACCGACGGCCGCCCGGAGCGCGTCGAGCACGGCCTCGTCGAGGGCGGGCGGCGGCACGGCCACGTCGGTCGCGGCCGGGCGCTCGTCGATGCCGAAGACGGCCTCGACCAGGCCGCGGGCGGACTCGGGCAGCGAGGCCGCACGGGCGGGGTCGCCCCAACGGCTGGGGTGCATCTCGACAGCGGGGAGGCGGGGATCCATGCGTTACACTGTGACATATGACGTCACTTCGTCACAACGGTGCGGAGGAGCCGGCGAGCCCCCGCGACGGGTATCTCGACGCCGCCCGCGACTGCATCCTCGACCTCGGCTGGCGGCGTACGACGCTCACCGAGGTCGCGCGCCGCGCCGGGGTCTCCCGGATGACGATCTACCGCACCTGGTCGGACATGCGGCAGCTGCTCGCGGACCTGATGACCCGCGAGTGGACCGAGGTCGTCCTGGCCACCGAGGCCGAGGACGACCCCTCCCGCCCGCCGGTCGAGCGCCTCGTCGACAAGCTCGTGCGGACCGTGCTGGTCCTGCGGGGCAACGAGCTGTTCGTGCGGATCGTCGAGCTCGACCCCGAGCTGGTCCTGCCCTACCTCTTCGACCGCCGCGGCCGCTCCCAGGAGCTGATCCTCGGCCTGGTCGAGCAGGCGCTGCGCACCGCGCAGGCCTCCGGCGACGTCCGCGCGGGGGACCCTGCCGCGATGGCCCGCGGGCTGGTCCTCTGCGCCCACGGCTTCGTGCTCTCCGCGCACACGATGATCGACGACGACGTCACCGAGTCCGCGCTGGAGCAGGAGATGCGCGTCGTGCTGACCCGGGCGCTGCAGCCGTGAGCGCCGGCCAGCCTCCCCCCTCCACCCGGATCACCGCCGGGCTCGAGGGGGCGCCCCGCGAGGTCGACGTCCTGGTCGTCGGGCTCGGCATCACCGGCGCCGGCGTGGCGCTGGACGCGGTCTCCCGCGGCCTGTCGGTGCTCGCCGTCGACGCCCACGACCTGGCGTTCGGCACGTCGCGGTGGAGCTCGAAGCTGGTCCACGGCGGGCTGCGCTACCTCGCCAAGGGCCAGATCGGCGTCGCGCACGAGAGCGCCGTCGAGCGCGGCGTGCTGATGGAGGTCACCGCCCCGCACCTGACCCGGCCGATGCCGATGGTCGTGCCGCTGACCAGCAGCGTCACCCGAGCCCAGGCCACGCTCACCGCGGTCGGCCTGCGCGCCGGCGACGCGCTGCGCCGCGGGGCCCGCACCGGCGCCGAGACGCTGCCGCGACCGCGGCGCCTCTCCGCGACCGAGACCCTCGCGCTCGCCCCGGCGCTGCGGCGGGCGGGCCTGCGCGGCGGCATGCTCAGCTGGGACGGTCAGCTCGAGGACGACGCGCGGCTGGTGACGACCGTCGCGCGCACCGCCGCCGCCCTCGGCGCCGTGGTCCGCACGCGCGCCCGGGTCCTGGCGGTGGAGGCCGCCTCGAGCAACGGGGCGGGCGGGCTCCGGGTCGGGCTGCGCGACGAGCTGACCGGCGCCACCACCACCGTGGTGGCCCGCGCGGTCGTCAACGCCGCCGGCGTCTGGGCCGGCGACCTGGCCGAGGAGGTCACGCTCCGCCCCAGCCGCGGCACCCACCTCGTGCTCCGCGCCGCGGCACTGCCCGGCCTCGGGACGTCGGTCTTCGCGCCGATCCCGGGCGAGACCAACCGGTTCGTGCTGGTCCTCCCCCAGCCCGACCAGACGGTGTACGTCGGCCTCACCGACGAGCCCGTCGACGGCCCGGTCCCCGACGTGCCGGAGCCGACCGAGCCCGAGATCGGCTTCCTCCTCGACGTGGTCTCCGCCTGCTTCGCCCGCCAGCTGCACCGCTCCGACGTGGTCGGCGCGTTCGCGGGGCTGCGGCCGCTGCTCGAGCCGCCCGCCGGCTCCGGTGGGTCCACGGCCGACCTGTCGCGCAAGCACGCCGTCCTGGTCGGCCGGTCCGGGATGGTGACGGTGGTCGGCGGCAAGCTGACGACGTACCGCCGGATGGCGCAGGACGCCGTCGATGCCGCGCTGGCCACCCCGGCCGCCGCGGGGCTGGCCGCCGGGCCGTGCCGCACCCGCACCCTCCCGCTGCTCGGCGCCGCGCCGCGGGCGGAGCTGGCCGCGCTCGAGCAGCACCCGCGGCTGGTGCGCCGCTTCGGCACCGACGCCGCGCTCGTGCTCGCCGACGCCCTCGAGGTGACCGGGCTGACCGAGGACGAGCTGCTCGCCCCGGTGGCCGAGGGGGTGCCGGTGACCCTGGCCGAGCTGGTCTTCGGGGTGACCCACGAGGGTGCCGTGGACGTGGCCGACCTGCTGGACCGGCGCACCCGCGTCGGCCTCCTCGCCGGCGACCGGGCCCTCGCCGAGCCGGCGGCGCGGCGCGCGCTCGCGCTGGCCGCGCACCACCTGCCCGGGCGCCGCTGAGCCACCGCCGGGCGGGATCCCCTGGATGACCCGAGCCGGAAGGACCGATGAGTTCGACCCTCGACGCTGGTCGGTGAGCGGAGCACACTGACGAAGGTGGAGGCAGAGCGCATGACCGCGACGACGACCGACCCCGAGCTGAGCGACTTCCCGACGCTCACCGAGCGCTACCAGCGCGAGCTGCTGGCCCACTGCTACCGGATGAGCGGCTCGGTGCACGAGGCCGAGGACCTCGTGCAGGAGACGTTCCTGCGCGCGTGGAAGGCCTCCGCGGACTTCCAGGGCCGCAGCTCGGTGCGCACCTGGCTCTACCGCATCGCCACCAACGTCTGCCTGACCAACCTCGAGGGGCGACCCCGGCGGCCGCTGCCCGCGGGGCTCGGGACGCCGGACCAGATGGCCGGCGAGGCGCTCGAGACCGACCACGAGGTCGCCTGGCTCGAGCCGGTGCCCGACGCGTCGGTGGTCGTCGCCGAGCGCGACTCGATCCGCCTGGCCTTCGTGGCCGCCCTGCAGCACCTGCCCGCCAAGCAGCGCGCCGTGCTGATCCTGCGCGACGTGCTGCGCTGGTCGGCCGCCGAGGTGGCCGAGGCGCTCGACACCACGGTCGCCGCGGTCAACTCCGCGCTCCAGCGCGCCCACGCGCAGATGAAGGACCGCGGGCTGACCGAGGACACCGTCGAGCCGCACCTGTCCGAGGCCCAGCAGCAGCTGCTCGAGCGGTACGTCGAGGCGTTCTGGCGCAAGGACGTCGACGCGATCGTCTCGATGCTCACCGCCGAGGCGACCTGGGACATGCCGCCGTTCACCAGCTGGTTCAAGGGCGCCACCGCCATCGGCTGGCTGATCGGCAACGAGTGCCCCGGCGGCGCGAACGACATGCCGATGCTCGCGACCTGGGCCAACGGCCAGCCGGCGTACGGGCTCTACATGCGCACCGCCGCCGGCGACTTCACGCCCTTCCAGCTCCAGGTCATCGACCTCGACGGGGACCGGGTGCGGCACGTGACCGCGTTCTTCGACGCCCGGCTCTTCGCGACGTTCGGCCTGCCCGACCGCCTCTCCGCCGACCACCGACCGGTGTCGTGACCCGGGCGCTCGACGACGCCGTCGAGCTGCTCGACCGGTCCCTGGCCTACGCCCGGATCACCCTCGCCGACGTCGCACCGACCCACCTCGACCGGAGCACGCCGTGCACCGCCTGGACGCTGCGGGCGCTGCTGGCCCACATGGAGGACGCGCTCGACGCCTTCACCGAGGCCGCGGCCGGCGTCGTCGGGGTCGGCGGGGTCGACCCGCCCCCGCCGACCAGCACCCGGGTCGACGCGCTGCGGGAGAAGGCGTGCGCGCTGCTGGCCGCGTGGACCCGCGCGGCCGCGGCCCCGGCCGGCTGCGGCCACCCCGGCCCGGTCGCCGTCGGCGACGCCGGCCTCGGCGGGCCGCTCCTCGTCGCGGCCGCGGCACTGGAGATCACCGTG
This sequence comes from Nocardioides marmotae, assembly GCF_013177455.1. Classification (NCBI taxonomy): domain Bacteria; kingdom Bacillati; phylum Actinomycetota; class Actinomycetes; order Propionibacteriales; family Nocardioidaceae; genus Nocardioides; species Nocardioides marmotae. The sequence goes on from NZ_CP053660.1 coordinate 4,296,915, forward strand.
CACGCCTGGGACGTCGGCCAGGCGACCGGCACCCGTGGCCCGCTGCCCGAGGACCTCGCCCGCGGGCTGCTCGCCGTCGCCGGCGTGGTCGTCGACCCGGCGGACCGGGGCGTGCGGTTCGCGCCCGTGCGCCCGGTGGCCGACGACGCGACGTACGCCGCGCAGCTGCTGGCGTTCGTCGGGCGCGACCTGGCTGGACCACCCTCGGCGTTGTCGGGCGAACCGGGCGCGCGGGGCCGCGTGCCTTCCTAGTCTTGCCGGCGTGCCCGACTCCGCCCTCGCCGACCGCGTCCTCACCGCGGGCGCCGTCGACGAGGTCACCGCACTGGTGCGCGCCGGCCGGTTCGCCGAGGCCCTCCCCGCGCTGACCCGGCTCCGCGACAGCGGGCTCGGCCGGCGCGACGAGGTGCGCGCGACGGTGGCGGCGATCGAGTGCCGGCTGGCGCGGGGCGACCTGCGCGAGGTGGTCGCCCTGGGCGACCTGCTGGCGCCGTACGCCGACGCAGGTGCTGAGGCAGGGACCGACGCAGGGGCCGACGCGGACGTGGCGGCCTTCGCGCTGCACGCCCGCGGGGAGGTCGCAGCGGCGCTCGGCGAGGTCGACCGCGCGCTCGAGCGGTTCACCGCGGCCGGCGCGGTCCTCGCCTCGCTCCCGCGGCCGCCGGAGCCGGTCCACCTCCAGCACGTCCTCGAGGTGCCGTGGCGCGCGGGCGCGGCCCTCGCGCTGGTCCGCACCGGGCGCGTCCGCGAGGGCGCCGACCTCGCGCGCGAGCACCTCGCGGTGGCCGAGGCCTCCGGCCCGCCGTACGCCGTCGCCATCGCGCTGCGCACCCTCGCCACCGCCGACTCCGGCGCGCACCGCACCGACCTGCTGCGCCGTGCCCGCGCCACGCTGGCCGCCGGCGAGGGGGCCGAGCGGCTCGCCGCGCAGCTGGACACCGACCTCGCCGGCCTGCTCATCCTCACCCCCGCCACCGCGGACCCGCAGGAGGCGCTCGCGCTGCTCCGCGGCGCGGAGGCGTACGCCGGGAGCCAGGAGCTGCGCCCGCTGCGCGAGCGGGTACGCCGCCTGCTGGACCGGCTCGGCGAGGGCCCGCGCCGCGTGCGGTCCGAGGCGTTCGCGGCGCTGACCGCCTCCGAGCGGCGGGTCGCCTCGCTGGCCGCCGGCGGGCTGACCAACCGCCAGATCGCCGCCGAGCTGGTGGTCACCGTCAAGGCCGTCGAGTGGCACCTCTCCCACGTCTACCGCAAGCTCGGGATCACCTCCCGCACCCGGCTTGCCGGGACGCTCGGCGCGCCGGCCTGAGGTGCACCGGCCGCCCCTGAGGAGCGCCCTCAGGCCCCCGGCGACAACCGCGGTGGGTCGGCGGGGACCCGCTCGAGGATCCAGGCCTGGACCTGGGCGTCGTCGGGGGAGAGCGCGTCGCTGATCGCGTGGGGGACGACCCGGCTGAAGTAGTCGGTGACCGGGCCGTCGGACTCGCGGACGATCATGCCGGCGGCCTGGCCGTCGACGATCCAGGAGCCGAGCACCACGTGGTTGCCCTCGTAGACCGGCAGCTCGGTGTAGGCCTGGTAGACGAACCCCTCCTCGCCGTACACCCCGGGCATCCGGGTCTCGTGCCCGTCGGCGAGGCGGATGTGGATGTTGTCGCCCTCGCGGCCGTGCAGCGGCTTGGCGACCCAGGAGGTGAGGTCGCGCGGCTCGTCGAAGTGGGCCGGCAGCAGCAGCCGGTGGCCGGGGTTGCGCTCCCAGAGCACCGGCAGGATCGCCTTGGTCGACAGCAGCACCTTCCACGGCGGCTCGAACCAGCGCACGGGCTCCCGCTCGGCGTGGTCGACGATCAGCCGGCCGAAGTCCTCCCCGAGCATCTGCTCCCAGGGGTAGAGCTTGAACGCGGTGCGGATCGGCTGGTCGTGGACGTCGCGGAACTCCCGCGCGTCGGGGTTCCAGCCGACCTCGGCGATGGGGTGGGCGATCGCGGCGACGCCGGCCTGGATGGCGCAGTCCATCAGGTAGTGGACGGTCATCTCCATCTCGCCGCCGTCGTAGGAGCCCTCCTCCCCCAGGTCATAGAGGAAGTGCACCCGGCCGTCGCCGAGGGCGCCGAAGTTCAGCAGCCGCCGCCAGGCGTTGACCAGCCGGTCGTGGACGCTGTTCCACTGGTCGATGTCGCTCATCACGTCCTCGACCCAGCGCCACTGCGCGACGCCGGTCTCGACGAGCCCGGTCGCGGTGTCGCCGTTGACCTCGAGCATCTTCACCGAGCCGTCGGCGCCGTACGCGAGGTCGAAGCGGGCGTAGATCGCCGGGTCCTGGCGGGCGATCGACTCCCGCACCAGCCCGAGCGTGCCGGGCGGGAGGCCGAGCCGCTCGTCGGTCATCGTCGCGGCCATGTGCCCGGCCGCGTCGACGCACATCGCCCACAGCTCCTCGGTCGCGGCCTCGAGCATCTCGACCTCGTCCATGGTCAGCTCGTACCAGGCGGCCTCGTTCCAGTACGGCACCGTGGTGCCGTCCGGCTTGGCGGTGGTGGGGAAGATCAGCCCCTGCTCGGTGACGATCCGCTCCCAGTCGGGGCGCGGGCGCGCCCGGTGGCGCCACATCAGGCGATGCTCGCGCAGACGATCGCGCCGGTGCTCAGGGCCACCGCGGCGGCCACGTAGGCCAGCGGCCGGACCGGGCCGGCGGAGGTGACGATCCGGCGCAGGTCGCCGGGGGTGATCGCCTCGATGACGAAGAACATCACCGCGTTGAGGACGATGCCGAGCGCGCCGAAGGCCAGCGTCCAGGCCAGCGCCCACCCCAGGTCGGTCTCGCCGTTGGTCCAGATCGCGGTGAACAGCACCGCCGCGTTCGAGATCAGCCAGGCGCCGGTGACGACGCCGGCGGAGCGGCTGGCCGCGTGCACCGACTCCTCGCCGCGCTCGTCGACGCCGCGCAGGTGGCTGCCGAGGTGGCCGGGGGTCACCAGGTCGAGCACGTAGTAGGCGACCACCAGCAGGACGCCGGCGAGCACGGCGTAGACGACGGCGTGGCCGAGGGCGGTGAGCAGGTCGGACATCGGGTTCCTTCGGAGGTCGTGGTGGGAGGGGTACGGCGCGGGGGGAGCAGGGGGCGGGCGGTCAGCCGGAGAAGCCGCGGCTGCTGCCGCCGAACCCGCCGGACTTCGTCGTCGACTTCACCGTCGACCCACCGGTCGAGGGCAGGCCGCCGCGCTGGACCTTGCCGGAGAGCGACGACCCGTTCCAGGTGCCGCCGGAGACGGGCGTCCCGACGGACGGGACGCGGGAGCTGGCGCCGAGGTAGTACCAGAAGAAGCCGGTGCCGACGCCGTTGTAGTCGCTGTCGTCGTCGCACTCGTCGTCGTCGACGCGCTCCTGGGTCTCGGGGTTGACGCAGACCGCGGCGTAGTCGGCCGAGGACGCGCACCCGGTGAGGCCGGCCGCCATCAGCGCGGTCACCCCCAGGGCGACGCTCGAGGAGCGCATCCGGCGTCGGGCGGTGTCGGTCATCGGTTCCTCCGGGGCTGGGGTCGCGCGGTGCAGGCTGGCGGTGCTGGTGGTGATGGTCGTCGGCCCGGCGGGGGCGGCACCGACCGGCCGGATGCTCGTTCCCCGCCGCCGCGCCGCTCAATCCACGGCACGCATCCTGGCAGCGCGGGGCCGGGGCTCAGCCGGCGGGCAGCGCGACGTACGTCGTCTCGAGGTACTCCTCGATGCCCTCGAAGCCGCCCTCCCTGCCGAAGCCGCTGGCCTTGACCCCGCCGAAGGGTGCGGCGGGGTTGGAGATCAGCCCGGTGTTGATCCCGACCATCCCGAAGTCCAGCGCCTCGGCCATCCGGATCGTGCGGGCCAGGTCGCGGGTGTAGACGTAGGAGGCCAAGCCGTACTCGGTGTCGTTGGCCTTCGCGACGGCCTCCTCCTCGGTGGTGAAGGTCGTGATCGGCGCGACCGGGCCGAAGATCTCCTGGGTGTTGATCGCCGAGGACTGCGGTACGTCGAGCAGCACGGTCGGGGCCACGAAGTAGCCGGGGCCCTCGTGCGGCTCGCCGCCGACGACGACCCGGGCGCCGTCGCGGACCGCCTCGTCCACGAGCCCGGTCACCGAGGCGACCGCCTTCTCGTCGATGAGCGGGCCGACGTCGGTGCCCTCGTCCTGGCCGCGGCCCAGGCGCAGCGCGCCCATCCGCTCGGCGAGGCGGCGGCCGAACTCCTCGGCGACGTCGACGTGCACGAGGAACCGGTTGGCCGCGGTGCACGCCTCGCCCATGTTGCGCATCTTCGCGACCATCGCGCCGTCGACGGCCGCGTCGAGGTCGGCGTCGGCGAAGACGAGGAACGGCGCGTTGCCGCCGAGCTCCATGCTCACCCGCTGGAGCCGCTCGGCGGACTGGCGCACCATCACCCGGCCGACGGCGGTCGACCCGGTGAAGGAGACCTTGCGCAGCCGGTCGTCGGCCTGGAGCGTCTCGCTGATCTGCGCGGCGTGCGTCGACGGCACGACGTTCAGCACGCCGTCGGGGAGCCCGGCCTCGGCGAGGACCGCGGCCAGCGCCAGCATCGTGAGCGGGGTCTGCGCGGCCGGCTTGACCACCATCGTGCAGCCCGCGGCGATGGCGGGGCCGATCTTGCGGGTGCCCATCGCGAGCGGGAAGTTCCACGGCGTCACGAACAGGCAGGGGCCGACCGGCTTCTTCAGCGTCAGCAGCCGGCTGCCGCCCGCGGGGTTCGGCAGGTACCGCCCGTGGATGCGCACGGCCTCCTCGGAGAACCAGCGGAAGAACTCGTTGCCGTAGCCGACCTCGCCCTTGGCCTCGGCCACGGTCTTGCCCATCTCCAGGCTCATCAGCAGCGCGAAGTCGTCGGCGCGCTGCGCGACCAGCTCGAAGGCGCGGCGCAGCACCTCCCCCCGCTCCCGCGGCGCGGTCCGAGCCCAGTCGGCCTGGGCCGCGGCCGCCGCGTCGAGCGCCGCCACGGCGTCCTCGACGGAGGCGTCCGCGACGTCGGTCAGCACCGATCCGTCAGCCGGGTCGAGCACGTCGAAGCGGGCGCCGGACGCCGCCGGTCGCCACCGGCCGCCGATGAAGAGGTCGCGGTGCTGGTCGTCGAGCAGGGGAACGCGGTCTGGTCCGGTCATGACGTGAAGGGTGTCACCTCGACGTTCTGCACCAAATGCCTGACACCTCCCGGACCGCGTGGAATGCTCGTGCACGTCGACTTCGGAGGGAGCACCTAGAAGGCGGCACTGAACCCCTTGCCGACCCCATGCGGCGAGGGGTTCTCCCTTGACCGGCCGCGGTGTCCCCACACGACGGCCGGCCGTCGGCCCGCCGGCTCGGCCTCAACCCCCGAGCCGGCGGGCCGTCCTCAGGAACGACTCCAGCAGCGGCCCGGCCGTGCGCGACCCGGACGCGCCGCGCTCGACGAAGACCGCCACGGCGAGGTCGCCCTGCGCGGCGGCCATCCAGGCGTGCGTCGCGAGCCGGCCGTCGTCCTCGAACTCCGCCGTCCCGGTCTTGGCGAGCACCGGCGGTCCGGGCACGTCGGCGAGCGCGCGGCCGCTGCCCTCGGTGACCACGGCGCGCAGCATCCCGCGCAGCGCGTCCGCCTCGCCCGCGGCCAGCGGCTCGACGCCGGCGGGGGCCGCGACGTCGACCTGCTCGAGCAGCCGCGGGACGACGGTGGCGCCGCGCTGCACGCTGGCGAGCACGGTCGCGACGGCCATCGGGGAGGCGAGCACGGTCCCCTGGCCGATCAGGTCCGCGGCCGCCTGGGTCTCCGACGTCGGCGGCGAGACGCTGCCGAAGTACGCCGGGAAGCCGAGGTCGTGGTCGACGCCGAGGCCGAGGGAGGCCGCCGCGGCGGCCAGGTCGTCGGCGCCCTCGCCGGTGCGCTCGAGCCGGTCGCGCTCGGCGATGAAGGCGGTGTTGCAGCTCTGCGCGACCGCGGTCCGCAGCGGGACCCGGCCCAGCGCGGAGGCGGGGTAGTCGGAGTAGTTGGTGAACCGCTTGCCGTCGACGGTCGACGTCGGCGTGCACGCGACCGGGCTGGTCGGGCGCAGGCCGGCGCGCAGCAGCGCGAGGGCGCTGACCACCTTGAACGTCGAGCCGGGCGCGAGCTGGCCGTAGGTGGCCAGGTTGTAGCCGTCGGTGCCCGCGCCGTTGGCGACCGCGAGCAGGGCGCCGTCGCTGGGCCGGACCGCGACCAGGGCGCTGGCCGGGCCGGTGTCGGCGAGCACCTGCTCGGCCGCGAGCTGCAGGTCGACGTCGAGGGTCAGCGCGAGCTCCTCGCCGGGGGTGGCCTCGACGCGGAACAGCTCGCGCTCCTCCCCGCCCGGTCCGAGCGCGTCGACCACGACGCCCGGCTCGCCGCGCAGCTGGTCCTCGTAGCGCGCCTGGAGCCCGGAGAGCCCGGCCCGGTCGCCCGGCCGCAGCGTGGGGTCCTCCTCGACCATCTCCGCGGTGACCTCGCCGACCGAGCCCAGCACCGGCGCGGCGAACTCCCGGGTCGGGGCGAGCGCCCGCTCGCCGGGGATCGCGATGACGCCGCGCAGCGGGCCGATCGCGGCCACCAGGCCCGCGGGCACGTCCTCGCGGCGGTAGGTGATCGCCTCGACGAACGCCTTGTCGCCCGCGGCCCGCACGCGCTCGGCGTACGCCGCCGGGTCGATGTCGACGAGCCGGGCGAGCGCCCGGGCGTCGGCGACCGCCCGCTGGCGCGGCACGCGCGCCCGGTCGACCCCGTAGGTGATGACCGGGCGATCGGTGACCAGCGCCTTGCCGCGGGCGCCGGTGACCTCGCCGCGGGCGGCCGCGATCGTCGTGCGGTCCAGCACCTCGTCCTCGGCCAGGCTGGGCTCGACCAGCGCGCGGTCCCAGGCCACCTGCCAGGCGCCGTCGACCTCGGTCAGCCTCGCCTCGGTCTCATAGGTCCAGGCGCCGTCGGCGGGGTCCTCGCCAGGATCCTCGCCAGGATCCTCGCCAGCGCCCTCGGCGGGCCCGAGGACCGGCCAGGTCCAGGTGAGCGCGGCGGTCGCGGAGCCGTCCTCGCCCTCGCGCACCTCACCGACCTCGACGTCCGGCGCCGGGCCGTCCTCGCCCGTGGCCAGGCCCGCGACGACCTCGTCGTAGGCCGCCTGCGGCTCCTCGGCGGGGTCGTCGAAGGCGACCTCGGCGAGGTCGCCGCCCGCGAGCGCGCCGGCGAGCGTCTCGGCCGCCTCGCGGGGGTCGGGGCCGCTGTCGTCCGCGCTGCACCCGCTCGCAGCCGCCCCCGCGAGGAGGGTGGCCGCGACGGCGAGGTGCCCGAGTCGTCGCATGCGACCCTTCTACCAGTCCGCCCGGACAGTGCCCGGAGGGTGCCCGGACGGTGGCTGCGCAGTGACTGCGCAGTTGACGGGGCAGTGACTGTGCAGTGACGGGGTCAGCCGAGCATCGCGTGGATCTCCGGACCGGTCGGGAAGGCGTCGAGCTTGCCCTCGACCAGGTCGGTCACCGCGGCCTTGAACCGCGGGCAGGTCGCGATGTCGTGGGCCCCGCAGCGCAGCGCGTGCTCGGTCATCTCCCGCGAGCGCTCCATGTCCTGCATCCGCCGGTCCAGGTCGTCGAGGTGGGCCTGGAGGACGGCGTGCCGGTCGGCGGCGTCCGCGTCGAGCATCACCGCGATCTGCTCCAGGCTCATGCCGGCGGCCTTGCTGCGCAAGATCACCGCGACCCGCACCACCTCGTCCTGCCCGTAGCGCCGGCGCCCCGCGCCGTCACGCGCCGGGGTCAGCAGCCCGACGTCCTCCCAGTGCCGCAGGACGTGCGTGGCCAGGCCGAACCGGCCCGCCAGGTCGCCCACGGACCAGCGCTGCACGCGCTCGCTCGACGTCATGTCAACATGAACTCACAGACTCGGCGCGCGGACAAGCCTCGACGGCGCCCCGCCCGCGGACCTGCGCGGGGCGTCGCTCGTGGCCGGACCGGCCGGCGTCAGTCCTTGTGGCGGGGCTTGCGGGCCGCCGGGCGGCTCGAGCCACCGTCGGGCTGGAGCTCGATGAGCTTGCCGGAGATCCGGGTCTCCTCGAGCTTCTGGAACACCGTCGGCGGCAGGTTCGCGGGCAGCTCGACGAGGGAGAAGTCCGGGCGGATCTGGATGTGCCCGAAGTCCCCGCGCTGGAGGCCGCCCTCGTTGGCGATCGCGCCGACGATCTGGCGCGGCTCGACCTTGTGCCGCTTGCCCACGGCGATCCGGTACGTCGCCATCGGGACGTCGGTGCGGCCGCGCGGGCGGCGCTCGCCCCGCTCGGGCCGGTCGCCGCGGTCCTTGCGGTCGGGGCGGTCGTCCATGCGCGGCGCGCGGGCCTCGGCGGCCGGGTCGAGCAGCAGCGGGGTGTCGCCCTGGGCCACGACGGCGAGCGCGGCGGCCACGTCGACCTCGGGGACGTCGTACTCCTGGACGTAGTGGCCGATGATGTCGCGGAACTTGTCGATCCGGTCGGTCTGGCCGAGCGCGGCGGTGATCGCGTCGTCGAAGCGGGAGAGCCGGGTGGCGTTGACGTCGTCGACGTTCGGCAGCGGCATCTGGGTGAGCGGCTGCTTGGTGGCCTTCTCGATGTGCTTGAGCAGGTAGCGCTCGCGCGGGGTGACGAAGGAGATCGCGTCGCCGGTCCGGCCCGCGCGGCCGGTGCGGCCGATGCGGTGGACGTAGGACTCGGTGTCGGTGGGGATGTCGTAGTTGACGACGTGGCTGATCCGCTCGACGTCGAGGCCGCGGGCGGCGACGTCGGTGGCGACGAGGATGTCGAGCTTGCCCGACTTCAGCTGGTTGACAGTCCGCTCGCGGACCGCCTGGGCGACGTCGCCGTTGATGGCGGCGGCGGAGAACCCGCGGGCGCGCAGCTTCTCGGCGAGCGTCTCGGTCTCGTGCTTGGTGCGGACGAAGACGATCATCCCCTCGAAGTTCTCGACCTCGAGGATGCGCGTGAGCGCGTCGACCTTCTGCGGGTAGCTGACCAGCAGGTAGCGCTGGGTGATGTTCGCGGCCGTCGTGGAGCTCGCCTTGACGGTGATCTCCTGCGGGTCGCGCAGGTAGCTCTTGGAGAGCCGGCGGATCTGCGCGGGCATCGTCGCGGAGAACAGCGCGACGTTCTTGTCCTCCGGCGTGCTCGAGAGGATCGTCTCGACGTCCTCGGCGAAGCCCATGTTGAGCATCTCGTCGGCCTCGTCGAGCACGAGGAAGCGCAGCTCGGAGAGGTCGAGGGTGCCCTTCTCGAGGTGGTCCATGATCCGGCCCGGGGTGCCGACGACGACGTGGACGCCGCGACGCAGGGCGGAGAGCTGTACGCCGTAGGCCTGGCCGCCGTAGACGGGCAGGACGTGGACGCCCTTGCGGTGCGCGGCGTACCGCTCGAACGCCTCGCACACCTGGAGCGCGAGCTCACGGGTGGGGGCCAGGACGAGCGCCTGCGGCGTCTTCTGCTTCAGGTCCAGCTTGCTGAGGATGGGCAGCGCGAACGCGGCGGTCTTGCCGGTGCCGGTCTGCGCCAGGCCGACGACGTCGCGGCCGGCGAGCAGCGGCGGGATCGTGGCGGCCTGGATGGGCGACGGCGTCTCGTAGCCGACGTCCTTGAGCGCGCGCAGCACGGCGTCGTCGAGGCCCAGGTCTGCGAAGGTGGTCATGGGGGCAGAGGCGTCGTCGGTGGTGCTCACCCTCCCACGGTAGAGGTTCCGCACCCTGGTGCCTCTTCCGGGCCGCGGTGCGATCGGTCACCGCCCCCACCGGGGGCACCTGTGGCGGGTCGGCCTCGCCCCGGCCCCGGGGAGCGTCCGGCCCACTCCGCGACCGCTGGGGGTCGCCAGGTGGAGCGTGGAATCGGACCTGAACACCTTCTGGCCCGTCCCGGTGGGGCGAGGTTATGCTAGGTGAACAGATGGTGAACAGGAGGTGTCCCATGACGGAACCGCAGGCGTCCCCCACACCCCGGACCCACCCGGTCCAGCGCTGGGTGCCCGTCGTCGACGGCCGTGGCCGCATCCGCATGGAGGCGCGCTGGGTGACCGCCGCCGAGGCGACCGCGCCGGCGCTCGTGGCCCCCGCGGCCTGAGCGCCGGCCCTCACTCCGCCGGCCCACCAGCCCCGCCACCGCGGCGCCGCCCCTGGGGGGCTCGGCGCCGCGGCAGCGCCATGCCCATGCCATGCCCATGCCATGCGCGGGTGGTCCAGACCACCTCCCCCGGTTCGGGAATGGAAGCGGACCGCGGTCCGTTCTAGTGGTTGAAACCTGAACGACTTCGTGGTCGTCCAGTCGCCACCACTCCCGAGGAGCACCCCCATGAGCATCTTCAGCCGCAAGGCCGAGACCGCCGCCCCCGCCGCCGTCGACGTGTTCGACCCGGCCACCGCCGCCGTCGACGACATCACCGGCGACTACACGATCGACGCCTCGCACAGCCGGATCGGCTTCTCCGCCCGCCACGCGATGGTCACCACCGTCCGCGGCGCGTTCAAGGAGTTCGAGGGCACCGCCCGCATCGACGCCGCGAACCCCTCCGCCTCGCAGGTCTCGCTGACCATCCGCACCGCCAGCATCGACACCGGCTCCGCCGACCGCGACGGTCACCTCGTCTCCGCCGACTTCTTCGACGCCGAGGCCAACCCCGAGATCACCTTCCGTTCCACCGAGGTCGCGAAGGTCGACGACGACACCTGGGCGATCACCGGCGACCTGACCATCAAGGGCGTCACCAACGCCGTCACCATCGCCTTCGACGAGACCGGCTCCGCCCAGGACCCGTTCGGCAACCTCCGCGTCGGCTTCGAGGGCGGCACCGCCATCAACCGCAAGGACTGGGGCCTGACCTGGAACGCAGCGCTCGAGACCGGCGGCGTGCTCGTCTCGGAGAAGGTCAAGCTCGACTTCGACATCTCCGCGATCAAGAACGCCTGACCAGCAGCACCGCTCGACCCCGGACGGGGCCGCCCCGAGGAAAAGGGGCGGTCCCGTCGGTCGTCCGCGTGGTCCCATCGACGGTGTGCCTCCCCCCATCCCGCTCCCGGCCGGCCTGACCACCCGCCCGCTGACGACCGCCGACGCCCCCGCGGTCTTCGAGGTGATGGCCGCCTCCGAGCTGGCCGACCTCGGCGAGGTCGTCATCGAGGAGGCCGACATCGTCGCGGACTGGCAGCGGCCCTCCTACGACCTCGCCACCCGCTCCCTCGGCGTCCTCGACGGCGACCGCCTCGTCGCCTCGGCCGAGCTCACCCACCCCGGCCGCGCCGACGTCTCCGTCCACCCCGACGTCCGCGGCCGCGGCATCGGCACCGCCCTCGCCGGCTGGGTGCACGCGACCGCCCGCGGCCTCGGCGCGAGCGTCGTCGGCCAGGAGGTGCCCGAGGGGTCGCCGGGCGACCGGCTGCTGGCCTCGCTGGGCTGCACCGTGCGCTGGACCAGCTGGGTGCTCCGGCTCCCCCCGGACCGCCCCGTCCCCGCGCGCCCGCTGCCGGAGGGGTACGTCGTGCGCGCGGCGACCGCGGGCGAGCGGGAGCAGGTCTGGACGGTGGCCGAGGACGCCTTCCTGGAGTGGTCGGTGCGCGAGCGGGAGCCCCTCGACGACTTCGGGGCGACGGTCTGGGAGCGCCCCGGCTTCGAGCCGTGGCACCTGCGCGTCGCGGTCGACCCGGACGGGGCCGTCGCGGCCGTCGCCTCGCTGCACCTCGACGGCCACACGGCGTACGTCGACAAGCTCGCCACCCGCGCCGACCGCCGCCACCGCGGGTTGGCCCAGGCGCTCCTCGCGGACGGCTCCGCGGTCGCGCGCTCCCACGGGGCGTCCGGGCTCGAGCTCTCGACCGACTCGCGCACCGGCGCGCTCGACCTGTACCGGAAGATCGGGATGGAGACCACCTCGGTGTGGGTCCACCGCTCCGCGGACCTGACGGGTCCCGACTGATCGAGACCAGAACGGTCGGGTCCTCGACGTGGGTCGACCGGAGCACCACCCTGTAGCCATGGCCACCTTCGTCACCCGCTACGACTTCCGCGTCCCGGGCGGCGACGCCGCCACCCGGCAGGAGGTCTACGCGCGCTCGCTGGAGCAGGCGGCGTACGTCGACGCGCACGGCCACGACGCGATCATGCTCTCCGAGCACCACGCCGCCGACGACGGCTACCTGCCCTCGCCGCTGCTCGTCGCCTCGGCGATGGCGGCCGTCACCCGGCGGGTGCCGATCACGGTCGCGGCGCTGCTGGTCAACCTGCACGACCCGCTGCGGCTGGCCGAGGACATCGCGGTGCTCGACCACCTCGCGGGCGGCCGGGTCGGGTTCACCTTCGGGCTGGGCTACCGCGAGGTGGAGTACGAGCTGTTCGACAAGCCCTGGCGCACCCGCGGCCGCGACGTCGAGGCCGCGATCACCACGATCCTCGACGCCTGGGCCGCCGGCCGGGTCACCCCGCGGCCGTACAGCGACCCGCACCCCTTCCTCCTCTACGGCGGCGGGTCGCCCGCGGCCGCCCGCCGCGCCGCGCGGCTCGGGCTCGCCTTCCAGCCCCAGCACGCCGACCCCGCGCTGAAGGAGGAGTACGTCGCCGCGTGCCGCGCCCTCGGCCGGGAGCCCGGCCTCGTGATCACCGCGCCCGCCGGCCCGGCCACCGTGTTCTGCACCGAGCGGCCCGCGGAGTTCTGGGAGCGGTGGGGCCACCACCTGCTGGCCGACGCCACGGCGTACCAGGCCTGGCACGGCGAGGCCGCCTCCCACGTCCTCGACCCCTCGACCACCGTCGAGGAGATGCAGGCCGCCGGCGTCTACCTCGTCTGCACCCCCGACGACCTCGTCGAGCGGATCCGCTCCCGCGACGTCCGGCTCGTCACCTCCCACCCCGCCTGCGGCGGCCTCCCCGCCGCCCCCTCCTGGGAGTCGCTGCGGCTCGTCTCCGAGACGGTCATGCCTGCGGTGCGGGCGTGATTTTCGGGGGGTGCGCGTCCCACCTTTAGGTGGGATGCATCCGCTTCTGGGCCGAAATATTGCCCCGGAAGCGGAGACGGAGGCCCAGAAGTAGCGCTCCGGACAGCCCGGGAGACCCGGGGGACCCGGGGAGCGGCGCCGGCGTCAGAGCTCGACGGTCGTGACCACGTCGGTGACTGAGGGGCGGGGCGGGGTCGAGGAGAACCCGAAGCGCGGGGGCGGGTCGACCGGCGCGAGGCCGCCGAGGGGTACGCCGTCGAACGAGCCGTCCGCGGCGGTCAGCGCGTGGTGGTCGGTCGCGCCGTACCACTCGCGGCGGGCGCCGGCGGCCGAGCCGCGGGTGCGCACGCCGTCGAGCAGCAGGCGAGCGACGGGGTCGGTGAGGGCGCAGAACGCCGGCGCCGCGGCGAGCCGGGCCGGCACGAGCCGCAGCAGTCGGCCCAGGGCGGTCCGGGCGCCGACGACGAGGTCGAGGCGGAGCGAGGGCGAGCGGACCAGCCACCGCTCGCCGGAGGAGGCGGAGGGGGCCGGGACGGAGGCGGACGGGGCGGAGGCGACGACGGAGGCGACGACGACCGAGAACGGCTCGATCCGCACCTCGTCGAAGGTGTAGGTCGCGGCGATGAAGTCCGCCGCGGCCCGGTGCGGCGCGAGCAGCACGCGGTGCCCGGCGGCGGTCTCCACCATCGCGTCGGAGAACGCGCCGAGCGGGGTGTCGTGCCAGTGCCCGACGACGACCCGCACCCCGCTGGTCGTGCCGGTGCCGGCGATCCGCCCGCGGAAGCGCTGCCTCACCGGCCCGGCCCCGGCCCCGGTTCCGATGCCACGACGACCGGGATCGGTGCCCCGGCGCGGAGGCCGGCCGGCAGTCCGGAGACGACGACGAGCGCGGCGAACCCGGCGATCACCTTGTCGGCCAGGGAGACCAGCAGGTTGGCCAGCGCGACCGCCAGGACGCTGCTGGTCGTGGTGTCGAGGATCCTCGAGGCGATCAGGTCCTGGCCGTGCCCCACCGAGCCGCCGAAGGCCACGAGCAGCAGCGGGACCGCGACCAGGCTGCACACCGCCGCGACGAGCAGGTTGAGCGTGAAGAACCGCGGCAGCGTCCGGCCCATCCCCCACCGGCGCACGCCGTACCCCCACACCAGCGCGCCGGCCGCGTTGACCAGCATGAACGGCGCCGAGTCCGCCCCGCTCGAGGCCATCCCGGCGAGGTTCGAGACCACCGCGACGGCCACGCCGTACCACGGTCCCAGCGCGATCGCCGCCGACGCCGTCCCGATCATGTCGAGGTAGATCGGCAGCCCGAAGAGGTCGACGAAGGCCCGGCCCAGCACGTTCACGGCGATGAGGGCGGTCAGGAGGAGCAGGACGGTACGCCGCCGCGGGCGCCGGCCCTCGACGGCCGGCCCGCTCGGCTCGCTCGGCTCGCTCGGCTCGCTCGGCTCGCTCGGCGCGGCGGGCACGGACGGCGCGACCGGCGGCTCGGCGGTCGGCGAGGCGGAGTCAGAGTCGGAGTCAGAGGGGGCAGAGGGGGCGGGCGCGGCCAGCCAGCCGTCGACGAGCGCGGGGTCGGCGTCGAGGGCGGCGACGATCTCGCGCACCAGCGGGACGTTGACGCGGGCGCGGCCGGTGCGGAACGCGTCGTACACGGTGGTCCGCGCGACCCGGGCCGCGTGCTCGTCGGCGCCGTCGGCGATCCGGAGCTCGGCCACGCGCCGGGCGATCTCGGCGAACGACGGCTCGCCCGCCGCCCGCCGCAGCGCCTGCAGCTCGTGGGCGAACCGGTCCCACCGGCCGGTGCCACCGGCCGCGGCGGCGCCGTCCACGCCGGCCTCGTCTACGTCGTCGCGCGTCCGTCCGTCCATCACCCGAGATCCCCATCCAGCCTGTGCGTGCGCCCTGCGCGGCGCAGCCACCAGCCTAGGCACTCGCACCGACCGTCCGCGGTTGTTCGGGATCGTCCGAGCGGCACGTCGCGGGCGCGTCGGAGCGCCCCGCACGCGGAGACTTGTCTGCGCCGACGAGCCGACGTGGGGGACGGCTCGTCGGCGCAGCACTCCCGCACGCGAGAGGAGAACCCCGATGACCGAGAACCACACGTGGCTGGACGAGGACGGCCGGCGGCTGCTGGAGTCCTACCTGGCGATCGGGTGCACCACCCACGAGGCGCGGATCGCCGTCGCCGGGGACCTGCTCCAGCGGGCCACCGGTCCGGGAGCCGACCTCGACGAGGCGGAGGTACGCCGCCGGCTGGACCTCGCCGGGCTGGACGTCGACGAGGTCCGCGACGCCCTCGGCCTGCGGTTCGACGCGGCGAGCTGACCCGCCGGCGGCCGGGGTACCGTCGACCCCGCCCCAGCCGCCCGAGGAGGTCGCCGTGCTCGCTCGTCCCCGCCGCTCCGCCCCTGTCGCCGGGGCCCTGCTGCTGGCCGCCGCGCTCACCGCGTGCGGCTCCGGCGACTCCGACGACGACTCCGGGACCGCGGGCAACGGCATCCCGAGCGAGGTCGTGGTCCTGGACCAGGCCCAGGTCGACGAGGCCGTCCTCTCGCCGCAGAACCTCGGCCCGGGCTTCACCGTCGACGACGACGACCCGAACGACGACCCCGAGGCGGAGGACGAGGACTCCACCGGCCTGGGCTGCCTCGCCGCGGTGGACGACGACCTCGACCAGTCCGCGGCCAAGGCCGAGGCGTCGTACGTCGCCGCCACCGAGCTCGAGACGCCTGCCATCTCCAGCGGCGTGTCGTCCTACGACTCCCTCGACGACGTCACCGAGCGGTTCGAGCGGCTGCGTGCCGCGCTCGCCGACTGCGAGCAGATCGACGTCACCGAGGACGGCGCCACCTTCACCCTCGAGGTCGAGCACGACGAGGAGACCTCCGCCGAGGAGGTCGACGAGCAGCTGAACATCAGCGCGATCGGGTCCGCCTCGGCCGAGGGCCTCGAGCTCCCGGTCGCGATCCGCCTCTCGGCCGCGCGGATCGACAACGACGTGGTGTTCCTGAGCCGGTTCGACCTCGGCGCGGACGGCGGCGAGCTCGAGCCCTACACCGCGGCCGCGATCGGCCGGCTGCTCGCCGTCCTCGACGGCACGACCCCCAGCGACGAGACGGTCGTCGACGACGCCCCGGGCGGTGCCGGCGAGACCGCCTGACCGCCCGACGTACCGAAGTCCTTTCTGGCTCCTGGCCCGCCGCGCAGCGGGTGCCCGCCGGACGACTTCGGTACGTCCGTAGGACGTACCGAACCACGACCGTCCCGGGTACCTGGTGGTCATGACAGACGAGCCGCAGGGATTCCTCTCGCTGATCGGCGCACGCGCCCCGGACGCCACGGACGGGCGGGCGACCCTGGTGGTGGACGTGGGCGAGGAGCACCTCAACCACGCCGGCGCCGTCCACGGGGGGATGCTCGCCACCTTGGTCGACACCGCGATGGGTGCAGCGATCATGAGCACCCTGGACGAGGGATCGACGGCGACCAGCCAGCTCACCGTCACCTACCTGCGCCCGGGCAAGCCGGGGCAGCTGGTGGTCACCGCCGCCGTGGGCAAACGTGGGCAGAGCCTGACCGTCTGCGACGCGGAGATCGAGCAGGACGGCGAGACCCTGGTGCACGCGCTGGCGACCTTCGCCCTGCTGGACGGGTGAGGCGGACGGGACAGATGAGGACGCTCCGGTCCGTCGGCAGAGACACGTCGCCACCTGGCAGAAGGCCGGTGACCTGCGGCGATGACGCAGGGCCTACCGGATCTGGGCGCCGGAGATCGCGCGGGCGATGACCAGCCGCTGGATCTCCGAGGTGCCCTCGAAGATCGTGTAGATCTTGGCGTCGCGGGCCATCCGCTCGACGGGGTACTCCCGGGTGAAGCCGTTGCCGCCGAGGATCTGCATCGCCTGGCCGGTGACCTTGACCGCGGTCTCGCCGGCGACGAGCTTGGACATCGAGCCCTCGGCCGCCTCGAAGGACTTGCCCTGGCTGGCCATCCACGCCGCGCGCCACACCAGCAGCCGGGCGGCGTCGATCGAGGCCCGCATGTCGGCCAGCGCGAAGGCGATCGCCTGGTTCTCCACGATCGGCCGGCCGAACTGCTCGCGGGTGCGGGCGTAGTCCAGGGCGACCTCGTAGGCGGCGCGGGCGATGCCGACGGCCTGCGCGCCCACGGCGGGGCGGGTCCGCTCGAAGGTCGCCATGCTGGCGTTGCCACCGGCGCGGGTGCCCTCCCGGGCCCGGGCCAGGCGGGCGTCGAGCTTCTCCTTGCCGCCGAGCAGGCAGCGGCCCGGCACGCGCACCCGGTCGAGGACCACCTCGGCGGTGTGGGAGGCGCGGATGCCGTGCTTGTGGAACTTCTGCCCCTGGCTGAGCCCCTTGGTGCCCGGCGGCACGACGAACGAGGCCTGGCCGCGGGTCCGCAGGTCGGGGTCGACGACGGCGGTCACGACGTGGACGTCGGCGATGCCGCCGTTGGTGGCCCAGGTCTTGGTGCCGTTGAGGACCCACTCGCCGGTGGCCTCGTCGTACGTCGCGCGGGTGCGCATCGCGCCCACGTCGCTGCCGGCGTCGGGCTCGGAGGAGCAGAACGCGCCGAGCCGCAGGTCCCCGGGCTCGCCGAACATCTGCGGCACCCACTCGCCGACCTGCTCGGGGGTGCCGTTGGCGCTGACGCCCGCGGCCGCGAGGGCGGTGCCGACGATCGCGAGGCCGATGCCGGCGTCGCCCCAGAAGATCTCCTCCATGGTCACCGGGATGCCGAGCCCGGTCTCGTCGAAGCTCTGCGTGGCGAAGAAGTCCAGGGAGTACAGGCCGATCTTCGCCGCCTCCTCGAGCACCGGCCAGGGGAACTCCTCGCGCTCGTCCCACTCCGCCGCGGCCGGGCGGATCACGTCCGCGGCGAAGGAGTGGACCCAGCGCTGGAGCTCGAGGTGGTCGGGGCCGAGGTCGAAGGAGGGGCTCGTCACGTACCGGAGGGTAACCACGCGCGGCGCCGGTGTCGCCGGACCACGACGAACAGCAGCAGCGCCACCAGCACGAACGGCAGGTGGGTGAGCACGGTCAGCACCAGCAGGACGCCGGCCAGCGCGAGCACCACCGAGGAGGGCCGGTGCCGCGGACGGGCCGGCACGGCGGCGTACGCAGCGGTGCGCGCGGGGAGGTCGCCGAAGACCGGGACGAGGTCGGCGCGGGTGCGCGCGGCCCAGATCCGGTCCAGGCGCTCGGCGTGCTCGGCCGCGGTCAGCCGGCCCTCGGCGTAGTGCTCGGCGAGGTCGGAGGCCGCGCGGTCGCGCTCGGCGTCCCCGATGCGCAGGTGCTCGTTCATGAGCCCGCGGGGCGCGCGTCGTCGGCGCCGGGCTCGTCGGCTGCGCCGTCGGCGTCGGCGTCGTCCAGGTCCTCGGTGTCGGCCGGGTCGCCGTCGGCGAGGATCCCGTAGAGCCGGCGGCGGGTGTCGACCAGGACGTCGATGGCCGCGCGGCGCTGGCCCTCGGTGCCGGAGGTGACGATCTGCCAGACCGCGCTCATCACCTGCCCGATCTCCGGGCGCAGGTCGACGCCGCCGCTGCTGTCCTCGCGCGCGGCCTCGAACGGCGCCCACACGGCGGCGAGCTCGTCGGGGTGCTCGGCGACGTAGGTGCGTCCCTCGGCGGTCAGCCGCAGGGCGCGGCGGCCGCGGGCGTCGTCGCCCTCGACCAGGCCCTCGTCCTCGAGCTGCTGGATCGTCGGGTAGACCGACCCCGGGCTCGGCCGCCAGGCGCCCTCGCTGCGGGCGGTGATCGCCTGGATGACCTGGTAGCCGTTGAGCGGCTCGGTCTCCTCGGCGCCGGCCAGCACGTCGAGGATCGCGGCGCGCACGTCCCCGCGGCGCACCCGCGGACCGCGCCGGCCCTCACGCGCGTCCGGCGCGCCGAACAGGCCGGCGAGCCACGGCGGCGGTCCGCCGCGCCGGCCGTGGTGGCCGCCCTGCCGACCGCTGAGGTGGCCACCGAGGTCGGACCAGGGGCCCCACGGGCCCGATCCCCCGCGCTGGGGGTGGTGGTGGTGCTTCATGTCGTGCTCCCTCAAGTCTGGGTATCGCGATGTGTTCACGATCTGTTAACGATATATCGTGACTGTATCCGGGGGGTGGGAGGCGGACAAGGGGGCTGCTGTCGGATTCCCCGGCCCTCCGGGGATTCCGAGGGCACACCGACCTGACAGATGTCACGGGTGACCGATGAGCGGGCGCACTGGGATCGGCCGCGATCGACCGCGAGGGTGGAGCCATGACCACCGATCCCGGCAGCCCCCACATCGAGGTCCGCGGCCTGCGGCGCACCTACGGCAGCGGCGCGGAGGCCTTCGAGGCGGTCCGCGGCGTCGACCTGGTCGTCGAGCCCGGCACCGTCGTCGCCCTGCTCGGCACCAACGGCGCCGGCAAGACCTCCGCGCTGGAGGTCGTCGAGGGGCTCGCGCCCCCGACCGCCGGCCAGGTGCGGGTGCTGGGGCTGGACCCGGTCGCCGACCGGGCGGAGGTACGCCGCCGCACCGGCGTCCTGCTGCAGAGCAGCGGGTTCCCGGCCGACCTCACCGTCGGGGAGACCCTGACGATGTGGGCCGCGACGATGACCGCGCCCCGCCCGGTCGCCGACGCGCTGGCCGAGCTCGACCTGGCCGACCGGGTCGACGTCCGGGTCCGCAGCCTCTCCGGAGGGGAGCTGCGCCGCCTCGACCTGGCCTGCACGCTGCTCGGCGACCCGGAGGTGGTCCTGCTCGACGAGCCCACCACCGGCCTGGACCCGGAGAGCCGCCGCCGCGTGTGGGAGCTGGTCGCCGGGCTGCGCGACCGCGGTCGGTCGGTGCTGCTGACCACCCACCACCTCGAGGAGGCCGAGGAGCTGGCCGACCGGGTGGCGATCATGCACGCGGGCCGCATCGTCCGCGAGGGCACGCCGGCCCAGCTCGGCGCCGACCACCCCTCGACGATCCGGTTCGAGGGCGCCGCCCCGGCCGGGCTGCCCGACCTCGCCGGCCTGCCCGCCGCCGCGCGGGTCAGCACCGAGCACGGCAGCACCACGATCGAGTCCCACGACCTGCAGGCGACGCTCACCGCGCTGCTCGCGGCCGCGGCCGACGGCGGCGTACGGCTGGCGGGCCTGGAGGCCCGCAGCGCCTCGCTGGAGTCGGTCTTCCTCGCGATCGCCTCCGGTGCCGACGGTGCCGACCAGTCCGCGCCCCTCGAAGGAGCCGTCCGATGACCACGACCACCCTGTCCCCGACCCGCGTCCTGGGCCTGGCCCGCGCGAACACCACCCTGGTGCTGCGGAACCGGCTGACCCTGATCTACGCCGTCGTGCTGCCGCTGGCGCCGCTGCTGCTGCTGCTGCTCGTGGGCGACAGCGGCTCGGAGGCCTCCGGCGCGGGCGCCGCCGCGATCGTCACCGCGCTGATGATGGCCGCGCTGTTCCCGGTCTTCTACAACCTGCTCTCCCAGCTGGTCACCCGCCGCGACGAGCTGGTGCTCAAGCGGCTGCGCACGGGGGAGAGCACGGACGCGGAGATCATCGTCTCGCTCGCGCTGCCGGGCTTCGTCATCGCGCTGGCCACCGCCGTGGTGGCGGTGCCGGTGGCGATGCTGCTCGGGCAGGACGCCCCGCTGAACCCGCTGCTCTACGCCGCCTCGGTCGTCCTCACGCTGCTGCTCTTCGCGGCGTTCGCGCTGTGGACGGCCGCGTGGACCCGCAACGCCGAGGCCGCGCAGATCACGAGCATGCCGGTGATCGTGCTGGCGGTGCTCGGCCAGGTCGCCATCGGGTTCCCCGAGGAGGTACGCCGCTGGACCGACCTGACGCCGGGCGCGGCGATGACCGACCTGGTCCGGGTGACCTGGTTCGGCATGGAGACCGGCAGCACCGAGCGCACCCTGGACTTCGCGGGCACGTGGGCCCCGGCCGGCCAGCCGCTGCTCGTGCTCGTCGCCTGGACCGCGCTCGCCGTCTACCTCGCCCGGCGCTCGATGCGCTGGGAGCCCCGGTCCTGAGCCGCCTGGTGATCGGCGGTGCTGGTCGGCGGTGGTGAGCGTGGACGTCGCTAGGGTCGAGCCCGTGGCGGAACGGTGGTGGCGCGGCTCCTGGAGCGGACGCGACCAGGTGGAGCGGGTCGACCTCTACACCCGCCAGTCGCTCTACGTCATCGCGGCGCTGATGAACGGGGTCCTCCTCGTCAGCGCCGCCGCGGTCGCGCGGGACCACCCGGTCGGCTACGGCGCGCTCCTCGCCGGTGGCCTCGCGCTGACCGCCGCCTCCGCGTGGGCGCTGCGGGACGCGATCCGGCTCTACCCGCACGACGGGCCCATCCCCCGCCGCAGCACGCTCACCCTGGTCGTCCTCGCCCTCGTCGCGGTCCCTGGGGCGGCCGCGTTGCCGGGCGAGCTGCCTGCGGGCGCCGGCCTGGTCATCGCGTTCTCGCTGGCCTGGGGGCTCGGCGGCTACTGCGACCGGCGCGTCGCCACAGCCACGGTCGTCGCGATCGGCCTCGCGGCCTGGCTGCCGGCCCGCGACCCCGGCCAGGCGGCGTACGGCCTGCTCGCCGGGGCGTTCTTCATGCTCACCGTCCGGCTCTCGCTGTGGCTGCTCGACATCGTCGTGGAGCTCGACCGCGGCCGGGAGGCCGAGGCGGCGCTGGCGGTGGCCGAGGAGCGGCTGCGCTTCTCCCGCGACGTCCACGACGTGCTCGGCCGCCGGCTCTCGACGATCGCCGTGCAGGCCGAGCTCGCCGCGACGCTCGCCGGCCGGGGCGACGACCGTGCGGCCGGCCGGATGCTCGAGGTCCGGTCGCTGGCCCACGAGGGCCTCAAGGAGGCCCGCGAACTGGCCCGCGGCTACCGCGCCGTCGACCTCGACCAGGAGCTCCACGGCGCGGTCGCCCTGCTCCGCTCGGCCGGGATCGAGGCCACCCTCGCGGTCGAGGACCTCCCCTCCGACTGGCACGAGCCGGCCGCCTGGGTGGTCCGCGAGGCCGTCACCAACGTGCTGCGGCACTCCCGGGCCACGTCGGTGTCGGTGTCGTACGACGACCGCACGCTCACCGTGCGCAACGACGGCGCCCTGCCCGCGGCCGGCAGCGACGGCACCGGTCTCGCCGGCGTCCGCGCCCGGCTCGCCAGCCTCGGCGCCGGCCTCGAGACCGGCCGGGACGCCGACACCTTCACCGTCCGGATGGTGCTGCCGTGACCGCGCCGATCCGCGTCCTCCTCGCCGACGACGAGAACCTCATCCGCGAGGCGCTCGCCCAGATGCTCGACCTCGAGGACGACCTCGCCGTGGTCGCCCAGGCCGCCTCCGGGCCCGAGGCGGCGGCCGCCGCGCTCCACGCCGGGGTCGACGTCGCCGTGCTGGACCTGCAGATGCCCGGCCTGGACGGCATCGGGGTCGCCGAGCAGCTCGCCCGCTCCCTGCCCGCGTGCGGCACCGTGATCGTCACCAGCCACGGCCGGCCCGGCCACCTCAAGCGCGCGCTCGCCGCCGGGGTGCGCGGCTTCCTGCCGAAGACCACCTCCGCGGCCACCCTGGCCCAGGTCGTGCGCACGGTCCACGCCGGTGGGCGGTACGTCGACCCGGACCTGGCCACCGAGGCGATCGCCGCCGGCGACAGCCCCCTGACCCCGCGCGAGGCCGACGTCCTCGAGCTCGCCGCCGACGGCGCGCCCGTCGACGAGATCGCCGCCCGCGCCTCGCTCTCGCCCGGCACCGTCCGCAACTACCTCTCCAGCGCCGTCACCAAGCTCGGCGCCGCCAACCGGCACGACGCCTGCGCCGTCGCCCGCCGGATGGGGTGGATCTGACCGGTCGCGGTGGGGGTGGTTTGGCGGGGGCGCGCGTCCCACCTATAGGTGGGTTGCATCCGCTTCTGGGCCAGAATATTGCCCCGGAAGCGGATGCAAAGGCCCAGAAGTAGGCCCCCGAGCAGGCACACGACCCCCTGATGGCCGGGCCGGACAGCTGCTTAGGGCTCGGAGTGCACGAGGTTGACCGCGGTCACCTGGCCGACGTCGTTCACGAGCAGCTGGACCGCGAACCACGAGGGGCAGGCCAGCGCCTCGTCGGGCTGGAGGGTCACCGATCGGCCCTCGGCGGCCCCCGGCAGCGGGCTCGGATGGGCGCACGGGTGCTGCGGGTCGCGCGAGGTCACGGCGACCCGCGGCGATCCGGCAAGCGGCTCGAACACCGAGAACGGGCAGGTCGCCCCGGCGTACGAGCCCCCTTCGGGGCACACCTCCCACGCCGCCCGGTCGAGCGTGTCGGTGGTCGGCACCGTCTCGACGAACCGGCCGCCGAGGTACAGGTCGACCGGGGTGTCCACGGGCGGCGGCCCCTCCCCGCGGGCGAACCGCAGGAACAACCGCGCCACGCGGTCCAGCTCGGCCGGGGCCGGTGGGAGGCCGAGGCCGCACACCCCCGACCCGCCGCTGCTCACCTCGACGGTCACCCGCGACCCGATCGGCACCGACCGCCCCGCCGCGGGGCGCTGACCGACCACCTCACCGGCCGGCACGCACGCCGACCCCGCACCCTCCACCCGGCGCGCGGTCAGGCCGGCCCGCTCGAGCGCCGCCTGCGCGGCCGCCACCGGCATCGCCACCACGTCCGGGACGAGCATCTCCCGCTCCGCCGAGGCCGTCGGGCTCGACGAGGTGGGCTCCTCCCCGGCGCCCGGCGCAGCCTCCGCCCCGCTCCGTGGGCCGTCCCCGCAGCCGGCGAGCAGGAGCAGCAGGGCGAGGCCGGCCGGGAGGGTGCGCATGCCGGTGGGACGCGCGCCCGGTGGATCCGGTTGTCCGCCGCGCGGTCGGGGCCGGAGGCGGACGACGGGCGGGAGCCGCAGGCCCCGACCCCCACCACCCGGCGTACGCCGCGGGCGGATGACCGTGGCACAGGCCGCGGTCGGGTCACCGGGTTTCGACACGGCTCGCTGGCGCTCGCCTGCTCAACCAGCGGCGGGGGCGCGGCCTTCGCTGCTCAACCAGCGGGCGGGGGCGGGGCGGGGGTCAGCGCGCCAGCCAGGCGGCGTACGCGTCGAAGGTGTAGGGCCGGCCGAGGAAGTCGGCGACCAGGTCGGCGGCGTCCTTGGCGCCGCCGGGGGCGAGCACGCGGTCGCGGTAGCGCCCGGCGACCTCGGGGTCGAACAGGTCGTCGGGGTCGAAGGCGCTGAACAGGTCCTTGGCGATGACGAGGGACCACATGTAGGTGTAGTAGGCCGAGGAGTAGCCGCCGAGGTGGCCGAAGCTGGCGAACATGTGGGTGCCCTCGATCCAGCGGAGCGGGGAGTAGGTCTCCTGGAGCTCGACCATCCGGGCGGTGAGGTCGGCGGGCCGCTCGGCGTGGAAGTAGTAGGACATCGCGGCGTAGAACATCTGCACCCGCGCGAAGGTGCCCTTGCCGAAGTCGTCGGCCCGGCGCATCCGGTCGACGAGGTCGGCGGGGATCGGCTCGCCGGCGGCGTTCGTGGCGAAGGAGCGCAGGATCTCGGCGTCCCAGGCCCACTCCTCGAGCATCTGGCTGGGCGCCTCGACGAAGTCCCACTCGGTCGCGACGCCGCTGAACCGCGCCCACCGGCCGTGCCCACCGAGGACGTGGTGGACCAGGTGGCCGAACTCGTGGAAGAGCGTGACCACGTGGTCGTGCTCCATCAGCCCGCGGGAGAAGTTGCAGACCAGCACGCCCTCGGGCAGCTGCTGCCCGGCCACGCCGTCGACGAGGGTGAACTGCGCGGCGTGGTTGTACTTGCCCTCGCGCGGGTGCAGGTCGAGGTAGATCCGCCCGACGGCCGACCCGTCGGCGGTCGAGGTGACGTCGTACGCCGTCACGTCGGGGTCCCAGACGACCGCGTCGGGGACGGGCTCGTAGTGCAGGCCGAAGAGCCGGCCGGTGACGTCGAGCAGGCCCTGGCGGACCTTGGGGAACTCGAAGTAGGTGCGCACCTGCTGGGCGTCGACCTCCAGCTGCTCCTTGCGCACCAGCTCCTCGTAGTAGGCGAAGTCGGCGGCGCTCAGCCCGTCGGCGTCGGGCCGGTCCTGGCGCAGCCGGGCCAGCACGGTGGCCAGGTCGCGCTCCGCGGGGCCGGCGGCCGCGTCGGCGATCCGGTCGATGAAGGCCGGGATGGCGGGGCCGGAGCCGATCATCTTGACCTCGGCGTCGTACGACGGCCAGTCGGCGTGCCCGACGAGGGTCGCCCGCTCGTGGCGGAGGTCGAAGAGCTCGCGCAGCACCGCGTCGTTCTGCGGCCAGCCGCGCTGGAGGAACTCCACCGAGATGTCGTGGCGCACCTCCGGGTCGTGGCAGAACGTGCGGACCGGGACGACGTCGGGGTAGTCGGTGGTGATCGTGACCAGGCCGTCCTCGCCCGCGGGGTGGGCGTCCAGCCAGTCCTGCGGCATGCCGGCGAGCCGCTCGGGGGCGACCCGGATCGAGCGGACGTCGTCGCGGATGGTGCGGGAGAAGGTCTGGTCGAGCTCGGTGAGCCGGTCGTTGATCTCCGCGATCCGGGCGCGGGTGGCGTCGTCGCGGTCGACCCCGGCGCGGCGGAAGTCCCGCAGCGTGCGCTCCAGCAGGCGAGCGGCCTGCTCGTCGAGGCCGGCGGGGTCGAGGGCGGCGAACGCGTCGTGGAGCGCGCGGTCCTGGGCGAGCTCGGTGGCCAGCTTGTCGACCTCCTGCTCGGCGCGGTCGCCCTCGTCGCGGACCGCCTCGAGCGGGTGGACGTTGCCGAACAGCGAGCCGGCCGCGGCCACGTCGGAGAGGGTGCGGGTGACGGCGTCCCACTGCTCGAGCGCGGCGAGGGCGTCGGTCGGCGGGTCGGCGCGGAGGCGGTCCACGGCCGCGCGGGCGCTCGCCAGCCCCTCGTCGGTGCGGGCGCGCAGCCAGGCCTCGGCGGCGTCGGGGGCGGGCAGCGGGAGCGGCGCGAGGTCGTGGGATGCGGTCACCGCCCGATCGTAGGCGGGGGCACCCCCGGTCGGGGGCGGGACCGGGGCCGACCTCTGTGGCCGAGGTCTCCGTCGTTCGCCCGCGCCGTCGAGGTGGGCCACCTACCCTGGTGCGATGCTCCCCCGGCCCTTGCGCGCGCCCCTGGCCGCGCTCGCCACGACGGCCGTCGTCGCCCTCACGGCCTCCGCGACGATGACGCCGGACATCGCGGGCGCCCGCCCGCAGGCCTCGGCCGCAACGACCACGATCGACGCCGCGGCGCAGAAGAGCACGGGCAAGAGCACGGGCACGAAGGCCGACAAGGGCAAGGGCAAGGGCAAGAACAAGGACCCGCGCCGGACCCAGGGGCTGTTCGTGGACCAGCGGATGCCGGCCGTCACCGAGGGCGAGACGCGGCACCGCACGATCGCGAAGCGGTCGCAGGCGCTGTGGCTGGGCATCGAGTACTACCCGACCCACCAGGTCCGCGACGTCGTCCGGGACTACACCTTCCTCGCGGCGGCCGCCCGCAAGACGCCGGTGCTGGTCGTCTACTCCATCCCCGACCGGGACTGCGGGCAGCACTCCGCGGGCGGCGCGGCCGACGCGGCGTCGTACAAGGCCTGGGTCAAGAAGGTCGCCGCCGGCATCCGCGGCAGCAAGCCGCTGGTGGTGCTGGAGCCCGACGCGATCCCGTTCATCGGCGACCCCGGCTGCGAGGACGTCGCTGACCGGCTCGCGCTGCTGCGGTTCGCGGTCAAGCGGCTCAGCGCCGCGGGCGCGTGGGTCTACCTCGACGCGGGGCACAGCGACTGGCGCCCGTACGACGGACGCGCGCTGCTGCTCAAGCGCGCCGGCGTGGGCCTGGGTCGGGGCATCGCGACGAACGTGTCGAACTTCCGGAGCCTGCGCGACGAGCTGGCCTACGGCACGTTCCTGCGCCGGGAGCTGAAGAAGATCGGTGTCACCGGCGTCAAGCAGGTCGTCGACACCTCCCGCAACGGCGCGCCGATCCCGGTCGCCGGGGACGTCATCAACCCCACCTGGGCGCGGCTCGGCAAGGCGCCGAAGATGGTCTTCGACGGCGGCCTCGACGGCCGGCTGTGGGTCAAGCACCCCGGCGAGTCCGACGGCGCGGTCAACGGCGGCCCCGGGTCGGGACTCTGGTGCGACCTGCTCGCCGACCGCCTGCTCGGGCTGCCCGAGTCCGGCGGCTGCTGACTCACCAGCCCCAGGTGCCGGGGTCGCCCTTGAACGGGCCGACCACCGCCGAGGTGATCCACCCGCCGTAGAACCCGCCGGGCTGCGGCACGACCCGCTCCCCGTCGACGAAGCAGGCGTCGACCGCGCCGGCCATCACCGCCACCGCGCCGGCGAGGTCGCGGAACGCCGGCGTCGGCTCGGGGTAGGTCCACCCCGCCCGCGGCGCGACGCGGTCGCCGCGCTCGCCACCGACCAGGTCGACGTACGCCGCCCGGCCCTTCCACTCGCACGTGCTCGACCCCTCGGCCGGCCGCAGCGCGCCGGGGAGGAAGTCCTCGCGCGGGAGGTAGTACGTCGGCGGGTGGCTGGTCTCCAGGACCCGCCAGCCGTGGGTGGTCGAGGCGATCGCGACCCCGCCGAGCACCACCTCGAGGCGGGCGGACGTCGCCTCGAGCCGGGGCGGGCGCGGGTAGTCCCACACCGACTCCTGGCCGGGTCCGGGCTGCTCCGGCACGGGTCGTCGCACGGCTTCGACGGTAGCCCCGGCCCGGTCAGCGGGCCGGTCAGCGGGCCGGTCAGCGAGCGGTCTCCCGCAGGGTCGACCCGCGGGCGCCGCGGACGGTGAGGACCGCGCTGACCAGGGCGACCGTGCCGAGGAGGACCGCGGCGAGGAGGGCGAGCAGGACCAGGCGGGCCGGGTCGATGCTGGCGACGAGGGCGGGGGTGGTGACCGTGTCGACCGTGCCGAGGGTGACCGTGCGGAGCACGACGTACTGGGCCAACGAGCCGGCGGCGAGGCCCGCGACGGCGGTGCTGCCGAGGACGACGGCGAGCTCGAGGACCACCGCGGCGGCCACGGACCGGCGCGGCACGCCGACCACGCGCAGCGAGGCCGCGTCGCGCCGGCGCGACGGCAGCTGGACCGCGGTGCTGACCACGAGGCCGGCCAGCGCCATGAGCAGCACCAGCGCGGCGACCACGGCGTAGAGGCGCAGGGCCAGGGCGTAGGCGCCCTGGTCGAGCGTGCGGCGTACGTCCTCGAGCGTGGTCTCGACCGAGGCGCCCCGGTCGCGCAGCGCGTCCTGCACCGCCGCGGGGGTGTCGCCGCGGGCGAGGACGTAGACGGGGGCGTCCTGCTCGTAGACCTCGCGGTCCAAGGTGAGCATGCCGTGGTCGACCATCAGCCCGATCGGGCCGAGCAGCGGCACCGAGCCGGCCTCGACGACGGGGTCCACGGGGAAGGTGAGCGCGCTCGTCATCGACGACGAGCCGCCCTGCGCGGAGGTGACGGCGTCGAGGCCCGCCACCACCGGCAGCGCCGCGGGCAGCGCCCCGGCCACCAGCTGGGCGATCACCGGCGTGCCCTCGGAGTCGACGGACACCGCGAGCGAGCCAGAGCCCGAGCCCGAGCCGGACGTCGCCTCGACCGCGCCGACCGCCGCCTCGGCGGTGGCCGTCGGCGAGCGGACCCAGCCGGCGCCGACGAACGCGTCGGTCACCGGCTCGTCGTCGACGCGCAGGTCCTCGAGGGTGACCACGGCGTCCATCGCGACGGGCAGCGCGGCGGCGCCGCCGAGGGTGATCGCGTCGAGCTCGCAGCCGTCGCGGCAGAACGGCACCGGCTCGGTGACGGTCGTGGTGCGCCCGGCGGGGAACGGGCCGAGGAAGGCGTACCGCGGCCGGTCGCCGCCCGTCCCGTCCAGCCGCAGCCGCACCGACAGGTCGCGCTCGGTGGTGCCGTCGACGGTGGCGGTCAGCCGCACGCTGGTCCCCGCCAGCTGCGGCGGGGTGCCCTGCGGCTCGATGCGCCGCGCGACCTCCGCCGCGGAGGTGCCGGGGGTCCACTGGTCGGGCCAGGCGGCGACCCGGTCGAGGCGGGGCGCGTCGACGACGGCGTACGTCGGGCCCTGGGTGACCAGGGTGCCGGCGGCCATCAGCCACCGCCCCTCGGGGTCGATCCGGTGGGTGAGGTCGACGGTCTGGTCGAGGGGGAGCGAGGAGCGCCAGACGACGTCGGCGGGCGCGCGGGTGGCGGCGACGCTCGCGCGCCACTCGGCGGCGGAGTCGTGGACGCCCGCGCCGAAGACGCAGATCGCGAGCGCCGCGGTCACCGGCAGCACCACGAGCGTGCCCTCGGTGCGCCGGCTGAGCGCGCGGGCGGCGACGAACCCCGGCAACGAGCGGGTACGCCGCCGGGTCCACCGGCCCGCGAGCCAGGCCGTGGCGCGGGTGGCCGCGAGGCCGGCCACCACCGCGAGCAGCACCGGCAGCACCAGGTCGGTGACGTCGGGATCGCCCGGCGCGGCGGAGAGCGTGCTGAGCAGGACCATGACCGCCGCCGCGACGAGCACCAGCTGGGCGACCACGGCGACCCGCCCGGTCCGCTTCGGGCGCCGCACGCCGGCCAGCTGCTCGGCCAGCGTCGTGCGGAGCACCAGCCCGACGGAGGCGACGGCGACCCCGACGGAGGCGAGGGCGACCAGCCCGCCGGCCGCGAGCGCCTCCCACGGCAGCGGGAGCGGCAGCCCCGGGACCAGCCAGGCGCGGACCAGCGCGAGCGCGGCGGCGATGCCGAGCGCGCCGCCGAGGGGGACGGCCGCCACCAGCAGCACGAGCGGCTCGGAGAGCCCCAGCGACCACATCCGGCGCCGGCCGAGCCCGCGCAGGGAGGCGAGCGCCAGCTCGGGCAGCCGCAGCTCGGCGGCGGCGGTGAGCAGGCGCAGCAGCAGCGCGAGCGCGACCAGCACGAGCGAGACGACGGCGGGGGTGACCGACGCGCGGGCGGTCTGCTGCTGCTCGCGGGTCTCGTCGAGGATCGTGCCGAGGTCGCTGATCGACCGCCCGGTGAGCGTGCCCTCGCCGACCTCGCGGGGCGGGCCGTCGAGGCCGGCGGCGGTCCGCTCGGCCTGCTCGGTGTCGGCGAGCGAGAGGTCCGGCGGGACCTCGAGGCGGCGGTCGACGAGCACCGACCAGCCGACGGCGGCGACCTCCAGGGCGGCGAAGGCGTCCTCGACGGTCACCAGCGGCGCCGGCTGGTAGGGGATGTTCCCCGCGCGGCGCTCCGCCGGCGGGATCGAGGCGAACCGGGTGAGGTCGAACCAGAAGTCCTCCTCGCTCACGTCCGGGACCCGGTAGGTGCCGACCACGCGGTGCTCCCCGAGCGCCCCCAGGTCGAGGGTCTCGCCGATCTCGGTGGAGGTGAACTCCGCGTCGCCGGCCAGCATCAGCACCTCGCCCGGCTGCTCCGGGCAGGCGCCGGTCACCTCGAGGTGCTCGCACGCCTCGAGCGCGGCGGTCAGCCGCCAGACGCCGGCGGGGGTCGGGGACTGCTCGGTGAGCAGGGTCGTCTGCGGGGTGGCGAACGGGCCGTCGTACGCCGCCGTCACCTGGGCCGCGATGCCGCGCGCGACCGACGGGGCGGCCGCGCCGGGCTGGTAGACCCAGGACAGCCCGGTCAGCCGGTTGGGCGCCTCGTCGAGGCGGGTGACCAGGTAGGAGCTGGTCACCGCGGCGGAGAAGACCGGGCCGAGCACGGCCGACCCGATCGCCAGCGCGAGCAGCAGCACCGACCCGCCCGAGAGCAGGGCGCGCGAGCGCAGCCCGCGCAGGACGGTGGCGAGCAGCGTCCTCATCGGGTGGCCTCCTCGCGCAGGATCGCCGGGCGGCTCTCGGCGGCGGGGGCGGTGCGGCCGCGGCCGGTGACGCCCAGGACGACGGCGGCGACCACGAGGGCGGCGACGACCAGCGGCGCGAGCGCCGGGCCGGTGGTCAGGGGCACGGCGTGCTCGGGCACGTCGACGAGCGCGAGGTGCGCCAGCAGCAGGCGGGCCGCGAGGGCCGCGCCGACGACCGTGGCGACGAGCGCGGCGGCGGCGAGCCAGGCGGCCTCGGCGAGCCCCGCGGCCCGCAGCCGCGCGGGCGCCAGCCCGACGACCCGGAGCGCGGCGACGTCGCGCAGCCACCCCGCGCGCTGGCGGGCGACCGCGGTCACCAGGACGAGCACCGCGACGAGCAGCGCGAAGCCCGCCACCAGCGCGTAGACGAGCGCCTGCGCCGACCCGCTCTCCGCGGCCACGTCCTCCTCGACCTGCGCGAGCGTGCGGACCTCGGCGCCCTCGGCGTCGGCCAGGGTCTCGACCAGGTCGCCGGGGGCGTCGGCGCGGACCAGCACCATCGGCTCCGCGGCGGGCACGGTCGGCGGGCTGCCCACCGCGGCGCGCGGCAGGTCCGCGAGGAGCCCGTCGGCCTCGACGAGCGGGAGCGCGGGGAAGCGCTCGAGCACCCCGGCGGGCCGGTCGTCGCCGCCGACGGAGTCGAGCAGCGGCGGCCCGTCGGGCCACACCGCGGTGTCGGTGGCCAGCACCGGCGTGCTCGGCGCCTCGACGGTGCGGACGGCGACCTGCGGGCGGTCGGCGGTGCGGGCCAGCAGCCCCAGGTCGACCGGCAGCGCGCCGCCGGGGCGGCCGAACCGGTCGGGGCCCTCGGGCTCCCAGCCGCCGTCGAGCAGGTCGACCTCCGGGGCGTCGGCCGGGCCGGGCGGGCGCAGCCGGAGGCCGGAGAGGACGTACGGCAGCGGGCTGGTGCCGGGCGTGCGGTCCAGCACGACCCGCTCGACCAGGCACCCGTCCGCGCAGTCGGTCACCGGGCGCTCGACGGTCACCGGCGAGCCGTCGCGCGGGACCTCCGCGAACACCGGCACGAAGCGCTCCTCACCGCTCGCGTCGCGCAGCTCCAGGGTCACCAGCGGCCGGAGCAGCCCGTCGGTGCGGGGGCTGACCCCGCGCAGGGTCACCACCAGGGTGCCGCCGGTGACGACCCCGGCGGAGGTGCCGGCCAGCTCCGCGACGTGGCCGGCCACGCCCGCGGCCGGGGTGTCGGCGAGGAAGTCGCCGACCACGGCGTCGTACCGCTCGGTGTCGAGGAAGACCCGTCGCGCCGGCACGCTGCCGCCGCCGGGGACCACGACCGCGGCCATCAGCCAGCGGCCGTCGGGGTCCAGGTCGCGGGTCAGGCCCAGGAGGCCGTCGGCGTCCTGCTCGGGCTGGGTGACCACGACCGGGGCGCCGGCGCGCAGCCGCGCGGTCTCGTCGGTCCAGTCGCCGACCTGTGCGGCGCCGGTGGCGGCCAGCGCGGCCACGACGGCGGCGGCGACCAGCACGCGCAGCGCGTCGCCGGCGTCGGCGGACCGGGCGATCCGGCGGGCCGCGAGGTACCCGGCCAGCGAGCCGCCCGCGCGGGCCACCACCGCCCGCGCGCCCAGGCGCACGACCAGCACCGCGGCCTGCCCGACGGCCAGCCCGAGCAGCGCCGGGCCGGCCAGGACGACCCAGTCGGGCTCGTCGGCGGGCACCGTGGAGGCGCGGTAGGCCGCGACGACCGCCCCGACCACGACCAGCACGTCGAGGAACGTCGCCACCAGCCCGCGTCGCCGCGGTCGCGCCGCCGGAGTGACCTGGTCGGCGAGCGGCTCGCGCAGCGCGCCGGCCATGCCGGCCACCACGCCCACCAGGCCCGCGACGACGACGGCGAGGGTGGCCACCACCCCACCGAGCGTGTACGTCGCCGGGTCGGCGTCGGTCCAGGCCGTCGTCGCGACCCGGGCGCCCAGCGTGCCGAGCAGCCAGCCGGCCAGCCCGCCGAGGAGGAGCACCAGCAGCGGCTCGAGCGCGAGGAGCACGTGCAGCGAGCGGCCCTCGAGCCCGCGCAGCCGGGCGATCGCGACCTCGCCGCGCCGGGCGGCCGCCAGCTCGCGACCGGTCGTCGGCACCGCGACCGCACCGAGCACGAGCAGCGGCACGGCCAGCGCCGCGGAGGTGCCGGCCGCCGCGGCCACGCCGAGCACGCTCACGCAGCCGGCGGTCACCACGACGGTGAGCAGCAGGAGCGGGAGGAGCGTGCTGCGGCGCGACCAGGCGCCGCGGAGGGTCCGCTTCACGCGGGGCCCGACGGGTCGCTGGGGCGGCGGAAGAGCGCGTGGTCCACCTCGGGCGCCGGCCGCTGCTCGGGGGCGGGCTCGGGGGCGGGCTCGGGGGCTGGGTCGGCCGCGGGGACAGGCTCGGTGACCGGAGCAGCCGCGGGCGCAGGTGCAGTGGCCTGCGCAGCAGCGGGCGCGGGAGCGGGTGCGGCACCGATGTCGACGCGCACCAGCCGGCCCTCGTCGAGGGCGACGTGGTCGTCGCAGGCCTCGACGACGGCGGGGTCGTGGGTGGCGACGACGACGACCGCGCCCCGCTCCGCCTCGCGGCGCAGCTCGGCGAGCACCAGCCCGCGGTTGCCCTCGTCGAGCTCGGAGGTCGGCTCGTCGGCGAGCAGCACCTGCGCGCCGACGCAGAGCCCACGGGCCAGCGCGACGCGTTGCATCTGCCCGCCGGAGAGCTCCTCGACCTGCCGGTCACCGAGGTCGGCGATGGAGAAGCGGGCCAGCGCGGCCTCGGCCCGCTCGTCGGCCTCGGCCGGCTCGACGCCGCGGGCGCGCAGCGCGATCGAGACGTTCTCCCGGGCCGAGAGGATCGGCACCAGCCCGTAGACCTGGAGCACGAACGCGACCTCGGGCCGCGGGTCGCCGGTCCCCAGCCACATCGGCGCGCCGTCGCACGACGCCGTGCCGGTGGTCGGCTCGAGGAGGCCGCCGGCGATCGAGAGCAGGGTGGTCTTGCCCGAGCCGCTCGGCCCGGACAGCGCGGTCAGCCGTCCGGCGCGGAGCTCGAGGTCGATCCCCTCCAGCAGCGGGCGGCCGACGACGTAGGAGACGCCGGTCAGGCGCAGCGCGCTCATCGCCCCTCCTCCTCGGAGCGGGAGACGACCAGCCGGCTGTGGTCCTCCGGCTCGATCCGCACCAGCGTGCCGGGCGGCCACTGCTCGGCGAGGTGGGTGGGCAGGTGCACGACGCCCTCGGAGCCGATGACGACGTACTCCGCGCCGTCGCGGCCCTCCGACCCCACCCGGCCGCCCTTCATCGTCACCGTGCGGGGGAAGGTCGCGGCGACCTCCGGCTGGTGGGTGACGACCACGACGGTGGTGCCGAGGTCGTCGCCGAGGGAGTGGATGAGCGCGATGACGTGGTCGCGGTCCTCGTGGGAGAGCTGGCTGGTCGGCTCGTCGGCGAGCAGCAGCTGCGGGCCGGTGGAGACCGCGCAGGCCAGGGCGAGCCGCTGCCGCTGGCCGCCGGACATCGTGGAGACGACCTGGTCGGCCTGCTGCTCGAGGCCGACCCGGCCGAGCAGCTCGGCCTCGGGCAGCGCCGCGCGCCGCTCGGCCGACGACAGCGCGAGCCGGGCGAAGGCGATGTTCTGGCGGGCGGTGGCGTAGGGCAGCAGGTTGCGGGTCGAGCCCTGGAGCATCGTGCTGACCCGGCGGGCGCGGACCCGGGCGAGGTAGCGCTCGCCCATCCGCGAGACCTCCTCCTCGCCGAGGAAGATCCGGCCGGCGCTGGGCTTCTGGATCCCGCCGAGCAGGGTCAGCAGCGTGGACTTGCCCGACCCGCTGGGGCCGAGGAACGCCACCCGCTCGCCGGCCGCGATGGTCAGGTCGACCCCCTGCAGCGCGACGACGTCGTGGCCCTCGAAGGTGCGGTAGAGGTGCACGACGCCCTCGCACCGCACGCGCAGGCCTCCCGGCCGCTCGTCCACCGTCGTCGTCACGCCCCTGCCCCTCGCTGCTGTCCGCCTGATGTCCGCCCGGCGTCCCCCACGCGAGGGACAGGACACCGTAGGCCCTCGGCCCGCGGCAATCGTCTGGGTGGGTTCGTCATCGTTTCGTGGCCGGGGCGTAGGTTTCCGCCCCGTGGCTGGATCGGGGCAGGCGGCGCAGCGCTTCCGCGGACTGCTGGCCGACACCCGGCCGCTGCGCGACGACAACTTCCGGCGGCTGTGGGTCGCCAACATCATCACCGTCATCGGCGCGCAGCTGACGGTGGTCGCGGTGCCGGCGCAGATCTACGCCGAGACCGGCTCCTCGGCGTACGTCGGGCTCACCGGCCTCTTCGGCCTGGTCCCGCTCGTGGTCTTCGGGCTGTACGGCGGCGCGCTGGCCGACGTCTTCGACCGCCGCACGATCCTCATCGTCACCACGCTCGGGCTGATCGGCACCAGCGCGCTGTTCTGGCTCCAGGCGGCGGTCGGCGGGGTCGACGTGTGGCTGCTGCTGAGCCTGTTCGCGGTGCAGCAGGCGTTCTTCGCGGTCAACCAGCCCACCCGCAGCGCCCTGCTCCCGCGGCTGCTGCCCCCCGAGCTGCTCCCCGCGGCGAACTCGCTGAACATGACCGTCTTCCAGGCCGGCGCGATCGCCGGGCCGCTCGTGGCCGGCGCGCTGATCCCGGTGCTGGGCTTCGAGTGGCTCTACCTCGTCGACACCCTCACGCTGCTCGCGACGTTGAGCGCGGTCGTCCGGCTGCCCCCGCTGCCGGTGATCGGCGCGCTCGCGGGCGCGCCGGGCCTGCGGTCGGTGGTCGAGGGGCTGGCCTACCTGCGCGGGCACCCCGTGCTGCTCATGTCCTTCGTGGTCGACATCATCGCGATGGTCTTCGGCATGCCACGGGCGCTCTTCCCCGAGATCGCCCACCTCGACTTCGGCGGGCCCGACGAGGGCGGACTGGTCTTCGCGGCGCTCTTCGCCGCGATCCCCGCCGGCGCGGTGATCGGCGGCGTGCTCAGCGGCTGGGTCTCGCGGATCGAGCGCCAGGGCCTGGCGGTCATCTGGTGCATCCTCGTCTGGGGCGTCGCCATGACCGGCTTCGGGCTCGCGGTGGGGCTGGCCGACCGCTGGCGCGAGCCGATGCTGGTGGCCGCGCTGCTCATGCTCGTGGTCGGCGGCGCCGCCGACATGGCCTCCGCGGCGTTCCGCAGCTCGATGCTCCAGGCCGCGGCGAACGACTCCGTCCGGGGCCGGTTGCAGGGCGTCTTCATCGTCGTCGTCGCCGGCGGCCCCCGGGTCGCCGACGTCGCG
The DNA here is from genome assembly GCF_013177455.1 of Nocardioides marmotae. Lineage (NCBI taxonomy): Bacteria > Bacillati > Actinomycetota > Actinomycetes > Propionibacteriales > Nocardioidaceae > Nocardioides > Nocardioides marmotae. Next base: position 4,332,941 of record NZ_CP053660.1, read on the forward strand.
CACGGGGCGGCGGCGGCCGCGGTCGGCACCGCCGCGGCGGCGGCCGGCGGCGGCGTGCTGGTGGTCGTCGGGACGGTCGTGGCGGCGCTCGCGGTGCCGTCCTTCGTGCGCTACCGGATCACGCGCCCAGCAACCCCCTGACGTACGCCGCCTGGCCGACGTGCTGGGCGTCGTCGTCGAGCACGCTCACCAGCCGCACGCCGAGCGTCACCGGCGGGTCCCAGCTGTCGTCGACGACCCGGTCGAGGTCCTCGGGGGCGACCGTGTCGAGGAACGCCAGGGTCTGCTCGTGCACCGCGCGCAGGTAGCCCGCCAGCAGGTCCGCCGACACCCGGACCCGGCCGACCGCCTCGGCGTCCTGGCCGTAGCCGGTCGCGCCCGACTCGAAGGGCAGGTCGAACCGGTCGACCCACCCCTGCGCGGTCCACACCTGCTCGCGGCCGGCCACGTCGGCCACGTGGTCGTCCTGCACCCGCGCGAGGTGCCAGACCAGCCACGCGATCGAGTTCGTCTGCGGCGCCGGCCGCACGGCCAGCTGGTCGGTGGTCAGGCCGTCCACGACCGCCGTACCGCTCTCCACGACGCGACCGAACGCGTCCTTCAACAGATCCGTCGGAGTCATGCCACCCGACGGTACGTCGGGGCCGGGGGTACCGGTCGCGAGGAGATCATGCCGCTGCTGCGCCGCCTCGGCACCGCGCGCCCGACATGCACGCGATGCTCGAGGTCACCCAGGAGCTCAGCAAGCTGGTGATGAACCTGCCGGGCATGGGCCGGACCGAGAAGAAGGCCGACGACCAGCGGGACTGAGTCGTCGCTGCCCGCCGGGCCCTGCGTCTCCCCGCCGGGCGTGGGTACCGCTCCCGCATGACGCGCTTCGGCTACACCCTGATGACCGAGCAGAGCGGCCCGCGGGAGCTGGTGAAGTACGCCGTCGCCGCCGAGCCCGCCGGCTTCGACTTCGAGGTCTCCAGCGACCACTACTCCCCCTGGCTGACCGAGCAGGGCCACGCGCCGTACGCCTGGACCGTCCTCGGCGCGGTCGCCCAGGCCACCGAGCGGGTGGGCCTGATGACGTACGTGACCTGCCCGACGCTGCGCTACCACCCCGCCGTCGTCGCCCAGAAGGCCGCGACCCTCCAGATCCTCGCCGAGGGGCGGTTCACCCTCGGGCTCGGCAGCGGGGAGAACCTCAACGAGCACGTCGTCGGCGCCGGTTGGCCCGCCATCGGGCAGCGCCAGGAGATGCTCACCGAGGCGATCGAGATCATCCGCGCGCTGCACACCGGCGAGCTCGTCGACTACCGCGGGCAGCACTTCGACGTCGAGTCCGCCCGCGTCTGGGACCTCCCCGAGGAGGCCGTCGAGATCGGCGTCGCCGTCGCCGGCGAGCGGGGCCTGGAGCAGCTGGCGCCGCTGGCCGACCACCTCATCGGCACCGAGCCGCGCGCCGATCTCATCGAGGGCTGGAACGGCATCGACGGCGCCCCCACCATCGGCTCCCCGGCCCGCGCGGTCGGGCAGATCCCGATCTGCTGGGCGCCGAGCGAGGAGGCCGCCGTGGCGCTCGCGCACGAGCAGTTCCGCTGGTTCGCCGGCGGCTGGAAGGTCAACGCCGACCTGCCCACCCCCGCCGGCTTCGCCGGCGCCACGCAGTTCGTGCGCCCCGAGGACGTCGCCGACGCCATCCCCTGCGGGCCCGACCTCGACAAGATCGTCGACTCAGTCTCCGCCTACTGGGAGGCCGGCTTCACCGACATCGCCCTCGTCCAGGTCGGCGACGCCCTCCAGGAGCAGTTCCTCACCGACGCCGCCCTCCCCCTCCTCGAGAAGCTCCGCGCCGCCGCGCCGTCCTCCTGATCTCTCCGCCCCGCCGCTTCCCGCCTGCGGCCTGCGGGTCGCGGGTGGTTGCGGTGGGGGCAGCTACGGGAGAGGTACGGCGCGTGGTTGCGGCGGCCTCCCGAGACCGGGCCGAAACTTCTCGAAGTCGTGTCTCGACATGCGGTCTGACCTGGGGAAACGCCGGTCTGACTGTCGGTGGCGGGTGCTTGAGTAGACCCATGGCCAAGGACTCTCGACACCACGCACACACCGTGTGCCGGGCTGTCGCGAAGTCCCGCCGCAAGACCCGCCAGGCGGCGACCGCGGACCTGTGGTCGATGTCGGACGAGGACGTCCAAGCCGCCCTTGTCGAGGCCGAGAAGCTCCGTGCGCAGGCCGACGCCCTCGCACTCCGCCTGGTCGCTGAGGCCGACCGTCGGCACGCCGGCGAACGAGCCGGCGCCACGGACACCGCGTCGTGGTGGGCCCACCGGACCCGCCAGGAGCGGCGGGTGGCGAAGGGGCGGGCGCGGTTGGCGGAGTCCTTGGACCGGCACGAGCCCACGGCGGCCGCGCTGGTCGAGGGCGCGATCTCGGTCGACCACGCCCGGGTGGTCACCTCGTGTGTCGATCGGTTGCCCGACGACCTCGAGGACCCCACCGTCCCCACCCGTGCCGAGCAGTACCTCCTGCACGAGGCTCAGCACCTCGACCCGAAGACGCTGGCGGTGCTCGCCAAGCACGTCCTGACCGTGGTCGCGCCCGAGATCGGCGAGGCCCGCGACGCAGCCGCCCTCGAACGTGAGGAACGTGAGGCTCGGGCGGGTGCGTGGCTGACGATGTGCCCGGACGGGAAGGGCAGCGTGCGCGGGAAGTTCTCGATCCCCGAGCTGCACGCCGCGATGCTCCACAAGACCCTCCTCGCCTACGCCGCCCCGAAGCACCAGGCCGCTACGAAAGATCCCGAAGCGGAACTGGCCGAGCGCCGGCCATCACCGGAACGGATGGGGGATGCGTTCTGCGAGCTCCTCGAACGACTCCCCACCGACCAGCTCCCGAAGCTCGGCGGCCTCAACGCCACCGTCGTCGTCACCCTCGACCTCGAGTCACTGACGGGTGGGCTCGCGCCGGGAGTGCTCGACGACGGGAGCGCGATCTCCGCCGCGACTGCCCGCCGGCTGGCTTGCGAGGCCGGTCTCATCCCGGCCGTGCTCGGCACCAGGTCCGAGCTGCTCGACCTCGGCCGGAAGACGCGACTGTTCTCCGGCGCCCAACGCCGCGGACTCAACCTCACCCAGCCCACCTGCACCGCCCAGGGCTGCGACTGGCCCGCCCACCTGTGCCACGCCCACCACGACCAACCCTGGGCCCACGGCGGCAAGACGGATCTCGCCAACGCCCGCAACCTCTGCCCCCGGCACCACGCCCGCATCCACGACCCCGCCTTCGAGACCACCCACCTCCCGAACGGGCGGGTTGCCTTCCACCGGCGGACATAGACCGACCAGCCAGATCCACCGAAGCTGCATCCCTCGACCACCGCAACCACAACGGTCGACCCCCGCCCACCGTGAGCGAGAAGCAACCGCGCCCAGGTGCCTCGACCACGACGGCGCGCAACCACGTCCTTCTCAAAGTCCTTCTACAACGCACCAACCCGCCGCCTCCGGTCGTGCCCGCACCGCCACCACCAGGCCGAAGGCACCTCACCGGGCCTCGACACGCTCGCCAGGGCTCGCTGCTCGACCAGCGGGGTGGCCGCCAGGGCCCGCGCCGGTCAGCCGCCGAGCTTCTCGAGCCGCTGACGCAGCAACGGAGCGCGGTGGGCGTTGCCGTGGAGCTCGACGTACTGCTCACCGAAGACAGCGAGGAGGGCGTCGTCGAGGCGGCGGACGGCGCCGGGCGGGTAGCGGTAGTCCATCCGCTCGTTGATCGCCAGGGCCGCGGTGGGGCGGAGCACCTCGCCGAGCTCGTCGAGGGAGGTGATGCCGAGCTCGAGGAGCAGGCCGGAGATCCAGGTGTAGTGGTCGGTGCGCGACCAGCCGGCGTCGGCGTACTGCCCGGCGAGGAAGGCCGCGAGCTCGCGCGGGTCCAGGCGCGGGTCGTCGTCGGCGACCTCGCCGGCCGCGGCGACCGGCGCCGGCTCGGCGCGGAGCCGCTCGCGGATGGTGGAGAACTCCCGGTCGGCCAGCTCCAGCAGCCCCGCGGCCAGGGTGAAGCGGCGGTCGAACTCCGGCGCGTGCTCCTCGGGCACCGAGCCCTTGTAGCGGATGTCGTGCTCGAACTCCGCCCACGCGTGCTGCAGCACCGTGCGGACCTGCACCTGCGCGACCCGCCCCCGCAGACCGGCGTACGCCGCCTGGGACTCGCGCGCGGCGTCGAGGGCGATCAGGAGGTGCCGCGAGGCGTACCCCCACCGGCCCTCGCGCGCGGTCTCGCGGCCCATGTCGCGGTCGAGGTGGACGACGACCTGGTCGGCGAGGAGTCCGGCGACGGTCTCGACGTCGTCCTGGACGTAGGTGATGACGCGGACGCCGAGCTGGTCGGTGATGTCGGTGAGCGGGTTCGGGTACATCGGCTGGCCCTCGCGCATCCGCCCCGCCTTCTCCGCGAACGACACGACCGACTTCGTCCGCCCGGTGACCGAGAGGTAGTTGATGCCGGCCTCGTCGAGGATCGAGGTGACCAGGGCGACCGCCTGCTCGCCGGCGGCGGAGAGCTCGGCGTGCTGCGCGGCGTACGTCTGGATCGCCGAACGGATCGCGGCGCTCTCGTCGGGCAACGACGGGGTGACGATGTAACCCTCGGCGAGGTCGCCGTAGACCGTGGTGCGGTCGGGGTGGAGGTCGGCGAAGCGACCGACGTAGGCGCACACCACCGCGTCGACCTGGTCCTCCACCACCCGCAGCTGGCTCTTGCGGGTGGCCGTCTCGACGGCCAGGCGCAGCGAGGCCCAGGCACCCTCAGCACCCTCGGCACCCTCGGCGCCATCAGCACCGTCCGGCCCGTCGGTGCGCACGACCGTCTCGACGTGGTCCATCAGCCTCAGCAGCTCGCTGCGGAGCAGGTCGACGTCCCGGCCGCGCTTGTCCTTGTACTTCAGCGTCCGCTCGAGCCCGAAGAGCACGACCGTCGCCGGGTGCGGGTAGACCTCGATCGCGCGCCGTGCCCGGCCCGAGCGGGGGTCCATGTCCAGGCCCAGGCGCTTGCACACCCGGGCGCCGCGGGGGCCGTCGCGGAACTCCGGCTTGGAGAGGTTCGAGGGGTGGCAGCCGGCCTCGAAGCGGCGGAAGTCCCGGGTCAGCGCCTTCTCCGCGGGCCGGGACCCGGTCTCGTTGCGCACGATGAGCGGGGCGTCGATCGCGACCAGGCAGGGCCCCTCGACGTACGGCGCCAGCTGCTCGGCGATCTCGTCGTCGGTGCGTACGGCGGAGACGTGCACCAGCGCGCCGTCCTCGTCGAGCACGGCGAGGCCGGTGGGCTGGCGCTCGCCCCAGGCGAGATCGATCCCGATGTGATGCACGCGGCCAGCCTGCCCTACCGCGACGACGCCGGGACCGGCCCCGGCACGGTCCACACCGCGATCGCGGTGGTGATCGGCACCGCGAGCACCAGCCCGATGCTGCTGACCAGGGTGCGGACCGCCTCCTGGCCGATCTCCTCGGTCGCCAGCAGGTCCCCCAGCGGGAGGCCGTAGAGCGAGAGCACCATGAGCAGCACCAGCGCGGTGCCGGCGTAGGCGAAGACGATCGTGTAGATCGTGGAGGCGATGTGGTCGCGGCCGATCCGCATCCCGCTGAGGAAGAGCCGCCGCCGCGTCAACCCCGGCGCCGCGCCGCGCAGCTCCCACACCGCCGAGGACTGGGTGATGGTGACGTCGTTGAGGACGCCGAGCCCCGCGACGACGAGCGCGCAGGTGAAGACGTCCTGCAGGTCCAGGGCCGGGATGTACGTCGTCAGCAGCCCGGCCGCCTCGTCGCCGAAGCCGGTCAGCCGCGATGTCCGGGTCGACACGAGCCCCAGCACGGCGGTGAGCACCAGCCCGGCCAGGGTGCCGGCGAGCGCGGCGCTGGTGCGGATCGAGAACCCGTGGGTCGTGTAGAGGACGACGACCATGATCAGCGTGGAGCCGACCAGGCCGACGGCCAGGCCGGGCTCCCCGGTCAGCAGCGCGGGCAGCATGAACCCGAGCAGCACCAGCCCGGCGAAGCCCAGCCCCAGCAGCGCCAGCAGCCCGCGCCAGCGTGCGACGAGCAGCACGACCAGCACGAACAGGCCGGCCAGCACCCACATCGTCGCGTCCCGGTCGGTCCCGAAGTAGACGTAGGTGCGGTCCGTGCCGTCCGCGGGCGGCGGCGACTGCAGCCGCAGGGTGTCGCCCGGCTCGAGGCCGGAGGCGGCCACCTCGGGCGGGAGGTCGACGGTGCGCCGGGCACCTTCGTCGGGGCCCTCCTCGATGCTCACCGAGGCCCGGCCCTCCTCCAGCGAGCGCAGCGTGGCGTCGACGAGCAGCACGCCGGGGCCCTGGAAGGCCACCTCCTCGCGCAGGTCGGCTGCCGCCGACCGGTCCGGCCAGAGCAGCACCAGCCCGACGAGCGCGACCACGCCGGCCAGCGCCAGCGCGCCGAGCAGTGTCGCCCGGGCACCGCGGCGTACGTCGACCTCCGCCGCCGGCCCGTGCCCGTGCCCATGGCTGTGACGATGCCCGTGCCCGTGACTGTGCCCGTGACTGTGCCCCTGCCCGCCGCCATGCGTCGGCGCGGCGTGCCGTCCGCCCACCTCGTGCCCTCGGCTCAGGCGAGCAGGTCGCGGGTGATGCCGGCGAGGTCGGTGACCCCGCTCAGCGCCATGGTCAGGTCGAGCTCGGCCATCAGGTGCTCCAGGACCGCGCGGACGCCGTCCTCACCGGCCAGCGCCAGGCCGTAGACCCAGGGCCGCCCGACGAGCACCGCCTGCGCGCCCAGCGCGAGGGCGGTGAAGGCGTCGGCGCCGCTGCGCACGCCGCTGTCGAAGAGCACCGGGACTCGCCCGCCGACGGTGTCGACGACCGCGGGCAGCGCGTCGAGGGAGGCGATCGCGCCGTCGACCTGCCGGCCGCCGTGGTTGGAGACCACGATCCCGTCGACGCCGTGCTCGAGGGCGAGCTGGGCGTCGCGCGGGTCCTGGATGCCCTTGAGCACGATCGGCAGCGAGGTGCGCTCGCGCAGGTAGGCCAGGTCCTCCCAGGTCAGCGAGGAGCGGGAGAAGACGTCGAGGAAGGTCTCGACCGCGGCGCGCGGCAGCGGCGAGCGCAGGTTGTCGCGGAACCGGCCGGGGTAGTGCCGCGTCATCGACAGCAGCGCGCGGACCGCCGCCGGCGTGGGGCGCGGCTGCGGTCCGTCGACGGCCGGCGGGTTCGCGGCGCGGTGCTCGACCAGCGAGCGGAAGTGGGGGTCGCTGAGGTACTGCGCGATCCCCTCGGCCCGCGCGAACGGCAGGTAGGCCAGGTCCAGGTCGCGGGTGCGCCAGCCGAGCACGTGGGTGTCGAGGGTGACGACGAGCGCGTCGCTGCCGATCTCCTCCGCGCGCCGCACGAAGGAGTCCACGACGCCGTCGTCCTTGGACCAGTAGAGCTGGTACCACCGCGGGGAGTCGCCGAGGTCTCGCGCGACCTCCTCCATCGGCACCGAGGCCTGGGTGGAGAGCACCATCGGGACGCCGAGCGAGCGGGCCGCCCGGGCCACCGCGTGCTCGGCCTCGCGGTGGGCCATCTCCAGCACGCCGATCGGGGCGAGGAGGTACGGCGAGGGCAGCCGGCGGCCGAACAGCTCCACGGACTGGTCGCGCTCCTCGACGTCGACCAGCATGCGCGGCACGATCCGGTGCCGGTCGAACGCCTCGGTGTTCGCGCGGACGGTGCGCTGCTGGCCGGCGCCCCCGGCGACGTACGACCACGCCTCGGGGCTCATCCGGCGCTGCGCGGCGGCCTCCAGCGCGGCCGGCTCCACCGGCACGACCGGTCGCCGCCCGAAGACGCCCTCGCGGTAGATCCGCGCCTGGACCTCCCGGCCCACGCTGGTCGCGGCCTCCACCGCGCGCTCGGCCATCCGGCCCACCTGCTGCACCCGGCCCACCGTCTCGCTCGTCACGTGCGGCAGTCTCCCACCTCAGCCCGCGTCTCACCCCGCGTCGGTAACCTCGCTGCATGTCGCTCGCCCGCACGGCCGCCCGTGTCGCCCTCGGCTCGATCATGGTCGGCGCGGGGGTGCTCCACCTGACCACGCAGCGCCAGGAGTTCCAGGCCCAGGTGCCCGACTGGTTCCCCGTCGACGAGGACCTCACGGTGCTGGGCTCCGGGGTCGTGGAGATCGGCCTCGGCGCGGCGTTCGTCGCGCTGCCGCGCCACCAGCGCCTCGTCGGCGCGCTGCTCGCGGCCTTCTACGTCGTGATCTTCCCCGGCAACATCGCGCAGTACGTCGAGGGCACCGACGCCTTCGGCCTCGACACCGACACCAAGCGGCTCGTGCGGCTGTTCTTCCAGCCCCTGCTCGTCCTGTGGGCGCTGTGGGGTGGCGGCCTGCTCGGTCGTCGGTCGCGTGGCTGAGCCCGCGCCGGCCCGCCCGCCGGTCGACCTGTCCGCGGTCGCCTGGCCCTGCCGCACCGAGCGGCTGCTGCTGCGCCGGGTCACCCCGGCCGACGCCGAAGCGGTGTGGGAGGTGCGGCACCACCCCGCGAGCCACGAGTGGCTCACCAGCAGCCCACCCGACCGGGAGACGTACGTCGCCGACTTCGACCGCCCCGAGCGGCTCGACCACCTGCTCGTCGTCGAGCGCGACGGCCAGGTCATCGGCGACCTGATGCTGCGGCTCACCGACGCCTGGGCGCAGGCGGAGGTCGCCGAGCGCGGGCTGGCCGTCCAGGCCGAGCTCGGGTGGGTCCTCCACCCCGACCACACCGGGCACGGCTACGCGACCGAGGCCGCCGCCGAGCTGCTGCGGATCTGCTTCGAGGACCTCGGCCTGCGCCGGGTCACCGCCGGCTGCTTCGCCGAGAACACCGCGTCCTGGCGGATCATGGAGCGCCTCGGGATGCGCCGGGAGAGCCACACCGTCGCCGACGCGCTGCACCGCTCCGGGCGATGGCTGGACAGCTACGCCTACGCGATCCTCGCCGAGGAGTGGCGCGCCGGCCGCACTGCTCGAGGGACGATCTAGCGGGTCGGGCTAGAGGGTCGGGCGCACGCCGGAGAGGAAGCGCAGCACCGTCGAGCGGACCGACGGCGCGCCGGCCTCCAGCGGCAGCGCGCTGCCGGCGCCGGGCACGGTGCGCGCGACGACCCGCTCGCTGCGGGAGTACATCGACTCCGCGGCCCGCTGGTCCAGGGCACCGGCCCGGGCGTCGCGCTCGCCGGAGAGCACCAGCACCGGCACGTCGACCCCGCCGGCCGAGAGGGCCGCCGACCCGACCGCGCCGAGCAGGCTGGACACGTCGCCGCACGGGGTCGGGTTGCGCCGGGCGGTCGCCAGGCGACGTACCTTCGCGGGCGCGGAGGCGAAGAGGAGCTCGCGGAACCGCGCCGGGGTCGCGCCGTACGCCGCGTAGCCCCCGCCGCCGAGGCAGCGGCCGAGCTGCTCGGCGCCCTCGCGCAGCGCCAGCGTCGAGGGGCCGGCCGTCGGCGCGGACATCAGCACCAGCCCGGCGACGTCGGCGAACTCCGCGGCCTCGAGCTGGGCGACGGTCGCGCCCGTCCCGTGGCCGTGGAGGACGACGTGGGTGGCGTGCGGCGGCTGGTCGTCCTCGCCGCGCCGGTCGGCGAACCCGTAGCTGCCGGAGTAGAGGTGCTGGACGACCTGGTGGAGCATCGTGGCCTGCGCGCCGAGGCAGGTGGCGTTGCCGTTGGCCAGCGGGCTGCGGTCGTAGCCGAGGCGGTCGAGGACCAGCGAGGTCTCCCCGCGGCGGGCCAACTGGGTGGCGTAGTCGAAGCGGGGCGCCTGCCGCAGGTTCCAGAACCACCCGCCGGTGCCGGCGTCGTGGACCAGCACGTTGACCCGCAGCCGGCCGGGGGCGTCGTTGACGTCGCGGCGGGGGCCGACGAGGCGGCCGCGCACCAGGTGCGCCCCGCCGCCCGGAAGGCACAGCGCCGAGGTCTGGTTGAGGTTGCGCAGGTCGAAGACGACCGATCGGTTGGCGACCTTCGCGGCCTTCGCGGCCTTGGCGAGCTTCGCGGGCGCGGCCTTCGCGGCGGGTGCAGGCGCCGGGGCCGTGATCGGCGCGGCCTCGGCCGGGACGCTGAGGGAGGCCCCGGTGATCGCCAGCCCGGCGATCGAGACGAGGGCGGTGGCGAGGCGCTGGCGCATGCTGTTGAACGTAGTTCAACAGTCTCGACGGCGACAGACCGTCGGTATGTGACCTTGAGCGCAGCGACGCCGGTCCCGCCCGCGCCGGGCAGGCGGGCGAGCAGACGGGGTCAGCCCTGGCAGGCGGTGACGTCGGCGGCGTACTCCGGGTCCTGGGCGATGCCACCCCCGCCGGAGTCGGTGATCTCGCCGCCGAGGCGGGCCCAGAGCCGGTCGTGGTACGCCGCCAGGCCGGCCCCGTCGGCGCACTCGAGCACCACGCCGAGGTCGATGCCGCCGCCGGCCTCCTTGCACCCGGCGTAGTCCGCGGGCAGCGTCGCGCCGTCCACCCACACCTCGGAGCACGGCGGCAGGCCGGCGACCAGATCGGAGATGTCGGTGGCGCTCGGCGAGGAGGTCACCGGCGGGGCGGTCCCGCCCGTCGCGGACGGCTCGGCGGACGCAGCCGCGGTCGGCTCGGCGTCCGCCTCGGGCTCCGCGCTCCCGCCGGAGCAGCCGGCGGCGAGCACGAGCAGCAGAACGGTGGGGAGGGCCCCGGTCACGGAGGCGGCAGCGGGTCGGCGGCGCATGGCCCGCAGGGTAGTGATCTCGCGCCGTCCCCGTGGCCTGTCCCCGTGGCCGACCCCGCGTCCGATCCCGTGCCACTGCAGGGCTCCCGGCGCGGGAGCCCTGCAGTGGGTGGGTCGTGCGGTGGGTGGGTCGTCCGGGTCAGCGGCGACCGAGGGTGAGGTAGGCCAGCGGCCCGACGGGCTGGACGAAGGCGGCGAGGAGCCAGAGCCCCTTGGGGCCGCGGACCTGGTCGGCCGGGCGCTTGGCCAGGTCGGCCAGGGCCAGGCCGGTCAGCACGGTCTCGACCGCACCGGCCACCACGACGGCCCGCTGCTGCCCCGGGCTCAGGTCCGACCACGTCTTCTTCGCCATGCCGCTCATCCTAGGCGCCGCTTGGAGGGCCCGATCAGGAGATCTTCGCGGTGCCCGTGCCCTCGATCCGGTCGTCGTGGAGCAGCTCGCCCTCGGCGTCGACGGGGACGATCGTCACCTCGAAGGTGATCGGGGAGCCCTTCTGGTAGAGGAAGTTCTCGCCCCAGGAGATCTGCTGGCCGGCGCCGAGGGTGTAGACCGACGGGTCGCGGAAGGCGCCCACCGCGAGCGCGCCGTCGTTGACCTCCATCTGCTCGAAGAGCGTGTCGTCGACGATCGAGTCCATGCCCTGCATGTAGGGCCAGTCGTCGTACCGCGCCTCCACCGAGACCAGGCTCGAGCCCAGGTCGATGTCCTCGCCGTTGTTGGTGGCCACGTAGTTGACGAAGACGATCTCGTCGCCCTCGGCGATGATCGGCTTGTTCTTCTCGGGGTCGACGAACTGGCCGGTCTTGGTCGCCTTGGTCGTCCCGACCTGGTGCACGTCGATGCTGATGTCGCCGGCCTCGATGGTCGCGATCTTCTCGCCGGGCGTGGTCAGCGGCTCGGCCCAGTCCGGCTGGTCGCCCGACGCGGCCGTCTCGCCCTCCTCCTCCTCGGCGACCGGCTCCTCCGCGGGCGTCTCGCTGGCCGCAGGCTCGCTGGGCTGCGAGGTCGGCTCGTCGGTCGCCTCGTCGTCGGCGTCGTCGGAGCAGGCCGTCAGGCCCAGCAGCGCGAACGACGCCAGGCCGGCGACGGCCAGGCGGGCGGAGGTGGAACGGGTGGGCGTACGTCGCATGAGCATCCTCGTGGGGTAGGGGGTTCGACCCTTCGAGCCTCGTCCGGCCCGCCCCTTGGCAAACCTCGCCGACCCCTCCTTAGGGGTGAGCCGGGTCACACTGAGTCAGTCTGGGTCACACGGGGTCACACGGAGTCACAGTGGGGCGGCCGGCCGTCGGGGCGTCCCTCGTCCTCGGGTACCGAGCTCGTGGGACCTGGGTACCGCGTGCGGCCGGACCGGGTGTGCCGCGGGCTGCGAGCCGCGACGATCGGGGCGTGACCCCCACCGCCCATCCCGTGCTCACCCGCCCCGTCCCGGCCGCCCTCGCCGTCGTCGCCGCCAGCCTCGCGCTGGGCGGCGCGACCTCGTGGGCCCAGGGACTGCTGCCCGACGCGCTGGGCTCCTTCGCCAACTCCCCCTCGGGGTGGACGCTGCTGACCGTCCTCCTGGTCGCGGCGGTCCGGCCCTCGCTGGGCGGGGGCGCGGTGCTCGGGGTGGTCTCGTTCGTCGCGCTGGTGCTCGGCTACACCGTCGCCTCCGAGCTGCGCGGCCTCGTCTACGACCCGACGTTCTGGGGCGCGGTCGGGGTCGTCGCGGGCCCGGTCGTCGGCGCGGCGGCCGCCGCGATGGTCGGCCGCCGCGTCGTCCCGGCCGCCCTCGGCGCGGGGGCGCTCGCGGGCGTGCTGGTCGCGGACGGGGTCTATGGGCTGACCGTCGTCGGCGAGACGACCAGCCCGGTCTACTGGGTGCTGTGCCTGATCGCCGCAGCGGCGCTGGTCGGCGGCACCGCGCGGCACCTGCGGACCCCCACCGCGGTGGCAGCGGTGCTCGGCACCGCCGCGGCGGCCACGGCGGTGCTGAGCCTGGGCTACGGCGTGCTGAACGCGGCGTACTGAGGGCGCCCGCTCTCTCACAGCGGCGGCTCGCTCACAGCTGCACCCGCTCGCCCGGGGCGAGCACGACCGGGGCCGGCGGGCCCGGGCCCAGCGCCGCGGCGAACCGCGCCCCCGGGGTGATGAACAGCCGCTCGTGGGTGCGCCGGTCCAGCCGTCGCAGCCCGGCCGGCCAGAAGGTCCCCCAGTGCACCGGCACCGCCCACCGCGCGCCGACCTCGGTCACCGCGGCGGCGGCCTGGTCCGGGTCCAGGTGCCCGGCCCCCAGGGTCGGGCCCCAGCCGCCGACGGGCACGAGGGCCAGGTCGACGGCGCCGACGCCGGCGAGGTCCTGCCGCGGGCCGGTGTCGCCGGGGTACCACAGCGACACCTCCCGGTGCTCGATCCGGAAGCCGAGCGCCGGGCCGCGCAGGCTCGACCCGGGCAGCCGGCGGCCGTCGTGGTCGGCCGGCAGCACCTGCACCCGCGCTCCGGCGGCCACGACCTCCTCGCCCGGCACGACCGGGCGCACGTCGTGCCCCGGCGGCACCAGCGACTCCCCGCCGCGCGGCACCAGGACCACCGAGCCGGGCGCCATCCGCCGCAGCGTCGGCACGTGCAGGTGGTCCAGGTGCAGGTGGGAGAGGACCACCAGGTCCGCGACGTACGCCGGGGCGGCCGGCAGCGGGCCGTGCCGGACCAGGTGGAGCAGCCGCCGGACGTGCAAGGGGTCGGTGGCCACGCGGAGCCCGGCGAGCTCGACGGTCGCCGAGGCGTGGCCCCACCAGGTCACGGCGAGGGCGGTCACCGGCGCAGCCCGAGCCGGTCGAGCCGGCCGACCAGCGTCGCGTGCAGCCCCGGGCCGTCGAGGACGTCGCCGGGGGCGCCGGGGACGTCCCACTCCCGGGGGTGCACCAGGAGCGCCTCGGTCTGCGGGCCGCCCAGCCCGCCGTGGGAGCCGACGAGCTCCTCGAAGGCGACCACCTCGCCCAGCGCCGGGTCGTGGGCCCCGAGGAGCACGAGGTCGCCGACGTGGTCGCGGGTGGAGAGCTGGAGCAGGTCGGCCTCGGCGCGCGGACCGTAGCCGGCGACGGGGTCCGGACCGGCGCCTTCCGCGTTGGCCGGATCGGCTGGGCCGGCCGGGCCGCCCAGCACCCGCCAGCCACCCCCGCCGCCGTCGACCACGACCGCGCCGTCGGCGCGCCGGGTGAGCACCAGCCCGACCTGGGGGTGGTCGGCCAGGCCGCCGACCAGGCCCGGGTGCAGGGCGTCGAGCTGCTCGCGGGTCAACCGGCCCGGCAGGTCGCTGCGGTAGACGTGGGCCAGGCTCCCCGAGGCCGCGACCAGCAGCCCCGGCTCGTCGGAGGTGACGCTCTGCTCGGCGTCCGGCTCCCCGCCGGCCAGCGAGCGCGCGGCCCGGGTGACGGCGCGTCGGTCCGCCGGGGCGCCGGCGAGCAGCAGGTTCGCCGCGAGCCAGCCCTCGCCCGGCCGGCCCGGGGCCGCGGCGTGCTCCTCGGCCAGGCGCTGGACGACCTCCTCGATGCTCTCCCCGGCCAGCTGGCGGAACGTCGAGCCCTGGGCCTGGCCGTGGTCGGAGACCAGGGCGATCTCGTAGCGCCGGCCGACCTCGCGGGAGACCTGGTCGAGGAAGTCCAGCATGCCGTCCAGCCCGGACAGGGTGGTCAGCGACTCCGGGCGGGTGGGGCCGGCGTGGTGGGCGACCTCGTCGTAGTCGACGAAGTCGACGTAGATCACCGGCGTCCCGCGGCTCATCTGGTCGGCCAGGATCGTCACGTCGAGGTCGCGGAGCACCGCCGTGGTCAGCCCCCGCATCGCGACGAAGCCGGCGCCCCGGTGGACCCGCGGCACCACGTCACGGACCCGTTGCCGCCGCGCCTGGTAGAGCTCGGTGACCACCTGGCCGAGGAAGAGGCCCAGGGAGCGCACCAGGCCGAACCGGCTGGCGGCGTACGACGCGCTGCCGGGGTCGTGGCCGGGCAGCCGCCCCGCGCTGAGGGTGAGCAGCGGCGTCGGCGCGTCGCCGGTGAACAGGTTCGACACGCCGGTGCCGCCGTCGGCCAGCAGCCCGCGGCCGTCGCTCATCTTGTGCTCGACCTGCGCGGCGTCGGCGGGGCTGTGCATGACCAGCAGCCGGCCGGTCTCCTTGTCGAGCCACCGGAACCCCGGGACGGCATGTACGTCGCCGTGCAGGATCACCGCCTGGCCCGCCGGCGTCGTGGCGGGCAGGCCGGTGTGCCAGCCGCGCAGCTCGTGGCTGCCCGAGCGCAGCCACCGCGACACCGCCGGCATCGTGCCGGCCGCGATCGCCTGCTGGACCACCGGGAGGCTGACCCCGTCGAGCTGGACCACCAGCAGCCCCGGGCCGTCCGCACCGGCGTCGCGGGTGCGGCGTACGGACTGGCGGAGCAGCTGGCCGAAGAACGCCTCGTCGCTGCTGGCGTCGAAGAGCCAGTTCACGACCGCCGCCACGAGCGTCGCCGCCCAGGAGGCGACCAGGAGCTCCCCGGGGCTGAACGGGTCGGCCGACGGGATCAGCAGCAGTGCCGCCCCGAGCACCACCGCCTGCGCGAGCAGGCCGACCAGCAGCAGCCCGACGGTCCCGGTGAGCACGGTGAGCCGGCTCAGGAGCGGGCGCAGCACCGCGCCGAGGACCAGCACGAGGCCGGCGAGGAGGGCCAGCGTCTCCAGCCGGTCGTCGGCCTGGTCGCCCGGGAGCAGCCAGAACGTCGCGGCGAGGGCCAGGAAGGAGGTGACGAAGGACCGCAGGGCGTCCGCGGCCCAGGACCACGTGGGCTGCCACGCGCCGAAGCGACGCCGGCCGACGTTCAGCAGCCGCCCGGCGCGGCTCGGTGCCGACGCGGTCGCCACGTCCTCAGCGTACGGCGGGGGCCGCGGCCCGGCGGGCCTAGCGGAAGGACCGGATCCGCGGGCCCGCCGGCTCGATGCGGACGTACGGCTCGTCCTGGCCGCTGACGTCGTGCAGCTGGACCCGCAGGCGCTGCTCCTGCCCGTTGTCGAGGACGCCGACCCCACCGCACTCCAGGACCAGGCGGCGGCCGTCGGCATCGGCCTCGGCCTCGAACCAGGAGGTGCGCCAGTCGGAGAGGGTGGTGATGTCGACGAGGCGCAGCAGCGCGGGCTGCTCCCCCGGTCCCCCGAGCTGCTGCCCGGCGGCCTCCCGGGCCACCCAGGCGCAGGTGTGCTCGTCGTACTCCTCGCGGTTGTCGGGCTGGCCGCCGCAGTCGGCCAGCAGGCCGGAGAGGAAGCCCGCGGGGACCCCCACGGCGACCGCGAGCCGCCAACCGCGAGTGCGCCACCTGTCGAAGTACCCGTAGTCGGTCTCCCGGGCTCCGGCGCCGTCCGGCGTCGAGGCGGACGGGGACCCGAGCGGCTGGTCGTGCGGCGGCTGGTCGGTCATCGTGCGGCGAGGCTAGCGGCGGCTCGGCCCATCAGGGCCGAGCGAGCGGAGTCGCGGTTCGCCCGCTCCTGCCGAGCCGGGTGCCTCAGGGCTCCTCGCCGGACAGTTCTGCGTAGATGCGCTCGCGTTGATCGGGCTGCACCGTGTCGGCGACGAAGACCCCGAACCCGTTCGTGCCGTACTTGACGCCGAGGACCTCGTCCGGCGAGTAGCCCTCGAAGGTCCAGGTGCGCACCTGTGCGGGGTCGTCGGCGAACACCGAACCGCCGGCGTCGGGTCCGATGTCGTGACACTGCGCCTCGTCGGCTCTTCCGTGGCGGGTGGCGTCCCGGCTGGTCGACCCGTGCGAGGTGTACACGACATCTGCCACGCGGATCTGCGCCGAGCAGTCTGCCGACGACGGAGAACCGGCTGGCGAACACCCCGCGGCGACGACGACGCCGAGACCCAGACCCAGCAGGAGGAGCTTCATGCGGTCAGTCTCGTGTCGCCTCATGCCCGGAGGGCGACGGCGACACGCGGTGGGCTCCACGCCGATGCGTCAACACCATCCGTCCGACGCAGGACGGATGATCTCGCCGTCCGCGCGCACGTGCCCCGATTCCCACGGCGGCGTCGCCGCGCACTCGGGAGGGCCGTGTCCCCTGATGACCATCGGCTCGATGGTCCCCGCAGGCACCGTCACCGTCGTCTCTTGCCAGGTCGAGGAGCCGGACGAGACCTCGGCCGAGGTCACCGTCACCGGCTCGGGGCCGGGGTTGCTGAGCTCGACCCGGAGCTCGTAGTCACCGTCCGGCGTGACCGTCGCCCCGGTGACGTTCATCGTCAGCGGGCGTGCGCACCACTCGGCGACGGCTTGCTCGTAGGTCTCGAGGTTGGCCGGTGTGAAGTAATCGGTGCGTTCGGCCCCCTGCGACTCCGAGACGACCTCGAAGACCGGTGTGGTGCCGGGACCAGCGCAGGGGACGAGCAGCACGCCTTCGATCAGCACCTGGTCCCCGGGCGCGAGACTCACGCTCGCGGGCTCCCGATCCGGATCCGTGCCGTCCAGCGGGTACAGCGACGCGTGCACGGACTCCTCCCCGGTGCTCAGCCGCGCGTCGGTGACCTCCCGCGACTCGGGATAGCCGACCTTGATCCCGACCCGGACGCCGTGCTCGGATGCGTAGAAGTCCGCCTGGATCCTCGTGCCGCCGTCCGCGTCCCTGACCGCCGCACCGCCCGAGGCACACGAGGTCAGGCCGGCGACACCGATAACCACGGCACCCACGAGCGCCCGTCGCGCTCTCCCGCCCCCGCCTGACCTCATGACGCCCAGCCTCGCGACCCAGGCATGGCCCCCGCGTCACCGATTTGGGGGGAAATCCCGGACCGGCGCGTCGGCGCACGTCCCTGTCGCGGGTACAGCTCAGCGGTCAGGCCCGGGCGCCTCGTGGCCGACGGTCACCGTCAACCCGGTCAGGTGGCCACGGAACTGGGCTGCGCACTGGATGAGGCCTTCACCGCCGAACGTGCCCATCGAGTCGGGGAGGACATGTACGCCGTCCCGCTCCACGTCGAGCGTGCCGAGCAGGAGGCGATGCGCCTCGCGCTTGTCCAGCAGCTCACCGCGGGCTACCAGCACCAGGTGGAGAACGGTGTGGCGGGCCACGTGCCACTCCGGCAGCTGCCACAGGTCGAACGACGTGGCGCCCAGCGTCACCCGGTCCGGGACATGTCCCCGCAGGTCGCGGCCGGGCCCGGCCTGGGGCCCGACCGTCTCCGCAGCGGCGCCGTCGGCGACCCCGGCGAGGCAGCGCCTGTCCGCGACGCGGAACTGCGCCACCGCCTTCGCCGGCACCCCACCCAGCACAGTGTCCGGAGGCCGCTCGTCGTCGAACGGGACGACCTCGTCGTCGTCGCGCACCACGACGAGGTCTCCCAGCAGGAAATGCTCCACGTCGGGACGCTAGCCGTTCGGGCGGGGTGGTCGTCCAGTTGTGGGCCCCTCGGCGAGCGTCGTGCGACCCGGTGGGCTCGATCATGGCCTGCGGGTCGTGGGTGGTTGCGGTGGGGGCAGCTATGGGAGAGGTACGGCGCGTGGTTGCGGTCGCCTCCCGGCTCGCGGTGGGTGGGCTGCCGGGGTCGCGGGGCCGGCTCTGAGACTCGTCGAAGTCGTGTCTCAATATGCGGTCTGACCTGGGGAAACGCCGGTCTGACTGTCGGTGGTCGGTGCTTGAGTAGACCCATGGCCAAGGACTCGCGACACCACGCACACACGGTGTGCCGTGCTGTCGCGAAGTCCCGGAAGAAGACCCGCGCAGCGGCGACCGCTGAGCTGTGGTCGATGTCCGATGAGGACGTCGAAGCGACCCTCGTCGAGGCGTCCCGGTTGCGTGCTCAGGCCGAGGCGCTCGAGCTGCGGCTGGTCGCCGAGGCCGACCGCCGGCACGCCGGCGAACGAGCCGGGGCCACCGACACGGCGTCGTGGTGGGCCCACCGGACCCGGCAGGAAAGACGGGTCGCGAAGGGGCGGGCGCGGCTGGCGGAGTCCCTCGACCGGCACGAGCCGTCCGCGGCCGCGTTGGTCGAGGGCGCGATCAGCGTCGACCACGCCCGCGTGATCACCGCCTGCGTGGATCGGCTGCCCGACGACCTGGAGGATCCGACGATCCCCGCGCGCGCCGAGCAGCACCTGCTCGCCGAAGCGGCCCACCTGGACCCGAAGACGTTGGCGGTGCTCGCCAAGCACGTCCTCACCGTCGTCGCGCCCGAGATCGGCGAGGCCCGTGACGCCCGAGCCCTCGAACGTGAGGAGCGGGAGGCGCGCGCGAACGCCTGGCTGACGATGTGCCCGGACGGGAAGGGGTCGGTGCGCGGGAAGTTCTCCATCCCCGAGCTCCACGCGGCGATGCTGCACAAGACGCTGCTGGCGTTCGCCGCCCCGAAGCACCAGGCCGCGACCAAGGATCCCGAGGCGGATCAGATCGATCAGGTCGAGCGGCGCCCTTCGCCCGAGCGGATGGGCGATGCGTTCTGCGAGCTCCTCGAACACCTCCCCACCGACCAGCTCCCCAAGCTCGGCGGCCTCAACGCCACCGTCGTGGTGACGATCGACGTCGACTCGCTGGTGGGTGGCCTCGCGCCCGGAGTGCTCGACGACGGGGGCGTCATCTCCGCCGCCACCGCCCGCCGCCTCGCCTGCGAAGCAGGCCTCATCCCCGCCGTCCTCGGCACGAGGTCCGAGCTGCTCGACCTCGGCCGCAAGACCCGACTCTTCTCCGGCGCCCAACGCCGCGGCCTCAACCTCGCCCAACCCGCCTGCACCGCCGACGGCTGCGACTGGCCAGCCCACCTCTGCCACGCCCACCACGACCACCCCTGGTCCAGAGGCGGCACGACCGACCTCGCCAACGCCCGCAACCTCTGCCCCAGACACCACGCCCGGATCCACGACCCCGCGTACGAGACCACCCACCTGCCCGACGGGAAGGTCGCCTTCCACCGAAGGACATAGACCGACCAACAAGACCAGCCGACGCTGCAACGCTCGACAACCATCCCGATCGCACCCCCGCCCACCACGAGCCCAGTGGTGCCGATCGACGACCTGGGGTCCGCACCGACGCCGCGCGGGACGACTGCGCGTCCGCGACGCTCGGCGGGCCGGTCGGTTCGATCCAGCCTGAAAGAGGCGCGCGGACGGCGGACTGGAGATCTTTCAGATTCGAGGCCGCATTTCAGGCTCGACCCTTGTCGGCACCGACCAGGTCAGTGCGCCATGTCGACGAAGCGCGAGTAGTGGCCCTGGAAGGCGACGGTGATGTCGCGGGTGGGGCCGTTGCGGTGCTTGGCGACGATGAGGTCGGCCTCGCCGGGGCGGGTCGACTCCTTCTCGTAGACGTCGTCGCGGTGCAGCAGGACGACCATGTCGGCGTCCTGCTCGATCGAGCCGGACTCACGCAGGTCGCTCATCATCGGCCGCTTGTCGCCGCGCTGCTCGGGACCACGGTTGAGCTGGGAGAGCGCGATGATCGGGATCTCGAGCTCCTTGGCCAGCAGCTTGATCTGCCGGGAGAACTCCGAGACCTCCAGCTGGCGCGACTCGACCTTGCGGCCCGAGGTCATCAGCTGGAGGTAGTCGATGACCATCAGCTTGAGGTCGTGGCGCTGCTTGAGCCGCCGCGCCTTCGCGCGGATCTCCATCATCGTCATGTTCGGGCTGTCGTCGATGAAGATCGGCGCCGAGGAGACCTCGCCCATCTTCCGGGCCAGCTTCGCCCAGTCGTCGTCGTTCATGTTGCCGTTGCGGATGTGGTTCAGCGGCACCTTCGCCTCGGCCGAGAGCAGACGCATGGTGATCTCCGAGCGCGTCATCTCCAGGCTGAAGAAGCAGCTCGTGAGGTTGTTGTGGATCGAGGCGGCCCGGCAGAAGTCCAGCGCCAGGGTCGACTTGCCCATGGCCGGACGCGCCGCGACGATGATCATCTGGCCCGAGTGCAGACCGTTGGTCAGGTCGTCGAGGTCGGCGAAGCCGGTCGGCACGCCGTAGAGGCCGGCCTCCCGGTTGCTGATCGCCTCGATCTCGTCGAGGACGCCGTCCATGATGTCCGACAGCGGGACGTAGTCCTCGCTCGAGCGGCGGTCGGTGATCTGGTAGATCTCCGCCTGCGCCCGGTCCACCACGTCGTCGACGTGGCCCTCGCCGGCGTAGCCGATCTGCACGATCTTGGTGCCCGCGTCGACCAGGCGCCGCAGGATCGCCTTCTCCCGGACGATCTCGGCGTAGTAGGCCGCGTTCGCCGCGATCGGCACGTTGGCCGAGAGGGTGTGGAGGTACGGCGCGCCGCCGATGCGCTGGAGCTCGCCCTTGCGCTGGAGCTCGGCGGCGATGGTGATCATGTCGACGGGCTCGCCCCGGCCGAACAGGTCGATGATCGCGTCGTAGATCGTCTCGTGCGAGGGGCGGTAGAAGTCGGGACCGCGCAGCACCTCGGTGACGTCGGCGATCGCGTCCTTGGAGATGAGCATCGCGCCGAGCACCGACTGCTCGGCCGCCATGTCCTGCGGCGGGGTGCGGTCACCGGGGGTGGAGGGCCGCTCGCCGGGGGCGTACGGCGCCGGGCCGTCGCCCCACTCCTCGAACGGCGGCTCGGGGACGTCCCTGGTGTCCGACTCGGCGATGCTCACTGGGCCCTCCTCCGCTCGTGTACCGGTCCTGCAGCGCCGGCGCCCGACGGTCCGGGCCGGCTCCTCCCCGACGCTAGGGAGGGCCACCGACATCGGTCCGCGACCCCAGGACCGTACGTGGCGGAGCCGGTCCGGCGACACCACCTTGTCCACAGGTCCTGGGGATAACCGGGGTGAACCCGTGGACGACGTGCCTCGGACTGTGCACAGCATGGGGACCAGCCTGTGGACGAACTAGGCCACCGGACGCGAAGCACCGCGCTGACCTGCGGAAACGCGCGATCGGACATGTGGAGCGAAATCAGTTGGGCACGGATTCCGTTCGCCTCCGCGACACGCCGATGACATCGGCCGGTTTGTCGACAAAGCGCTCCGACCCCGTGGTTTCCACAGACAACCCGGGGTTATCCACCGCCCTCCGCGGGCTACCCACGTAGGGGCCAGCACCACTGATTGCCTCTTACCCGGACTATGCTCCGCGGGTGCGTCGACCCGAGGACGCGGCCCTGGACCGCGACATCCTGCGCCTGGCCTTCCCCGCCTTCCTCGCCCTGGTCGCCGAGCCGATGTTCCTCCTGGCCGACGCCGCGGTGGTCGGGCACCTCGGCACGCCGGAGCTGGCGGGTCTCGGCGTCGCCGGCGCGGTGCTCCAGACGGCGGTCGGCCTGTGCGTGTTCCTCGCCTACGGCACCACCGCGGCCGTCGCTCGCCACCTCGGCGCGGGCGACACGCGCGGCGCGCTGACCCAGGGCATCGACGGCGTGTGGCTCGCGGTGCTCATCGGCGTCCTGGTAACCGTCGCCGGGGTCGCGCTCACCGAGCCGCTGGTCGGCCTGTTCGGCCCCAGCCCGGCCGTCACCGAGCACGCCGTGACCTACCTGCGCATCGCCTTCCTCGGCACGACCCCGCTGCTGGTCATGCTCGCCACCACCGGGGTGCTCCGCGGCCTGCAGGACACCCGGACCCCGCTCGTCGTCGCCGTGGCCGGCAACCTGCTCAACGTCGTCCTCAACGTCACCCTCGTCTACGGCGTCGGCTCCTGGGGTGGCCTGGGCCTGGCCGGCTCGGCGATCGGGTCGGTGCTCGCGCAGGTCGCGAGCGCGGTCGCGCTGCTGGCCGTGGTGGTCCGCGGCGCCCGCCGCGAGGGGGCTCGGCTCGCGCCCGACGTACGCGGGATCCGGGCCGCCGGGCGCGCCGGCGTCGCCCTCGTCGTACGGACCCTGACCCTGCGCGCGGCCCTGCTCGTCACGACGTACGCCGTCACGATCGGCGCCACCGGCCGGGACCAGGAGATCGACCTCGCGACCCACCAGCTGGCGTTGACGCTGTGGACCTTCCTCGCCTTCGTGCTCGACGCGATCGCCATCGCCGCCCAGGCCATCACCGGCCGCCACCTCGGCGCGGGAGACGCCGCCGCGGCCCGGGCCGTCACCGACCGGATGGTCCGCTGGGGCATCGTCAGCGGCATCGTCACCGGCCTGCTGCTCGCCGCCGCCAGCCCCCTCCTCGGGCCGCTGTTCACCGCGGACGCCGCGGTCCGCGACCTGCTCGTGCCGGTGCTCGTCGTGGCGGCGCTGGCCCAGCCGATCGCCGGCGTGGTCTTCGTCCTCGACGGCGTGCTCATCGGCGCCGGGGACGGCCTCTACCTCGCCCGGGCCGGCCTGCTCGTCCTCCTCCTCCACGCCCCCGCGGTGCTCGCCGTCGCCCTGCTGGGCGGCGGGCTGGTCGTGGTGTGGGTGGTCTTCGGCGTGGTCTTCATGGGCGCCCGCCTCGTCGTGCTGGTCCACCGCGCGCGCGGCGACGCCTGGCTGGTCACCGGCGTCCGTAGCCTGACCCCGTGAAACCGCTGCAGTCCGTCGCCATGGGACTGCTCGTCGTCGGTCTCACCGCCCGCTTCGGCGAGTACGACGGGTTGCCGGACCCCCTGGGCTGGGTGCTCGTGCTGGTGGGGGTCGCCCGGTTCCCCGCCGACCTCGAGCGGCGCACCGTGCTGCTGGGGCTCGCCGCGCTCGCCGGCCTGGTCGCGGTGCCGCTGTGGGTGCCCGCCGTGGCCGAGGCGCTCGAGGACGTCGACGCCTCCCTCGCCTGGGCGCTGACCCTTCCGCAGCTCGGGTTCGTCGGGCTGCTGTGCCACGTGCTGGCCGCGCGGGCGACCGCAGCCGCGGACCTCCCGGCCGCGCGCCGCCTGCGGCTGGCGGTGACCCTGACCGCCGTCGTCGCCGCGCTGCCGGTGCTGGTGCTGGGCGCCGGCGTCGAGGCGCTCGCCACCGCGGCGGCGGCCCTCGCGGTCCTCACGCTCCTCTTCGTGATCTGGCAGCTCTTCGCCTGCTCCGGCCGGGCCTGGGCCGGCGCGCCGTCGACGGCCGGGCGATCGGGGCAAAGTCCTGCAGCCGACCTCTCGGGTCCATAGCCTCAGGACCCCCCGCGCGTTGTCCCCGGCAGGAGAGAGAGGGAGTCCCCCATGCCCACACCCCGACGTCTGCGTGCACTCGTCGCCCTGCCCGCGGCCGCGCTGCTCGCCTCGGTCGTCACCGTCACCGGACCCGCCGCCGCCCCCGCGGTGGCCGAGCCCGGCTGCCTGAGCGAGGCCGTCACCGACCAGACGCTCCCGGGGCTGCTGGGCCGCACCTGCGACGACGAGGCCCCGCCCGTCGTCGACGCGGCCGTGACCGACACGCCCACGCCGCAGACGGCCCAGAACTGGGTCAGCAGCAAGCAGCTGACCTTCGCCTTCACCGGCCGGCACACCGACGCCGACCTCGACCCGCTCGGCTTCGAGTGCCAGTTCTTCGCGAGCAGCACCGTCCCGACCACCTGGACCGCGTGCGGCACCTACGACGCCGCTGCCAAGGTCTGGAAGCAGTCCTACGCCGACCTGGCCGAGACCGAGGCCCAGCCCTACACCTTCCGCGTCCGCGCGGTCGACACCGGCGACGCCGCCCGGGACCCCCGCTCCTTCTGCGGACTGGGCTGCCAGGCCGCGGAGACCGACGTCGACGACGTCTCGGCCCCGGCCACCGTCGCCGTCCGCGTCGACACCGTCGCGCCGGCGGGCTCGGTCCGGGTCAACGGCCTGGTCGACGAGGAGAACCCCGACTGGCCGATGGTCACCTCGCGCACCCTCCAGGTCGTCCTCGGCGCGAGCGGCAGCCAGGAGCGCAGCCCGCTCGGCTTCAGCTGCACGCTCAACCAGGCGCCCGTGCCCTGCTCGCCCGGCACCACCGACCTGCGCAGCCTGCCCCCGGGCGACCAGCGCTTCGAGGCCACCGCCCGCGACGCGGCCGGCAACGTCGACCCCACGCCGGCGGTCCTCACCTTCTCCGTGCCGCGCAACCTGACCGCCCGCAAGGGCAGCGGCTGGAAGACCGTCCGCCAGGGCGGGTACTTCGGCAACGACTTCCTGCAGACCACCAAGGTCGGCTCCGTCGTCTCGATGCCGGGCAAGAACGTCCGCGAGCTGCGGCTCATCGCCCCGCGCGGCCCCAAGCTCGGCAAGGTCCAGGTCAAGATCGGGCAGAGCATCTGGCGCACGGTCAACCTCAAGGCGCCGACGTACAAGCGCTTCCACGTCTACCAGATCCGCAACCAGTTCGACCCGCTGGTCAGCGGCACCATCCAGGTGCGCGCCAAGAAGATCGGCCGCGGCGAGACGGTCCGGATCGACGCCGTCCTCGCCCACTGACCCCGGCACGTACGCCGGGCCGGATCCGGGGTCCGTGTCGGTGTCGTCGGGGTAGTCACGGGCAGGAACGTCCGTGACTACCCCCGGGACGGACAGAAACGTCCGTGACTACCCCGAGAGCCGTGCCGAAAAAGCCACCGGGGCCGCCCCTCGACGAGAGGGACGGCCCCGGTGGGGTGGTGCTGGTGCTGCCGAACGGCAGCGGGGGATCAGGCCGGGATGACGTTGAGGGCCACCGTGGCGGACACCTCGTCGTGCAGCCGGACCGAGATCTCGTGGTTGCCGAGCGCGCGGATCGGGTTCTTGATCGCGATCGTGCGCTTGTCGACCGCCTCGCCGGAGCTGGCCTGGAGGGCCTCGGCGATCTCGGCGGTCGTGACGGCGCCGAAGAGGCGGCCGCCGGCACCGGCGCGGACCTTGACGGCCACGCTGTTGGCCTCGAGCTTGGTCTTGATCTCCTCGGCGTGGCCGAGGTCGCGGACCGCGCGGGTGGCGCGGGCAGCCTTGATCGACTCGACGGTCTTCTCGGCGCCGCGCGTCCAACGGATCGCGACGCCACGGGGGACGAGGTAGTTGCGGCCGTAGCCGTCCTTCACCTCGACGACGTCACCGGGGCCACCGAGACCGGTGACCTCCTGGGTCAGGATGAGCTTCATCGTTCCCGCTCCTCTCAGCGACCGGTCGAGGTGTAGGGCAGCAGGGCGACCTCACGGGCGTTCTTCACAGCCGTGGCCACGTCGCGCTGGTGCTGGACGCAGTTGCCGGTCACCCGACGGGCGCGGATCTTGCCGCGGTCCGAGATGAACTTGCGGAGCAGGGTGGTGTCCTTGTAGTCGACACCGGTCGCCTTCTCCTTGCAGAACTGGCAAACCTTCTTCTTGGGCTTGCGCATCACTGCCTTGGCCATTGTGGTGCTTCCTTTCTAGAAGCCCGACCCGGCGCCGCCGCGAGGCGGGCAGGGGCGGAATGGTTGAGGGATGTGCGTGAGTGGGTGGTGCTGGACCAGCCGGTGAGCCGAGGAGCCCGCGGACGGAACGTTCCGAACGGTCAGAACGGGGGCTCGTCGGAGCCCACGCCGGGAGCGCCCCAGGGGTCGTTCGCGGGAGCGCCGCCACCCTGAGGGGCACCGCCTCCGGAACCGCCCTGGCCGCCACCGCGACCGCCGTACCCGCCCTGGCCGCCGCCACCCTGGGCGGGTGCCGGGGTGGCCCACGGGTCGTCGCCACCGCCGGAGGGGGCGCCGCCCCCACCGCCGGAGAACCCGCCGCCACCGCCGCCGCCACCCGAGCGCTGGGCGCGGGTGACCTTGGCCGTGGCGTACTTCAGCGACGGACCGACCTCTTCGACCTCGATCTCGAAGACGGTCCGCTTCTCGCCCTCACGGGTCTCGTACTGGCGGGACTTCAGGCGGCCCTGCACGACGACACGCATGCCGCGCTGGAGGGACTCGGCGACGTTCTCCGCGGCCTGACGCCAGACCGAGCAGGAGAGGAACAGCGCGTCGCCGTCCTTCCACTCGTTGGTCTGCTTGTCGAAGGTGCGCGGCGTCGACGCGATCCGGAAGTTCGCCACGGCCGCACCCGAGGGGGTGAAGCGCAGCTCCGGGTCGTCGACGAGGTTGCCGACCACCGTGATGACGGTCTCGCCTGCCATGAGGGTCTCCTTGGCTTGGTGCTGCTGGTCAGAGTCGTGTCTGCGATCCCGCACATCGTGGCCGAGGCCGCCGACAGCGGGAAGGGGTCATCCACAGGGGACGACTCCCACCGGGCTCCGGGGAGCTCAGCGGGCGTCGGGCCGGATGACCTTGGTGCGCAGGATGGACTCGTTGAGCGTGAGCTGACGGTCGAACTCCTTGACCGTCGCCGGCTCGGCGTTGAGCGAGATCACCGCGTAGATGCCCTCGGCGTTCTTCTTCACCTCATAGGCGAGGCGACGACGTCCCCAGACGTCGACCGACTCGACGGCACCGCCGTCGTTGCGGATGACGTTGAGGTACTTGTCGAGCGAGGGCGCGATGGTCCGCTCGTCGAGGCTGGGGTCGAGGATGACCATGACTTCGTAGGCACGCAAAGCGGTCTCCACCTCCTGTGGACTTCGGCGGCCACGGTCTCTCCGTGGCAGGAGGGCTTGCGTCCCCACCGGCAGCGAGCCGCGCGGCGGGGCGTCCCCGGCTCCCGGACCCGTCGGTGGGCGGTCGCGCGAGGACAGGACAAGGTACCAGCGCGCGGCGACCGCCCCGAAATCGTGTCGGCGGCCCCTCGTAGGGTGGCCCGCATGGCCCCGCGGACCCCCACGACCCTCCCGATCGGCGCCCACGTCGACCAGACCGACCCCGTCGCCGAGGCGCAGGCGCGGCAGGCGCCCCTGGTGCAGTTCTTCCTCGGCGACCCGCAGGACTACAAGGGCCCGCAGGTCCGGTACGCCGGCGGCGCGGCCGCGCTGAAGGAGGCCGCCGAGGCCGCGGGCGTCGACCTGTACGTCCACGCGCCGTACGTCATCAACGTCGCCACCACCAACAACCGCATCCGCATCCCGAGCCGCAAGCTCCTCCAGCAGCACATGGACGCCGCGGCCGAGGTCGGCGCGAAGGGGCTGATCGTCCACGGCGGGCACGTGAACAAGGCCGACGACCCCGAGAAGGGGTTCGACAACTGGCGCAAGGCGATCGAGGCGACCGACATCAAGGTGCCGCTGCTGATCGAGAACACCGCGGGCGGTGACAACGCGATGGCCCGCCACCTCGACCGGATCGGCCGGGTCTGGGACGCGATCTCCACCGCCGAGGGCTTCGAGCAGGTGGGGTTCTGCCTCGACACCTGCCACGCCCACGCCGGCGGCAACGCGCTGGGGACGGTCGTCGACGACGTACGCCGGATCACCGGGCGGATCGACCTGGTGCACTGCAACGACAGCCGCGACGACTTCGACTCCGGCGCGGACCGGCACACCAACTTCGGCGCCGGGCGGATCGACCCCGACCTGCTCGCCGCGGTGGTCCGCGACGCCGGGGCGCCGGTGGTCTGCGAGACGCCGGGCGGCCCCGAGGAGCACCTCGCGGACTTCGCCTGGCTGCGCGAGCGCGTCTGACCCACGGCCGACCCACGGCCGACCCACGACTTGGCCCACGGGGCGCCGGGGACCCGGCGGGGGTCGGATAGCGTGGAGCGGTGCTGACCGTCCGCGAGATCTCCGAGTCCGAGCACCTCGCCTTCGTCCGGGCCCAGCGCTCCGCGTCGTTCCTCCAGACCCCCGCGTGGGGCCACGTGAAGCGGGAGTGGCGGCGCCAGTCGATCGGCTGGTTCCGCGACGGCGAGGAGGCCCCCGTGGGGGCGGCGCTGGTGCTCTACCGCCAGCTGCCGAAGGTGCGCCGCTACCTCGCCTACCTGCCCGAGGGCCCGCTCATCGACTGGGCCGACGAGGACCTCGCCGCCTGGCTGACCCCCATGGCGGCCCACGTCAAGGCCCGCGGCGCGTTCGGCGTGCGGATCGGCCCGCCGGTGGTCACCCGTCGCTGGGACGCAGCGGCCATCAAGGCCGGCATCGCCGACGAGGGCGTGCACCGCCTCGGCGAGCTCGCCCCCACCGAGCGCGACGGGGCGGGGGCCCGCGTGGTCTCCCAGCTGCGCGAGCTCGGCTGGCGCTCCCAGGCCGTCGCGGGCGGGTTCGCCGCCGGGCAGCCGCAGCACGTCTTCCAGGTCCCGCTGGCCGGGCGCTCGGAGGAGGACGTGCTGGCGGGGATGAACCAGCTGTGGCGCCGCAACATCAAGAAGGCCGCCAAGGCCGGCGTCGAGGTCACCTCCACCAGCACCGTCGAGGGCATCGGCACCGAGCTCAAGGCCTTCCACGACCTCTACGTCCACACCGCCGAGCGGGACCGGTTCACCCCACGCCCGCTGTCGTACTTCCGGACCATGGTCGAGGCGCTCGCCGCCGAGGAGCCGGACCGGATCACCCTCCACCTCGCCCGGCACGAGGGCGACCTGGTCGCCGCGACCATCGCGATCCGCGTCGGCGCGCACGCCTGGTACTCCTACGGCGCCTCCTCCTCGGAGAAGCGCGAGGTCCGTGGCTCCAACGCCGTCCAGTGGGCGATGATGCGCGCCGCGATCGCCGCCGGCGCCGACGTCTACGACCTGCGCGGCATCACCGAGACCCTCGACCCCGACGACCCGCACGTCGGCCTGATCCAGTTCAAGGTCGGCACCGGCGGCGAGGCCGTGGAGTACGCCGGGGAGTGGGACCTCCCGCTGCACCGGCCGCTGTACCGCGCCTTCGACCTCTACATGTTGCGGCGGGGGTGACCCGGTGAGCCTGGTCCTCCACGTCGACGGCGAGCGCTGGCGCGCGCACCTGCGCTCGGTGGCCGACGCCCACCCCGGGCTGGTCCCGGTCTGCAAGGGCAACGGCTACGGCTTCACCCTCGCCCGGCTCGCCCGCAAGAGCCAGTGGCTCGGCGTCGACACGATCGCGGTCGGCACCTACGACGAGCTGTCCCACGTCGCGACCCGCTTCGACGGCAGCCTGCTGGTGCTCACCCCCTGGCGGCCCTTCGGCGCCGCGCTCGAGGTCGACCCCGCCCTCGCCGACCGGGTGGTGCACACCGTCAGCCGGCCCCAGGACCTCACCGACCTGCTCGCCCGGCAGCCCGACGCCCGCTTCGTGCTGGAGCGGATGACCAGCATGCAGCGCCACGGCCACGGCGCCCGCGAGCTGTGGGCCTCGGCCGACAGCCTCCGCGCGCACCCCCGCGCCCGGCTCGAGGGCGTCGCGCTGCACCTCCCCCTCGCCCAGGGCTCCCACCTCGGCGAGGTCGAGCGGCTGCTCAACGACGTGGTGGCCGCCGAGCTCGACACCCACACGATCTGGGTCAGCCACCTCACCGACCACGAGCTGGCCACGCTGCGCGCGTCGTACGCCGACTACGAGATCCGCCCCCGGGTCGGCACCGCCCTGTGGCTGGGCGACCGCGGGGCGCTGCGCGTGACCGCGACCGTGCTCGACGTGCACCCGGTCGAGCGGGGCGACTCCTTCGGCTACCGCGGCCGCACCGCGCCGAAGTCCGGCCACCTGCTCGTCGTCAGCGGCGGGACCGCCCACGGCATCGGCCTCGAGGCGCCCACCGGCGACTCCGGCATCCGGGCGCGGGCCGCCACCCTGGCCCGCGGCGGCCTGGACGCGGTCGGCTTCGTCCGCTCCCCGTTCTCCATCGACGGCAAGCAGCGGCTCTTCGCCGAGCCGCCGCACATGCAGGCCTCGATGCTGTTCCTGCCCTCCGGCTCGCACGTGCCGGAGGTCGGCGACGAGGTCGACGTGCGGGTCCGGTTCACCGCCACCGCCTTCGACCGCGTCGTCGTCGAGTAGCCGGCGCCGGGACAACCCCGGTCAGCCGGTGACGAGCCGCGGCGGCGGGGCGACGTACTCGTCCTCGCGCACGGGGTCGTGCTGGGGGCGGAGCACGTCGCGGACCACGATGCCGACGAGGTAGAGCTCGCAGGCCAGCCGGATGAGGATCGCGACCCAGTAGACGCCGGCGTCGCCGCCGCCGGCGGGGGCGAGGTAGTCACCGAGGTACCACCAGACCGAGACGAAGTAGAGGACCTCGCCGGCCTGCCAGACCAGCTGGTCGCGCCAGCGCGGGCGGGCCAGCACGGCGAGCGGCAGCAGCCACAGGACGTACTGCGGTGAGTAGACCTTGTTGACCAGCAGGAAGCCGGCCACCACGAGGAAGCCCAGCTGGGCCAGCCGCGGCGTCTCGGGCGCGCGGAGGCCGAGCACCAGCACGCCCACGCACCAGGCGCCGAAGAACAGCCAGGATCCGATGTTGACGGTGTGGGCGCTGATCGCGGTGTCGGTGGCCTGCTGCACGACCAGCCAGATCGAGCCGAGGTCGGGCCCCCGCTCGGAGTTGAACGACCAGAAGACGGCCCACTGCTCGGGCCCGGTGAGGTACGCCGGCAGGTCGATCACCACCCACGCGGCGACCGCCGCCGCGGTGGCGAGCAGGAAGTCGCGGATCCGCCGCCGCCGCAGGCACACGACGAGCACGGCGCCGAGCAGGAACAGCGGGTAGAGCTTGGTCGCCGTGCCGAGCCCGATCAGCACGCCGGTCAGCACCGGCTTGTCCCGCGACCACGCCCACGTCGCGGCCGCGACGAGCACCACGGCGAGCAGGTCCCAGTTGATCAGCGCGGTCAGCGCGAGGGCCGGCGAGGCGGCGTACATCATCGCGTCCCAGGGCCGTCGCCGGTGGGTGCGGGCGAGGAACCAGGCGGTGAGCAGCGCGAGGGCGGCCAGGCCGAGCGCGTTGACGACGACGTACCAGCGGATCTCCGACTGGATCTCGGGGTCGCCGAAGAGCGTGTCCACCGGCTGCTGCGCGCGCTCGGCGAGGTCGGGCAGCCCCAGGTGGTCCGCGGCCTGGGCGAGGTAGGCGGTCCCCCAGGCCCAGTAGGAGATCCCGACGGGGTACTCCATGACCTCGTAGCGGTCGCGGACCTGCTCGTCGTCGGTGTAGGGCCAGGCCCGCTCGACCATCGCCCGCCCGGTGTAGAGGTAGGGCAGGTCGGAGTAGCACATGTGGACGTACCGATCCTGGCCGTTGCTCCAGGTCTCCTCGAAGCAGGCCTGCTTCTGCACCATCCCGAGGGCGAAGCACACGGCGGTGACCACCAGCACCACCCGCACCGGCGTCCACCAGCGGTGGCCGGCGCCGCGGCTGCCCATCGGGCCGCCGACGCCCTCGCTGAGGGCGCGGGCGACGGGGTCGTCCTGGGTGGGGTGGACGTGCCCGTCGCCCGCGCTCCTCACCGGGAGGTCACTCCCGACCGGACTGCTCGGGCGCCCGGGACGGACCCGAGCCGGGGGTGGCGCTGCCGGACGGCGCCGGCGCCGACGGCGACGGGCTGGGCTGCGGGGAGGAGGTCTCGTCGCAGCCGAGGATGTCGCAGCTCGGCGAGGGCTGCTGGCTCGGGCTCGGCTCCTGGGTCGGGGTCGGCTCCTGGGTCGGGGTCGGCTCCTCGGTCTCGACCTCGGTGCTGGGCTGCGGCTGCTGCGACGGCTGGGGCTTCTTGGTCGGCGACGGCGGGGGGACGTACGGCGCGTGGCCGTCGGTCGGCGCGTCGCCGTCGACGTACGCCGGCTCGGGGAACTCCTCGACCGGCAGGCCCTCCATGAGCGACTGCATCGCGTTGGTCCACGTCCGCGCGGGGTAGGCGCCGCCGAAGTAGTCCGGGAGCCAGCCGAGCAGCTGCTCGTTGCCCTTGCCCCGGACGTACATCACCGCGGTCGACATCTGCGGGGTGTACCCGGCGAACCACGCCGAGGACACCTCGTCGCGGCCGTTGGTCGCGGTGCCGGTCTTGCCGGCGGCAGGGCGGCCGAGCGCGAGGGCCGCGGTGCCGGAGCCGCCGGTCACGTTCTGCTGCAGGGCGTAGGAGACGTCGGCGGCGATGTCGGCGTCGAGCACGCGGCGCGGCTCGGGGCCCTCCTCCTCGTGGGAGTAGCGGGTCGTCCCGGTGCGGTCGACGACCTTCTCGATGATGAACGGCTCGGCGTAGACGCCCTCGTTGGCGATGGTCGCGTAGCCGCTGGCCATGTTGATCGGGCTGACCGTCGCGCTGCCGAGCGCGGCCGTGGCGACCGGCTCCAGGCCCGGCGAGGTGCTCGGGAAGCCCGCCCCGCCCCGACCGGCCTCCGCCGGCGGGATGCCCATGTCGTTCATCATCTCCACGATCTTCTCCGGGCCGTCGTCCATCGCCATCGTCATGTCGACGAAGGCGGAGTTCGCGGACTTCTGGGTCGCGTAGATCATGTCGATCGCCGAGCCGTAGCTGGCGTCGCCCTGGTTGGTGACCTCGGTGCCGTCGGGCAGCACGTAGGGCGAGTTGCCGTCGAAGGTGTCCTTGAGGGCGAAGCCCTGCTTGATCGCGGCGGCGAGGGCGAAGGGCTTGAGCGTGGAGCCGGCCTGGCCGCCGGCGACGGCCCAGTTGATCTGGGACTGGAGGTAGTCCTGCCCGCCGTAGAAGCCGCGCACCGCGCCGGTGCCGGGCTCGACGCTCGCGACGCCGACGTGCAGCTCCTTGTCCTGGAACCCCTCGGGCCGCTCCTCGACCACGGCCTTCTTGGCCGCGGCCATCGCCTCGGGGTCGAAGGTCGTGGTGACCCGCAGCCCGCCGCCCTGGATCTCCTCGCCGTCGAAGCCGAGGCGCTCGAGCTCCTTGCGGACCATCGTGAGCATGTGGCCCTTCTGGTCGCCGTAGGTGCTCTGCGCCTCCTCCTTCGGGAACTTCGGGAGCCGGCGCTTGGCCTTCTCGGCCTGCTCCTCGGTGATCATGTCGAGGTCGGCCATCTGGTTCAGCGTGTACTGGTAGCGCCCGAGCAGGTCCTCGCGGGCGCCCTTGCCGTTGGCGGGGTCGAAGCGCCCGGGGTTGTTCAGGACGCTGGCCAGGACGGCGCTCTGGCGCAGGTCCAGGTTCTTCGCCGGCCGCTGGAAGTAGGCCTGGGCGGCGGCCTCGACGCCGTACGCGCCGCGGCCGAAGTAGATGGTGTTGAGGTAGCCCTCGAGGATGCGGGACTTGCTCTGCTGGCGCTGGACCTTCAGCGAGAGGATCGCTTCCTTGATCTTGCGCTGGTAGCTCTGCTCCTGGGAGAGGTAGAGCACCTTGACGTACTGCTGGGTGATCGTCGAGGCGCCCTGGCGCGAACCGCCCCGCGCGTTGTTGAACGCCGCGCGGACGATGCCGACCGGATCGATGCCGCTGTCGGTCCAGAACGACTCGTTCTCCGCGGCGACCACCGCGTCCTTGAGCGCCTGGGGCACCTGGTCGAGGTCGATCGAGACCCGGTTCTGGGTGGCGAACCGGCCCAGCTCGGTCTTGCCGTCGTCGAAGTAGACGAAGGTGGTCTGGGTCTCGAAGTCCTTGTTCGGGTCCGGGATGTCGACGGTCCGGTAGAGCACGGTGAACGCCGCGCCCGCGAGGAGCGCGCCGACCAGGCCGAGGGCGAGGAGCCACCGGCCTGCTCGCCACAGCTTCTGCTTGCGGGTGCGGGGAGCCCGCTTCGGCTGCTTCTTCACCGCGGGGCCAGCGGCCCGGCGCTTGCCATTCCTCACGCTGGTCCTTCTCCTGATGTGACGCACGACGGGACAGCCGCGCGGCGGGGCGAGCCCACGCACGACCTTGGACAGGGTACGCACCGAGACCGGGCCAGACCCGTCGCTGAGCGCGACCTCGGTCACCCGGCACCCGCCGATAGGTCGCTGGTTCGCAACGGGTGGATATATCGCTACGATAGGTCGCGTGGCACGTCGTAGCGAGACCATCGAGCTGGCAGTCCTCGGACTGCTGCACGAGGGACCCATGCACGGCTACGAGCTGCGCAAGCGGCTCAACCTCATGCTCGGGTGGGGTCGTGTGCTGTCGTACGGCTCGCTCTACCCGACGTTGAAGAAGATGCTGCGGGGCAACCTCATCGAGGAGTCCACCAGCACCGCGGTCACCGTCAGCCGCCGCCCTCGGATCGTCTACCAGGTCACCGAGGCCGGCACCCGCGAGTTCGAGCGCCTCATGTCCGAGGTCGGCCCGGCCGCGTGGGAGGACGACAACTTCGACATCCGGTTCGCGTTCTTCGGGCGCACCGACATGGAGATCCGGCTGCGCGTGCTCGAGGGCCGCCGCATCCGCCTCCAGGAGCGGCTCGACCGGGTGCAGCGCGAGCTGTCGATGACCGAGAAGGAGGTCGACCGCTACGCGGCCGAGCTCCAGCGGCACGGTGTGGAGTCCGTCGAGCGGGAGGTCCGGTGGCTCTCGGACCTGATCAACGCCGAGCGGAACCTCGGCCAGCACGGCGGGGCGCCGCCCCCCGACGCGACCGCAGCACCGCAGACCTAACAAGCGCAGCGCACACAGACCTCCGTACAGGTTCAAGGAAGGAAGACCCCGATGGGTTCGGTTCGAGTAGCAATCGTGGGAGTGGGCAACTGCGCCACGTCCCTGGTGCAGGGTGTCGAGTACTACAAGGACGCCGACCCCTCCGGCGCGGTCCCCGGCCTGATGCACGTCGCGTTCGGCGACTACCACGTCAAGGACGTCGAGTTCGTCGCCGCCTTCGACGTCGACGACAAGAAGGTCGGCAAGGACCTGTCCGAGGCGATCAACGCCTCGGAGAACAACACGATCAAGATCTGCGACGTGCCGACCCTCGGTGTCGAGGTCCAGCGCGGCCCGACCCTCGACGGCCTCGGCAAGTACTACCGCCAGACCATCGAGGAGTCCGCCGCCGAGGCCGTCGACGTCGTCCAGGTCCTCAAGGACACCCAGGCCGACGTGATGGTGTCCTACCTGCCCGTGGGCTCCGAGGAGGCCGACAAGTTCTACGCCCAGTGCGCGATCGACGCCGGCGTGGCCTTCGTCAACGCCCTCCCCGTCTTCATCGCCTCCGACCCCGAGTGGGCCAAGAAGTTCGAGGACGCCGGCGTCCCGATCGTCGGGGACGACATCAAGTCCCAGGTCGGCGCCACCATCACCCACCGCGTGATGGCGAAGCTCTTCGAGGACCGCGGCGTCACGCTGGACCGCACCTACCAGCTCAACGTCGGCGGCAACATGGACTTCAAGAACATGCTCGAGCGGGAGCGCCTGGAGTCCAAGAAGGTCTCCAAGACCCAGGCCGTCACCTCGAACCTCACCGGCTCGCTGGCCGACAAGGTCAACGACCGCAACGTCCACATCGGTCCCTCGGACTACGTCGCGTGGCTCGACGACCGCAAGTGGGCCTACGTCCGCCTCGAGGGTCGCGCGTTCGGCGACGTCCCGCTCAACCTGGAGTACAAGCTCGAGGTCTGGGACTCCCCGAACTCGGCCGGCATCATCATCGACGCGATCCGCGCCGCGAAGATCGCCAAGGACCGCGGCATCGGTGGCCCGATCATCTCGGCGTCGTCGTACCTGATGAAGTCCCCGCCGGTGCAGCTGCCCGACGACGAGGGTCGCCGCCGCGTCGAGGCCTTCATCGCCGGCGAGGAGTGACCTCCCCGCACCACTGAGTCCCCACAGACTCACGTACGACGGCCCGCCCGGTCCTCCGGGCGGGCCGTCGGCGTTCCCGGCCCGACCTGCGGCGCCGGCGGGGGACGCCTCAGGCGGAGGCCTCGGCGGCGGCCTTGATCTTCGCGAGCGTCTCGCGCATGCCCGCGCGCAGCTCGTCGGTGAAGGTGTCGACGCCGCCGAGGGCGACGCGGGTCATCACCAGCGAGAGGCCCGAGATGCCCTCGGCCGTCTCGCGGCGGTTGGTCAGCCGGGTGCCGCCGTCGGCGGTCGGGGCGAGGGTGAAGGACCAGGTCGTGCGGTTCTCGGTGACCCGGAAGGCGAAGCGCACGTGCGGGTCGAAGGTGGTCACCTTCGCCGTCGTCGGCCACACCAGCGGGCCGCGGTGGTTGAGGTTGAGGAACGTCGTGCCCTGCTGGACCGGCCGGCCGCGCACGAAGGTCCGCAGCACCTGCGGGCTCCACTCGCGGGCGCGCGTCGGGTCGGCGACCAACGACCAGACGGTGGCGGGCGGCGCGGCGATCTCGATGGTCGCCTCGAGGTCCTCGGTGGTCTCCGTGCTGGCCATGGGCGGCACCCTAGTGGGGCGCCGCGGTTTCCGCGTGAGGACGCCTGGGTAGGCAGGCGTCATGAACGGACCGGAGGCGATGTACGCCGACATGACCTCCGGCGACCCGGGGGCGGTCGCCGCGCTCGAGTCCGACGTGCGCCGCTCGATGGACGACGCGAGCGACGAGGTCTCCCTGATCCGCTACGCCGAGGACACCCCGGACTGGGAGAGCCCCTCGGCCCGCACCAGGTTCAACATGCGCGCCTGGGCGACCCGCGCCGCGGGCGAGGTCTCCTTCATCCGGCTCAACCGCGCTGCGCTCGCCCTCCAGGCGGCGGAGTCGAGCTATGAGGTGATGGCCGCCGACGCCGGGCGGATCATCGCCCTGTGGCGGCGGGAGAAGGCGCAGGCCACCGACGGCGCCTCGCTGATGATCCTCCGGGCCGGGGTGATGCTCGCCCTCGCGGTGATCCGGCGGGCCCACGGCACGCGCCTCGCCGAGGCCACCGAGTTCCTGGTCACCGACCCGCTCACCGACGAGCAGGAGGACTGGCTGGAGAACGGCCTGCTCCGCTCCCTGCGCCGCGACCTGGAGAACCCCTCCAACCACGGGCCGATCATCCCCGACACCCTCGCCACCGGCGACGACGACGGCGGCATCCCCCAGGGGCTCGGCTACGACCCGGACTCCGGCCACCTCCTCCAGACGACGTACACCGAGGACGGCCGGGCCCGGCTCTCGCTGATCGACCCCGAGACCGGGGAGCTGGTGCAGACCGTCGACCTCGGCCGCGGCGGCGCCGGCGACACCGCCCCGGACCACGCCGGCGGCGTCGCGGTCCACGACGGGACCGTCTACGTCACCTCTTCCGACAAGCCCCCGCGGCTCTTCGCCTACGACCTCTCCGCCATCGAGCACGCGGCCCCCGGCAGCACCGTGCCCGTGCTGGACACCCCGGTCGAGCTCAAGGCCGGCGCCTACTCCACGATCGTCGGCGACACGATGTACGTCGGCACGCACAACGAGGACGGCCCCGGCCGGCTCTCGACGTACACCTGGGACCGCATGAACGGCAGGTGGCAGGAGTCCGGCGGCCCCTACCCGACGCCGCCGAAGGTGCAGGGCATCGCGGTCCGGGGCAGCGAGATCGTCTTCAGCAGCTCGCTGGGCCGGGGCAACGGCAGCACCCTGACCAGCTACAACCTCCACAGCGTGCTCGCCGGCGGCAGCTCGCTCGGCGACCCGCTGCGCACCGTGAAGCTGCCGAACATGTCCGAGGGGATCGTGGCGCTGCCCGAGGGGCTGCTGACGACCTATGAGTCCGGGGCCGAGAAGTACTCCTCCCCCGGGAGCGGCGACCTCGCCGACCTCTGGGCGGCGCTGAACATGACCGTCACGCCGTACTCCGACCTCGGCCTCGCCGACGGCGGCACCATCGAGGTCCAGCCGGTCACGCTGGCCCAGGCGTCCTTGCTCTTCGCGCACGTGCAGGTCGGGCTCGCCGCCGTCGAGCGCCAGGTCGCGCGGATGACGCTCGCCGGCGGGGTGCTCGGCGACGTGCCCGAGGGCTCGGCCTTCGCCACTGCTGCGACCACCCACCTCGAGGAGACCGCCCGCTGGCTCGGCGAGGGCCGGATCTCCGCGGAGATCACCGCCGGCGGGCTGGCCACCACCGCGGAGTCCTACGAGGAGAGCGACTCCGGCAGCGGGGGCTTCCTCGACCGGCTCCGTTCCCTCCTCCCTTGACCCGGCCGGCCTCGACGAGCGGCCTGAGAGGATCGAGCATGCGCACCCCCCGACTCCTGCCGACGGTCACCGGCCTCACCGTCACGGCGCTGCTCGTGCTCAGCGGGTGCGGGGAGGACGGCTCGGCCGCGGAGCCCCGGACCGACGGCGCGGCGGCGTGGACCGGTGCGGCCGCCCCCGTCGACCCCTCGGGACTGGTCTGGGCGGCGGACGGCGCGGTCCACCTCGGCGACGGGACCGTCATCGACACCGAGCAACAGATCGAGGCCTACGTCGTCGCCGGCGACGGGGTCTACCTCGTGCCGGCCGGCGACCACGAGGGCCCCGGCGCACCGCTGCTGCTCGCGACGGAGGACCGCCTCGAGGAGACCGGCGCGCGGGTCGAGCCGGACACGCTGCGGACCTCCCCCGACGGGCGCTACCTCGCCTTCATCGACCCGGCCACCGGCGAGCAGGACGCCTTCGGCACCCCCGTGGCGACCGCGGTGGTCGTCGACACCGTCCGCGGCGAGGAGGTCGTGCGCAGCAGCGAGGGGATGGGCGACGTCGGCGAGGACGACCTGGCCGACCTGTACGAGGACGCCGAGTCACCCGAGGTCCTCGGGCTCACCGACACCACGGCGTACGTCGCCGGGCCGGACGGCGTGCGCGCCCACGACCTCGCGAGCGGCGAGGGCAGCGTGGTGGCCGACTCCGCCTCGGAGGTCTACGACACCGACTGGTTCGCGGCGCTGCGCGGCGAGGACGCCCTGACCAACCCGGCGGGCACCTGGCGGATCGTCGACCCGACCGACGGGAGCCCGGTGCGGCTGGTGCCTGAGGGCGGCGGGGCGCCGGTGGTGACCCGCTCGCCGGTCGACGTCTACGAGCTCGACTCCTGGCTCGACGACGAGACCGCCGTCGGCGGGGGGCTCGACGGCGAGACCGACCTGCTCCTCGCGTGCACCCTGCCGACCGGCGAGTGCGCACCGCCGCCGGGCGTCCCCGCGGGCGCGCTGCTGCCGGTGGACCGCAGCGGGCCGGGCCTGCCGACCGTGCGCCGCTGACCCGCGCTCAGGCCGAGCGCGCCGCCCACCAGGCGAGCAGCTCCTCGCGGGCGCGCTCCTCGCCGAGCGGGCCGTGGTCCATCCGCAGCTCCAGCAGGTGCCGGTAGGCCTCGCCGATCTCGCGCCCGGGGCCGATGCCGAGGATCCCCATGATCTGGTTGCCGTCGAGGTCGGGCCGGATCGAGGCCAGCTCCTCCTGCTCCGAGAGCCGCGCGATCCGCTCCTCGAGCTCGTCGTAGGTGCGCGCCAGACGCGCGGCCTTGCGCTGGTTGCGCGTCGTGCAGTCGGCGCGGGTCAGCACGTGGAGCCGCTCGAGCTGGTCGCCGGCGTCGCGCACGTAGCGGCGCACCGCGGAGTCGGTCCACTCACCCGAGCCGTAGCCGTGGAAGCGCAGGTGCAGCTCGACGAGGCTGGTGACGGCCTCGATCTCGTCGTTGGAGAAGCGCAGCGCCTGCATCCGCTTGCGGGTGATCTTCGCCCCGACCACGTCGTGGTGGTGGAAGGTGACCGTGCCGTCGTCGAGGAACCTGCGGGTCCGCGGCTTGCCGACGTCGTGCATGAGCGCGGCGAAGCGCGAGACGAAGTCCGGCTCGCCGCCGAGCCGGTCCTCCAGGTCGATCGCCTGCTCCAGGACGGTCAGGGTGTGCTCGTAGACGTCCTTGTGCCGGTGGTGCTCGTCGCGCTCGAGCATCAGCGCGGGCAGCTCCGGCAGCACCAGCGCCGCGAGCCCGGTCTCCACCAGCAGGGTCAGCCCCAGTCGCGGGTACGGCGCGCAGACCAGCTTGACCAGCTCGTCGCGGACCCGCTCGGCAGAGATGATCGAGATCCGGTCGGCCATCGCGGTCATCGCCTCGCGGACGCCGTCGTCGACGGTGAAGCCCAGCTGCGCGGCGAACCGTGCGGCCCGCATCATCCGCAGCGGGTCGTCGGAGAAGGAGTCCTCGGGCCGGCCCGGCGTGCGCAGCACCCGGTGGGCGAGGTCGACCACGCCGCCGTACGGGTCCTCGACCTGGCGCCCGGGCAACCGGACGGCCATCGCGTTGACCGTGAAGTCGCGGCGGCCGAGGTCGCCGTCGAGGCTGTCGCCGAAGTCGACGTCGGGCTTGCGGGAGGAGGGGTCGTAGGCCTCGGAGCGGTACGTCGTGATCTCGACCTGCCAGGGTCCGCGGCGGCAGCCGATCGTGCCGAAGGCCCGGCCCATGTCCCAGATCGCGTCGGCCCAGCCCTTGAGCAGCCGCTCGGTCTGCTCGGGGCGGGCGGAGGTGGTGAAGTCCAGGTCGTTGTGCCGCCGGCCGAGCATCGCGTCGCGGACCGGCCCCCCGACGAGGGACAGCTCGTGACCGGCGTCGGCGAAGCGGCGGCCGAGCTCGTCGATCACCGGCGCGATGCGGTCGAGCTCCTCGGCCACCGACCGCTGGACGTCGGCGAGCTGCAGCGGGGGAAGGGGAGCGTCGGACACGGGGGACGATTCTAGGTGCGGACGGACGGATAGTGTCGTCCGCATGCTTCGCCCCCGGTCGCTGCGGCCTGCTCTCGCGGCCGCGGTCCTCACGTTGGCCGGCGCGGTCACGGGCCTGGTGGTCCCGCCGGCCCCCGCCAGCCCGGTCGTGGCGACCCGTGCTCCGGTCGCCGCGGTCGAGGCCGACACCGCGCCGCTCGGCGTCACCATCGAGTCGTTGACGCCGGGCGCGATCCCCCGCCGCGGACCGATCCGGGTCGCCGGCTCCGTGATCAACCGCAGCGACGAGACCTGGTCGGCGATCAAGCTCTACCCCTTCCTCGGCTCGACGCCGATGACGACCGCCGCCGAGCTGGCCGCCGCGACCGAGGTGCCCGCCGAGCAGGAGGTCGGCAACCGGATCGTCGAGGTCTCCGACGTCGTCGACGAGCTGGCGCCCGGCGAGGCCGCGCCGTTCCGGCTGACCCTGCCGGCCTCGCGGATCACCGTGGACGCCGCCGGCGTCTACTGGTTCGGCGTCCACGCCCTCGGCGAGTCCGCCGCGGGCCGCGTCGACGGCGCGGACGGCCGGGCCCGCACGTTCCTCCCGCTGGTGCCGCGGACGACGCGCGGGGAGATCCGCACCGCGATCGTGGTCCCGCTGCGCCGCCCCATCGACCACGAGTCCGACGGCTCGCTGGCCGACGTCACCTCCTGGACCCGGACCCTCGAGACCGGCGGGACGCTGCGCTCGCTGGTCGACCTCGGCGCCTCCGCTGGCGACCGGCCCGTCTCCTGGCTGGTCGACCCCGCGCTCGTCGACGCCGTACGCCGCCTGGCGGACGGGAACCCGCCCCGCTCGCTCGGGCCGACCGAGCCCGGCGACCAGGGCGGGCCCTCGGAGGGGCCCGACGCGAGCTTCTCCCCCGAGCCCGACGGCGACGGCGGCAACGAAGGTGACGGCGGCGACGGCGGCGACGGCGACAGCGGCGACAGCGGCGACGGTGAGAACGGTGAGAACGGCGGCGACCGGGCGAGCCGCGGCCACGAGCCGACCGCCGACGAGCTCCTCGCCGCGGAGGCGGCGGCGACGTGGCTGGACCGGCTCAGCGCGGCCATGTCCGGCGACGAGGTGCTCGCCCTGCCCTACGGCGACCTCGACGTGGCCGGCGCCCTCGCCACCGACCCCGGGCTCCTCGAGCGGACCCGCGACCGCAGCACCGAGGTGACCGCCACCTGGGACGTCCCGACCACCCCCGCCCTCGGGTCGCCGAGCGGGTACCTCGACCCCGCCGCGATCCGTGCCGTCTCCCCCTCCGACACGCTCCTGGTCACCGACCGGATGCTCGGCGAGGACGCCCCCGGCGTGGCCACCGTGGGGGGCCGCCGGCTGGTCGTCACCTCCTCCGGCGCCGCCTCGGGCGGGCCCGGCCCCGACGACCCGCTCGCCGCGGTCGCGCTGCGCCAGCGGGTGCTCGCCGAGGCGGCCGTGCGACTCACCTCCCCGGGCCGCAAGCCGCTCGTCGTGCAGCTGCCCGCCGGCTGGGCGCCGGACTCCGCCAGCGGCTTCTTCGAGGGGCTCGACGAGGGCTGGGTCTCCCTCGGCACGGTCGCCGAGGCTGCGGACCGCACCGGCACGCCGGTCGACCTCGCCGACCTCGACTACCCCGCCCGGCAGGCCGAGCGCCGCCTCGACCCGGAGACCTTCGAGACCGCGACCGGGCTGATCGGTGCCGGTCAGGTGCTCCAGCGCGTGCTGCGCGACAACACCGAGGTCGCCGGCGAGGTCTCCGACGAGGCGTTCGCCGCGGTGTCGTACTCCTCCCGCGGCCGGTCGACCACCACGCGCCTCTCCCTCCTGGCCTCCCGGCGCTGGATCGACGGCAAGCTCGACAGCGTGACCATCGAGGCGCCGCGCGGCGTCGCGCTCTCCAGCGCCGACGGTCGCTTCGGCGCGACCGTGGTCAACGAGCTCGCCGAGCCCATCGAGGTCAGCATCCAGGCCGTCACCGACGACCCCGCCGCGCTCTCCATCGAGGGCCCCCGGACCGTCGAGGTCGGGGCGAACCAGCGGGTCTCGGTCCTGCTCGACGCCAGCACCCGCGAGCCGGGCGTCCACCGGGTCCGGCTCGTGCTCACCGACCACACCGACGACCCCGAGGACACCCCCACGCCGCTCGGCTCCGCCGAGGAGGTCTCGATCCGCTCGATCCAGGCCAGCGCCGTGATCTGGGTGATCATGGGCGCCGGCGCGCTGCTGCTGTTCAGCGCGATCGCCGTCCGACTCGTGCGCCGCGTGCGGCGCGCCCGCCGCGAGGAGGCCACCGGATGACCCGCACCGACCGCCCCCAGGACCGCCCCCAGGACCCCCAGGACCAGCAGGACCAGCAGCCTGGCCGGCCGCAGGACCCGCCCCGGGACGAGCAGCGCTCGATCCTCTCCAGCAGCGCGGTGATGGCGGCCGGCACGATCGTCTCCCGCCTCAGCGGCTACGTCCGCACGCTGCTGCTCGCCGCGGCGCTCGGCAACCTGCTCCACGCCGACGTGTTCAACATCGCGAACACGATCCCCAACATGCTCTACATCCTGCTCGCGGGCGGGGTGTTCAACGCCGTGCTCGTGCCGCAGCTGGTGCGGGCCGCCTCCCACGACGCCGACCGCGGCGAGGCCTACACCAACCGCGTCGTCACCCTCGCCGCGCTCTTCCTCGGCGCCGTGACGGTCGCGCTGGTCGTGGCGGCGCCCTGGGTGATGAACCTGTACGTCGACCCCGGCGTGCCGGCCGACGCGCGCGAGTCGGTCGTCGACTTCGCCCGCTGGTGCCTGCCGCAGGTGTTCTTCTACGGGATGTTCGTGCTCCTCGGGCAGATCCTGAACTCCCGCGGGCGGTTCGGCCCGATGATGTGGGCGCCGATCGCGAACAACGTCATCTCGGTCGCGGTGCTGCTGCTCTACCTCGTGCTCTTCGGCACCGCCTCGGAGGCCGAGCGGTCCGGCGGGTTCACCGCCGAGCAGGAGCTCGTGCTCGGCCTCGGGTCGACCCTCGGCATCGCCGCCCAGCTGCTGGTGCTGCTCCCCTACCTGCGCGCCGCCGGGTTCAGCTACCGACCGCGCTTCGACTTCCGCGGCACCGGCCTGGGGCACACCCTCAGGCTCGGCGTGTGGACGGTGCTGTTCGTCATCGTCAACCAGATCGCCTACACCGTCGTGGTCCGCCTCGCCTCCGGCGGCACCGCGGACGGCGCCTCGGACGGCACCGGCTACTCGGTCTACTCCGCGGCGTTCCTCATCATCATGGTCCCGCACTCGGTGATCACGGTGTCCCTGGCGACCGCGATCCTGCCGACGCTCTCGCGCCGCGCCGCCGACCAGGACCTCGCCGGCCTGGCCCGGACGCTGTCCTCGACGCTGCGCACCGCGCTGGTGGTCGTGCTGCCGTTCGCGGCGCTGCTGCCGGTCGTCGCCCCCGAGCTCGCCCGGGTGATCTCGCTGGGCGCCGCGGCGCCGACCTACGCCAACTACATCGGCACGCTGGCTGCCTTCGGGCCCGGCCTGGTGCTCTTCACCGTCCACTACCTGATGCTCCGCGGCTTCTACGCCCTCGAGCAGACCCGCACCGTCTTCTTCATCCAGTGCGCGGTCGGGGTCACCAACGTGCTCGCCGCGCTCGTGCTGGTCCACACCACCGACGCCGCCGCCACCGCGCCCGCGCTGGCCGTCGCGTACGCCGCGGCGTACCTCGTCGGCGCGCTGCTGTCCTACGCCGTGCTCCGGGGCCGGCTGGGCGGCCTGCGCACGCCGGTGCTCGTCCGGTTCCTCGTGCGGGCTGCGCTCGCGGTGGCCGCCTCCACCGCCGCCGCCTGGCTCACCTCGGGCCTGCTCGACGTCGTCGGGGAGGAGTCGTCCTACCCGGTCGCCGTCCT
This sequence comes from Nocardioides marmotae, assembly GCF_013177455.1. Taxonomy (NCBI): domain Bacteria; kingdom Bacillati; phylum Actinomycetota; class Actinomycetes; order Propionibacteriales; family Nocardioidaceae; genus Nocardioides; species Nocardioides marmotae. The sequence goes on from NZ_CP053660.1 coordinate 4,377,687, forward strand.
GCGGGCCCTGGTCGTCGTCGCCGTCGACATCGTCGTGTTCGTCGCGGCGGCCCGCGCGCTGCGGCTGACCGAGGTCACCTCGGTGCTCGAGACGGTCACCCGACGCCTTCCGCTGCCCCGGGGTCGGTGACGGTCCTACGATGGCCGGGCCCGGGGCCGGTCGGCCCGCCCCGGTGGTCGACGTCGAAGGGGATGAGGAGGCAGTGCCGCAGACCGCACGGCCAGGCGACGTCCTCGCCGACCGCTACCGCCTCGTCGACCTGTTGTCGGAGAGCAGCGGCGGGCTGTTCTGGCGAGCGCACGACCGGGTCCTCGAGCGGCACGTCGCGCTGCACGTCATCGACGCCGACGACGAGCGCGCACCCGGCCTGATCGAGGCGGCCCGCCGCTCCGCGACCGTGCTGGACCGCCGCGTGCTGCGCGTGCTGGACGCCGAGCGGCTCGAGGGCGTCTGCTACGTCGTCAACGAGTGGGGCTCGGGCGCCTCCCTCGACATCCTGCTCGCCACCGGCGGGCCGCTCGCGCCCCGCAAGGCCGCCTGGCTGGTCGGCGAGGTCGCCGACGCCGTCGCCACCTCCCACGCCGCCGGCGTCTCCCACGGCCGCCTGGTCCCCGAGAACGTCCTCGTCGAGCGCACCGGCCAGGTCAAGGTCATCGGGATGTGCGTCGACGCCGCCCTCCACGGGCTGCCCACCGACGGCACCGCCACCGACGTGGTCGACCTCGCCGGCCTGCTGTACGCCGCGCTCACCGGCCGGTGGGCGGGCGTCTCGCCGTCGGCGGTCCCGGCCGCGCCCCAGGAGCACGGCCACGTGCTGCGGCCCCGCCAGGTCCGCGCCGGGGTCCCCCGGCCGCTCGACGCGCTCTGCGAGGCGTTGCTCAACCCCTACGCCGCCCGCCGCGACCTGCTCGACGTCACCACCGCCCGCGGGGTGGCGGCCTACCTCGAGGACTTCGTCGGCGACCCCACCGGCATGCCCGAGGCGCTCGCCGCGATGATCCCGGCGCTGCACCGGCCGACCACGATCGTGCTGCCGCCCGTGCCCGAGGTGCTGCCCCACGAGCGCGAGCCCGACCCCGCCCCCCGACCCGGCGACCAGCCCGACGACCAGGCCGACCCCCAGCCCGAGGACCAGCCCGGGCCCACCTCGCCGCGGGCCGAGCTGCCCACCGAGGCCGGCCTGCCGATCTTCGACGACGAGGCCGACGACGTCACCTGGCTCGAGCGCCGCACCGACCCGGTGCCGCCCCCGCCGCCGTTCGAGGAGCCTCCGAGCCGGCCGCTGTTCGCGCCGGAGCCCGCCGACGGGGCCCCGGTGCGCCGCCCGCGCGTGGAGGTGCTGCACGGCGACGCCGGCCCGCACGCCGGCGGAGGCGGTGGCGGGGCGCCCGGCGACCCGTCGTACTGGCCCTGGGACGACGGCGACGGCCGCGGCACCGGCTCGGCCCTGCCGGCCGTGGGCGAGGAGACCGAGCAGCTGGAGCCGGTCCCGGGCCGGCGGTGGATGCGGCTGGCGATCATCCTGGCGCTCTGCGCGGCGGTGCTCGTCGCGACCGTCGTCGGGGTCAACCTCGGCCGCGGCCGGGGCCCCCTCGGCACCGGCTCCCAGGACCCGCCCCGCGACGCCTCCCCCTCGGCCCGGGCGCTCTCGGCCGTCCCCGTCCGCGGCGTCACCGACCTCGACCCCCAGGGCGGCGACGGCGAGGAGAACCCCGACCTGGTGCCGCTCGCCGCCGACGCGGACCCGGCGACGGCGTGGCGCACGGCCACCTACGAGCAGCAGCTCGGCCCCGGCGGGCTCAAGACCGGCGTCGGGATCGTCCTCGACCTCGGCTCGCCGCAGGAGGTCTCCGAGGTGGGCCTCACGCTGGTGGGCGCCCCGACCGAGGTGTCGGTCTACGTCTCCGACACCGAGCCCACGGCCGTCCGCGACCTCACCCTGGCCGGGTCCGACACGCTCGAGGAGCGGGGCCGCGTCGAGCTCGAGGAGCCCACGACCGCGCGGTACGTCGTGGTCTGGCTGACCTCCCTCCCCGCAGTCGACGGCGGCTACCGCGGCGAGGTGGCCGAGGTCGTGGTGCGCGGGTGAGCGCCCCGTGAGCACCGAGGTGAGCGCCGACGCGCGCACCGATCCCGAGCTCCTCGCCGCGCACGTCGCCGGGGACTCCGAGGCCTTCGGCGTGCTCGTCGCCCGGCACCGCGACCGGCTGTGGGCCGTGGCGCTGCGCACCACCGGCAACCGCGAGGACGCCGCCGACGGCCTCCAGGACGGTCTCGTGGCGGCGTACCGCCGGGCGGCGTCGTTCCGCGGGGACGCCGCGGTGACCACCTGGCTGCACCGGGTGGTCGTCAACGCCTGCCTGGACCGGCTGCGCTCCTCCCGCGTCCGGCGCACCGAGGTCCTCCCCGACGACCTGGAGGAGTACGGCGACCGCGGAGCGCGCTCGTCGGCGGCGCCGGAGACCGAGGACCCGGCCGAGGTCAGCGTGCGCGGCGAGCGCCGGCGGGCGATCCTGGCGGCACTGTCCACGCTCCCCCTCGAGCAGCGCGCCGCGCTCGTCCTGGTCGACATGGAGGGCTACCCGGTGGCGGAGGCGGCCGCGATCCTGGACTGCGCGGTGGGGACGGTGAAGTCCCGCTGCTCGCGCGGCCGGGCCCGCCTCGCCGACCTCCTCGAGATCGAGCGTCCGGTGCGGCCGGGGTCACCTGCGCGGAACCCGGGGGCCGCCCCGTCCGTCGGAGGACCGGTCGGCCTGACAGGATCCTCGGCCGTCCCCACGCCGCACGAGACGCACGAAGGAGGTGCACCATGAGCCCGTCGCTCACCGGACGCGACCCGGCACCGGACCCCCGCGAGGAGGAGGTGCGCCGCCGCCTCACCGACGCCCGGCACGTCGAGCCGGTGCCCGTCGACGTCGCCGCGCGGCTCGACCGGGTGCTCGCGCAGCTCGCCGAGGGCACGGACGTGCCCTCCTCGGTCACCGAGCTCGAGCGGCGTCGCCGCCGCCGCGCCGCCGGCCTGCTCGCCGCGGCCGCCGTCGTGACGGTCGCCGGCCTCGGGCTCGCACAGGTCGTGCCCGGCTCGAGCGGCACCGACGCCAGCACCGCCGCGGACACCAGCGCCGGGCGCGACGAGCCGGCGTCCGCGTCGAGCGCAGAGGACGAGCGCGCCCCCTCCCCGCAGGGCAGCACCGACGGCGGGGCGGACGCGGACGACGGCACCTCCCTGACCACGGACTCCCTGCAGGCCTTCGCGGCCGACCGTGCGCCCGTACGCGTGCGCGCCGACCACTTCGCCACCGACGCGCTGCGCGCCCGCCAGGTCGTCGACGATGCCGGGGAGCGCCGCTCGTCCGGCGAGCTGGCGGCCCGCGACCGCCGCTCCGGGGGCGCCGGGTCGAAGGCGGGCGGGTCCCAGGCGGGCGGCCGGCTCTTCGAGTGCACCCCGGCCGACTGGGGCCCCGGCGTCGCCGTCCCGGTGCGCTACGACGGCGAGCCGCACGTGCTGGTCTTCCGCGCGCCCGCCGGCGACAGCCAGGTCGCGGACCTGCTCCAGTGCGGCACCGGCGTGATCCTGCGCTCGACCACGCTCCCCGCGGGCTGAGCCGCGGAACATTCCTCACCTACGATCGGTTGGACCCCATGCACGACCGGCGGGCTCGCCGCCGGTAGCCACCGCACCGAGGAGACGTCGACGTCCATGCCCGACACCGCACCCCGTCAGGTCATCATCATCGGCTCCGGGCCGTCCGGGTACACCGCGGCGGTCTACGCCGCGCGTGCCAACCTCCAGCCCCTCGTGTTCGAGGGTTCGGTGACCGCCGGCGGCGCGCTGATGAACACCACCGAGGTCGAGAACTTCCCCGGTTTCCGTGACGGCATCATGGGCCCGGCGCTCATGGACGAGATGCGCGCCCAGGCCGAGCGGTTCGGCGCCGAGCTGGTCCCCGACGACGTCGTCGAGGTCGACCTCACCGGCGACGTGAAGGTCGTCAAGACCGCCACCGGCACCCACACCGCCCGCGCGGTCATCCTGGCAACGGGGTCGGGCTACCGGAAGCTCGGCCTGCCCCGCGAGGACGCCCTCTCGGGCCGCGGCGTGTCCTGGTGCGCCACCTGCGACGGCTTCTTCTTCCGCGAGCAGCACATCGCCGTGGTCGGCGGCGGCGACTCCGCCATCGAGGAGGCGACGTTCCTGACCCGCTTCGGCTCGAAGGTCTCCCTCATCGTGCGCCGCGACGAGCTGCGCGCCTCCAAGATCATGCAGGACCGCGCCTTCGCCGATCCCAAGCTCGAGATCGAGTGGAACACCGTCGTGGAGGAGATCCACGGCGAGGACCGGCTCGAGGGCCTCACCCTCAAGGACACCGTCACCGGGGAGACCCGGCGGATGGACGCGACCGGCCTGTTCATCGCCATCGGCCACGACCCGCGCTCGGAGCTGCTGCGCGGCCAGGTCGACCTCGATCCCAACGGGTACGTCGTCGTCGAGCACCCCTCGACCGGCACCAACCTCCCGGGCGTCTTCGCCGCGGGCGACCTGGTCGACCACCACTACCGGCAGGCGATCACCGCTGCCGGCACCGGCTGCGCCGCCGCGCTGGACGCCGAGCGCTTCCTCGCCGCCCTCGACACGGTCTCCGAGACCCCCGCCGACGCGCAGGCGCGCGTCGACGCCGAGGTCGCCGCCGAGACCGTGCAGACCGCCGGCGCCTGACCCGCTCCCCCACGGCCCGGCCGGGGGAACAACCGCCCCCGACGGGGTGTTCACCGAGCGCAGACCCCGCAGCACCTAGCGGCACCCAGCAGCACCGCACCGCAGCACGACCCCCGCATGACTCCGCACTCCAGGGAAGGAACCCTCACGTGGGCAACATCGCAGCCGTGACCGACGCCGAGTTCGAGGCGCAGGTCCTCAAGTCCGACAAGCCCGTCCTCGTGGACTTCTGGGCGGAGTGGTGCGGCCCGTGCCGCCAGGTCGCCCCGATCCTCGACGAGATCGCCGGCTCGCACGGCGACAAGATCACCTTCTTGAAGATGAACGTCGACGAGAACCCGGTCACCCCGTCGTCCTACCGGGTCACCGGCATCCCGACGATCAACGTCTACCAGGGCGGCGAGGTCGTCAAGACGATCGTCGGCGCCCGCCCGAAGGCGACGCTGCTCAACGAGCTCTCGGAGTTCATCAGCGCCTGACCGGCCCGGTCCTCGCGGCCCTCGACACCGTCCCTCGGGACGAGGTCGGGGGCCGTACCGCTTTCGGGGCCGGGCGGACCGCGCCGAGCAGCCGCTCCAAGGCCGCCTCGACCTCGTCCTTCCAGGTCAGCGCCGAGCGCAGCTCCATCCGCATGCGCGGGTTGGTCAGGTGGCTGCGCTGGGTCCCGAAGCCCACGGCGGAGAGGAACCCCGTCGGCACCAGGCACGGCGCGACCGCGTGCGGCAGGGTCGTCCCGAACGCCTCGACCGCGCGGATGCCGCCGCGGAGCACCAGGTCGCGGGCCATGCCCTGGACGAGCATCCGGCCCAGCCCGCCGCCGGTGTGGCGCGGGTCGACGTGCAGCGACGTCAGCAGCACCGCGTCGGCGCTGACCGGGGCCGTGGGGATGCCGGCCGCCCCGGGCGCGTAGGCGGGCGGCACGTAGAGGACGTGGCCGACGGGCTCGCCGTCGACGAGGACCACCTGGCCGCAGGAGCCCCACTCGCGCAGCACCTCCGAGAGCCAGGCGCGCTTCTCGGCCGGCGCGTCGTCGACCCGGCGTCGGGTGACCGGGTCCAGCTCCCAGAACAGGCAGTCCCGGCACGGACCGGGCAGCGCCTCGAGGTGGTCGAGGGTGAGCCGGACGACCTTGCGTGACACGGGGGGCACCTCCTGGTCGACCATGCTAGGCACGTGCCTGCCAGGATGGGCGCCGTGCGCCAGATCCGCCAGAGCCGCAAGCTCCGCAACGTCCGCTACGACGTCCGTGGTCCGATCCTGGTCGAGGCCCAGCGCCTCGAGAGCGAGGGCCACCGGATCCTCAAGCTGAACATCGGCAACACCGCGCCGTTCGGCTTCGAGGCGCCCGAGGCGATCATCGCCGACATGGTGCACCACCTCCCCGACTCCCAGGGGTACGCCGACTCCCGCGGCATCTACGAGGCCCGCACGGCGGTGATGAACTACTACCAGTCCCGCGGTCTGCGCGACGTCCGCGTCGACGACGTCTTCATCGGCAACGGCGTCTCCGAGCTCATCTCGATGGTGCTCCAGGCCTTCGTCGACGACGGCAACGAGATCCTCGTCCCCGCCCCGGACTACCCCCTGTGGACCGGCGCGGTCACCCTGGCCGGCGGGACCGCGGTGCACTACCGCTGCGACGAGGACGACGACTGGAACCCCGACCTCGCCGACATCGAGGCCAAGATCACCGAGAACACCCACGCCCTGGTGATCATCAACCCCAACAACCCCACCGGCGCCGTCTACAGCGAGGAGACGGTCAAGGGGCTCATCGACATCGCGCGTCGCCACGACCTCGTGGTGATGGCCGACGAGATCTACGAGAAGATCCTCTTCGAGGACGCCGTCCACCACCACGCGGCGACGTACGCCGGCAGCGACGTGCTCTGCCTGACCTTCAGCGGTCTCTCCAAGGCCTACCGCGTCTGCGGCTACCGCGCCGGCTGGGTGATGATCTCGGGCCCCAAGGAGCTCGCCACCGACTTCATCGAGGGCCTGACGCTCATCGCCAACATGCGCATGTGCGCGAACGTGCCGGCGCAGCACGCGATCCAGACCGCGCTCGGCGGCTACCAGTCGGTCGAGGAGCTGATCGGCCCCGGTGGCCGCTACTACGAGCAGGCGATGCTCGCCCACCGCCTCCTCAACGAGATCCCCGGGGTCTCCAGCGTCAAGCCCCGCGGCGCGCTGTACTGCTTCCCGCGGCTGGACCCCGAGGTCTACCCGATCGCCGACGACGAGGAGTTCGTCATCGAGCTGCTGCGCGCCAAGAAGCTCCTGGTCACCCACGGCACCGGGTTCAACTGGCCCGACCCCGACCACTTCCGGCTCGTCACCCTGCCCGCGGTGGACGTGCTGGAGGAGGCGATCGGCCGGATCGCCGACTTCCTCGCCCTGCGCCGCTGACGACCCCTGCGCGGACGCCGCCGCGCGGGTCCTACGCTCACCGCATGCGCGACATCAGCTACCCCCCGATCATCTGGACGGCCAAGACCGCGTTCCGCCTCCTCGGACAGCACTTCCAGATGAGCGGCACCGAGCACGTCCCGCGTGAGGGCGGCGTGCTGCTGGCCTTCAACCACATCGGCTACCTGGACTTCATCTACGGCGGCCTCGCGGCGAACCCATCGGGCCGCCTGGTGCGCTTCATGGCCAAGAAGGAGGTCTTCGACCACGCCGTCGGCGGACCGGTGATGCGCTCCATGCGCCACATCCCGGTCGACCGCGGCGAGGGCCTGGCCTCCTTCCACGCCGCCGTGGAGGACCTGCGCGGCGGTGAGGCCGTCGGGATCTTCCCCGAGGCGACGATCTCCCGGTCCTTCGAGATCAAGGAGCTCAAGACCGGTGCGGTGCGCATCGCCGCGGCCGCCGGCGTCCCCCTCCTCCCCGTGACCCTCTGGGGCACGCAGCGGATCTTCACCAAGGACCACCCCCGGGACTTCTCCCGCGGCACCACCATCGGCATCCGGGTCGGGGAGCCGCTCCACCCGACCGGCGTGGACCCGGTCGCGGAGACCGCCGAGCTGCGAGCGGCCCTGACGAGCCTGCTCGACGAGACCATCGCCGCCTACCCGGCCGAGGAGCAGGCTCCGGGCTCCTGGTGGCTGCCCGCGCGTCTCGGCGGCTCCGCCCCGACGCCCGAGGAGGCCGAGCGCCTCGACGCCGAGGAGAAGCGGGACCGCGCCGCACGCCGCGCGGCCAAGCGCCAGGGCTGAGCCTCCGGCTCGCTCCCCCGGGTGCGTGGTGGCGCTCAGCCGCGCACCCGGGGCCCCGGCACACCCTCGCGGCGCCGATCGCGACGTGGATTCAGCGCTGAAGCGATTTGTCGACAAAGCGACAAGTCGTTAGATCACCCGGTCGTTGCGGTTCCGGGGGTCCATGATGTCGGCGATCCGGCGGAGATCCTCGACGGAGGCGAACTCCACGGTGATCTTGCCCTTGGTCCGTCCCACGTCGATCTTGACCCGCGTCTCCAGGCGGTCCGCCAGCCGGTCCACCAGGTCGTCCACGTCGGCGGTGGTCGCCCGCGAGGCGCGAGCAGGCCGCTTGGCCGAGCCCGTCTCGCCGACGGCGACGATCTCCTCCAGGCCGCGAACGCTGATGCCCTCCGCGACGACGCGCTGGGCGAGCCGGTCCTGGAGGCCGGCGTCGTCCACGGCGAGCAGGGAGCGGGCGTGCCCCGCGGAGAGCACGCCGGCGGCGACCCGCCGCTGGACCGCAGGGCTCAGCTTCAGCAGCCGCAGGGTGTTGCTGATCTGCGGACGAGAACGCCCGATGCGCTGGGCGAGCTCCTCGTGGGTGCAGCCGAAGTCCTCCAGGAGCTGCGCGTAGGCCGCGGCCTCCTCGAGCGGGTTCAGGTCGGAGCGGTGCAGGTTCTCCAGGAGCGCGTCCCGGAGCAGGTCCGTGTCGTCGGTCTCCCGCACGATCGCGGGGATCCGCTCGAGACCGGCCTCCCGTGAGGCCCGCCAGCGGCGCTCGCCCATGACCAGCTCGTAGGCCTCCGGGCCCGTGCGCCGCACGACGACCGGCTGGAGCAGCCCGACCTCGCGGATCGAGTGCACGAGCTCGGCCATCGCGTCCTCGTCGAAGACCTGGCGCGGCTGGGCGCGGTTGGGCACGACCTGCCCGACCGGGATCTCGGCGAAGTACGCCCCGGCGACCGGCGCCAGTGGCTCGCCGTCCACCGACGGCGCGACGCTCACGGCCCCGGACGCTCCTGCGTCACCAGCGCGCGCGGCGCCGGCCCGGGCGGCACCGGAGGCGCCGGCGCCGTCCGTGCTGTCCTGCGTGGCGTCCTCCGTGGTGCTGTCCGCGGGATCCGCAGGCGGCGGGCCGGTGGGGATCAGCGAGCCGAGGCCGCGGCCGAGGCCGCGCCGGGCGGCCGGCTTGGCGGTCATGCCGACGCCCCGGTGGTGGCGCGGCCCTTGGTCGCGATCTCCCGTGCGGCCTCGAGGTAGCTCAGGGCCCCGGGGGAGCCGGGGTCGTAGGTCATCACCGTCTGTCCGTAGGACGGCGCCTCGGAGACCCGCACCGAGCGGGGGATCGCGGTGCGCAGCACCTGCGGACCGAAGTGCTCCCGGACCTCCTCCGCGACGCCGGCGGCGAGCCGGGTGCGGGCGTCGTACATCGTGATCAGGATCGTGGACACGTCCAGGCCCGGGTTGAGGTGCGCCTTGACCATCTCGACGGTCTCGAGCAACTGGCCCAGGCCCTCCAGCGCGTAGTACTCCGCCTGGATCGGGATGAGCATCTCGTCGCCGGCGACCAGCGCGTTCAGCGTGAGCAGGCCCAGGGAGGGCGGGCAGTCCACGATCACGTAGTCGAACCGGTCCTCACCGATGTCCTCAGCGCTCCCGACCAGGGGATGACCCGTGATCGCCTTCTTCAGGCGGTTCTCCCGGGCGACCACGCTGACCAGCTCGATCTCCGCGCCCGCCAGGTCGATCGTCGCGGGCACGACGAACAGGTTCGGCAGGTCCTCGCTCACGGCGACGACCTCCTCGAGGGGGACGCCGTCGACGAGCGCGTCGTACGTCGACGGGGTGCCGCGGCGGTGCTCGATGCCGAGCGCGGTCGAGGCGTTGCCCTGGGGGTCGAGGTCGATGACCAGCACCCGCTGGCCGAGCTGCGCCAGCGCAGCGGCGACGTTCACCGTCGAGGTGGTCTTGCCGACGCCGCCCTTCTGGTTGGCGACCACGAAGATGCGGGTGGCCGCGGGGCGGGGGACCGCCGGCCGGCCCTGAGCACCCTGTCGAGCCAGGATGCTGTGCTGGGCGGCCTTGGCAAGCGGCGTCTGGTCGTCCTCGAAGCCCGTGGAGTACGACGCGAGGTCCGCCGCCGTCCGCACGGTGAAGCCACCGGTGCTGCTGGTTTCACGTGAAACATGGGGCTGGTCCGGCACTGCGGCTCCTGTGGAGAAACTAGGTGAATCTGTGGACAGTCACGCTCAGCGGGGGCTCTGGATCGGTGGATAACTCTGCGGACCGGTGATCCTGCGTGCTACCGCGCGGGGCGCGGCCGACCACGTCGGCGAGCCTTCGCTGACCGCGCCGCCGGCGCACCCGAGCCGCGGTTGGAGCGTGCGGCCGGGGGCCAAGATACCGCCGCCGGATCGGCCCAGGAAACTCGCACGGCACCCGTCGTCTCCTCCAGCACACCGGTGCCCAGCTCACGGATGACCGGCTCCGCGCAGCCGAGCGCCTCCAGCACCGGACGCGCCTCGGCGATCTCCTCCACGACAGAGGACCCCTTCATCGCCACCAGCGCACCCTCGGGCGCGACCAGCGGCATGGACCACTCCAGGAGCCGGCCCAGAGGAGCGACGGCGCGGGAGGTCACCACGTCGAACCGGCGCTCACCGTGCAGGGAGTCCGCGCGGCCGCGGACGACGGTGACCGTGTCCAGGCCGAGCTCCTCGACCACCTCGGTGAGGAAGGTGGTCCGACGGAGCAGCGGCTCGACCAGGGTCACGCACAGGTCCGGTCGCGCGATGGCCAGGACGATCCCCGGGAGACCGGCGCCGGAGCCGATGTCACAGACCTCGACGCCCTCGTCGATCCACTCGCCGAGGACCGCGCAGTTCAGCACGTGTCGGTCCCAGAGCCGCGGGGCCTCGCGCGGTCCGATCAGGCCCCGCACCACGCCGTCGGTCGCGAGGAGCTCGGCGTACCGCTCGGCGAGGGGGAGGCGGTCGGAAGCGAACACCCTCCGGGCCGCAGGCGGCACGGAGGGTGTGCTGGTTTCACGTGAAACATCGTCGGTCACGACCGGGGACCCGACCTCACTCGGGCAGGACGACGACGTGGCGCCGGGGCTCGACGCCCTCGGACTCCGAGACCAGGCCCGCAGCGGCGACGGCGTCGTGGACGACCTTGCGCTCGAAGGGCGACATCGGGTCGAGGGAGACCGGCGCGCCGGACTCCTTGACCCGCGCGACCGTCTCGGCAGCGAGGGCGACCAGCTGCTCGCGCTTCTGGGCGCGGAAGCCGGAGATGTCCAGCATCAGGCGGGAGCGCTCGCCGGTCTCGCGGTAGACCGCGAGGCGGGTGAGCTCCTGCAGGGCGTCCAGCACCTCACCGTCGCGGCCCACCAGCTGGGCCAGGTCGGCGCCCACGATCGACACGGCGGCGCGGTCGCCCTCGACGTCGATGTCCAGGTCGCCGTCGAGGTCGGCGATGTCGAGCAGCTCCTCGAGGTAGTCCGCGGCGATGTCGCCCTCGGCCTCCAGCTGCTCCACCCGCGAAAGGGGGGCAGGGGCCTCGTCAGCGGCGGGCGCGTCGGCGACCTCGGCCGCGGCTTCGGTCACCTCGGTCGGCTCGGTCGGCTCGGTCGTCTCCTGGCTCACTTCTGCTTCCCACCTTCGGTCTTGCCTCGTGCGGGACCCTGCCCACCGGAGGACCTGCGTTGCTGTCGGGTCTGCTTGCGGGGCTGCTGGCGCTGCGTGGGCCGGCGCTCGGTGGTCGGCTCGGGGTCGGCCTCGACGACCGTGGTCTCCACGGTCCCACCCTTGCGCTCCGCACGCGCCTTGTCCCGCTCCTGCTTGGCCGCGAAGGCCGGCGTGCCCGGAGCAGGGTTGTTCCGGATCACGTAGAACTGCTGGCCCATGGTCCACAGGTTCGAGGTGGTCCAGTAGAACAGCACGCCGATCGGGAACGCGATGCCACCGACGGCGAAGACGACGGGCAGCACGTACAGGAGCAGCTTCTGCTGCTGGGCGTACGGCCCGCTGAGGGCGTCCGCCGGCATGTTCTTGCTCATCAGCTGGCGCTGGGTGAGGAACGTGGTGGCCGTCATCGCCACGACCAGGATGGCCGCGAGGACCATCACACCGACGTGCCCGCCGGAGTTGATGAACGTGTTGGAGATCGGCAGGGTGCCGAACAGCTCGGACTGGCCGAAGTTCTGAGCGAGATCCTCGGTCAGCAGGCCGTGCGGGGTGCCGTCCTTCGCCGCCTCGTTGAGCAGGTGGAACAGCGTGAAGAAGATCGGCATCTGGAGCAGGATCGGCAGGCACGAGGCGAACGGGTTGGTGCCCGACTCCTTGTAGAGCTTCATCGTCTCCTGGGCGAGACGCTCCCGGTCGTGGCCGTACTTCTTCTGCAGCTCCTTGACCTTGGGCTGGATGAGCTGCATGTTCCGGCTGGACTTGATCTGCTTGACGAACAGCGGGATCAGCGCCGCCCGGATCACCAGCGTCAGCCCGACGATCGAGAGGATCCAGACCGCGCCGCCGTTCGGGTCGAGCCCGATCGCGGAGAGCAGCTTGTGCCACGCGATCAGCACCGCCGAGATGGCGTAGTACAGGGGAGTGGCGATGAAGCCGAAGATGTCGCCGATGATGCCCACCGATCAGGCTCCTTGCTGAGAGGTCGGGGTACCCGTGCGCGCACGGGCGGGACGAGGGGGGACCGGGTCGTAGCCGCCGGCGGCCCACGGGTGGCACCGGGCCAGCCGGCGCACCGCGAGCCAGCTGCCGCGGAGGCTGCCGTGCTGGGTCACCGCCTCGAGGGCGTACGCCGAGCACGAGGGGTGGTAGCGGCACACCTGGCCGTAGAGCGGGCTGATGAGCGCCCGGTAGGCCCGTAGGAGCGCGATCAGGACGTACTTCATGCCGCTCTCACCCCGAGACCGGGTGAGGAAGCACCGGGTCAGGACGCCCCGCGTCGAGACGGCCGCGCACCCGGGCGAGACCGCGGGCCAGGTCCTCGCCCAGGGCGTCGTACGACGCCTCGGCCGCGGCCGGGAGAGCACGGACCACGAGCACAGCAGAGCCCGGGAGCGACGAGACGTGCTCCCGGGCGAGGTGTCGCAGACGGCGCTTCACGCGATTGCGGGTGACGGCGTCACCGACCGCCTTGCTCACGACGAAGCCCACACGAGGCGGGCGGTCGACGTCGTCGGGGATCCACAGGTGGACCACCAGCGTGCGCGACCCCGCTCGCTCCCCGGCGCGGGTGGCGAGACGGAACGAATCCGCGTCGACCAACCGGTGGGCCGGTGGGAGCACAGCGGGGTCGAGCTGAGCGGCGGCGCGGCGGACCGTCAGACGGCCAGGCTCTTGCGACCCTTGCGGCGACGCGAGGAGAGGATGGCGCGGCCGGCGCGGGTGCGCATGCGCAGGCGGAAACCGTGCACCTTGTGGCGGCGACGGTTGTTCGGCTGGTACGTACGCTTGCTCACGGGTTCTTCCTTCGGGTGGTGGTTCAGGGGCATCGACCCCGGGCGGATCGGCAGTGCTCGTCACGAGATCCGTGACACCTTTCGGCTGGCACCGCCCACCCACGCGAGTCGGATGGCTCCCGTGGACGTGCGGCACCGGTCGATACCGGGGACCGGCCAACGGTACGCGCTGCGGAATCCCGGGGTCAAACCGGCGGGAGGCCCCGGGGAGGTCCCGCCTCGACCAGCCTACGGGCCTGTGGATGACGGCTT